>JAQWSZ010000007.1:0-29865 GCA_029242945.1 Gammaproteobacteria bacterium | reverse complement strand
GACTTATCTGAAGTAGAAGCATTCTCATTCAAGCAAACACAAATAGGTTCGGTTACAGTAGGAGTACCACATAAAGAAAAAGTGTGGTTAGGTACTTTTATGGGCAATCGAATTGCATCCTTTAACCTAAATCAAGAGTAGAAAAATGAAAGCGTATTTATGCAGAAAATTTGGCCCAATTAACTCACATAAAATTGAGGAAATTGACAATCTAGTCCCAGGAGATAATGAAGTTGTGGTGAATGTACATTCTGCAGGTGTAGCATTTCCAGATGTATTAGTTGTGCAAGGCCTGTACCAAATGACACCAGATTTTCCATTTTCACCCGGAGGTGAATTTACAGGCATTATTAGTGAAGTGGGTAAAAATGTTACTAAATGCAAGCTTAATGATAGAGTCATAGGTTTTAAAGGCAGTGGTGGATTTGCTGAAGAAGCATTGTGTCATGAGTCCAATATCATGCCTCTACCAGACTCAATGGATTATCAGACGGGTTCTATATTTCCACTCAATTATGGAACATCCATTCATGCCTTTAAACAACGAGCTGAATTAAAGAAAGGCGATAATGTTCTTATTATGGGAGCAGCAGGAGGTCTTGGGATAGCAGCGATTCATGTTGCTAAAGCGATGGGAGCAAATGTGATTGCAGCGGCATCTTCAAATGAAAAATTAGATTTATGCAAACAGCAAGGTGCAGATTCTACAGTCCTATACTCAAGAGATAATATGGATCGTGATTCTCAAAAGAATTTTTCATCTGAGTTAAAAGCATTAACCAATAATAAAGGTGTTGATGTTGTTTTTGATCCAGTTGGTGGTGCCTATTCAGAGCCAGCATTAAGAGCCATCGCTTGGAAAGGAAGATATTTAGTAATAGGATTCACTTCAAGCATCCCTTCAATTCCTCTTAATTTAGCTTTGTTAAAGGGTTGTCAAATTATTGGCGTATTCTGGGGAGCTTTTTGCATGAGAGAACCAAATATTAACAATGAAAACTTCCATCAATTGTTTTTAATGTATGAGAAAGGACAGATTAAACCCTTTGTTACTGAAACATTTCCTTTGGAACAAACAGCAGAAGCAATAAATAAGTTAGCCAATAGAAATGCTATAGGCAAAATAACTATTTCTGTCATTGATTAAATGTCTCAATCATCGAGCTATCAATTATTGGGTTTTCTTACCACCCTTAATGTTCTTAACTTTATTGATAGACAATTGCTTACGAGTTTTTCAAACTTTATCGTACCCGATCTTAATTTAACCAATACACAATTTGGGCTTTTATCGGGTTTAGCATTCATTGTATTTTATTCTCTTGTGGGACTTTTTATGGGTGCTATCTCTGATCGAGTCCATAGAATTAAGTTTATATCGTTTGGAGTATTCTTATGGAGTCTATTAACTGCGATTTCTGGTATGGCTAAAAACTTTTGGATGTTATTACTACCAAGAATATTTATTGGTATTGGAGAATCAATACTTACTCCTTCTGCACTTTCATTATTATCGGATCATTTTCCAAAAAAAAATATGGGCTTCGTTTCAGGATTTTATTACTTAGCAGTTCCATTAGGTATAACAGCTTCATTCTATATTGCTGGTTACCTAGGCCCGATATGGGGTTGGAGAAATTGTTTTTTTGCCTTAGGAGCAATAGGAATTATTTTTGCCATTGTAATACTAATATTTAAAGAAACACCCAATAGGAAACAGCAATTAGAATTACAACTGACTAAAGATGTTCTCAATAAAAAAACAATCATAGATTCTATGCATGCTTTAAGACAGACTTTGAAAGACAATTATGCACTTCGTCTAACTATCTATGGTGGTATTGCTGTACATCTTATTTTAGGAGCAACTACATTCGATCAATTGTGGTTGGTCCAAGAAAGGGGGTTTGATCGATCTGAAATACTTATTATTACTGGAACAATTGGTTTTCCTGCTGGAATATTAGGTAATTTATTTGGAGGTATAGGTAGCGACTATTACACAAAGGTTACTGGTAAAGCTCGACAAACCTTTTTATTTTGGTGTTTGCTCGTCTTTACTCCTTTTGTAATATATTATCGCCTCACAGAAGACACAGGGATTTTATTCTTCTCATTATTGTTTCTTGGTTTTTTTCAATGGGGTTGTCTATATGGACCAATCACATCATCGATACAAGAAATGGCACCTGAGAAAATGAGAGCAATAGTTCTTGCTTACTATCTCTTAATGGTTAATATCGTTGGTTTGGGTATCGGGATCACTTTTGCAGGCGTAATGATTGATTACTTACTAAGCAATGGAGTTAATGAAGCTTATTCTAAAACACTTCTGACATTTCAATTATTAGCTGGATTATCTTTGCCAGCTTTTTATATTGCTGGTAAAAATTACAAACCTAACAACGAGGAAAAAAGAGTCTAAAAAAATTTTAAATCTTTATCTTTAATTCTCCCATAACGCACAGCAAACAGATCAGAAAGATACTGTTGTGTATTAGTCCAAGGTGCTTTTGCCCCTTGTTTGGGAAACTTATGTTTTGCTCTTTCAACATAACCCGAGGTAAAGTCTAGCCATACGCCATCTTCTTCAATTGTTTCATCTGTAATAGCTACACAGTAATCGTAGCCTTTTTTATCAATATGATTAATCAATCTACAAGTATATTCTGCTGTAAGGTCTGCTTTGAGTGTCCAAGAAGCATTGGTATAACCAAACGTTACTACCATATTAGGTACGTCTGCTATCATCATACTTTTATAGAACATTTTTGATGAAATATCGAGGTTCTTACCATCAATATCAATATTTATATCACCAGCAACTTCCATATTTAGTCCTGTTGCTGTAATAATCATATCTGCTTCTAATAACTTTCCCGATTTTAAAGTGATACCATGTTCGGTAAATCTCTCTATGTGATCCGTGATAACTGTTGCTTTTTTTTCATTAATAGCATCGAAGAAATCTCCACCAGGAACTAGACAAATTCTTTGATCCCAGGGGTTATAAGTTGGAGTGAAATGTTTTTCAATATTGTAGTTTGGTCCTAGCTTATTTTTAACTTGATCAATTAACCATTCTTTTACTTTTTTCGGTTGTGCTCTTGCTCGATTAAAAAAGAACCATTGTGAAAATAAAATATTTTTCCAACGAACGACTATATAGGCCAGTTTATCATTAGTGTATTTTCTTAAAAAATTACCAAGAGGATCTTCCTCTGGCCCTATGATGTAATAAGTAGGGGACCTTTGTAGCATTGTAATGTGTTTTGTTTCATTAGCCATACTAGGAATAATAGTGACAGCGGTTGCACCACTACCAATAACAACAACGTTTTTATTCTTATAGTCTAGAGTGCTAGGCCATTGTTGAGGATGAATAATTTGTCCTTTAAAATCATTTTCTCCAAGAAATTTTGGTCGATAACCTTGACTATAGTTATAGTAGCCACCACAAAACACTACAAAGTCACAAGTAATATGATCTGTTGTTTGTTCATTTTTACTATTAATAGTTAATGACCATTCTTTTTTTTCTGTTGACCAGGAAGCAGAATCTACCATTTGATTGAATCTAATGTTTTGATCAATCTTATTTTCAGAAACAATTTCTTTAAGATATTCAAGTATAGAGGGTCCATCAGCTACAACTTTTTTGCCGACCCAAGGTTTGAATCGATAACCCATTGTGCACATATCTGAATCTGATCTTATTCCTGGGTATTTAAAAAGGTCCCAAGTTCCTCCAATGGAGTCACGTCCTTCTAATAAAAGATAAGTCTTGTTAGGACATTTATTTTTAATATTATAAGCAGCTGCTATACCGGAAATACCAGCACCAATGATAACAATATCAATTTTTTTACTTCCCATATCAATGCTAAATGCTTATTAATCGAACGGTAATATTATAGTACAGATATTACCACTACTTAAAGTATTAAAATTTATTTATGATCAATAAATAAGACTGTAATATGATTACCTCTTTTACGAATAATTATTTCAAATCTTTTATATGAGTTATCTAGTATTAGCAAGAAAATGGAGGCCTAAATTCTTCTCAGAAGTATCGGGGCAAGATCACGTGGTAAAACCACTTCAAAACTCTCTCAATAAAGACAAAGTACATCATGCATTTTTATTCACAGGCACCAGAGGAGTAGGTAAAACAACAATCGCAAGACTTCTTGCTAAGGCTTTGAATTGCGAAGAAGGTGTTTCTTCTGAACCTTGTGGTAAGTGCCAACCTTGCTTATCTATAGATGATGGTAACTTTATTGATTTGATCGAAGTAGACGCAGCATCACAAAGAGGTATTGATGACACCAGAGAGCTATTGGAGAATAGTCAATATACGCCATCAACAGGTAGGTATAAAGTCTATTTAATTGATGAAGTACATCAGTTAACCAAAGAAGCGTTCAATGCACTTCTTAAGACTTTAGAGGAACCACCACCGCATATGAAATTTCTTCTGGCAACCACAGAAAGTGAAAAAATACCGATCACTGTTTTATCCAGATGCTTAAAATTTAATCTTAAGAAAATTTCTGAAAATACAATTCAGAAACGAATGGTTGATATATGTAAAAAAGAGAAAATTAAATACGAAGACAATGCTTTGAATTTGATTAGCCAAGCATCGGATGGAAGTATGAGAGATGGATTGAGTCTTCTAGACCAAGCCCTAGCGTATGGTGATTATAATTTAACAACAGAGCAGATAGAAAGTATGCTTGGTACGATTGATATCAATTATACGATTAATCTTTTAATTGCAGTTTTTAATCAAGACAAAGAGCAACTGCATCTAGCTCTAGAAGAAGTCGACAAGCTCTATCCAGATTACTCATCAATATTGAATTCAATTGCTTCTTTATTGCAAGAAATCGCTTTTAAACAAGTGACAGATAAAAATGATACAACATTTAATGTTGATGTCATCGATTCAATTGCTAATAATCAGGATCAGGATTTAATTCAATTATTGTATCAAATAGCAATTACATCAAAAAGAGATATGGAAATTGCACCAAGCATGAAAGAAGGTTTTAGAATGTCTATTCTACGTATGTTTTCATTTACGTTAAATGAAGAAAATAGTTCCAGTGAAACTATAGAAAAAAAAACAATCAAAATAAATAAACCAGATACTTCTAAAGTCATACAAACCAAAACGACCATCAATAAGGATGATGAAATGTTATCCAATAATGTCGTAAATAAAATGAATAGAAAGAATTGGCCCAACCGAGTCAATGAAATGCAAATCAATGGAACTGTAAAGCAATTAGCCTCTCATTGTAGTTTTGAGAGCCTTGTGAATGATAATCTAATACTAACAATCGACAATGATTATGAACATCATTTATCAACAAATAGAGTTAATGCTTTAAAAGATTTCTTAGTTTTAAATTACGATTATATAAAAAGTGTCAATATCAGTCTAAAGAACAACGACGGATCAACCTTAGCAAAAAAAAGAAGTGCGGCTAATGAAGCACAAAAAATAATGAACGAGTCAAGGGTTAAAACAGATCCAAATCTACAACAATATATGGAGTTATTTGATGCAACCATAGATGATGAGTCATGAAAAAATTTAGCCCTATACTTCAAGATTTAATAGATGCATTTAAACAATTGCCTGGTATTGGTATAAAAAGTGCACAACGAATTGTTTTTTATTTGTTAAAAAATAATGATGATAAGTCTCAATTTATAGCCAATACTCTGACTGCATCTTTAGAATCTATTAAAGAATGTTCTAAATGTAGAATGTATACAGATGCAGAAGTATGTGAGATATGTTTGGATGAAAAACGAAATAATAAAGTTTTATGCATAATAGAATCGCCAGCAGACTTATTAGCTATTGAGAACACTCAACAATTTAATGGCAAGTATTTTGTTCTTATGGGGCAGTTATCACCAATCGATGGAATTGGTCCAGATGAGTTAAAAATAAATAAATTAACAGAGTTAATTATTAATAACTCGATAGAGGAAGTTATATTAGCTAGTAGTCCAACTGTTGAAGGGGAGGCAACAGCAAACTATATAGCTTCGATTGCAGAAAATAATAATATTAAAGCCTCGCGTATCGCCTATGGTGTTCCTGTAGGAGGCGAACTTGAATACGTTGATTCCAATACATTAATACAAGCGATTAATAATAGAAATATTATTGATTAATTCTGCCTAAAATCTTCTATAAGTTTTTGATAATTCTGGTATCTCAATAATTCTATTTCATCATTGTCTAAGCTTTCTTTTACAGAGCAATGTGGTTCTGAGATATGAATACAATCATTGTATTTACATCTTCCTAAATGTATTTTCATTTCTTTAAAGCCATGTTGAATATCCTGAATGTCTTTTATGGCTGGGTGCAAGTTTTCTACACCAGGTGTATCAATGAGATAACTATTGGTATTGATTTTATACATACTAGTTGTGGTGGTAGTGTGTCTTCCTTTATTGCTTTTAGAAGATAAAGATTTAGTTTTTAATTGGTGACTACTTAAAAGTAAATTAGTAATTGTAGATTTACCAACACCAGATTGTCCTACCAAAAAAGATGTTTGATTTAACAATTGATCAAACAATTCTTTGACATTATTTTCAGTTTTTGCAGAAATATTAATCAACTTATAACCTAGTTTTTGATACGTTAATATCCGTTTATTTGTTAACGGATGTAGATCATTTTTATTGTATATAATGGTTGCTTGATTATTCATCAATTCACTGACTAGTAACAATTTATCAAGCAAAAGAAAATTGGGTTCTGGTTGAGCTGCAATAACGATTAGTAATTGACTGACATTGGTTGCTATGATTTGTTTTCTACCCGTCTTATCAAAACGTTCCACAACATTTATCCTTTCATTGGGTTGATCAATTAATATTTGTTCGTCCCTGACTTGAGTAGTTTTTATATAATCACCTACATAGACTTTTGTTTTGGAGCTCTTCAGCATGAATTTATGCATTTGATTATTAGAGTTAACTAATAAACCATGATTGCCATAAATATTAACAATCCGAGATACTGTTTGTTTAGATTCTTTCATAGTTAAACTTTTATAATTATACCTTTAATACTCTGTTAAAATCTTTTTATGTCTACACATTCAAAAAGACTTATTTGGTTAGATTTAGAAATGACTGGCCTCGATACTTTCAATGACACAATAATTGAAATAGCAACTGTTGTGACAGATGGTAATCTTGAGGTTATTGCGGAAGGCCCTAGTCTTGCTATAAATCAAGATGATTCAGTTCTTGATTCTATGGATAATTGGAATAAAAAACAACATTCTCAATCAGGGTTACTGGCCAGGGTTAAGAAGTCTAATCTAACAATTGCTGACGCCGAAAAAATGACACTCAATTTTTTAAAAAAAATCACTAATAAAGAAGAGTCGCCTATGTGTGGTAATACTATTTGCCAAGATAGGAGATTTTTAGCCAGATTGATGCCTGAATTGGAATCGCATTTCAATTATAGAAACTTAGATGTAACTTCAATAAAGATCACCTCTCAATTATGGAATCCTGAAGTTGCTAGGTCACACAGTAAGAATTCAAATCATCTAGCAATGGATGATGTTTATGATTCGATACATGAATTAAGACACTATAAGAAACATCTACTGATCGAAAAATAAATTATCACCCAATAAAAAATAAAGAAACCATAGAAATAAATCCTAGGGTCCAAGCAACAGACCTTAAAGTTCCATGATCATTGATATAGAGCAATACATATAAAAGCCTGCATACAACAAATGTTATGGCTAATAGATCAATGATAGATTGGTCATGACCAAGTTGATGAGCAATGACAACTGCTGCAGCAAATGGTGGAAAAGATTCATAACAGTTTTGCTCAGCATTGTAAGCGTTTAAAGATTTTCCTGATAATTGTGAAACATGATTTCTTGCTAAATTATTATCGTATTTAATCGTAGAATATTTCTTGGAATAACCAGCTAGAAAAAAAGGAATAAATATGCAAATTATAATGCAAGTGTAGGCAATCGTCATAGTGTTCTCCCGATGTTATTTTTTTATTTATTTAGTATTATTATGTAATATTTATTAAAAACATTGTGATTATTAAAACAAAACAAGTCCAACCTAATACTAACTCAAACCTTGCTGCTAAGGCTAGTGAACTCCATAAACTTTATGAAACAAACTATAAACTATTCAAGACAACAATTTTAATACCTCTTGATAAATTGAAAATAAAAGATCACCTGGAAGGTAATCAACTAGAACTATTGATTTCCAATATAGATCTGCCATCCATAAACCTTATTATTAAGCCATTATCTCGATTCACATTTGAATGTTCTATGAACTATGATGATAGGGTCTGTCATCATTCTGCTGTCCATGTTTTTCCATTTACAATAAGTTTTAGAGTTTATAAAGACGCTAGTATTATTGAAGTTCAAATGATTAATGAAAGTAAAAATCATCCTTCAAAGATACTTAATGAACGACATTATAAACAGACACAAAACGAAACTATCGATAAAAAATATGCAATTAATTCAGTTTTAAATCAATGGTTAAATATGATTCAACATTATCAATCTTTGAAAAATGAAACAAAATAATCCTTTAAATAATGTCACATTTGCGAAACTCTTTACAGCTCAGATAGTAGCTCTTGTTGGAACAGGGCTATCAACAATTGGGCTATCCTTACTTGCTTATGATATGTCAGGTAGTAATGCAGGGGCAGTTCTTGGTATTGCCTTAGCGTGCAAAATGATTGCTTATATATTTTTTTCACCAATTATTGGAGGTTTAGTTCATAGGTTTGCCAGAAAGAAATTCATGATAGTTATGGATATCTTTAGAGCTTTAATCGTCTTATTGATGCCTTTTGTAAGTGAAATATGGCATATCTATATTTTAATATTCCTATTAAATTTATTTTCAGCAGGATTTAAGCCTGTATTCCAAGCAGTTATTCCAGACATTCTAGAAGATGAAAAACAATACGGCAAAGCTTTGTCTTATTCGAGACTTGCCTATGATCTAGAAGTTCTTCTTAGTCCTACTCTTGCAGGGATAGCGTTATTGTATTTCTCTTTTTCGAGCTTGTTTATTTTAAATTCTTTTGCCTTTGTTGTTTCAGCAATGATTATCGTAATAACCTTAATTCCTAAAACTAAGACTGTCGAAAGAACTGGTAACTTATGGAATGAAATTACTTTTGGAGTTGTTTCCTACCTCAAAACACCTCGATTAAGATCGTTACTAATATTGTATGTTGGGATAGCCAGTGCTAGCTCTATGATCATTGTTAATACGGTTATCTATGTAAAAGATTATCTAGGTGGACTCGATAGTACAGTTGCTATATTTTTTGCACTATCAGGATCAGGGTCCATGATTGCTGCATTGATTTACCCCAGTCTTTCAATAAAATTAGAGAATAAGACTATTATCCAAGGCGGAGTCTCTATTACAGCCATGTCTCTTGCCATTATGTCATTAGAACTATCAATGATACCTTCATTGGTTTGTTGGTTTTTTACTGGGTTGGGTCTTTCATTGTCTCAAATACCAGCAGGTATAATTGTCAATATGTCTTCTAACCCAAAAGATAGGACAGCTTATTTCTCAGCACAATTTGCTTTATCACACATCTGTTGGTTTTTTGGATATTTAGCAGCAGGGCAGTTGGCTTTGATTTTCGGATTTAGCTTTACGTCTGCTTTTCTAGCATCCATTATTACTATTTGTTTAATCTATAGTATTTTATTTTGGCCTAAAGAAGAATCAACCACCCTTAAACATGAACATAAAGAATTAATACATGCACACACTCATTTACATGAGGATGAACATCATAAGCATCATCATGAATTTAAAAATGATGACAAAGAACATGAGCATGAACATAAACATTTATTAGTCACTCATAGCCATCCATTTAATATTGATATACACCATCAGAATTGGCCCAAAGGATAGTATTAACTTTCAGTTAGATGCTTCAACGAATAAGTCTTGCGAATCGTTTAGAGATTTTTGATTTAAATAATTAATATAATCGATAATCATATTATAAATTTCATTGAGTATTGTTTGATTTCTAAAATCATCGAAAGATTCTTCTTCATAACCCAAGGTATCCAGTCTAATGGCTCTTCTGTCTTTATTATCTTTAAGTATTTGTTCCCTTGAAGCATTTCTTGTATTGATATTTAAAGACACAATTGAGTTATTTCTTTGTGTAAAAGAACGCTCAATGTCTTCTTTTAAATAATCAAGGGGTAGATTATCTTTTGCTCGAGAATTATAACTATTTTCAATATATTGTATTGACTGTCTCAAGGGATTATTACTGCTAAATATTAATGGTTCAATCTTATCCCAGGGAAGTGCATTTTCTTTGGTTTCCTCGCCTATTAAATTTTCATCGATAAATGATGGTAATAATATATCAGGTTCCACACCTTTATTTTGTGTGCCTACACCAGTGACGCGATAGTATTTAGCCACTGTTAATGTCAGTTGTCCAAAGCCTTTTTTTGAGGTAAAACGAGAATATTTATCCAAAGGATATAAGCTCTGAACACTTCCTTTTCCATATGTTTTTTGACCAAGTATTATTCCTCTCGAGTAATCTTGGATTGCACCTGCAAATATTTCTGATGCTGATGCACTAAATCGATCAATCAACACGACTAAGGGTCCTTCATAAATAGTTCCTGGAATCGGATCATTAATAATATCAATATTTTCATTAGTGTCTTTCAATTGGACCAAGGGGCCATCATTTATGAATAATCCTGTTAAAGAAGCGGCTTCATCTAATAATCCACCTGAATTACCTCTTAAGTCTATAGTCAAAGCATCAATACCGATATCAATGAGGTTATTAACTATTTTCTTTACATCAAGTGTTGTGCTCCTATAGTCTTTATCGCCTCGTCTTCTAGCCGTGAAATCTTGATAAAAGCTAGGAATTTTTATAACGCCAATAGAGTAGGTGCCTTCAGTATTCTCTATGGTCTCAATATAACTTGAAGCTGCTTGTTGTTCTAATTCAACTTCATCACGTTCTAGAGTTAATAAATATGGGTTTCCATCAGGATTTGAACCAGTGGGAAGTATTTGAAGTGTTATATTTGTATTTTTTGGACCTCTGATAAGCTTTACAACTTCATCTAACTCCCAGCCTATAACATCGATAAGATTATTATTTTCATCGTCTAGGATACCGATTATTTTATCCAAAGGTTTTAGTTCTCCATTTTTAGAAGCGGGGCTTCCTGGAATGATTGCTTGAACCTGAACATAATCTTCGTTGAGTTCCAAACTAGCTCCTATACCTTGATATGAGAGTGTTGTTTGAATTTCATATTCTTCAGCTCGGTTTGGATTAAGGTAATTTGAATGCGGGTCTAAAAAATGGACATAAGAGTTTAAAAATATATCAAGAACATCGTCGCTATCGTAATCATTGATTCGACTGAGGTACTTTAAATATCGTTTGTTTAGTGTTTTCTTAGCTTTTTCAATTGTTTGACCTGCTAACACGATTGAGAGTAATTCATTTTTCGTTTTCTTATTCCATGATAGATCTAGTATTGAGTTATCTTTTTCCCATTGTGTGTTTTTTTTACTGAAATCATATTCTTCATTTGCTAAAAAATCGTTAGTTGATTCTATTGATTGCATGGAATACTCAATGCGTTGTTGAACTCTTAGCCTATAGATTCTAAAAATATCAAATATAGGTTCTAGATTGCCATTTTTTAAAGCATCATCAATTTTATAACGGTATCTTTGGAAATAATTAATATCAGATTGCACAAAATACATTTTCCGGGAATCCAACGTATTTAAATAGCTTTTAAGTATCAAATATGAAGTCTCATTAGTAATTTTTTCTTTAGAAAAGTGACCTTGTTCAGATATTGCTGTGATTAACTTTAATAAATGACTGTGCTCAGGATTATTACTCAATAACGAAGGAACAGTATTATTTGAGTCATTGGCTAATGTGATTGGAGAAAAAAGCACTACAATCAACACTAAGAGTAATTTAAAGTCATTCATTATCATATGTATAGCAATACGTATATTTTTTTGATTATTGTACAGTTTTTTATTTAGTTAAAGAAAGCAAGTATTTGATCAGATAGCCCATCACAAGCATTGGACTGTGTTCTTGCTAGTATTGGTATTGGTATTATTACAGCTGGAATGACAGACGTCCCAGTGACACTGGTTGAGACATTTCCTACGGCTACTGCTTGATTTAAATCCCAAACAGAGGCTTTGTAAGAGGAAGTATCATCCCACCAAGCAAAACCAAAGCAACCCCCGCCGCCCGGACCAGCTGCACAAGAAAGAGCTCCAGAACTTGAATTAGTAGTAGTTTCTCCTGTGATATTAATGATGTATTTTATTTTTAAGTCATCTAGTTTATTTCGAATTATATCTTTGTTTAAAAACTTAGGTAATTGTTCAGCATTTTGAGGCGCTGTACTCGGTTCGAACCAGGGGTAGAAATTATCTTTAAATTGATTTGTTGGTATCAAATTAAACTTATTTTGTTTTCGTTTAAGATTTTTATTTAAGCACTCCATAAAATCATACTCAGTCTTATTACCAGTATGATAACTATCTGAAAGAATCACTATGGATTGTCCTTTAATCAATTCAAAAGGTAAGTTAACCTCCTCATCGACTCTTGTCGTTGAACAAGAACTAATGAAAAATCCTAGCAATAAAATCAACCATGTATTAGTTCTTTTCATTAATTAATTGTGCCTATTATAAAGTCCATTTCTTTTTCTATTTTAATTGTTAAGTTTGCTCCTGTATCTCGAATTGCTAGATCTATTGCATTAATCAATGCCTTATTTTGATTTAGTGAAGCAGTTCCTTGTTCTCCATAGCCAGTTATAACCCATTTTTTTGAATATTCTGTTTTCTCATTTTTTACTTCGATAGTGTATTTTAACCAGACAGAATAGTTATCATTAGATGCTAAAGAAGGAGTTAGAAACTCAAATTTATCCAATTTTATATTTATTTTGATATATTCACTGTCATCCAATGATTCGTCCATAGTTTCTATCTGGATTAGTTCACTAAAGAAACTGTTTAAAACTTGATCAAAAAGCTTTTTATGTGAGTCATTGAATTCTATTACCCAAGGCGATTCATTTGCTTCAATATTTGTGCTTTTAAATTGGTAGTTAATAATATTTTCATCGTATTTAACTAGGACTTTGGTATCACCTAATTGCTCTACTAAGGGAGAAGGTATGTTGGTTATTACAATTAGCGATTGTGAACAACCAAAAAGACTTAATAGTATTATACAAAGAGTAATGTGGTTAGAGATTATCTTCATGAGCAATTTATATAATTTCTGGTGAAACCTCTTCAGCATAGGCTTCCCAAGTCCCTCTTGGTATAGTATTACCCCATCCAGTAAGTTTTTCTAGATAATCTGGGTGATCTTTTTCCACTCTTTTTAATACCTCGATGGGAATATCATCAAGTGTTCCGGTGATTTGATAACTGTGCATTCGACCAAACATACACCCATCGATATCTGATTGTCCCATTTTCATCCAAGGCCACCAAGGAGCAGTTCTCATAAACCCTGCATGAAATGATGCTGAAAGCACAGATCTATCGTTCATTTCATCAAATGGGGTATAAAAACTAAAATGCTCAGTTGGATTAATAATTTCAGAAGTATGTGCTTTAGGCCATTTATCCTTGCTAACAGGATTTGTATATTCATGGCAATAATCCCATGAGAGTAAATATTGATTACCTATTTTTTTCCAGGGAAGAATAAATGGAATTGGACCATCACTGTTTAATGTATCAGCTTCATTCATAATTGTTGCTTCATCGATTTTAATATTTCCCATAGCAAATTTTGGCATTTCAGCCGTCAAGTGGGCTCTCATTTTATTACTAACAAAAGGAAATATATCTACAGTTTCGCCAGTCCATGGATTATTCCAATGGTCAATTATTTTGCCAGTTTTTAGATCCGTGAAATAACCGCCTTCACATCCTCTAATATTGACTGTCTTATCATCATTTATTCTAGATTGAGTACTGCCGAATCCAACATATCCGAATAGAGGTATCAGTCTATTAGTACCAATTCTTGCATATTGAATACCGTCAAAACCACCATAAACAGGCTTATCATCATAACTCCCCCAAAGTTTAGCAAAAGCATATAAATTATCATATGGGTCTTTGAAGTCTAAAACAGGGTTTGCCATTAAGTCTCTCCCAGGAAAAAATACTGCGGAAGCAGCAAGAGCAGTTGATGTGTTTTTAAATAATTGTCTTCTTGAAAACAGTGAGTGAAGAGGGGCAGTAAGCATGTTTTATTCTATTACTTCTTCATTGAATTCATCAATTTCATCTTGTTCATTATCTGTGTCAGCATTAGGCCATATTTTAGTAAATTTCGTTCCTTCCATGCTCATTCCAGCGATCAATCCTTTATGGCCAAAAACAAATCCAACGATTGGGTCTTGACTCTCTATGGTATCAATAGATCCTCCAATTCCCATGGAAAGAAAAGCAATCGATCCATCCACACCAACTTCCCAGCCAGAACTGTATAAAAAATCATCCATTGCAGTATCATCAAAAAATAAGATTATTAAATCTTTTGATCCAACTCCAACTTGCAAACCTAGTGAGGTTGTAAATGCTCTAAAGTATTGTACTTTAACATCATCAACAATTAAGGCTCCTTCACCATACTCCATTCCCAAAATTACTCCTGCTTTGATCATTTTTGGGATAACTAATATTCCTCTAGAACCATCTAAATAGGAATCACTACCTTGAATCTCTTCTGAAAATCTTTCCAAAGCACTTTCGATAGCCGCATCAATTTCTGCTGAAGATTTAGCAAATGATGTCAAAGGTATGGCTAGTGATATAAATAGTATTAGTAAGTTGATGTTTCTAGAGAAAGTAGTCATATTTGTGTCCTTTATAATTTTTCATATTATCTTTTTCCAATCTTTTACTCAATAAATGGGTTAGTTTTTTAGTCTTTAAACACTGGAGGCGGCGGGAATCGAACCCGCGTCCGCTAACCATTCATAAAATGCTCTACATGTTTATCCAGATCTTCTTTTTATTTAATTTAATAAAAGCCGAAAGGAAGGCTATTATTAAACGATTTCTCGACTTATGTTTAATGATTATCTGCAAGAAAGAGAATAATCACGATCTTGGTTAAATGTCATCAATAAGTCTCTCCAAGTAGAAAAGTATTGATGCCAGCTGGATTTAAGCAGCTAGTGCGTAGTTGTCGTTATTTGCAACTAAGTTATTTCAGACTGTTTAACGAGGATCCTGAACCTCGACATGCACATAAAACTTCAGTATCAACGTCGAAACCTTGTCGCCCCCTTTATTAATAATATAGAATAATTATCTCAAGAAGGATTCAAAGTTTAAAGTTTCATATTTACTTTATTTTGTAATTGAGTCTTCAATCCAAATTTTAAATTTTGGATGAGTAAGAAGTCCTTTTGAGTTAAAGGTATAATTAAGGCCATTCAGATCCTTTTCTATATTTTTTTGTATTCCTTTTCCAGACATGAGATTAGATACAACCAGAACACGTTTTCCCTGCATTGATGAGTTCTTAATATACTGTCTAATATTATTAATATTACTGTCTCTTATGGCCTTGCCTGCATCGTCTTGCAATGTAAATGATCTAACTTCAGAAAAATTAGAATTATTGGAAATATAATCAGCTATATTATTCATAATTAATAATTCTTGTACGTTATCAGCTTGACTCACGGGTCCATGTGCAATGATTATAACGACTTCGTTTTCCTGATTTGTACTAATTTCGTTTGCGTACTCTAAAATAATTTCCTTGGCTATTGCATCATCACTAATAGGTTCTATATATTTAAATGTATTAGACGCTAAAACATCTACATCAGCATATGAATAGTTTTTTTCCATATTAAAAATATATCTCCATTGTCTTACGAGGGTGTTATATGGAGTACTACTAATTGGAACAATATAGATTGATTCAATACCACTATTTATTAATCGTTGAACTGAACAAATAACATGCTTAGAAGTCATCATGCTCATGCCCATTGTTAGTATAATTTCATAGTTAGGGTTGAAATTTTTTAAACTATTAAAAAGATCTAAATCTCCATCAGAACCATATCCATGCGCCATAATTAGGACACCATGTTTTGATGATTTTCCATTGTTTATGGGCCAATAATAATTAGGACCCATAGATTTCATAATTTTTTGAAGCTGTAAATTATCAAGATTAGATAAATTGGGTAAATTTTGTTTAATTTGATTAAACTTCAGATCCATATTTGACATGTCCATCATCATAGGAATTTCTTTTCCAAGGTCATCTACTTTTGTATGACATATGTGTTCAGCAAGTAAGGATTGTTGGTATAACAAAACTAAAAAAAAGAGGCTGAATGTTTGCTTTATTTTCATCTATTATATTTCTGCTTGCTAAGCCTTTCTTTATCAAGTTTCCAGTCACGCTCTTTGATTAATGCTCTTTTATCTTGCTTTTTTCTACCTTTTGCTAAACCAATCTGTATTTTTACATTGCCTCGTTTCCAATACAAGGAAAGTGGAATAAGAGTGTAACCTTTTTGCTGAATAAAGGTGCTTATTTTAGATATCTCCCTACTGTTTAGTAATAGTTTTCTGGTTCTGGTCACTTCTTCTTCATCCAAGATATTAGCATTCGGTAATGGTGAAAAGTGAGCACCTATAAGAAAGACTTCATTTTGTCTTAAAATTGCATAACTTTCTTTAATGTTCCCTCTATTCGCCCTTAGACTTTTGACTTCCCAACCTTTAAGTACTAGACCAGCTTCAATTTTTTCTTCTATGAAAAAATCAAATAATGCTTTTCTATTATCCGTAATTGTTGTTGCCATTATGTTTATTTTAATTATGCTTAAACTAACCTTGCAGTTCTAATTATATCTTTTATTGATAAAGGAATAAAAATATCTCTAATATAGAAAGAAAATCTCTTCATGGACATTGGTCTTCAAGGCTTATGTTTATACTAGCTGTTAGTGGATCAGCTATTGGCTTAGGAAATATTTGGAAGTTTCCTTATATTGTAGGAGTCAATGGTGGAGGTGCATTTGTTATAGTTTATCTGATATGCATTTTCTCTATTGGATTACCTATAATGATTTCTGAAATTATGATTGGACGTAAAGGTAGAAGGAATCCTATCACATCAATGAAAATATTAGGTGTAGAGGAAACGGGCAGTAGCGGTTGGAAAATTGTTGGCTTTATAGGATTGCTTGCTGGTTTCTTAATCTTATCTTTTTATAGTGTTATTGCGGGTTGGACATTCCATTATTTCTTACTAACACTGCAAGGATTATTTATAGAAACCAATGCTATAGAAGTCAATACAGTATTTAGTCAATTGACTGCGTCTATATCAAAACAATTAATCTATCATACAGTTTTCATGACGCTAACTGTGACAATTATTTCAAAAGGTGTAAAGAATGGTCTTGAGAAAGCTGTCTATTTTATGATGCCTTCTCTATTAATTATAATGGTCATATTATTATATTATTCTGTCACTCAAGGTAATTTCTCAGAAGGTCTCTCTTTTTTATTTAAGCCTGATTTTTCTATAATTACACCTTCAGCTATATTAGTTGCAATGGGACATGCCTTCTTTACATTGAGTTTAGGAATGGGCTGCGTTGTCATGTATGGAGCTTATCTTCAAAATCATGAATCAATTTTTAAAACCTCTATAATTATTGTTCTGTGTGATACTTTTATTGCCTTATTTGCAGGCTTAATTATATTTCCTATTGTGTTTGCGAATAACTTAGATCCAGCTGCTGGCCCAGGTTTAATTTTTCAAACTCTGCCATTAGCATTTGGTCAAATTGACGGTGGGATTCTTTTTGGAGCTTTGTTTTTTGCTTTAATATCATTTGCCGCACTAACATCTGCAATCAGCCTATTAGAGCCTTCGGTTGCCTGGCTAATAGAAAGTACAAAAATAAACCGTTTAACTGCAGCCATTTTAATGGGTTTATTGATATGGTTTATGGGTTTATTTACTATTTTATCATTTAATGATTTATCTAATTTTACATTCTGGAAAGGTACGATATTTGATAATATTGATTTCTTTGCTAGCAATATTTTATTACCAATTAGCGGACTGCTATTTACTATTTTTACTAGCTGGTTTATGAGCAATAAATCATCTAAAAAAGAATTACAAGACACAACAATACTTCAGTATAGAATTTGGCAATTCCTTGCTAAATATATTGCACCATTGGCAGTAATCATAATATTGATAAATTTTATTGGGATAATTTAAATTTGGAATACTTTGAAAAGACTATAAATATAGATGAACCTGTCGAAATTATCTACAGCGTTATTGCAAATATAAACCATTATCCAGATTTTTTACCCTACTGTATTTCAACCACAATAATGTCTATAGACAATGACATTATAACTGCAAGAATAAATTTTGATTTTTACAGTATGAAGATTTCAATTTGTACTAAAAACAAAAATACTAAAAATGAAAGCATTCAAATGAAATTAATAGAAGGACCTTTTAGTAAATTTAATGCACTTTGGTTATTCAGTGAAACAACATCTAGCTCAACTCAAATTAAGTATTCAATGGAATACACAGTTTTAAATCCTTTAATTGCTCTATTAATTAAAAAAAATATTAATACTTTTATTGAAAAATTTATAGAAGCCTTTAGAAGACAGATTAAATCACAAAGAAACTAACTGTCTTCAGTCGCTACGTCTTTCTCTATTGATGACACTAAACCATTTGTAAAATTGACTATTAACCAATAACGTTGGCTCTCATTATTATCAGTATTCATGCGAGGCTGAAATAAATATATGTAATCCCAACGTTCAGATTCATAAGGGGTTCCTATCACAGGACCACCTAGTAAGTATCTAATCTGACTTTTTGTCATACCTACTTCTATTCGATCTAGATTTTCTAAGTTTAATAGATTACCTTGCTGTAAGTTTGGTCTATAAACACACGAGATGTTTAAAATAACTAAAGATAATAAAAGCAATTTTTTCATATTCTGATATTTCCCTTTTTTAATTCTTCTTTTTATTAGAGCCCCAAAGCAACTTAGATCTTAGCACATCAAAATAATCATAATCTTCTGGATGAATTAATTTTATAGGTCTCTTTGTTGCATTAATTGTAATTGTTTCTCCTTGTTTAATCTCATAATTAGAATCTCCATCTAGAGCAATTTCTGCAATTTCTTCATTGACTAAAATTGGTTCTATTAAGATTTCTGAATTAGACGGTATAACCATAGGCCTATCATTAAGTGAATGTGGGCAAATAGGTACTAATATTAATGCTTCTACATCTGGTTTTAATATTGGGCCTCCGCAACTTAAGGAATAAGCGGTGGAACCTGTTGGAGTTGATACAATAAAACCATCTCCTTCATGTTTATTAATATAGTTGCCATCGATAGCAGTTGTGACTTGCATCATTCGGCCAGTTTCTTTTCTTCTGATTGCTACATCATTAAGCGCTATACCTATAGATTTCTGATCATTACCATTATTTATTATAGTCTCTATGAGTAATCGATTTTCTGTTTTAAATTTGCCTAATAAAAGATCATTTAAAGTTTTGTAAGAGTCAGAAGGATTGATATCAGTTAAAAAACCTAGCCTACCTTTGTTAATACCTGTGACTGGGATATTGTACTTATAAGAAAGTTTAGCCGACTTAAGCATTGTTCCATCACCTCCTATGGAAATTATAAGATCGCTTGAATCTATATTTGATTCATTGATAACCTTTACTTTACTAATTTGACATATATCTGTGTTGGAAGACGATGTATTGTATATCTGTATTGATATCTCATCACTGAAGTTCTTTTTCAGTAGTGCTTTCAAGCTATTAATTGATTTCTTCTCACCAAAATTTAGTACGAAAAGAATATTTTTAAAAGGTTTCATTGATATTGTTCTTGACTAGTTATTATTAATTGGAAATGATAACAAATTATTACGATCTAAGTTTAGGACTATTACTTTTAATGGATAGTGAAAAAAATACAACGCCATCTGGAAGAGCAAAAGAAATCCTATCAGTCATTATTGATAAATACATAGCTGATGGAATTCCAATTGGATCTAAAAGTTTATCCATGTCTGATCATATAGATTTAAGCCCTGCATCTATTAGAAATGTAATGTCAGATCTAGAAAGCCTAGGTTTTATTGCTTCACCTCATACCTCAGCTGGGAGGATACCAACATCAAAAGGCTATCGTTTCTTTATCGATAGCTTGCTTCAACTGCAACCTGTAAACAATAGAGAAGTAGAATCCATTAAACGAAAAGTCATTGGGAAAGAATCAAGTAGTAGAGCACTAGCTAAGAATGTCTCTTCAGCATTATCTGCTATTACTCAGTTGGCTGGCATTGTTACTGTCCCTAAACAAGACATATCAAGGTTAAAAGAAATAGACTTTATTCCATTATCAGAAAAGAGAATCCTAGCTATATTGGTCATTAATGACTCTGAGGTTGAAAATCGAATTTTGCAGATGCAAAGAGAATATACTCGAGATGAATTGAGGCTCACTTCTAATTACATCAATCAAAACTATATCGGAAGAAGCTTCAATTACATTAAAAACGATTTGCTTACACAGTTAAAGAAAACTAAAGAATTGGCAAATTCTCTAATGAATGACATAGTGAATATTGCTGAAGAAGTCTCAGATGAAGGAAATTCAGACGAATACATACTCAGTGGCGAAAATAGATTACTAGACTTTGATGAATTATCCGATATAAGTCAGCTTAAATCTTTATTTGATGCTTTCAATGAAAAACAAGAGATACTTCACTTATTAGAAAAAAGTATGTCTACGAGTAATATTCAAATCTTCATAGGTGAAGAATCTGGCTATAAAATGTTTAATAATTGCAGTCTAATAACTTCTCCTTATACAACAGAAGAAGGGGCTATAGGTGTTTTAGGTGTTATAGGACCAACCCGTATTGCTTATCAAAAAGTTATCCCCATTGTTGATATAACTGCAAAAATATTAAGCCAATCATTGAAATCATAAAAATAACCCTTATAACGTGATATGAGGAAAAACTATGAATGAAAAAATTAAAGATGAGATTTTCAATAAAGATGAACAATCTATTGATCAAGAACAAAATCAACAAGAAGATTTAACAACAGAAGAGAAAGCTGAAGAAATTATTGACCCACTATTGGTGGCTCAAAAAGAAGCTAAAGAAAATTGGGAAAAAGTACTAAGATTGCAAGCTGAAATAGAAAACCTAAGAAAACGTACTTTTAAAGATATTGAAAATGCAAGCAGAGGCTCTATTGAAAGAGTAATACAAGAAATACTTCCTGTAATAGATAGTTTTGAGCTGGGATTAAAAGTTGATACCTCAACAAAAAAAGGAGTGGAAACATTCATTGAAGGACAATCCTCAACTTTTCAACTTTTAAACAGCATCTTAGAGAAACTTTCGATAGAAACTATCAACCCAGAAGGCATGCAATATGATTCATCGTTTCATGAAGTAATAACTATGGCTGAAGATCAAAATACTAAACCTGGATATATTATTGAGGTTATTCAAAAAGGCTATAGACTTCAACAGCGCCTACTCAGACCAGCTAGAGTTATAGTCAGCTCAGATAATAAAAAATAATAATACTTTAGACTTGAAAAAATATTACTCGTTCATATAAAGAGATTAACAAAACTTTTTTGGAGTAAATTATGTCTAGAGTTATAGGTATAGATTTAGGAACTACTAATTCATGTGTTGCCATAATGGATGGTGATCAAGCAAAAGTAATTGAAAATAGTGAAGGCGATAGAACAACCCCTTCTATTGTTGCTTTCACTAATGATGATGATAGATCTTTGGTTGGCCAATCAGCAAAAAGACAAGCAGTAAGCAACCCAGAGAATACATTATTCGCTATTAAGAGACTTATTGGACGAAAATTTGATGACCAGTTAGTGAAGAAAGATATGGATAAGGTTCCATATAAAATTCTAAAAGCTAAGAATGGAGATGCGTGGGTTAAAGTCAATGATAAAGAAATATCGCCACCAGCAGTTTCAGCAGAAGTTTTAAGAAAAATGAAAGAAACAGCTGAAAACTACCTAGGAGAAAAAATTACAGAAGCTGTGGTTACAGTCCCTGCATATTTTAATGACTCTCAAAGACAAGCAACCAAAGATGCAGGAAAAATTGCAGGTCTAGACGTGAAGAGGATTATCAATGAACCAACAGCAGCTGCTTTAGCTTATGGCCTTGATAAAAAAAGAGGGGATAGAAAGATAGCTGTTTATGATCTTGGAGGAGGTACATTTGACGTTTCCATTATTGAGATTGCTGATGTAGAAGGTGAAAACCAATTTGAAGTTTTAGCGACAAATGGCGATACATTTCTTGGTGGAGAAGACTTTGATCGAAGAATCATGGAACATTTATTATCAGAATTCACTAAACAAACAGGCATGGATATTAATAATGACGCACAAGCTGTGCAAAGGCTCAAAGAAGCTGCTGAAAAAGCAAAAATTGAGCTATCCAATCAAGCTCAAACAGATATTAATTTGCCATACTTAACAGCTGATTCTTCAGGACCCAAACATTTAAATATGACTCTGACTAGGGCAAAACTTGAATCTCTTGTAGAGGATTTAGTAGTTCAAACAATTGAGCCTTGTAAGATAGCTTTAAAAGACGCTGGCCTAAAAGTTTCAGACATTAACGATGTCATTCTTGTTGGTGGTCAAACAAGAATGCCTAAAGTGCAAGATGAAGTAAAATCATTTTTTGGGCAAGAACCAAGAAAAGATGTTAATCCAGATGAAGCTGTTGCTATGGGTGCAGGAATTCAAGGAGGAGTGCTATCAGGTGATGTTAAAGATGTTTTACTACTGGATGTGACGCCACTGTCACTTGGTATCGAAACACTGGGAGGAGTGACAACTAAGCTTATTGAAAAAAATACCACTATTCCGACAAAAGCAGATCAAGTATTTTCTACTGCTGAAGACAATCAAACAGCAGTTACAATACATGTGCTCCAAGGTGAAAGAGAAAGAGCTCAAGACAATAAATCATTAGGTCGATTTGATCTAACCGATATTCCAGCAAAACCAAGAGGCTTACCACAAATTGAAGTCATTTTCGATATAGATGCTAATGGAATTATTAATGTTTCAGCTAAGGATAAAGAAACTGGAAAAGAGCAAAAAATTGTCATACAAGCATCCAGTGGTTTGTCTGATGATGAAATTGAACAGATGATTTCAGAAGCAGAATCAAATGCTGAAGAGGATCAAAAATTCAGAGAAACAGTTGATATCAAGAATCAAGGTGATCAGTTAGTACATGCAACTGAAAAAACACTAGATGAATTAGGTGAAAAAGTTGAAACTGAAGAAAGAGCAAGTATTGAAACTGCAATATCAGAATTAAAAGAAGCACTCAAAGAAGATGATAAAGATATTATAGAGACAAAAATTAAAACCTTAAGTGAAGCATCTGTAGGCATGGCTCAGAAGGCATTCGAAGAAGCACAGGCAAAGACTAACAATAATGATGACATTAGTACAACTGATGCTAAAGACGAAGATGTAGTAGAAGCAGAATATGAAGAAGTAGAAGAGGACTCAAAGAAAGAAGAAAATAAATCGTAACTAATTCTTTTTATTAATTTAATATAGGGCAGGTAAAACTTGCCCTATATATATTTGGACCATATAAATGAGTAAAGCAGATTATTATAAAACTTTAGGTATTGAGAAAAACTCAAGCGAAACGGATATAAAGAAAGCTTATCGAAAAAAAGCAATGAAATATCATCCGGATCGTAATCCAGATGATAAACAGTCTGAAGCTAAATTTAAACAAGCAAAAGAAGCTTATGAAGTTTTATCGAATCCCCAAAAGAGAGGTGCTTATGATCAATATGGTCATGCAGGCGTTAATTCTCAAAGCGGAATGGGTGGAGGATTCAATTCAGGGGACTCATTCAACGATATATTTGGTGACATGTTTGGTGATATATTTGGTGGAAGGAGAAGTGGA
This sequence comes from Gammaproteobacteria bacterium, assembly GCA_029242945.1. Lineage (GTDB taxonomy): Bacteria > Pseudomonadota > Gammaproteobacteria > Steroidobacterales > UBA11654 > CACPJA01. The sequence goes on along the minus strand of JAQWSZ010000007.1, from coordinate 5,628 downwards.
GGTCAACAAAATCAATCTCAAAGAGGTTCAGATCTCAGGTATGAACTCTCACTAGAACTTGAACAAGCAGTGTTTGGAGATAAAATAAATATAGATATACCATCTTTGAGCTCATGTGAACCATGCAAAGGAAGTGGAGCTAAACCTGGAACATCACCAACGGTCTGTCCACAATGTGATGGAAGGGGAAACGTTAGAGTACAACAAGGATTTTTTACACTTCAACAAACATGTCCTCAGTGCAGAGGAGCTGGGCAAACAATAAATGACCCTTGTCAATCATGTTCAGGACAGGGAAGGGTTCAAAAACAAAGAACTATATCGATTAAAATACCTGCAGGAGTCGACCAGAGTGATCGTATTAGACTATCCAATGAAGGAGAAGCAGGAATTAAAGGAGGTCCATCTGGTGACTTATTTGTAGATATTAATATAAAAAAACATCGAATCTTCCAAAGGGAAGGTAGCAACTTATTTTGTGAAGTGCCGACTAGTTTTTCTACAGCCGTATTAGGTGGTGTATTAAAAGTACCTACAATAGATGGTGCTGTAAACTTAACAATACCTGAGGAAACACAATCCGGTAAAGTATTTAGACTTAAAGGAAAAGGCATTAAATCATACAGGGATAGGAGTACTGGTGATCTATATTGTACTGTTCAAATTGAAACACCAGTTAGCTTGAATAACAAACAAAAAGAATTGTTAGAGAGTTTTGAAAATTCTCTTAAATCAAGCTCTAAAGAGCATCGTCCTAATAGGGAAAACTGGAAATCTAGTGTAAAAAGCTTTTTTGATAAAATAGGAATTTAATTCATTATTAGTAAAAAGTATCTAAAACAAACATTATTTCTTTAATATCATTACCATTTATTTATATTCTAAATTATTCATTAGGTACCCCTGTGAACTATTGGTATCTTATACAAATACCAAAAACAGACAGTTTGGCTAATTTTTTACCAGATGCTCCTTTTCTTATTATTCCAATAATCTTCATTACTATTATTTTTTTTACTTTGTTCAACTTCCTTTTAAGAGTCAAAAAAATTAAAAGGTGACATCATCATAATTTATCTCTAAGATATCACGGGTTCCATACATTTTTTCAGGAAGAACCTTTTTAAGGCTCTTCCTTTTTTTAAATAAAGAGATATAAAAAATTGACAAAAGCAGTTTTAGCACTCGAAGACGGTACAATTTTCAAAGGAATATCAATTGGTGCTATAGGTAATTCGACTGGTGAAATTGTATTTAATACAGCTATGACAGGTTATCAGGAAATATTAACTGATCCCTCTTACCACAAACAAATTATTACTCTTACATACCCCCATATTGGAAATACAGGCACAAATACAGAAGATTACGAAAGTGAAAAATCTTTTGCCTCAGGTCTTGTTATAAAAGAAGCTTCATTGTTGTCCAGTAGCTGGAGAAATCAAACTCATTTTAGCGATTTTCTAATAAAAGAAAATATTGTTGCAATATCAGATATAGACACCAGAAAATTAACAAACCATATTAGAAAATACGGTTCGTTATCAGCATGCATAGCATCTGATGCAAATGATATTAATCATCTAATTACTAAAGCAAAAAAATTTAGTGGACTCAATGGTATGGATTTAGCGAAAGAAGTATCTACAAATGAAATTTATCCATTTGAAAGCTCTCATGAAACAAAAAATAATTATGACTTCACAGTTATTGCTTATGATTTTGGTATCAAGAAAAACATTCTCAATATATTAAATAATATGGGTTGCAAAATAATTGTAGTTCCTGCAAAAACAAAACCCGCTCAAGTAATGTCAATGAATCCAGATGGTATCTTTTTATCCAATGGACCTGGTGATCCTGAACCTTGTGAATATGCTATTCAATCCATTAAAACATTTATAACTAAAAAAATACCCATATTTGGTATATGTCTTGGTCATCAGTTGTTAGCCATTGCAAGTGGAGCAAAAACAAGAAAAATGAAATTTGGTCATCATGGAGCTAACCATCCTGTTAAAGATCTATTAACTGGAAAAGTATTAATTACTAGTCAAAACCATGGCTTTACAGTTGACGAAAAAACAATCCCGGCAAATGTTAAAATTACCCATAGATCGTTATTTGATAATTCAATTCAGGGTATACAATTACTAGAATCACCAGCATTGGGTTTTCAGGGACATCCAGAAGCAAGCCCTGGTCCTCATGATGTCTATTCCTTATTTGAAAACTTTTTAGGAATTATGAGAAATGCCAAAAAGAACTGATATTCAATCAATATTAATTATAGGAGCAGGACCAATAATTATAGGTCAAGCCTGTGAGTTCGATTATTCAGGCACACAAGCATGCAAAGCTTTAAAAAAAGAAGGCTATAGAGTCATATTAGTAAATTCAAATCCTGCAACAATTATGACAGATCCAGATATTGCAGATTCTATATATATAGAACCCATTAATTGGAGAACAGTTGAAGCAATTATTCAAAAAGAAAAACCAAATGCCTTATTGCCCACTATGGGTGGTCAAACAGCATTAAATACAGCTCTAGATCTAGCTAGCAAAGGCATACTAGAACTTCACAATGTTGAATTAATAGGAGCAACTAAAGAAGCCATAGATAAAGCTGAGGATAGGGATCTTTTTAAAAAAGCTATGCAGGAAATAAATATTGATGTAGCACGATCAGGTCTAGCAAATAACCTAGATGAAGCTATAGACTTAGCTAACACTATTTCGTATCCAATTATTATTAGACCTTCATTTACTATGGGAGGTTCAGGTGGAGGTGTTGCAACAAACGAAAAAGAACTCATCGAAATAACAACCAGAGGATTAGATCTCTCTCCCACAAATGAAATTTTGATTGAAGAATCTTTAATTGGATGGAAAGAATTTGAAATGGAAGTTGTTAGAGATAAAAGTGATAACACTATTATTATTTGTTCTATTGAGAATTTAGACCCTATGGGAGTACATACTGGAGACTCTATTACAGTTGCTCCAGCCCAAACCCTTACAGACAAAGAGTACCAGATAATGAGAGACTGTTCTCTGAAAGTGCTCCGTAAAATTGGAGTTGATACAGGTGGTTCGAATGTACAATTTGCAATTAATCCTGAAAATGGAAGGATGATTATTATAGAGATGAACCCGAGAGTTTCTAGATCATCAGCTCTGGCTTCAAAAGCTACAGGATTTCCTATTGCTAAGATTGCAGCTAAACTTGCTGTTGGATTTACATTAGATGAGCTTAAAAATGACATAACAGGAGGAAGATCACCCGCTTCTTTTGAACCATCGATTGATTATGTAGTTACTAAGATACCAAAATTTACGTTTGAAAAATTTCCAAATGCTAATCCTACATTAACAACACAAATGAAATCTGTAGGAGAAGTAATGGCAATTGGGAGGAATTTCCAAGAATCATTGCAAAAAGCATTAAGGGGACTTGAGAATGGTCATTATGGTTTCACAGAAATAAATAATACCAATAATATTGAAGAATTAATTACTACACCTTCAGCTGAAAGAATATTATACCTAGGACAAGCTTTTAGAGAAGGTCTGTCATTAGATAAAATACAATACCTCACAAAAATAGACCCATGGTTTTTGTCATACATAGAAGAAATTATTTCTCTCGAACAAACTGTCAAAGAATTATCACTAGAAACACTGGACAAAGATCTTTTATTTCAGCTCAAAAGAAAAGGTTTTTCGGACATAAGATTAGCAGAACTCATATCGGTTTCAGAACTTGATATTTATAACTATAGAAAAGAACTAAAAATTAAACCTGTATTCAAAAGAGTAGACACTTGTGCAGCAGAATTTGAAACATCAACAGCATATCTATATTCAACGTATGAAGAAGAATGTGAATCTCTTCCAACCAATAATAAAAAAATTATGATCCTCGGAGGAGGTCCCAATAGAATTGGACAAGGTATTGAATTTGACTATTGTTGTGTACATGCTGCTTTTGCTGTCAGCGATTCTGGATATGAATCTATAATGGTCAATTGCAACCCAGAAACAGTATCCACTGACTATGACACATCTGACAGGCTTTATTTTGAACCTTTAACATTTGAAGACGTAATGGCTATTGTGAATATTGAACAACCAGAGGGAATAATTGTCCAATTTGGTGGTCAGACGCCTCTAAAGCTTGCCAAGCAACTCCAAGAAGCTGGAGCCCCTATTATAGGAACATCACCAGAATCTATTGATATAGCAGAAGATAGAGAAAGATTTAAGAAAATAGTCACTGAATTAGATTTACTACAACCTTATAACGAGGTGGCTAGAACTAAAGAAGAAGCCATCAAAAATGCAGCAAAAGTTGAATACCCTCTAGTAGTTAGGCCGTCATATGTATTAGGCGGAAGAGCCATGGATATTGTTTATAATGATAATGAACTCAATAAATATATGGAAGAAGCTGTTAAAGTTTCCAATGACTCCCCAGTTTTACTTGATCATTTTCTAGATAAAGCCATTGAAGTTGATATAGATGCTGTATCAGATGGAGAAAATATTTTAATAGGTGGAATTATGGAACATATTGAACAAGCAGGTGTTCATTCTGGAGATTCAGCATGCTCAATACCACCAATAACACTATCTCTTGAGATCCAAGATCAGTTAATAAAACAAATGATTGCTTTCACAAAAAAACTCAATGTTATCGGACTTGTTAATGCACAATTTGCTGTTAGAAAGAATAAAATATTCATCCTTGAAGTTAATCCTAGAGCTTCTAGAACAGTTCCTTTTGTGTCGAAGGCCACAGGCAATCAATTAGCAAAAATAGCAGCTAAAGCGATGATTGGTATATCACTAAATGAACAAAATGAAATGTTTTCTCATACACCCGGCTTTTTCTCTGTAAAAAGTCCAGTTTTTCCATTTAATAAATTTCCTGATACTGATCCTATTCTTGGACCAGAAATGAAATCAACTGGTGAAGTAATGGGTACTGGTAAGACTTTTAGTGAGGCTTATATAAAATCTCAATATGCTTCAGGCACAGAATTTTCATTAAGTGGCAGTGTTTTTATTTCTGTAAGAGAACCAGATAAAACAGAACAGTTAATTAATATCTCTCAAAAATTAATTAATCAGCAATATAAACTGATTGCGACTAAAGGAACTTATGAATTTTTAGTAAAGAATAACATTGATTGCTCATGTATCAATAAAGTTCATGAAGGGAAACCTCATATTGTTGAAAAAATAAAAAACAAAGAAATTGACCTAATAATCAATACGACCGAAGGAAAACAATCCATAAAAGAATCGTTTTCAATCAGAGCTGAAGCGGTAATCAAAAACGTTACTTATTACACAAGTCTTGAAGCAGCTATTGCAACAATAGATTCATTAGATTACTTTAATAATATAGATATTAATAAAATTCAGAATTATAAATACAATAAAGTAATTAAAAATGGATAGATTTGTAATGACAATTAATGGACAGTCATCTCTGAGAGACGAATTGAGAAAACTTAAATCAGAAGACCGACCAAACATAATTAAAGCAATAGCTACAGCAAGAGAATTTGGCGATCTTAAAGAAAATGCTGAATATCATGCAGCTAAAGAGAAACAAAG
>JAQWSZ010000043.1:0-2823 GCA_029242945.1 Gammaproteobacteria bacterium | reverse complement strand
TTTTCCTATCTCCTCCGTTTGCAAAGTATTTAATATTTTCTTTTTCAGCTATAGATTCGAGTGTTTTACATACAGTTAAGTCTTGATCAATAGACTCTATAACTGTGTCAACAACGCCAAATCCCTCAATGATTGCAATTCGCTCTTCTATAGGCATAAAAACATAGCCTTTCTTTTGCATTAGAAAATTATCATTATTAACAATAACAACCAGTCTTGGTGCTAAATTTGCGGCTTCTTGAAACATTTTCAAGTGTCCTAAATGTATTGGGTCAAATCCACCACTAACTACTACGGAAAAGTTTTTATTCATCGAATGAATGTAACATATGCTTAGTATTTTTTGTCTATTTTCTGTCTTCTAAAAGTCCATAATGAATTTCCAGCATAATTCAAAATTGTTGCTATACCTATACCTAAAAAGAGTGATAAAAGATCTGGAAGAAACAATGTATTTATAAACAATAAAAAGCATAAGTAATTAACAATACCAGATACTCCTGCAACAACATGAAACCTCATGAAACGGTTCAAATAAGATACACCATTTATACGTTTAACAAAGGTCCAGAAATTATGACATATAAAATTCGAAATAATTGATAATTCAATTGCCAATGGCGAGGCTAGTTCAGGAGTCCATCCAGCAAACCTGGTTAAAGTAAAGTAAGTGAGAAAGTTAACACAAACACCGAGAACTCCAACTATGCAGTATCTTAAAAAGTCTTCTGAGTTTCTATATCTAATTTTTATGATATTGATTAGAAATTCAATCTCATCATGTAGCGTTAGTTTTGAAAGGCCATGCTCCCTTTTATTAAAAACGATAGGAACTTCAATCGCATTGGCTCCATTTCTTATAAGTTCACATATCAATGAAGATTGAAAGGAATAACCCTTGGCTGAAAAAAAGTCCAAATTACATTTTTGTAAAAGGTTAGCATTGATGCATCTGAAACCAGAGGTGCAATCTTTAATCATATAGACACCACCCATATATCTAACTAGAAAATTACCAAATAGACTAATAAACCTTCTCCATTTTGAAAAATTTGGAGTAGAGCTGCCCTCTATAAACCTAGAGCCTATAATTAATTGTTTTCCACTTTCTGCAAGAGGAATAAACTGTTTGATAATATTTGGATCATGTTGGCCATCTGCGTCCATTTGAATGATTAGGCTTGGGTCCCATTGTTCTATAGCATGAGAGAATCCTCTTGTATAAGCATTTCCCAAACCAACTTTTGTTCCTGTAATCATATGAATATCGTCAAATGATTCCATGATTTTTTTGACTATAGTTTGCGTGTCATCAGGAGAATTATCATCAACAATTAAAACCTTTAGGGTATGGGATTGAATGGCATGTTTTACTTCGATCACCTGAAGAAGCGTTTTTTCTATATTGTCTGCTTCATTATATGTTGGTATTACAACACAAGCTGTTGGAAGATTATTTTCTTGTTGATGCATAGCAAATATTCAGGTTTATATTTTTATATCCAAGATTCTAACTTCATTCTGTCATAAAACTGAAAGTTTTCCATGGGAATACCTAGTTGAATAGGCAACCAGTAAAGAAAAGCAATCACAATGCATAATAGTATTAACCAGGAAGCAATTCTTTTAGTCCATTGTTGTGCTTCTAGTAATTTTCCTAAATACCAAGCTAGAGCTAAGAAACCAAATATAGCAGAAGGCTGATAATGATAAATAAAAGTACATCGTTCAACAATTATCCATGGAATCAAATTACAAAAATAACCTGAAAGTATAAAACTAAATGTGAAAAATTCTTTGTCTACTAGGTTCTTAGTAATCCAATTCCAGCAAAGCCTTAACCAACTGATAGACATTATAATGACTGAAATAAACGAGAGTAATGATAATATAGGATTTGGGAACAGATGAATATTTCTGATCATAGATATTCCACTATCAGCAATAGTATAACTTTCAAAAAAGTAAGCAATGGGCCTCAGCATCAATGGCCAGGTATACCAATTAGAACAATAAGGGTGTTCATTTTCGCCAACCATGGTTTGATGATAGCCCATCATCTGTTGATTTTTTTCGATGAAAGTAAATTGAGTATTGAATAAAACATCAGGAATAAAAACAATGGTGTAGATAATAATAGGAAGTAAGAGAAAGTATAGCGAGTAATTGAATAGCGAAATATTATCAGTCAATACAGAGCCTAAATTATTATGAGCTAGTCTTTTTTTGTCAAAATATTTTATTAGTAATAAAAGAGTGTAGTAATTCGAAGCCATTAGGAAAAATCCTAGGCCATTCCATTTTATTGATGCTGTTAATCCAATAAAAAATGCAAAATACATTAGATTTTTTTGATTATTTTTATTGTTATATATATAGGATGAAAATACGACCATAGAGCACAAGCCAAAAAAGAGTAGAAACATGTTTGCTGTTGCTATGCGTGAGTCAACAATCATGGCTCCATCAATGGCTACAAAGAGAGAGGACAGCAAAGCAAAAACTCTATTATTATGTATTGTAATCGCAATTCGGTAAGTTAAAGCAAATAATAGAGATCCTATCAATGCATTTAACCATCTGTAGCTCATGGGATTCAAGCTTTCAAAATCCACTAAGGCTCCACCTAACCCAAATAGTGAGCTAACTGTTATATAGGCCCATATTGAGAAGGAGTATAAGTAATTTGCTAGAGGCGGGTGAGGGTAAAAAAATTCTACATTTTGTAGGTAATTGAGGCCATATTGTGGGTAGAAAATTTCGTCAAATATTGGGCCATCCAAAGTCCATAATCCTTCAAATCTAAGCGAAAAAGAGAGAAAG
>JAQWSZ010000001.1:0-2632 GCA_029242945.1 Gammaproteobacteria bacterium | reverse complement strand
TCTGACATTAACCATAAATATCTTTCCATAATATCTTCAGGCTTTAAAAGATTTTTTGGGTTCTCTAATGGATAGGCAGCCTTCCTCATATTTGTTGCAACAGCACCTGGATTAATACAATTAAACCGAATGCTTTTATCATTACTGTGTTCATTGGATAATATTTGAGTAAGCCCTTCAATACCAAATTTAGAAACAGCATAAGCACCCCAATAAGCTTTTCCAACTTTACCAACTCCACTGGAAGTAAATACCACGGATGCATTATTTGATAAATGTAGAGCCGGTAATAATGTTTGAACGAGAATAAATTGTGCTGTCAAATTGATATGTAATGTCTGTACCCATACTGAAATATCATAATCTTCTATTGGAGATCTATCACCCAAAACAGACGCATTCAATAACAAACCGTCTAGATGATTATAATTACTTACTAAATTATTCTTAAGATCACTATAATCATTTCCATCTGCTTTAGATAAATCTAATAGTGAAATAGAAGGATCCTTATAGCCTTTGCTTATAATTTGATCATAAGTTTTCTCTAATTTAGATAATGTTTTTCCTAATAGGATTACCTTTGCACCATGAGATGCATAACTTATTGCTGCAGCTTTACCAATACCACTACCAGCTCCTGTAATTAGAATTACCTTATTTTCTAAACAATTACCCGATAACATCTATTATCTCCATTGGAGTAGAGACATAACTGTCTGCATTCCATGATTGTATATTCTCATTTTCAGAAATATATCCATACGAACAAGCAATGGATTGTATTTTTGCAGACTTAGCTGCTTCAATATCCTTTTTAGAATCGCCAATATAATATGCAATATCATTTTCGTTATCATTAATTTTATTTAATGCATGCAATATGGGTTCAGGATTAGGTTTCAAATAATCAGTTGTATCTCCACAAACCAAGCAATCAATTCGATCAAATTAGTCTAGTTTCTTTATCAATGGAATTGCAAAACGTTTTGATTTATTAGTCACAATACCCCAATGATAATTTCTTTCTTCAATTAATTGAATAACTTCGATTATGCCTTCAAACAAATATGCACTTGTTCCAAGCAAGTTTTCATAGATATCTAAATACCTATTAAGTATTTTATTATTAGGGTCTGAAATATCGTCAAACGCAATACTAAATATTCCTTTAACACCATTAGAAATCTGAGGTCTGATTAACTTGAATGGCTTTTTTTCAATTTTTTCTTCATCTAATAAAATATTAAGAGCTGCATACATTTCTGGTGCTGTATCTACTAAGGTACCATCTAAATCAAAGAGTATAGTTTTAATTTTATATTGGCTCATATTTATAATTATACTTTTGTATATTTCATCATGTAATTCACTGAAACATCCTCCGTTAAACTAAATGATTTACTAAAAGGATTGTATTCAACACCAATGAGTTCATCGAGATGTAAGTTATATTTTCTTGCCCATTTTTCTAACTCAGATGGCTTTATAAAACAATCATATTCATGAGTGCCTTTTGGCAAAAGCTTTAAGAAATATTCAGCTCCTAATATTGCCATCATAAAAGATTTTGGATTACGGTTAATTGTAGAAAAATATAATTGGCCTCCTTTCTTAACTACACTGGAGCAAGCCTCAATCGTTTTTTCAGGAAACGGTACGTGTTCTAGCATTTCCATACAGGTTAATACATTGTAATAATTTTGCTTGTCTTTCGCATGATCTTCAATTGATATTTGTTGATATTCTATATTAGTTAATGAGTTTAACTTCTGATGACTTCTTGCAACTGACAAAGCTTTAGTAGCTAAATCTATACCTAATATATTATCAGCTAAACTAGCAATTGATTCTGTCAGTATTCCTCCGCCACAACCAATGTCGATACACTTACTTTTTTTGAGTTTGCTATTAGTTTTAATATATTCAAAACGCAATGGATTTAGTTGGTGCAGCGGTGCAAAATCACCATTAGGATTCCACCAATCTTCAGCCAACTTATTGAATTTCTCAATTTCAGAAGTGTCAATATTAGTGTTATTATTTTCTTTCATATTTATCCACATTTAGAACTATATTAGTTCTTGATTTAATCACATTATGATAAAATGTTATTAATTATTAATCATTATAAATATAAATAGATTACTAATTGAGTGCTTAAAAAAATCCTACCAAATAATATACAAATGAACGATAAGATATCTCAAATTAAATTAGAAGACGAAATGAGAAAATCTTACCTCGATTATGCTATGAGTGTAATCGTAGGTAGAGCACTTCCAGACGTAAGAGATGGGCTTAAACCGGTTCATAGAAGAGTCTTGTATGCAATGAAAGTTTTAGGTAATGATCATACAAAACCTTATAAAAAATCTGCACGTATTGTAGGAGATGTTATTGGTAAGTATCACCCTCACGGAGATAGCGCTGTATACGAAACAATTGTCAGAATGGCCCAAGACTTTTCTTTGAGATATACACTTGTTGATGGACAAGGTAATTTTGGTTCTATCGATGGTGATAGAGCAGCAGCAATGAGATATACAGAAATTAGAATGCAAAAGATCACTCAAGAAATGCTTTCTGATTTAGATAAAGAAACTGTTGATTTTATACCTAACTATGACGA
>JAQWSZ010000050.1:0-22598 GCA_029242945.1 Gammaproteobacteria bacterium | reverse complement strand
CCTAGAATTAACAAATGGCAACTCTATTTAATCAAATAGACAACATCATGGTTATCAAACTGTCTTTCACCAATTTTCTCGAAACCCATATAATTATGGAAGTCTAATGAGACTTGATTAATTGGTTTAGTATTGACCTCTGCAGTGACTCTTAAATTTTCATGTTGAGCATTTAAAAATATATCTTTATACATCAACTTACCAAGACCAATTCTCCTGTAATTTTGATTAATTGCAATCCGATCAATGTATAAAAACTTTTTTAAGCCTTGTTTAAAATATTTATAATTTTCAGACCAATATGAGGCTCCTTCTCTGAAGCAGATGCTGAAACCAATAAAATTTTTATCCAATAGTAAAACTGAATGATAATCACAGATGGATAACAGATCTCTCAGCTTATCAATTGATTCTAATGATCCAACAGCTGGGACATTACTTTGATTCATTAAATAGATTTCTTGTAATCTATTTTGATCGAATTCACCATTTGTAAAAACATATAACTGAGTTTTCATAAAAGGATTTATTAGAAATTATTTAAAAAAACAATAAACAAATATCATCAAGGTCCTGGTGTTCCTGGATCATTCTCGATCGATATTTCATGATCTTCTACTACTTGGTATAGAGGAAAATCAACCCATGTATCATTTAAGTAATTAAGTTCAGGAACCTCCTCTTTAGGATCCACAATTAAATTATAAACGGTTGGGTAAGCCATATTCTTAACTCCATAACCATCTTCATCCATTTCTTTGAGAAGTAATTTCCAGTTTCGCCATTTTGCTCCAAACAATTCATTACCAATATAGATTACCATTGATTCTCTTGCAGATTTTTTAGACTCACCTGTCAGAAAAGCAGACTGATCAACACCATCAATTATTCTATCTTTAGGGACTTCAGCTCCAATAAAACTGGCAAGTGTTGGGAATAAATCAATTTGATGAAATATTTCATTGGATACTTGTTGGGTTGGTATATGACCGGGCCAACGAATTAAAAAAGGAACTCTTAAAGAGCCTTCGTATGGGGAAAACATACCTCCTCTCCAAGGTCCAGTAAAACCGAATGATCTAGGAACACCTTCGCGACCATTGTCAGAAGTAAAAATAAAGATTGTGTTTTCTTTTAAACCAAGTTCATCTATTGTTGCTAGAAGCTCACCTATATAAACATCGGTTTGTGCCAAAACATCAGCAAAACTTCCATTTCCAGTACTGCCATAAAAATCTGGATGAGGATCTACAGGTTCATGAGTTTGTGTATAAGGAAGATAAGCAAAGAATGGTTGTTCTTTGTTAGCTTTACGTTTTATAAAATCAATCGCATGGTCTGTAATATCACGATCTATCGTTGCTCGTTTAGCACGATCAAATACTTCGAGTTCCTTTGGCTCTTGGCCTTTGAATGAGGACATAACATGTGCAAATACAGCATCAGGATGACTGCCAGGTGCAAAACTATTGCTGTCTGGCCAAAAAGCTCGGTCAGAGGACCTAGGAATACCATTCCATTCATCAAAGCCTTGATCTGTCGGATATCGCCCTTTGGTATCTCCTAGATGCCATTTTCCAAATATGCCTGTTGAATATCCTTCATCAGAAAGCATTTCTGCTAATGTGATCTCCCATTTGGTAATTCCATACCAAACACCTCTGGGCGGTCCTTCTTGTGTTTGGCGAGTCCGTATCCCATAGCGTCCTGTCATTAAAGCAGAACGTGATGGTGTACACTCAGCTTCAACATTGTAATTGGTTAACTGAAAACCCTCAGCTGCAATGCTATCAATATTAGGCGTTGGCGCACCACGTAGAGCACCTCCCCCATAAACTCCAATCTCACCATAACCAAAGTTATCCATTAAGACTAATACTATATTGGGCTTCTCAGAGCTTTGTGTTGCTGCAGCAAAGGGGTTGAAGCAGAAAAGTAAAATCAGTAAATAAATAGGTATTGATTTAATTCTTAACAATATTTTCATAAACATAGATTACATATTTTATTCTATTATCTACAGAAATATTTACTTAATAAGTTATTGAATCAGTAGTTAAAATAGGTGATTAATACTTAACAAGGGTTAGTGATTAGTTATGTTTTGGAAAATACTTTCCTTCAGATATGGTTCCGATAACTTCAATGTCTTTGATTAGTTTTGGATCAACCTTCATGGGATTCTCTGACAGTATAGTTAAGTTTGCTAATTTTCCTTTAACAATGCTTCCCACTTCATTTTCAAGACCTAATATATAAGCTGCATCAATCGTTACTGCTCGAAGTGCTGATTCCGGTGATATTCTCTGGTTTGGTCCTGCAACTTCATTAGCATAATTAATCCTATTCACAGCTGAGTGCATTAATAATAGAGGTGATGCAGGTGCCATAGGCATATCAGAATGAAGCCCTATTGGAATATCTGCTCGATCCACATCTCCAAGTCTAACCATTTCTTGAGAACGTTTTGCACCAACCCCTACTCGACTGTATAAATCAGACAGTGTTGTGACATAGTATGGATTAGCACTAACTATAGCTCCAAGATCTTTTATTCTTTGTACCTGATCAAAGTTGGAATAGCCAAAATGTACGATCGTTGTTCTATGATCTTCTCTAGGATTTCTCTCAATATTTTCTTCTAGAACGTCCAAAAGAAGTTTCAAGCCAGCATCTCCATTTTGATGTATATGTATTTGGTAGTTTTCATCCCAGAATTCTCGGAATACTTTACGAAATAAATCTTCCCGCATTAACCAAGCACCTTGATGTCCATCTAAATATCCTTCACTCATGACCATATTTTGAGAGTACATCGCTCCATCAGTAAATAATTTGATGTGTTGGGGCAAATACTCTACTTTTCCTTGTCCCCAATCAAGGAACTCTTTTGATATTTCTACTAGTTCATTAACTGGATATTCTTCAGATAAGGTGAGAGCACTGGGAAAATAGTAAGACCTGAATGGTGTTTCTGCATTACCAAAAACGAAATTCTTTGCATCTTGTATGGGTTTCGCATTGCTTGACCCTGGATTTGCAATGAGCGTTACACCATTATCATGCAGATGTTTTTTTGTTGCTTCAAGTCCAGCAATCAAACGTTTTGGAGACGCTAGAAAAGGAGTTGTAAAAGGAATAATAGAGACCAAGCCTTGTTCAGAGAAATGACCATTATCAAAGTCTGCAAATTCTTTTGCTTCTTCATCGAGATTATCAATCCATGTTTTAGTGATTCCAAAATACTGGAGAGCCGCAGTATTCATAATAAATTCATGAAAAGATCTATGAATTACAAGAATTGGCTTTTCTGGAGAAATTGCATCCAAATCTTTTCTGGATAGTTTTCCATGAAAATAATGATGAAACCCCCAGGTAACAAGTGGTTCATTGCCTTCAAACTGTTCTACTGCTTTTCTCAATCTTTTCAAATAGGATTTTCTATCTATGACACCTTTGGATTTTTTATTAGGTAGAATCCAGTCCTCAATAGCGATTATCTCTGATTGCATGGTTATTGCAGCCAAGAAAGGATGAACATGATGTTCTATAAAGCCAGGAACAATTATTTTATCTTTGAATCTACTCTCCAACGTTGACTTTGGGTATCTACCCTGAAGTTCTTTTAAAGAGCCTATGTCTTTAATACGATCATCATCAATAACTATTGCATTTTGATATTGCTCACCAGTATCCAGTGAAATAATTTGTTTTGCTTGAAGAATAACTAATTCAGATTCATTCCCTTCTACTATTGTAGAGGAGAGAAAAAGAAGAAAAATAATAAATAAATACAAATCAATACTCCTCATTTCAGGGTAGTCTGGCGGAGAGTGAGGGATTCGAACCCCCGTATGCGTTTCCACATAACTACCTTTCCAAGGTAGCGCATTCGACCGCTCTGCCAACTCTCCATTATTCAGTATTTATTCTACAATATAAAAACCTCTTAAGGATTCATTTTTATTGAACTAGAAATATATCTTGATATTATTTATTGATAATCAATATTTACAGTTTGGGAAATTAAACAATGAATCAATTACCAAAGAAAAATACTTTACTGGAATTCTTCAACTGGAGAGTCAAACAATCTTCCGATGACATTGTCTTTAAATTTAATGATAGGGAGATGACTTATAGAGAATACGATTCCAAAGCCAATAGCGTTGCACAAGGAATTATCAAAGAAGACTGCAAACCCAATGCTCGTATTGCTATCCTTGCAAAAAATTCAGATTACTATACTGAAATACTCTATGGAACAATAAAATCTAGAACTGTCTTAGTCGGTATTAATTGGAGGCTCGCACCTCCTGAAGTGGTTTTTGTAGTCAATGATTCAAAAAGTGAGATTCTTTTCGTAGGACCGGATTTTTATAAATTAATTGAGGGCATTGAAGATCAATTGCCTTCAATTAAAAAAATTGTTGCTATGGATGATAGTCACCCTGTATGGGAAAGCTATACTTCATGGAGAGATGGTCAAAATAATAATAATCCAGACTTAACAGGTAATCTAGAAGATGATGTTATACAGCTATATACATCAGGAACAACAGGTCATCCAAAAGGAGTACGTATGACCAATAAAAATCTTTTGGCATCTACCCCAATGGTTGAAAAAAGATGGGGTGCAGATTGGCATGAAAAAACAGTGAATTTTGTTCTCTCCCCACTTTTTCATGTAGCGGGTTCAAATATTGTAGTGATGGGTGTCGTATTTGGATGTAAGAACATTATTATTCCAGAACCCGATCCAACAAAAATTCTTGAATTAATTGAAAGTGAAAAAATAGAAACAGCATTTATGGTACCCGCCTTAATTCTATTTTTACTGCAACACCCGAATTGCTCAAAAACTGATTTTTCATCATTAAGACAAATTGTCTATGGAGCTTCACCAATCGCTCAGGATACTTTGCTAAAAGCTGTGGAGGTAATGCAATGTGATTTCTGGCAAGTCTATGGACTGACAGAATCTACTGGTATAGGAACCACATTGAGTCCTTCTGATCATAATATTGATCTAGGAAAATTGAGATCATGTGGCAAACCATATCCTGGTGTTGACATTAAAATTATAGATGAATCAAACAATACTCTTGAACATAATGAAGTCGGTGAAATATTGATTAAATCAGACGTTATTATGAAAGGTTATTGGAATAGACCTGATGCTAATGAAGACGCTATTATCGATGAATGGTTCTATACGGGTGATGCTGGATACATAGATGAAGATGGATTCTTATATATTCATGACAGAGTGAAGGATATGATTATCTCAGGTGGTGAGAACATATACCCAGCAGAAGTTGAGAATGCATTAATGTCACATCCTGATATAGCAGATGCTGCCGCTGTAGGAATACCCGATGATAAATGGGGCGAAACTGTTAAGGGATTTGTTATTCTCAAACAAGATTCAAACATTACAGAAAAAGAAATCATTGCTTATGCCAAAGATCAGATTGCAACATACAAGTGTCCTTCTTCGATTGATTTTATTACAGAAATGCCTCGCAACCCCTCTGGAAAGATTTTAAGAAGAGAACTAAGAGCACCTTTTTGGGATGATGCTGAGAGAAATGTTTCATAAAAAGAATGACTATGTCTTATAAAACCCTGCTCGTTGAAAAAAATAAATCCATTGCAACTATCAGTTTCAATCGTCCTGAAAAACTAAATGCATTTGATAAACAAATGGTGCTTGAGACTCAAGATGTTATTGAGTCAGTGACCCACGATGATGTTATTAAAGTACTAATTATTACAGGCATCGGTAAAGGCTTTTCAGCCGGTGCAGATCTTGGTGACCCTAGTGGTATGGATGATCATAGTAATGATCGCTTGGTCTATGAGGGCCTCGTTAATGGCTATATGCCAAGTTTGGTGAATATTATGAATATGCCTAAACCAGTCATTGCTGCTGTCAATGGACCAGCGGCTGGTATTGGCAGTGCATTTGCTTTGGCTTGTGATTTAATGGTGATGTCTGACAACGCCTATCTTAAGCAAGCTTTCGTCAATATAGCATTGATACCTGATGGCGGTCTTAATTGGTTATTGACCAAATCGATCGGTTATAAACTAGCCTATGAAATGGCGATTGAGGGTGAGAACATTCCAGCCTCTAAATGTTTGGATTTAGGTCTAGCCAATAAAGTTGTCCCATCTGAAGAATTAATGGCTGTAACAGTGAAATGGGCTGAATCTTTATCTAGAAAGTCATCACAGTCATTAAGGGAAACAAAGAGAATTATGAGAGCTGCTATGACATCCACATACGAAGAAACTTTTAAACTCGAAGCTGAAGCAAATAATTCATTGCATAGTTCGGAGGACAGTCTAGAGGCTGTGCAAGCTTTCTTTGAAAAAAGAGAACCCAACTTCAAATAAACTCAACACTTCTAATTAGCTTTTAAAGCTCTGAGAACATCGGCAGCTAAATCTAATTCACCTGAGTACAGTATTGGTGCAATGCGTTCACCTGATTTCCCATATCGATTGATTATTTCTTTCGCTAACTCCTGTGGAGATTCAGATATCACAGCAAAAGTATTGAGAATCTCATCATCTATTGCATCGCCCATTTGTTTCCATTTACCTTCTTTTGATAGACGATTGAGTTCACCGCTTAACTCTTCATAACCTTGTTGTTCTAGTACTGCTCTATAGTTGGGTGTAGAGGCATAGAATGCTACTTGATCCCTGCAAGCTCTAACTGCTTTTTTGTGTGATTCTTCAGTGGCTCCAATACCCGTCATGACTGAAATTGATAAATCAAATGCATCCTTTTGTTTGTTGACAGATGAAAGCGCTTCATCAATAAGAGGAAGTGTTATGTTCTTCAGGTAAGTTGGAGTGTTGAATGGGTGTGCTAATAATCCATCCGCACTTCTTGCAACCGCCTTAGTCATGAGTGGACCAACAGCTGCGACGTATATTTTAGGTATACCAAATGGATTTGGACCTGGGTTAAACAATGGAGTCATCAGAGTATGGTTATAAAATTCTCCACGATGTTCTAATCTAGATTCATTTTGCCAAGCATTTAATATAGCCTTGATGGCAGTGACCATGTCCTCCATTCGTGCGGCTGGTTTAGACCATGGCATAGAGAATCGTTTTGTTATGTGTGGCTGTATTTGAGAACCTAGCCCTAATATAAATCTTCCTTTTGATAGCAACTGTAAATCATAAGCAACATTAGCTAAATTCATTGGGTTTCTAGAAAATGCAACAGCGATTGAAGTCATAAGTTCTATTTTTGAAGTTGTCATTGCTGCAGAAACAAGTGGTAAAAATGGATCGTGAGCTCCTTCCCAGGTATAAGCACCATCGTAGCCAGCTTCTTCTAATGCACTGAAGATGGGTCCTCCTTCAACAGGATTATTGATCATTGTTCCTGAATCAATTTTCATACCTTTACCTTTGTGTAAAAAAAAGAGGCGAAGAATATTCGCCTCTTTTATTTTTTGATACTTTCAGTTCTTAAAAGTCATAAGTAATACGTGCTCCTACAACTCTGGTTTCACCTAAATAGATTCCGTGTCCACCAGCTAGTAATGGCGTATCAAAACCACCTGTGGCTATTTTCTCATCTGTTAGATTACGACCATAGATTAACGCAGTAAAATTACCTTTGGTTATTCCTATTCTTGCATTAATTCTAGCAGTGGCTTCTTGAGTATCAAGCGGATCTAAATCTCCTGTAGTGATGTAGTCATCAAAGAAGTTATAATCAAGACCAGCATAGAGTGTCATGCCATTAGACAATGGTTGAGTGTAGTCTAAATTCAAAGAGCCATTGTAATTACCTGTTCCTAAATCTCGTCCTGTTAGATTCTGATTACCAGTTGAGTAGAAACCTGCACCATTCCAAATGATTCTACAAGATCCGGTAGGATCTGTTACGTTTGGACCGTAATCATTGATAGAAATATTTGCTGCAGAGTATGCTCCTGTAGGATCTATGGCTCTAAAGTAAGCCATTTGGGATTCAGTACATGCAGCTGTATCAAAATCAGCATAAGTACCATCAAGGTAAGCAGCTGCTAATGCAACTCTTAACTTATCGGTAGCTTGCCAAACTAAATCTATTTCAAGTGTATCTACTTCAGAAGATGAGGCATTACCAACAACAAAACCGGTTCCTTGGAATGTAGAAATCTGTTGATCTTTATACTCCGCGGTAGCTATCGCCCAATTTAATTGGAGGTTATCTGCTAGCCTGTGTTTACCACCTATTTCAAAGGATGTTCCAGTTTCAGGATCATACTGAAAAGATGGATCTGGTTCATTGGGTACTGGTACTTTTGCACCATTAACATTTACAAACAATGGGTTTTGATCGTCTGCAGCATTAAACCCACCACTTTTATACCCTTTACTGAAACTAAAGTAGACCATGTGATCATCGCCATAACGTTTTTCTATTTGCAAAGAGGGCAACCACACTGAATCTTCGTCTGTAGGTACGTTATTAAAATCATGAGCCCATGTATCATAATTACCACCGATAATGGCTGCAAGGAATGGACTTGGGTTACAAGTTTGTATTCCTGAGGTATTCGTTCCTAGACAAGTCTTTGCATTCACATTAGTTGTCTCTTTAATGTATCGAGCGCCCATCTGTATTTCAATGGTTTCACTTATGTCAAACCCTACTTGAGCAAACAGTGCTTTTGAATCCCTGTATTGGTTCCATTCACCTATTCTTGTTCCATGATCAAAGGCACTTTGGAAAGTACATGGAGGATAAGCAGATCCAAGGTATTGGTTGAAAATACCTGCGATTTCACAAGTATTATTCATGTAAAGTGGTGCTCCTGGTCCCCAACTTAAACCTGTGCTAGTCCCAATCGGAAAAGGAAAAGGGTTTACAACACCATTTGGAACTAGAGAAGCTGGAGGAATAGTAAATAAAGCTCTCCAAGGTACAGCACCCATACTATAGAGAATAGGAACGATTCCGCCGACTGTTGAATCAATATCAATTAATCGGTCAATCTCTTGAGTCTGATCAGACCAATAGGCTCCTACCGTCCATGAGATATCACTATCAGGAGCAGAGTTGAGTCTGATTTCAACACTCTGTTGTTCATAGTTTTGCCAATCGTCTCTGGAGACTAATTGCAATGGACCAAAATCTGCATCAATGCCATCAATAAAGTCGAATTTAGCATTACCAATAGTCGCTTCTAAATTCATGCCATTGGCCATGTCATAGCTAATATTGATTGCAGTATCAACGGTGTTAGTGTTAGTACCAACCGGATTGATACCTTGAACGATTCCTGCTGCACCTTTTGCAGGACCGTTGTTAAGATCTTCATAAGCGTTACCGTTTCCAACATCAGCAACAAATGCAGGGTAGAACATATTTGCTATCGTAAATGCTAATCCAGCTGTAGGAGTTGGCGGCAAAGCCATATCAAATGTATTTTGCACTACTGTAGAACCCGTTCTGACGTGAGAACCATCAGTGTGCTTAATGTCGATTCTAAGATCATCGTTTGGTTGCCAAGAAGCACTTAATCGTAGTAGTTTTTCATCAGCAGTAGGTCCTGTTGTACCTAGATATAGATTATCAATGTATCCATCATCTTCCCGATCTTTAAATGATAATCTAAGTGCAAATGTATCGCTTACTGGTATATTTAAATGACCATCCAGAATGGCTGCACTATTTTCATCTTCAGCTGCCAGTGAAATTCTTCCACTAAGATCACCGCCTATTTCAGCTTTTGCTGAAATGACGTTAACAGCACCAGCTAATGTATTTTTACCAAATAGAACCCCTTGTGGTCCTCTTAACGCTTCAACACGTTCAATATCAAATAGACCGGTTCTATACTGGCGTCCTTTAGCTAAATGGACACCGTCAACAAACAAACCTACAGATTGTTCAAAAGATTGGTTAGATCCTGCTCCAATTCCTCTCATTGAGATTATTGTGGAGACAGCATTTTCAGATACAGCAAAGTTTGGAATGTACTGTGAAATGCCTGTAAAATCATGAAATCCTGCTTCTTGAATTTTGTCACCGCTAATCACACTAACTGAAACAGAAATGTCTTGAAGACTCTCCTCTTTCTTCGTTGCCGTTACGATGATTTCTTCGAGTTGTGCTTTAGCAGTTGTTGATATTGCAAGAGAAAGACTGACCGTCAATGCAATTGCAAGTGTTAGTAATCGATTCATTAGTTGCCCCATTATTTATATAAACTTACATTTAAATTTAACTACAGCCTACAATATTGCCAATATTTTTGAATATAGCAAAGGAATAGTCTGTTTTTTATTCAAATTATTTGTATTTTTTAAACAAAGATTTCAATGTATTAGGTACTTTCAGAGTATTTTCGATAATATTATAAAATTTATCTTTTTCCTTAAAAACATATCTTTTTGGTGCTAGAGTTATGAATCAAAGTAAAACGCATTGCATATAGGGCATTTCATACTGAAGATTTTTGAATGAGAATAATTATAATCCAATATTTTTTGTTGCATACTCTATGAGTCAGATAAAAAAATTTTTTAGCTTATTATTGTTTTACTTCACAGTCATTCATACCAATTCTGCTAATGAACTTTTTGTATGTACTTCAATGAACCAGGATAACAATACTACTGATAACTGGTTATTGAATAATGATAATAATACCATTGAAAAATCTAATGCCTACTCAGACGATACATTGGGAGGTTTCAAAATAACTAAATCAGATAATAAATCTTTAATCTGGGAAAAAGTCACTTCTAAAAATAGAAACACATATGTATTAGATAAAAATACAATGAGACAAAGCATCACTCTGCTTTCAATTAGTGAAGATGGAAAAATGACACTTGATAAGCGTTTTTTTGCAACGTGCCAATCTATTAAATCTAGTTCTGTCAAATAACCAAACGAATATTCAAAAAATACTTTAAAAGTTTTGGACTGTTGCAGCCTCTTCTCTGTTGACCTCAACGCCACCAAGAATTTGACGGTTCAGCCCTATTCTTTTAAACCAATAATGCAGTCCAAGTTCATCGGTAAAACCCATCCCACCATGAACTTCAGTTGATGTTTTAGCAATGAATGAGGCAACTTCTGATACATGTGCTTTGGTATGTGTCGCCATTAATCTTGATTCTTCTTGAATATAATCATGGCAATGGGCAGCGTACCAAACCATTGAGTAACAGGGTTGTATATTAGCAGTCATTTCTGCACACATGTGTTTGACAGCTTGAAAAGAACCGATAACTCTTCCAAATTGAATTCTTTCTTTTGAATAATGAACAGATTTATCAATCATTGATTGAGAAGCTCCTAATGAATCTGCAGCAACCA
This sequence comes from Gammaproteobacteria bacterium, assembly GCA_029242945.1. Classification (GTDB taxonomy): domain Bacteria; phylum Pseudomonadota; class Gammaproteobacteria; order Steroidobacterales; family UBA11654; genus CACPJA01. Next base: position 11,248 of record JAQWSZ010000050.1, on the reverse strand, counting down.
TTATTCGTCCAGCATCAATAACCTTGTCAATTATCGAAGTGTCATTAACCGATTTTTGTAGGACTTCGACCTGGCAACTGTTGAGAATTAATTCAGATACATCTTTTGTTTTATCAACTGTTGTTAATTGAACAATCTGCAGATTAGGATCGTTTGCATTGATAATAAAAATCGTTCCACTTTTTGTAGTGAGGATGTAATGAGTGGCATTCAAACCATCCATAACAAATAATGCCCTACCGTTTGCTGTTTTATTATTCAAAATTATTTCTGCATTTTCTCTTGATGCTATATATTCTGTTACTCCAAAACCAAAATGCATTTCATTATTAGATATTGCATGTAAGTATTTTTCTTTTTGATCTCTTGAACCGGCCAACATAATGGCCATGGGTGTCATAATATAGGATCCGGTATATGGAACTGGTGCAATATAGGCGCCCAAGGATTCTGAGACTGCTGTTGCATATAATAAGTCCAAACCAAGTCCACCATACGATTCTGGAATCATAAGATTATTTATACCCAACTCAATAAGCCCATTATGAATTTCATCAGCAAACTTTTCACTGTCTCCTCTGGCATATTGACGAATATTCTCAACGGTAGTTTTATTTTCTAAAAATCTTGCGATAGAGTTTTGAAAAAACTGTTGTTCTTCTGAGAGTCCAAAATACATAACTATACTTCCTTAATTTTAGGTGCTTTTGGCATACCTAACCCTCTTTCAGAAATAATATTCTTCTGAATTTGACTGGTTCCCCCTCCAATAATTAAACCAAGATAGTACATAAAGGCATACTGCCAGCTTCCTTCATCTCTAATATGAGGGCTTTGCTCATAGAGTGTTCCTAGCTCACCCAAAATATCAATTGCTAATGATTCCAGCTCATAACGCATTTCTGTTCCGTATAATTTGACAATCATAATACCGAGGTTAACGTTTTGTGTTTTATTGATTTTTCCCGAAAGAAGTCTTAGTCCGTGAGCTTTCAGTGCGAGTGTTTTGCCTTGAATTTTCATTAAACGATCTCTGTATACTGGATGATCTATAACTCGCTTCCCATTGAGTGTTTCATTTTTCATTAATTCAATTAACAAATTTAGTCGAGTGATCATTCTTTCGGGATCACCTAATGAACCTCTTTCATGAACCAATGTTTTATTTGCTACTAACCACCCTTCACCTCTTTGTCCAACTATATTTTTTGCTGGGATTCTAACGTCAGTAAAAAACACTTCATTAAAACCTGCATCCAATGTCATATCGACTAATGGTCGGATCTTAATACCTGGTGAATCCATAGGTATCAATAAATAACTAATGCCTTTATGTTTGGGCATATCTGGTTCTGTCCTAACAAGACAAAACATCATTTGTGAGTATTTTGCAGTGCTAGTCCAAATCTTTTGCCCATTAATAACCCACTCATTTCCATCAAGCACTCCTCTGGTTTGTAGATTGGCTAGATCGCTTCCAGCATTGGGTTCTGAATAACCTTGGCACCAAATAGTCTCTAGGTGCAGCGCGGACTTAATGTATTGTTTTTTTTGATCTTCTGTACCCATTTCCAGAAGTGTTGGCACTAAAAAATCAATGCCCTGACCACCTGTTCCACTTGGAATGCCAGCTTTATTAAATTCTGAGTTAATGATGACATTCTTTACGATATCAAGTTCGCCACCATAACCACCATATTCTTTAGGAATATTTCTTGCAAAATAACCATTCTCAATAAGTAATTGTTGCCACTCAATCAATGACATAGTTTCGCCATTAGGACTTACGCTTCTAGCTCTCTTAATCGTCTCGTACTGACCATAAAGACTGCCTGTTAAATGCACACCTTTGTGACTAGAGCAAAACCCTGCTACTTTGTCTCTGAAATCATCGTACTCAGATCCAAAATCAAGATTCATCAATTTCCTCTTTCCATTTGGGCTCACGTTTTTCAAAGAATGCTGCTATCCCTTCTTTGGCATCATCGTTTTCAATGCACTCTTTAAGCTGCTGTCTCAGATAAGGTAAGGCATCATTAAATTCCATAAGATCTTGCTGATTGTATGCTTGTAATCCCATTCTCATAGTATTAGGAGGTAGATTTGATAATTCATCAGATAGAGAATTGACAAATTCATCCAATTCTTCTTGTGGAAGACATTCATTAATTAAGCCATATTTTTTAGCAGTCTGAGCATCAATAGCATTGCCTCTCATTATAAAATCAAGGCCTTGTCTTTTTGGCATCACTCTGAATAACCCAGCCATCACCATAAATGGCCAGATGCCACGTTTGATCTCGGGTGCGGCAAATTTAGCACGAACGCTTGAAATTGCATGAGTTGCATTAGCAACAATCATTAAAGCACCAGCGAAAACATTCCCTTGTATCTTAACAATTACAGGCTTATTAAGATTTCTCAGTAAAAGACTAACGTCCTCAATATCTCCAAGTTTAGGAACCGTTGAAGAGGATTGCTGTTGTTTCCCAGACATGCCTTTAAGATCGCCTCCAGAACAAAATGTATCGCCATTAGCTTGAATAATTACGACTCTAATTTGATTATTTTTTGTAGCATATTTTAAGGCATAAATTATTTCATTGGCCATTATTTCATTAATTGCATTTTTCTTTTCAGGACGATCTAGTGTGATCGTCATCACATATCCATCAATTGAAACAACGGTTGCATCAAATTTAAATAAGTTGGGATTTTCCATTACTAATGATCCTTTTTGTTTGCTTCGATAATGTAGTTAGGTACTAATATTTTTTTTGCTCTTAAGTATTCTCCAAGAGATTTAGCAAGGGCATCCAATCGTGTATTGGATGATGCGCCATCACCCAAAATACCATGAACGTAGAAATTCAATGCATTCATATTTGAAAATACATATCGATCTATTTCGTAGTTTTTTAAGTCTGGTAGCAATATTTTCAAACGATCTACAGTGAGATAATGATACAGAAAAGAGTAGGCTTGATTTGTTTTTGTCCAAACACCAAGATTCGCACACCCTCCTTTGTCCCCTGAACGAGTCCCCATTAAACGACCAAAATAGATCTCTTTAACATCTATTTCTTCATATTCAGGAATATTGGGTAGATTCTTATCATATGTGACTGCCTCAAAACCCATTTGGTTCGTTGGTATTATGTCTATTGTTTTATTGTTGATATGAACTTTCTCTTTGATATATTTGGATTCTATTAGTGCTGGCCAATACAATATAAAAGGGTCACCCGAACCAATGGAATCTTTTGAAAACCATCCAGGATAATTTGCTAACGCCAATTCAATAATTTTTGCTGTAAAGATACGACCAACTTTTTTTTGATCCTTAGATTTGACGGTAATTTTTAAAATTGCCATAGCTTCTTCATTAGTGATTGGATTATCCTTATCTTGACGATGCAAATCGATAATGACCTCATCAAACTGTTCTTTGCCACCCAGTACTTCAAATAGTGCATCACAAAATATTTTCGCCTTTTCGTCGATATCTAAACCAGTCAAAATAACTTCCATACCATTGCGATATCCGCCCGCTAAATTGATACAAACTTTGTGTGTATCAGGTGGATTAGTGCCTTTGCATCCTGTAACATATACTTTGTTTTCTCCCACTTGTTGCATATCCAATGAATTAAAATGAGCTGTCACATCTGGGTTTAGATAAGCTGTCGTTGATATTTCATAAAGCAATTGAGCTGTCACAGTCCCAATTGATACTAAACCACCTGTGTTTGGGTGTTTTGTAATAGTAAATGAACCATCCTCTTCTATTTCAGCTATTGGGTATCCAATGTTTTTAAAGCTTTCAACTTCTTGAAAAAATGAATAATTACCACCCGTAGCCTGAGCGCCGCATTCGATTATATGACCAGCAGCTAATGCTCCTGCTAGAGCATCAAAATCATCACGCGACCAATTGTATTTCCAGGCTGCCGGCCCCATAACAACTGAAGCATCTGTCACTCTTGGGCAGATAACAATATCAGCACCTTGGTCTAATGCTTCCTTTATGCCCCATGAGCCCAAATATGCATTGGCTGTCAGTACAGGATAATTTGCTTCTTTAAGAGGGATTTTTCTATCGATGTTCTCAAGTTCAACTCCTTGTTGTTCGAGATTCTTAAGGTCTGGAACTATATTATCACCATCAATGTAAGCAACTTTAGAATCAACATTTATTTCTGATAAAATTGCATTAATTTCATGAGCCATTGATTTTGGATTAAGTCCACCTGCATTGGTGACTATTTTTATATTTTTATCATGGCAAGACTCAGCAATTTCTTTTATTTGTTTTAAAAAGGTTGCTACATAGCCCACTTGATCACCACGTTTGACTTTTTGACCATAAAGAATACCCATAGTCAATTCAGCAAGATAATCTCCTGTAAGAACATCAATGGGTCCTCCATCAATCATATCTTTTGCAGCTGAAAGCTTGTCACCATAATATCCGCTGCAATTAGCTATTCGAATAACATCTTTACTCATTTTTTATTATTTCCGATTGAGACTTTCCAAAATGAGGTCTGTCACCATGTTGGAAGATTTTTCAGGTAAATCTTCTAATGTTTTTTTATTTTCTGGTATAGAAAGTTCTCGCGCTATTCCTCCAAGAGATATTGCAACGGCTTGAGTATCAATGTTTTTAATTTCATTAATTTCTTGAGCTTCATCAAGCAAACTTTTAATAAAAGAAATAAAGTAATTCTGGTGAAAATCAATCATTTCTTTAGCCCCTCTTATTTTATCTAAATCACCATCGAATTTTTGTAACTTAGGACCGGCAGCCTCATTGCCAATTCTCATATAGATTCTTAATCTTTCTAATGGAGAATCAATATCTTTCATACTGTTTAATGCTTCTCTTCCAATATTAGTTAGAATCCTATCCATAGTCGTTGTGATTAAATCTTCCTTACTGGGTGCAATTTCATACAGTGTGCGAAGTGAGACTTTTAGGTGTGAAGCAATATCAGACATGGTTAAATTAGCAATACCTGTTTCAAGAAGGCTCTCAAAATCCTCAATAACATTAATATGTTTATCCGTTAAATTTTTAAATGTTTTTCTTGTTACTTGAGACATATTATTCCTTATCATCATTAATTATCATTAAGTTAGCACCAAGTTCCAGTTGTTGGCCTTCAGATATAAACAGTTGTTCTACTAAACCATTCTGGTAAGCAGTCACTGTATGATTCATCTTCATAGCCTCTATAACTACTAATTGATCTCCGATTTCAACAAAATCTCCCTCTTTTACCATCACCTTTAGTACTTTACCTGGCATTGGAGAAATCATCGAGCCTTCCCTTACCTCTATATCAGGTGAAACAAATCTTGGCACTAATCTCAACAATTTATTTCCTTTTGAGAATTGAACCAATAAGGAGTTTTCAAATTGTGTAATTTTCCATTGATTTCTAACGCCATCTAACTCTATATCCAAGGAAGCATTATTCCAGTTATGAATAATTGCTAGAGAGCCATTGGCTATTTTATAAGTACCATTTCGTTGTCGTTTATACTCTATAGATATTTCTTGATCTGCTAGAGTAAAATTAACTTTTTGAAATGGCAATCTAGCATTATGCCAACCCGATGGTATATTTTTTAAAGTATTGGCATTATCCCTATTGGCACCTTGTAACCAAAGGGCAGCGGAAATGGCAAGAGAATTTAATTCATCATCAGACAAATTAATTTCAGTTTGGGGTTTATATAGATCTATAAAATCAGTTGTTGTTTTTCCCTGTAAGAATTCTTTACTGATTAAAATATTTCTTAAAAATTCAATATTATTATTAAAGCCACCAAAGTGAACTGATTCAAGTTCCGATGTAAGCTTTTCAGTTGCGTCTTTTCTATTTTTTCCATGAGCAATAACTTTCGCTATCATTGGATCAAAATCGGTGTTTACATTCATACCTTTCTTAATACCAGTATCCCAACGTATACTCTTATTTTTATTGATATCATTGGCAAAAAGGGTTCCCGTTGATGGTAAAAAGTTATTAGTAGGGTCTTCTGCATAAATTCTAGCCTCAATAGCATGGCCGTTTGTTCTAATGTCTTTTTGATTTAATTGCATAGACTGATTATCAGCTATTTTTAATTGCTCTTTAACTAGGTCTACACCTGTTACCATTTCAGTCACTGGATGTTCGACTTGCAGCCTTGTATTCATTTCAAGAAACCAAAATTCTCCGGTCATATCATCCATCAAAAACTCTACGGTTCCAGCTGATTGATAGTTAATTTGTTTGGTAAGATTTACAGCTGCTGAAGTTATTTTATCTCTAGTTGCATCATCGATTCTTGGCGAAGGACATTCTTCTATGATTTTTTGATATCGCCTTTGAATGGAACATTCTCTTTCACCTAAGTGTAAAATACTTCCATGATTATCTGCTAGTACTTGGACTTCAATGTGTCTTGATTTTTCTACATATTTTTCGAAAAATACACGATCATCATCGAATGAATTATAAGCCTCTAACTTAGCCATTTTGATCGAATCCTTAAGTTCTTTAGGGTCTTGAACCAAACGCATGCCTTTTCCACCTCCTCCAGCTGCTGCTTTTACTAATAATGGGAAACCTATTTTTTTTACATCTTTTTCATGTTCTATAATCTCCAATACAGGAACCTTGGCTTTGGCTGCATATTTCTTTGATTTAATCTTGTCACCCATAATCTCGATAGCTTTAGGAGTTGGGCCAATCCATATCAATCCTGATTTTTCTACTAATTTTGCAAACTTTGAATTCTCCGACAGAAAACCATAACCTGGATGAATAGCCTGTACATTAGTTTTTAATGCCAATTCAACAATTTCTTTAGCATCAAGATAAGTGTCTTTGATACGAACCGATTGATTAGCTTCATGGACGTATGGTGAATTTGAATCCGCTTCATTAAAAATAGCAACACAGAAGATATTAAGATCCTGTGCTGATCTAATAATTCTTGATGCAATCTCTCCTCGATTAGCTATTAATATTTTAGAAATATGATTCATAGCCTAAAGACTCCAAATTCTTTAGTTCCTTTGATGGGTTTGTTTCCAACAATTGATAGACACATTCCTATGACAGTTCTCGTATCTCTTGGATCGATGATCCCATCATCACTAACCAAACCTGTTGCTTCGAGTGCTCTAGAACCATCTTCTTGTAGCTTCTCTACTGCAGCAACTATTTGCTTATCTTCTTCTTCATTGAACTTTTCTCCTTTTCTCATGGCTCTTGCTCTTCGTACCAATGACATTACTCCAGCAATTTGCTTTCCTCCCATGACTGCAATTTTTGCTGACGGCCATATAAAGGTAAACCGATTATTAAAGGCTCTCCCAGACATAGCATAAGTACCTGCACCATAGGATGCTCCTAATATTATAGTTATATGAGGTACGGTTGAATTTGATACAGCATTAATTAACTGAGAACCTTTCTTGATGCTTCCATCTCTTTCAAACTCTTTACCAACTAAAAATCCTGTGACATTCTGAAGAAATATTATTGGTGTATTAATTTTATTGCATAATTGAATGAAGTGGGCAGCCTTCTGAGATGAGTCAGGATAAATTGCTCCATTGTTTCCTATAATAGCAACTGGATAACCATGCACATGTGTCCAACCACAAACTATTGATGATCCAAATAGAGGTTTAAATTCTTCAAAACGTGAACCATCAGAAAATCTAGCTATGGCTTCTTTAATATCAAATGGAGTTTTTAAATCTTTACTAACCAGTCCTAGTAATTCTTCACTATCGTAAACCGGTTCTTCTGGAACTTCTTCGATATTCTTCTCTGGTTTGTTCCAATTCAAATGAGAAACAACTTCTCTGCATAATCTTAAAGCATCCATTTCATCTTCAGCTAGATAGTCAGATAATCCTGAAATCTCGGAATGCATTTGAGCGCCTCCCAGTGTTTCATCATCAGATACCTCACCTGTTGCCATTTGAACCAATGGTGGGCCAGCTAAAAACACCTTTGATTGATCGCGTATGAAAATATTGTAATCTGACATTCCTGGTTGATAAGCACCTCCAGCAGTAGAGGAACCGAAAACTACTGCAATCGTTGGTATTCGCATCTTAGACAACTCAGTCATTTCATAAAACCACCTTCCACTTTCTGCAAAATGACCTGTACCTATGTTTGACATTTTTTGTTTTGATTTTGGATCAATCCTAAGATCAGCTCCTGCAGATTCAACAAAGCTAATGTATGGAATACCATTATCTCTAGCGATTTCTATACAACGTCCCCATTTTTTTGCAGCATAACTCGTTAGAGCTCCACCCAAAACAGTAGGATCATTACCGAATATGACACATTCAACACCTGATATGACTCCAATACCAGCAACAGCACCTCCACCAATAGTATATTCAGATTCATAAGCGGCTAATGAACTAATTTCTAAAAATGGACTGTCAGGATCTAAAACGTTAAATATTCGATCTCTAATAGACATTTTTCCACGCTTGGACAGCCTCTCATGATGATGAGGTCCACCTCCTATTTCAGCAAGATCGAGTAAATCTTCTATCTCAGAGAGTTTCTTCATCATTTCGCTATAATTGTTTTTATAGACTTCTGATCTAATATCTAACTTTGAGATAATCTTTTGTTTTATCTTTTTATTTTCCATTTAAAAACCATTTTGGTAATATTATAGTATAAATATTACCATTACTAAAAGTATTAAAATTTATATGAAAGAGATCATTAAAGACATAAGAGAAGAAGTAGCTGAACTCAATAGTTTATTAATTAATCTTTCAACAGAACAATGGGCTACTAAAACTACATTTAAAGATTGGACACCAGAAATTGTGGTTTCGCACTTATGCTACTTCGATTTAATGACTATATACTCGATCAATGATGCTGAAAAGTTTTCGACGGAAGGGAAATACATCATGCAAGTTTTTTCAACAAAATATAATTCATTAGACAGAGCTATAGCTATAAAAGAAAGGCTAAATACCAAAAGTTATGAAGAACTTAGGACATTGTGGCTTTCATCCAATGATCAAATGTGTTCTGTTTTTGAAACAGTTAATCCCAAACTAAGATGTCAATGGTTTGGACCTGATATGGGTGCAAAAATGTTTATGACTGCAAGATACATGGAAACATGGTCTCATGGTCAAGAAATCTATGATTTATTAAAAAAGAAAAGACATTACACTGATAGCATAAAAAATATAGCAGACATCGGAGTAAAAACATTCGAATGGACTTTTAAGAATAGGCAATTAAATGTTCCTAATGAAAAACCATTTATTTCATTAACATCGCCATCAGGGGTTCAATGGCAATGGAATAACTCAAATAACAAAAATGAAATTATTGGTAGAGCTAGTGATTTTTGCCATGTAGTAACACAAAATAGAAATGTAGCTGATACAAAATTGAAGATTCAAGGAGATATTGCAAAACAATGGATGTCTATTGCTCAATGTTTTGCTGGAGAACCTGAGTCTCCACCTGAAGTAGGAATGCGAGCTAGTTAATAAAAGAGGTAATAGTATGAAATGGACTGAAGAACATGAAAGCATTAGAGAAATAACAGCAAAATTTGTAGATAATGAAATCAATCCATATGTTGATCAATGGGAGGAAGATGGTATTTTCCCAGCCCATGAATTATTCAAGAAGTTAGGTAATCTAGGAATGTTAGGTATCAGCAAACCTAAAAAATACGGTGGACTTGGTCTAGATTATAGCTATTCACTTGTTTTCGCTGAAGAGATGGGACGAGTTCATGCAGCAGGAGTAAGCACGGGTATAGGTGTGCAAACAGATATGGCGACACCTGCTTTAGCAAAATTTGGAAGCGAAGAACTTTGCAATAAGTTTTTAGTTCCTGCAATTAGTGGTGATGCAGTTTTCTCAATAGCAGTTAGTGAACCCAGTGCTGGTTCAGACGTTGCTTCAATTACAACATCCGCTGAAAAGATTGGTAATGATTACCGAATCAATGGGACTAAAATGTGGATCACTAATTCAATACAGGCTGATTATTTCTGTCTTTTAGCTAATACAAGTGAAGATCCTCAACATAAAAATAAATCACTCATTGTTGTTCCCTCTGATAGTAAAGGTGTTTCTGTTTCTGAACCCTTGAAAAAACTTGGACTGCACTCATCTGATACAGCACAAATATTTTTCGACAATGTTAAAGTGCCTCAGACAAATAGAATTGGTGATGAGGGTAAAGGATTTATTTATCAAATGATCCAATTTCAAGAAGAAAGACTCTATGCAGCAGCAGCAGCCCTTAAAGGTTATGAGAATATTATTCAAGAAACAATAGAGTATACAAAACAAAGAGAAGCATTTGGTAAACCTATACTGGATAACCAAGTTGTGCATTATAGATTGGCTGAACTACAAACTGAAGTAGAACTGCTAAGAGCATTAACTTATAACGCTGTTGAAGAATATATCGAAGGAAAGGATGTTTTAACTAAAGCATCTATGGTGAAACTAAAATCAGGCCGTTTAGGAAGAGAATTAACTGATGCATGCCTACAATACTGGGGCGGCATGGGCTTTATGTGGGAAAGCTCTATATCTAGAGCTTATAGAGATACTAGACTGGGCTCAATTGGTGGTGGAAGTGATGAAGTGATGTTAGGTATTATATCAAAGCAAATGGGTATACTGAGTTAACTAATTATTAAGATTTTTCGCTATCCTTATTCCGACCTGTAATCCTTTGCCAGAATGATCTTTTTTTCTTCTGTCCTGTTTTACTTTTTCTTTCATAATTTTGAGTTGGAAGAGTCTTTTGCAAAATACCGTCTGCAAAATAATTAGGGGCTTCATCCAAACAAGGCTGTAATTGCTTATTATTGGAATCTTGATTAACTTCCTTATAAACCATAGCTTTATTTGAAGTGATATCCCTATTATCAATTGTTTTATCAATCAAACCGAGAAGTTCCAATAAATCATCATCGTCTATATTATCCACAGTTGTTTCATTCTTTTCATTTATTGTCATTGGCAACATTTCACCAATAACATTATCTTCAGCAATAACCGATTGATTCATTTCCAGATCAGGGATATTAAACCTCGATCTTTTTTGTAATTCTCTAAGATTATCCGGCACAACAAGATTTGGGATTGAAGTACTTTGCTCATACTCTTGTGGTTCATTGCATGTAAGAACCGCGGATTCAAAAAAGCTACAGCCCGAC
>JAQWSZ010000039.1:0-2181 GCA_029242945.1 Gammaproteobacteria bacterium | reverse complement strand
GTCAACGATAAAACGCATCGATCTGACTCGAAGTCTTTCTTCTAAGCTTAATTCATCCTTGGTGAGATAGTTGCCAATATAATAAACTGCTATGTCTCCACCAATCGCATAGACAAATAAACAGACATGAAAAAACGCCATCAGATTGTGAAATTGGATATTCACTAATAATCTTTCAAAGAAAACTTTTGAGACTGATGCTTTTTCTTAAACACTTGGTTTTATATTTCCATTAAGACTGAAAATATTTTTTGGATCATATTTGTTTTTAACTTTAACTAAGCGCCCATAATTTTGACCATAGCTTGTGGCGACAAATTTTTGATCTTCATCCATGAGTTCATTGATATATATTCTTTCAGCACAGTATGGAGTTAAGCCTTTCCAGTAGTCACGACCCCATTTAGTATATTCTTCAGTCTTTGCATTATTCGTCCAATGTCCACCAACTTCAATATCCCATTTTGCATTCCTTCCCGTCCAAGGAGTATCACTTTCCGCTACTTCTGAAATAGCGCCACCGAAGCGAACCACTCGCATCGTATCGAAACGACCTTCTTCATAGCTCCACCTATCCATTAATTCTTCTGTCAATTTGGGATTATATTCATCGATTTGTCTGCCTTTAATATAGTATTTCCTATAGTGTGCATTTCTCTTATCTGCTACCTGTTGATGTTCCATAAAGCTTTTCTTAGAGACTTCATCAGACATTGGCTTACCAAAATTTCTTATTGTTTTAAGTGCTTTATGTGCTTTATTTTCATCACCAATAAATAAAGTCCCTAAAAAGAAGTAACCTTGACCTGTTTTATCGTTATTCCACATCCCAGCATTAAGCATAACTCGGGGATCCATATCTTCAGTGTAGTCATAATAGAAATCCCAAATATCTTTTGCATATTTCATATCGTAAAGATTAACACCCACAATGACTTCACCATTCGGAAGAGGCCTAAGATTATAGGTGAATGAGGTCACAACACCGAAGTTACCACCACCACCTCTGACACCCCAAAATAGATCTGGATTTTCATCCAGGCTAGCTTTTCTAAGGACTCCATCAGCTGTAATAATGTCAACACTAACAAGGTTATCTACTGTTAAACCATACATTCTCATTAGTGAACCTATGCCTCCACCAAGAGTTAAGCCAGCAACTCCAGTATGAGAAACAACTCCAGCAGGAACAACATATCCATAAGGTAGTGTTTTTGAATCCAAATCATATAGTGTACATCCCGCTTCAACTGTAACTATTTTTCTTTGTAGATCTACATTGGTTTTTCTCATTCTGGAGAGATCAATAATAATGCCACCATCACAAGTTGATTTTCCAGAGATGCTATGACCACCGCTTCTTACAGCAGTTAATAGATTTTTTTCTCTAGAAAAGTTAATAGCTCTTTGTATGTCTTCAATACTTTCACAATACGCAATTAATGCTGGCTTTTTATCCCAAACACCATTCCAAACTAGTCTTGCTTTTTCATAATTATAATGGCCTTCAGATATTACAGTTCCTTGGAAGCTTGACATAAAGTCCATAATATCTATTTTATCTAAAATAATTTCATTGCCATTTAGTGAAATTGCAGGTTGATCATGAATTGATGATTTAGCAATAGGCAAATAGGATGCAGCGGTTAAAACAGCACTATTTTTTATAAATTCTCTTCTTTTCATTGTTTGATTTCTCTTTGGTTATATTAGTCTTTTATGTTTCAAAATACAGTTTGATTATTAATTTTTTAATGCTAATCAATATAATAAAATGTATTGAATATTAAATTGATCTATATCAGTTTATAGATTCTAATTCATTTTTCTTATTAATCAAATGATAAATAAGTTTGTTTTTATGTTCGATTTGATCTATATTCTGTTAATCAATCGATAAATAATGTCGTATTGATTATAAAATTTATCTTATTTATGGGGAGAAACATGAGAAATTTTACGTTTACTAGATCGATTTCATCGATCATTTCAATTGTTATTATCTTTGGAATGGCAAATAATTTTGCTGTTGCACAAGACGGTATATCAATTGAAGAAATAACGGTCACTGCTAGGCAAAGAGAAGAGTCTTTAGCAGATGCACCATATACAATATCAGCAATTACTGCAGAGCAGATTGAAGCAAGAGGAATTAATCAGCTTTCAGATGTTGTTGCATAC
>JAQWSZ010000008.1:0-35563 GCA_029242945.1 Gammaproteobacteria bacterium | reverse complement strand
TCAGGGATATTAAACCTCGATCTTTTTTGTAATTCTCTAAGATTATCCGGCACAACAAGATTTGGGATTGAAGTACTTTGCTCATACTCTTGTGGTTCATTGCATGTAAGAACCGCGGATTCAAAAAAGCTACAGCCCGACAATATAGGTAAGACTAGAAGTATCTGGTAGAATTTTTTTATACGATTATTCATGTTTTTGAGTGTATGAGTGATGAGGTTATTATAAGTTGATCAAAAATTCGATGTTTTTATGTGAATAAAGGTCAATATTCTTATTTAGTCCATATTATAGTTTTAAGATAAAATTATAATAATACATAACACACTATATCTTAGAAATTAAAAACAAAGGTTAAAAATTATGCCAACAGTAAAATTAAATAATAAAGTTCCAAATTTTACAGCAACAATAACTGACAAATCCCAAATTAAATTATCTAATTATTTAGGAAAAAACATAGTTATCTATTTCTATCCACGAGATAACACACCAGGTTGTACAAAAGAAGGAGAAGAGTTTAGAGATAATCATCAGTCCTTCAAAGATAATAATACAGTTATCCTAGGAGTATCAAAAGATTCTGTGTCCTCTCATAATAAATTTAGCAGTAAATATAATTTTCCTTTCGATCTTATTTCTGATGAAAATGAAAAAGTATGCAAACTATTTAATGTTATAAAAGAAAAAAACATGTATGGAAGAAAATATATGGGCATTGAACGAAGTACTTTTATCATCAATACTAAAGGCAAACTCACTCATGAATGGAGGAAAGTAAAAGTTAAAGGCCATGTTGAAGAAGTACTGAAGATAATAAAAGACACCCCTGCATAACTCTATGCATAAACAGCTAACATTTCTAATATTCTCTCTCGCATTTTTTCAATACTATACAGTCCATGCAGAAATTGAATTGCCTGACTTAGGTAATCCATCGAACACATATATGTCTAAAATGGATGAACCCGCGATAGGCAGAGCCTACTATCGAAGCTTAAGACAACAGAAACAAGTTGTGGATGATCCTTTGCTATCTGAATACATTCAAAATCTTGGCGAAACATTATCATCTAAGGTTCAAGATGGTGATTTTGATTTTAATTACTTTTTTGTTCCTCAAACATCAATCAATGCGTTTGCATTACCCGGAGGGTTTATAGGAGCAAATATAGGGTTATGCTTGAACTCTGACAATGAAAGTCAATTTGCATCTGTTCTATCACATGAAATAAGTCATGTGACACAACGACATATCTCTAGACAAGTAGGTAATCAGGTTCCCAATACAATCCAAGGAGGTTTGGTACTTCTAGGAGCTGTATTGCTTAGTGCAATATCTGGTAGTAGTGAAGTTCTTGAAGCAGGCACAATGTTGGCTCCATCAATTATGCAGCAAGGTCAAATTGATTTCACCAGGGAAATGGAAATTGAAGCAGATTCAGTTGGCATTAAAACATTGGCAATGTCTGGTTATGATCCTTTTGCTATGGCAGATTTTTTTAATAAGTTATCTACAGGTGGTGACCCAAGAAATGCAGCTTCCATTGAATTTTTGAGAACACACCCTACATCCGTTAATCGCTCAGCAGCAGCAAAAAAACAAGCAAGAAGAATTACAGTTAAAAGAATAAATGATTCGCTAGTATTTGAATTAACAAAAGCTAGAATTAGATTCCTTTACACAAATTCTATTGAAAAATCTCACAGTTATTTTCTCAATAAAACAGCACGAATTAAGGCTAGTAATAAAATTCTTAGTAACAGTGATATAGGAAACCTTTATGGACTTGCGTTGACTTCAATAGAGTTAGCTAACTTTGACCAAGCGCATACAATTCTAGATTTGTTTGTCAAAAGATTCCAAGAATATAATCATTTTCATCTTGCTTATGCGAAACTCCTTTTAGCAAAAAATAATAGCGAAGAAGCAATTTCATATTTAACAAGTATTATTTCTTTGTCCCCCAGAAACATTCCCCTAACTCTCTTTTATTCTGAGGTTGAGCTCAACTATGGTAGTGCAGAAAAGGCACATGTAAATTTATTGGATTTATTTAATAACGTCGCTCCTTCCCCTACGCAAATTAAATTAATAGCAAGAGCTGCAAATGCTTCAGGTGAATATGCGGAATCTTTTTCATATATGGGAGAATACTATTTGAGCTTAGGTATGTTTAATGAAGCAATTGAACAGATAAAAATTGCTTTGACAATAGACTCAATAACTAATATACAGATAGCTAAGTTCGTGGCTAGATTAAACGAAATAGAAGAATATTTAGAAAACACTAATAAAAGATAAATATAGTTATGATGAAAACACAACATTCAATCGTTCTTATTTTATTTTCTTTAGCCGGATGCAGCTATCAAAATGAATTAGTTTATGATTCCTTAGACCCTTTTGAATCAACCAATAGATCCATGTATGAGTTCAATGAGAATCTTGATAAAGCTATTCTAGAACCTGCTGCTGATACTTATGATTACGTTACTCCAAAGCCATTCCGTAAACTTGTTAATAACGTTTTCAATAATGCCAAATACCCTATCACAATTGCTAATGATCTTTTACAAGGGAAAGGTAAGGAATTTATTCAAGACACCTCCAGGTTTGTTATCAATACGACTATAGGATTAGCTGGTATTTTTGACCCTGCAGCCTCAATGGGATTTCAATACCGTGATGAAGATTTTGGACAAACTCTTGCCACATGGGGTCTCCCCCAAGGTCCATATATGATGGTGCCATTTCTTGGTCCTTATACGCTTAGAGAACTAATAGGTGACGTTGTTGATGGATCTTTTAGTCCTCTCCTAAATCTTGATAACTCCAATAGTAAGATAGCATTAAACATAGCAGATCAAATTCAGAAAAGATCTAGTCTTTCAGCCCTTGAAGAAGAACTCTACAGTTCTTTCGATCCTTACCTTTATATTAGAGATTCTTATTTTCAAAATAGAAAATATAAAATAAGTGATGGTGAGGAAACTGATTTAATAGAAGATGAATTAATAGATATTGAAGATTTCTAGTTTTCAAGTGACTCCAATCTAAGAATTACAGAATCGAGACCATTTGCTGATATCTCTGCGTTGAATTGATTCCTATAATTCTTGATATAAGAAACACCCTCAATACGTACATCATAGAACATCCATCCTTGCTTAAAATTAGCAAAACTGAAGTTCATCGGAATTAACTCTCCTTTGTACTCTACTTCTGATTTGATTGTTAACTTCTTCAGACCTTCTAAATTAATACTGTCTGATATTACTTTGATTTTACTTACATCAAAGTTCAGCATAGTTAAAGCATAAGAACGAATTAGAGACTGATAGAGACCTTCTGTAAATCTTTCTTTTTGTGATTTGCTAGACTGTTTCCAGTAATTATTAAGCACTAATCTCCCTGCATATTTTTTCTGAAAATATGGAGAAAGTGTTTCATCAATTATTTGATAGAGTTCATCTTTATTTTCAGCTAATCTCTTTTTATTATCTTCATCACCCAAACGTTTTGTCATAGAATCTATTGACGTTGTAATCATCTGATATGGCATTAGATTATCATTAGCTTCCAATACAAAAGGTATTGAGAGCAATATAATCAGTGATATCAAAGGAAATATTTTCATATAATATCTTTTAATCAGCACTTTCCATTTGTGGATGATAATTACCTGTTCTAGCGAGGCTATTCAGTCGTGATCTTTTTGAAAATTCTTTTTGGCCTAATGGTATATTTTCAGATCTACCCGACCATGCTTTCAGAGGCAATGCTTGTAGTGCTCTACCATAGGAAAAAGATAGTTGCCATGGATGTGGTCCTAACTCATTCATAGAACTCAAATGAGCAGTGGCTTCTTCTGATGTTTGACCACCTGATAAGAAAGCTATACCGGGGACCTCTTCTGGAACATGTTTAGTTAAACAGTCTACAGTTGCACTAGCAACAGTAGCAACATCAGCTCTATTGTTTGCATCAGTACCAGAAATAACCATATTAGGTTTCAATATGATCCCGTTAAGTTCTACTTTATGTTTATCTAGGGCTTCAAAAACAGAATCTAATACTTTGGAAGTAACGTCATAACATGTTTCTAGAGTATGGTCACCATCCATTAATATTTCAGGTTCAACTATTGGGACTATTTGTGATTCCTGACAAAGGGCTGAATATCGTGCCAAAGCATGAGCATTCGTATCTATAGCATAATTACTTGGTTGACTTGAACCAATATTAATAACAGCTCTCCACTTAGCAAATCTTGCACCCAATGAATAATAGTCTGAGAGCCTTTCTCTAAGTCCATCTAGTCCTTCTGTGACAGTTTCTCCTTCACTACCTGCTAATTTTTTAGCACCTTTATCAACTTTAATCCCAGGGATGATTCCTAATGACGATAGATAATCAGGAAATAATTGACCTGCATCATTAGATTGCCTCAGTGTCTCCTCAAACAGTATGACGCCACTTATATAGTCTGATATATTTGGTGTTGAAAATAACATATTCCGATAAGCTCTTCTATTTTCTTCTGTTGACTCGGTATCAATATCTGCAAACCGCTTCCCAATAGTTGGTGTGCTTTCATCAGCTGCTAATATGCCTTTATTTGGTGCTACCATTGCTTGTGCTATTGAATTAAGGGTTTCTACATTCATCTTAGTCTCCTGTATTTTCTACAATTATAACCAATGTCAGTCGAGGATGCCTAATTACATTTTTAATTATTTCTAGTAAATAATGTTTATTATTTTACTATATTGGACTAAAATAGTCCCACATCTAGTTTTAAACGATTGATAATGCTTAGAATAAATAAAATGACTGATTATGGAATGCTGATTTTAGCGAATCTAGCAATGCATAATGATGACTATCTTACAGCAAAAGAAATCTCGCTAAGTACCCATGTTGCCCTGCCTTCTGTGCAAAAGTTATTAAAAAAATTACATAAAAAAGACTTGGTTATTTCAAAACAAGGTGTCAAGGGTGGTTATACATTGAATAACGAAACTAAAAAGACAACCATCGCAGTAATTCTTCAAGCATTGGAAGGCGATTTGTCAATTACTCAATGCACAAGTAAAAACAATATTAATAAGTGCAGCGTAGAAGACTATTGCCAAATTGGAAATGCATGGCAATTAATAAATGAAAATATCATTAATTCATTAAATCAGATAACACTTTCTGATTTAATCAGGCCTAAAAACATTGAACAATATCTAAGTGTAAAAATTCCAACTCAATCATCTATAAAAAGAACTAACTAATGGACTCTGATAATAATCAAACAATGAATCCTGAAATAGATAATCTCATTGAGAAGAATTATGAATTTGGATTTACAACTGAAATTGAATCAGAGACTATACCTCCTGGTCTCAATGAAGATGTCATCCGTTTAATTTCCAAAAAAAAAGATGAGCCACAATTTTTATTAGATTGGCGACTTAAAGCCTTTAATCATTGGTTGAAGCTAAAAGAACCTAAATGGGGAAAATTAAAAATTGATGAAATTGATTATCAAAATATTTCATACTTTTCCGCACCAAAATTAGAAAATGCACCTAAGTCACTTGATGAAGTAGACCCAAAGCTTCTTGAAACTTATGATAAATTAGGCATCCCACTTCATGAAAGAGCTAAATTAGCTGGAGTTGCTGTAGACGCTGTTTTTGATAGTGTCTCTGTAGCAACAACATTTAAGAAAAAGTTAGCTGAGGCTGGGGTAATATTTTCTTCGTTTTCAGAAGCTGTAAAAGAACACCCTGAATTGATAAAAAAATACCTAGGCAAAGTTGTTCCTTATCGTGATAATTACTTTGCTGCGCTTAATGCTGCTGTCTTTAGTGATGGATCTTTTGTTTATATACCTAAGGGCGTCAGATGCCCAATGGAACTATCTACCTATTTTAGAATCAATGAAGCTAATACTGGGCAATTTGAACGAACCTTGATTGTAGCCGATGAAGGAAGCCATGTAAGTTATCTAGAAGGTTGTACAGCACCTATGAGAGATGAGAACCAATTACATGCTGCCGTTGTAGAATTAGTTGCACTAGATAATGCTGAAATAAAATATTCAACTGTACAAAATTGGTATCCAGGTGATGAAAATGGCAAAGGTGGTATTTATAATTTTGTGACAAAACGTGGTGACTGCAGAGGCAATAATTCTAAAATTTCCTGGACTCAAATAGAAACTGGCTCTTCAGTAACATGGAAATACCCAAGCTGTCTATTACGAGGTGATAACTCTATTGGTGAATTCTACTCTATTGCACTATCCAATCATCATCAGCAAGCAGATACAGGAACAAAAATGATTCATCTAGGAAAAAATACTAAGAGTAAAATTATTAGCAAAGGAATATCTGCTAAACAAGCCCAGAATACATATAGAGGTCTTGTATCAATAGCTAAGAATGCAAATTGTTCCAGAAACTATACGCAATGTGATTCATTATTGATTGGGAAGAAATGTGGAGCTCATACATTTCCATCTATAAGTGTTAATAACTCTACATCAATTTTAGAACATGAAGCAACGACTTCAAAGATTTCAGATGATCAACTCTTCTATTGCATGCAAAGAGGCATTGAAGAAGAGGAAGCTATAGGATTAATAATAAGTGGATTCTGCAAAGAAGTATTAAATGAACTACCTATGGAGTTTGCAGTTGAAGCTAGAGCTCTACTCCAAGTCAATCTAGAGGGAGCTGTTGGTTAGAACAACATACTTTTTTTAAAATAATTAATGAGGCTTGATTTATTTTATGACTACAAAAAAAACATTACTATCAATTAAAAGCTTGGATGCTTCAATTGGTAATAAAACCATAATTAAAGATCTAAATCTAACTGTATATTATGGGGAAACTCATGCAATTATGGGTCCAAATGGATCTGGGAAAAGTACTCTTGCAAAGATTTTAACTGGACATCCAGACTGTACAATAAATAAAGGTAGCATTCACTATAAAAATCAAGATTTGCTAGCATTATCTGTTGAAAACCGATCCAACGAAGGACTATTTTTAGGTTTTCAATATCCTATAGAAATACCTGGTCTTTCTAATTCAGTATTTTTAAAAGCTGCTATTAATGCTAAAAATAAATTTAATAAAAAAAGCGAAGTATCTGCAACAGAGTTTATTAAAGAATTGAAACATAATGCAGATATGATGGGTATCGATCAATCATTCTTGAGTCGAGGTGTTAATGAAGGCTATTCAGGTGGTGAGAAAAAGAGAAACGAGATATTACAAATGCTGATGCTTAAACCTACCCTATCAGTACTTGATGAAACTGATTCTGGACTTGATATTGATTCAATGAAAATTGTTTCAAAGGGAATAAATTCTATGCTTGGAAAAGATAACTCTTCGATAGTTATCACTCACTATGAACGACTACTTCAATACATTAAACCTGATGTAGTCCATGTTTTCCACAATGGAACAATTGTAAAATCAGGTGATTATAAGCTAGCAAGTGAATTAGAAGAAAAAGGATACGAATGGCTAACAAACAAATAATTAAAGACTTAGTTAACTCAAATGACTTAGAGTATTTTTCATCGATTAACGAAGAAAACACATGGCTTAATGGATACAACAAAGAATCATACTTAAAGTTATTAGAGAGAACTATTCCTAGCATCAACAATGAAGAATGGCGTTATACAAAAATTACAGATGCACTGAATCAATATTTCTTAAAAGCTAAAGAAAATAAAACTTTACCCAATAATTTTAAAACAAATAAATATGATAATAATGAAGATTTCTGTATCTACTTTAATAATGGTGTTTACTATCATCACGGTAAGCTACCGCCTTATATCAATACTTTAAAGATCAGTAAAAATCATACGCATTTTGAAGATAAAATTTACAACAGTAATAAAGTTAATGATTGTCTAATAAATGATTTAAATACCATCCTTTTATCTGACATGATTTCTATAGAAACAAAGAGTAATCAGAAAATAGACAATGTAATAAGAATCATCAATCTCTCTCATAAAGATTCAGTATTATGTCCAAGAGTTTCAATAAACCTTGCAAGTAATAGTTCATTAAAAATTTTTGAACATCATCAAACTCAAGAATCTTCAGTGCTTAACAATAGTATTGATATACACTTAGATAAAGATTCAACATTAGACTATTTCAGAATTATTGACAAACAAGTACAAAGCCATGATTTGACTTCGCAACGAATCAAGATTGGTGAAAATAGTTCTGTAAACTTATTTTCTCTGGACTCAGGAGCCGATACCTCTAGATCAAACATTGATGTTGCTCTTGAAGGAGACAATAGTGCCATTACTATAAATGGACTATATACACCGTCTGAGAATTTACATTCTGGAAATCAACTAAAGATCAACCACATAGCAAATAAAACAAAAAGTTCACTCGATTTTAGAGGAATATTGGATGATCAATCTGCAGGTGTGTTTTTCGGAAAAGTTAAAGTTGATAAAACGTCATCGCAAACAATAGCAAATATGAGCAACCATAATTTATTATTATCTGAGTATGCAAAAGTTTCTAGCAAACCTATATTAGAAATCTATAATGATGATGTTGAATGTTCTCACAGCTCAACATCAGGTAATCTTGATGATGACAAAATATTCTATATAAAATCACGAGGAATAGACGAAAAAAGTGCTAAAGCTTTTCTAGTGCAATCATTTGCTGCAAAAATTATAAATAAAATCACAAACACCAATATGAGACAAATTTTTAATACTCATTTACTACACTCATTAAAAATTAACTAATAAAATGACTTCAGAAAATAAAACACTATTTAAGATAAAAGATATTAGAGAAGATTTTCCTATACTTGATCAAAGTATTAATGGAGCACCTTTAATTTATTTAGACAATGCTGCATCAACACAAAAACCTAAGTCGGTTATAAATACAATTAGCTCCTATTATGAAAATGATCATTCAAATGTGCATAGAGGTGTTCATAGCCTGAGTGTTAGAGCTACAGAATTATATGAAAACTCCAGAAATAAAGTAGTCAGTTTTATTAATGCCACAAATTCCAATGAGATTATATTTACAAAAGGTACTACTGACTCAATTAACCTTGTTGCTAGTTCACTAACTAACACAATCTCTAAAACAGATGAGATAGTAATCACAACAATGGAACATCACTCGAATATTGTTCCATGGCAGGAGTTGTGTAAGAAAACTGGAGCTACTTTAAAAATAGCTCCAATAGATCATAATGGAGAGCTAATTATTGAAGAGCTATCCAAACTATTAAATAAAAATACCAAAATTCTTGCACTGACTCATATATCGAATACCTTAGGAACAATCAATCCCATTAAAAAGATCATTGCTATAGCCCATGATTTTGAAATTAAAGTTTTAATTGATGGTGCCCAAGCTATTGGACATCAACATATAGATGTTCAAGATCTTGATTGCGATTATTATGCCTTTTCTGGACATAAACTTTATGGACCAACTGGTATCGGTGTTCTGTATGGAAAAGAGAAACTATTGAATAAGCTAGAACCTTATCAATTTGGTGGCGAAATGATTCTTAAGGTTACTTTTGATGAGACTACTTACAATACACTGCCATATAAATTCGAAGCAGGGACACCAAATATAGCTGGGGCTATTGGTTTAGGTGCAGCTATTGACTACTTAGAAACAATAAACCTTAATGCTTGTATACAGCAAGAAAAATCCATAACTGAATACGCTCTTAAACGACTTGGAGAAATACCTAATATTAAATTAATTGGAAATAGCAAGAATAGATCTTCGATTATTTCTTTTACGATCAATAATATTCATCCACATGACATTGGAACTATATTAAACCAGAAAGGAATAGCTCTGAGAACTGGTCATCATTGCACAATGCCTCTGATGGATTTTTATAAAATACCTGGAACAATTCGTGCTTCATTTGCTTTCTATAATACTAAATCTGAGATTGATCAAATGATTAATGGTTTGCAAACTTCTTATGAGATGCTTAGTTAATGGCTAACGATTTAAAAGATCTGTACCAGAAGACCATGATAGAGCATGGCAATAATCCATTAAACTTTGGAAAACCTAAAGAATACAAATATTCTGAAGAAGGATTCAATGCCCTATGTGGTGATAAAATTAACATTTTTATCAACAAAACTAAATCAAACGAAATTAAGTTTTCATTTGTAAGTATAGGATGTATTATTTGCAAAGCTTCAGCATCGTTGATGACAAATGAACTAAACAATAAATCTCTGGAAACTACTGAAACATGTATAGATAATGCCTTGGTTGGAATAACTAATGGTCAATTAAATGAGGATCTATTCTCATATGAATTGATGGCTCTTAATCAAATTAATAAATTCCCTTCTAGATTAAAATGTGCACTTCTTCCTTGGGAAACAACCACTAAACTTTTAAAAAAAATAAATAAAGATGATTGATAATGATGAAATAATTAATCTCACTAGAGACTGTGATGTGATTTCAGTTCCTTTTGGTGAAAAACAAATCTTAAGCAAGGGTTCAGAAATACAAATAATGCAGGCAATGGGGGGCTCCTACACAATTTATACAGCAGAAGGAATGTTCAGAATCAATGGTATTAATGCTGATGCCATAGGAAAAGAACCCGAGAAACCTCCTGTCATCTCAGATGATATTTCAGACGATGATTTTGAAAACGAAGTATGGAAACAAATGAAAACCGTATACGACCCTGAAATACCCATCAATGTGGTTGATCTGGGATTAATATATGGTTGTAGTATCTTTAAAGACAGTATGGACAACTATCAAATTAAAGTTGATATGACCTTAACAGCTCCTGGCTGTGGAATGGCTGACGTATTGGTTGAAGATATCAAAGAAAGAATCAGTTTATTACCCAGAATCGCTGAGGTCCAAGTCGAATTAGTTCTTGATCCACCTTGGAGTATGGAAATGATGTCTGAAGCAGCTAGATTAGAAGCAGGCTTAGTTTAGTTTTTATTCGATTTCACAGTAACAATTAAGATAAATTCCTCTAGGATCATTAAACTGTTCTAGTTGTTTAGTTTGTATGCCTATCCAGTTAACCAACGGATGATTGAGAATTGTTTTCACTGAATATCCAAAATAATCAATAATTGAAAAAGTATTATTTAGAATCCTTAACCCAAAAGCCTTTGTAAATTCTGAAAAAGGATCATCTCTTTCCACAAAGATAATGTCATAATCATCACTGATATTTGCTAATTCTGCAGCAGCTTCAATTGCTGCTTTTTGATCACCTAAGACATCAATAAGCCCTATTTCTAGTGCCTTTTCACCAATCCATACTTTACCTTGAGCGATCTTATCGACTTCTTCTAATGTCATATTTCTATTTGCAGAAACCTTGGAAATAAATTTTTGATAAACATTTTCTGTGCCCATTTGTAGAATTGCTTTATCTTTTTCTGTGAGTGTTTGCAATAGAGAAGTATTTGTATCCACAGTGGAATAACCATCTTCATGAATACCTAATTGATCAAAAGCTCTCTCAAAAGTTGGGATAAAACCACCAACTCCTATTGATCCTGTAATAGTTGCTCTCTCAGCATATATTTTATCTGCAGGTGCTGATATATAGTAACCACCAGAAGCTGCAACACCCCCCATAGAAGCTACAATTGGTCTTCCGCTTTCTTTAAATTTTTCCAGTTCATCAGCTATGACTTCTGATGCATAAGCGCTCCCTCCTCCACTATCAACTCTCAGTACTAGTGCTTTAACAGATTCATCATTATATGCATTTCGAATTAATGTGATGAAGTCTTCATCTGCAATTGTACCAGGACCACCTTTACCGTTAATGATTCCACCACTTGCTATTATAACGGCAACATTTGATTCATTTTCTTTGGTTTTGTCTAGATCAAATAATGTGCTGGTATTTGCATAATTCCTCATGTTAATTAAGTTAATAGAGTTGTCTTCTTCATCACCTGAAAGTGAATATAGATAATCTCTAAATTCTCTTTTATTAGTTAGTTGATCAATAAGGCCTGAATTTATCGCTGCTAGCCCAGGGTCTCCTTGATTATCTTTAAGGATAACATCTATATTATTAATATATTCTTTGAGTGAATCTAGACTAATACCTCTAGCCTCAGAGACTTCATTTAAGTAGCTACTCCATAGGACTGACATCCACTCTATTATATTTTCTTTAGCTTCATCTGACATACTATCTCTAAAATAAGGCTCAACGAATGCTTTAAATTTTCCTACTTTAAAAACATTGGCATCAATAAAAAATTTATCATAAAAAGATTTATAGTAAGTTCGATAAGATCGATAACCATCTATGAAAATTTGTGAGTAATCATGCATATGGATTTCATCAGCATGAGAAGCAAGATAATAAGAATTCGTAGTGTATCCCATACTTGAGTATGCAATCACTTTTTTCTCAGATTCCTTGAAGTCTTCAATTGCTGCTGCAACAGCTTGTAATTTAGAGGGGCTACCGCCAAGAAAATCATCAAAATCCAACAAAAGATATTTAATTAAGTCATCATTTTTTGCTGTTTTAATTGATGTAATAACATCTGATACTAAGGTTTCTTCTAGACTTGATTGATCTGACAATTCTGCAAAAACTCTTTCGAATTCACTCATTGATAATTCTTCAACAAGCACCCCTTGAATATTTACATTCAGAATACTATTTTCTGGTATCTCTAATCCACTATCTTTTGAACCTGATCCTGAAAATATGGCCCCTATTATTACTAGTAAAAAAATAAATACAAATGCTCGCTTTGCAAATACCAATGTGGCATCTAAGAAAGTGCCTAATTTTTTAAAAAATTGTTTCATTTTTATAATTATCCTTTTGTTAATTACTGTTATAAGTGATTTTATATATCACTCCATTATGATCATCAGAAACGAGCATTGAACCATCCTTTGCAATTATTAGATCAACAGGCCTTCCTAAAGTTTTTTCATCTTTTAACCAGCCCTCAGCAAAAGTTTCATATGAAATTGGATGATTATCTTTAAGTTTAACAAGTGTAATACGATAACCGCTTTTCTTAGTACGATTCCATGAACCATGTTCGGGAATAAATATCTGATTTTTATATTCATTTGGAAATTGTGAGCCTGTATAGAATTTAAGGCCTAAAGGGGCTACATGTGCATCTAGTTCTTGTGTAGGAGGAGTCGATTGACTGCAGCTTCCTAAATCACCAAGAATCGGATCTTTAATACTTTTTCCATGGCAAAAAGGAAAACCAAAGTGCTGCCCACTGAATGAAACCTTATTTAGCTCGCCTGGTGGAATATCATCTCCAAGCATATCTCTGCCATTATCTGTAAACCATAGTTCATTTGTCTGAGGATGAAAAGTTATACCAACAGTATTTCTGATTCCTCGAGCCATTATTTGTTTATTTTTACCATATTTATCAACACTTATTATTAAACCATAATCAGGCTCGTCACAATAATTACAGGGAGATCCTATTGGTATATAGAGCTTCTCATCAGGACCAAACGCGATATATCTCCAACCATGGTGCTGATCTGTTGGAAAATCTTTACTAATTACAGTGAAATTTGCATTATCTATATTTGATTCTATATCTTTGAATTTTAGTAATCGATGGATTTCTGCAACATATAAATCACCATTATTATAAGCAATACCATTAGGCATATATAAATTATCAGCAATTATTTTTACTTGTGGATTATCTAAGTAATCAGTAATGGCATAAATTTTACCTTCCGTTCTTGTGGAAACAAATAGTGTGTTATTTCCCAATGCCATGGATCTAGCACCAGGGGTTTGAGATGTTAATACTGATATTTCAAAACCTGCTGGAAGTTTAATTTCAGGAATTTGAAATGCACTTATGTTTGTAGTAAATAAAATTAGGCTTAAACAAGCAACTACTTTCGTCCTAATTAAACTTGGGATTTTAAATTTTTTCTTTAATTCTCGCAGATTTACCACTTCTTTCTCTGAGGTAATAAAGCTTAGCTCTTCTTACATCACCTCTTCTCTTTACCTTTATCTCAGTTATAAGTTTACTGTGTGTTTGAAAAACCCTTTCTACTCCCTCACCATTAGATATTTTTCTGACAGTAAATGCAGAATTTAAACCTCTATTTCTCTTTGCGATCACTACACCTTCAAACACTTGAAGCCTTTCTTTTTCGCCTTCTCTAACCCTGACCTGTACTGCTATAGTATCTCCAGGACTGAAGTCAGGTATATCATCTCTTAGTTGCTCTTTTTCAATTTGTTCAATGATGTTCATATTCTTATAAAATAGTATTTGCTTAATTTAAGGTGAGAATTATATATAAATAAATAATATTTTTCATAATTATTGCTTATTATCTTCAAGATATTCATCAAGTATCTTTTTCTCTTTAGTTGTGAGATTTCTTTTTTCTATTAAATCTGGTCTCTTTTCATATGTTTTACCAATGGATTGTTTAATTCTCCATTCATTTATTGCCTTATGATTTCCACTTAACAACACCTTGGGTACTTTTAGTCCCTGAATTTCTTCAGGTCTTGTATAATGTGGGTAATCAAGTAACCCATCTGTAAAAGAATCTTGTTTTGCTGAGTTTATATCTCCTAAAGCGTTAGGTAACAATCTGGTAATTGCATCTATTATTACAGCTGTTGCTACTTCTCCTCCGCTAATCACATAATTACCTATTGACACTTCAGTAGAATTCTCTACTAAATCATAAACTCTTTCATCAAAGCCTTCATATCTGCCAGATACAATTATCAATTCGTTAAGCTGGCTATAATCTTCAGCTATTTTTTGTTCAAATAATTTTCCTTGTGGTGTTAAAAAAATAACAGGAATTTGATTATGTCTTTCAGCTCTTATCTTATTTATAGCTTTAATTAATGGTTTTGCCTGAATTAACATTCCAGGCCCACCACCATATGGCTTATCATCTATAGATTGATATTCATTGTCTGAAAAATCTCTTAAAGATACATAATCAATTTCTATAATATTATTCTTTATCGCTCGCCCTAATACTCCAAATGTAATTGATGATTTAATTTCATCTGGAAATAATGTAATTAATGTAAATTTCATTTATTTCTCAGTCTTCCCAGTCAACGGTAATGCAATGTGATTCTATGTTTACTACTTTTATTGATTTATTCATTATAAAAGGGATCAAGATATTTTTATTTTTTGCAGTTTTAACAATTAAAACATCATTAGAGCCGGTTTCAATAAAAGAATCTACATTGCCTATTTTTATATTATTTTGATTAAAAACATTAAAACCTAACAGATCTTCCCAATAATAAGTATCTTCAGATAACTGAGGTAGATCTGATCTTTGTATGTATATATCTGATTCTTTTAGAGATTCTGCTGATGTTCTATCATCAATATTATCTAATTTAATTAAAATCTTTTTACCTTGTTTTCTTGAATCTTCAATATGAAAAATTTGGTTAATGTATTTATTAGAAATAATCAATGATTTATAATTAAAGATATTCTCAGGTGGAGAAGAAAAAGAAAGAATCTTAAGCCACCCTTTTACTCCGTGTAAACCAATAACCTTTCCTATATTAATAGTTTTATCATTTTGCATGATAACTATTGATATAAAACTAAGGATATAAGTTTAGGAAGAATCATCCTTATTTTTTTTCTCTTCGCTTTCTTCTTCTGCAGCTTCCTCAGCAGGAGTTTCTTCTGCAGCTTCCTCAGCAGGAGTTTCTTCTGCAGGAGTTTCTTCTGCAGGAGTTTCTTCTGCAGCTTCCTCAGCAGGAGTTTCTTCTGCAGCTTCCTCAGCAGGAGTTTCTTCTGCAGGAGTTTCTTCTGCAGCTTCCTCAGCAGGAGTTTCTTCTGCAGGAGTTTCTTCTGCAGCTTCCTCAGCAGGAGTTTCTTCTGCAGGAGTTTCTTTTAGTTTCTTTTCTTCTTGTTTAGCTTTTCTTTTTCTGAGTTTACTGACATTCTTGAGTTCTCTTTCATCTCGAGATAAATCTATTAGATTAATTAATTTTTTTACACGATCACTAACTTGTGCTCCCACAGATTGCCAATAAGATAATCTCTCAAGATCTACCCTAATATCTTCTTCATTTTTCTTAGCAGTTGGGTTATAAAAACCTATACGTTCTATATATTTTCCATCTCTGCTACTTCTACTATCTGTAGCTACTATATGATAAAAAGGACGTTTCTTTGAACCACCTCTTGATAATCTAATTTTAACCATTTTATAACCCTTTTAAGTTTACAATTACAATGTATATGGCGCAGGATTGTACGATAATTTTTTATTATTAGCCATAATGTTTTCTTGACAGTTATGAAATCTCTTATCAAAATACACTAATTACAATCATAAAGGAGTCGCTGTCTTTGAGCGATGATATCCCTTTAGGGACACTTTTTACAATACTGGCCTTGTTAATAATACTGTCAGCCTTCTTTGCTGGAACAGAAACGGCATTGATGCGTCTGAATAAATATCGTGTCAGAAATCTATCAAAAAAAGGAAACAAAGGGGCAATATTAGCTGAAAAGCTTTTAAAACAGCCCGATAAACTAATTGCGTTTATTCTATTTGGCAATAATTTAGTCAATTTTGTAGCTGCATCTATAGTAGGTGTGGTCTCAATGCAAATTGGGGGTCCAAGTGGTGTAGCAATAGGTACATTATTATTTACAATTATAGTTCTATTATTTGCTGATTCAGCACCCAAAACAATAGCTGCTATTTTTCCAGAAAAAATAGCACTGCCTGCGAGTCATATTTACTATCCATTAATAAAATTAATGCGCCCATTACTAATAATTATCAATACTTTTACAAATTTACTTTTGAGGTTTCTGAGGGTAAAGCCAAGCGATAATGATGAAAAACTTTCTATAGATGAGCTAAAAACATTAATAGGTGATGGTATGACAAAAACCTCTATTGACAGACAAAAAATTATGATGGGTGTGCTTGATCTTGGCAATATTACGGTTGAAGATATTATGCTTCCACATAATGAAATTATTGGTATCGATTTAAATAAGTCGATCCAAAATAATCAAAAATTAATAGAAGACAATATTTACATCTATGTACCTGTATATAAAGACACTCTTGATAATATCGAGGGTCTACTTAATCTTAATGAATTATTAAAAAAACATAGTTTGAAATCACTTGATCATAATCTTATAAAAAAATATATGAAAAAGCCCTATTTCATACCAGAAAAAACAAACTTAAGTCAGCAGTTAATTGAATTTAAAAGCAAAAACCAAAAGGTAGGGTTTGCTGTTGATGAATATGGAAATATTCAAGGCTTAATCACAATAGAAGATATCTTTGAAGAAATTGTAGGTGACTATCTAGAAGAAACAAAGAAAATGAATAAAGAGATGAGACCTCAAAAGGATGGCGATAGCTATATAGTAAATGCCTCATCTAATATTAGAACACTTAATAAAATAATGAATTGGAACATCCCTATTGACGAAGCTAAAACTATCAATGGTGCTATTCTTGAAAATTTAGGCTATATTCCTGATGTTGAAGCAAAGTTTTCTCTTGGCGATTACTCGTTTAGTATTATCGAAACAAAAGAAAATGCTATCGAGTCCGTAAGTATTAAAGCAATAGATTCGAAGTATAAATTGAAAGTTGTATCTTAGCTTTTAAAGATCCTCGTACTCAGGAGCCCAATTTTCAAATTTCGTATACCTACCCAAGAACGTTAAATTAAAACTTCCTATGGCGCCATTTCTTTGTTTTGCTATATCAATTAATGCAATACCCTTCTTATCTGTTTCCGGATCATAAACTTCTTCACGATATATAAAAGCTATCAAATCAGCATCTTGCTCAATAGCACCAGACTCTCTTAAATCTGACATTTGAGGCTTTTTGTCAGTTCTTTGTTCAACACTTCTATTCAATTGAGATAGTGCAATAATCGGTATATTTAGCTCTCTTGCTAGTGCTTTTAGATTTCTAGATATTTCAGAGATCTCAGTAGCTCTATTCTCCTTAGTTCCACTAACCTGCATTAATTGTAGATAATCAATAACTATAAGTGACAGACCTTTTTCTCTTTGAATTCTTCTTGCTCGTGCTCTAATTTCTATAGGATTCAACGACGGTGTATCGTCTATAAATATTGGAGCATTTCTCATCTGTTGAATTGCCCCATCTATTCTATGCCAATCTTTTTCTTCTAACTTTCCTGTCTTAACTGAATGAGCATTTACTCTCCCTAAGGAAGAGATCATTCTTTGTGCCAACGAACTAGCTGACATCTCCATGCTAAATATTGCGACGGGTTTATTATCTGCTAAAGCAACATGTTCAGCAATATTAAGAGCGAATGCTGTTTTACCCATAGATGGTCTTCCAGCTATAATAATAAGCTCACCTTTCTGAAGTCCTGCTGTTATCTTATCAAGCTCTCTAAAACCTGACTCTACTCCAGTTAGTCCCCCTCCTCCTTGCGATCTTTGGTCTAATTCATCATACGCTTCTTTAACAAGGTCTTTCATATTTGAAAAGCTTACATTCCTGTTTCCTCTTTCTGCAATTTCGAAGATATTTGCTTCCGCCTGGTCGACTAATTCTGATGGACTTCTGCCTTCAGGCTGATAAGCACTTTGGGTAATCTCATTACTGATTGA
The DNA here is from genome assembly GCA_029242945.1 of Gammaproteobacteria bacterium. Classification (GTDB taxonomy): domain Bacteria; phylum Pseudomonadota; class Gammaproteobacteria; order Steroidobacterales; family UBA11654; genus CACPJA01. The sequence continues at coordinate 16,835 of JAQWSZ010000008.1, read as the reverse complement.
TATAAGATCCCTAAGTAATGCTTTTTCTCTTATAATCTTTGCATATTCTTTTATATTTGAGTTGCCAGCTGTATTCTCTATTAAATTAGCTAAATAATCGATTGCAGGCGTGACTTCAAAATTACCTGATGAATCTAAAAAATCAGATACAGTAAGCAAATCAGTAACTTTACTCTGCTCTGAAAGAGTCTGGACAGCATTGAAAATAGATTTATTTTCGCTTCGATAAAAATCTTGTTCAGAAACTACATCTGCAATTTTTTCATAAGCTTGACTGTCTGGATCCAACATCAATCCGCCTAATAAAGCAGATTCTGCATCTGGGGAGTGAGGAGGTAATTTTAAATGGCCTAAAGACTCTATATTTTTTTTTGATTCAGCTGTATTCGCCATTTATTCGGATTCTTGGATAATTTCTTTTTCTTCTTCGATATTATCTATTTCTTCTTCTGAATCCAAAGTATTTTTTATAGCAATCTCTCCACCTACTACATTAACATTAATGTTAACTTTTATATCTGAATGAAATACAAGTGAAACTTCGTGCATGCCGATAGATTTGATTGGACCATCAGGCAGGTTAATTACACTTCTTTCTAGCTCATAACCATTTTCTTCGGCGCTATTTGAAATATCTATAGTGCCAATAGATCCATATAAATTACCATCTTCGGTAATATTAGCTTTTATCGTCAACATTACATTTTCAAACTTACTTGCTTTTTCTTTAAGTATTGCTAATTCTTCATTTTGCTTAGTCTCTAATTCTGCTTTTTGTTTTTCTAGTAATTTAATATTTTCTTTTGTTGCAAACGCTGCTTTACCTTGAGGCACAAGATAGTTTCTTCCATAGCCTGGTCTGACTGTAACTAAGTCACCAATTTCTCCAAGATTCTTAATAGTTTCTTTTAATATAACTTCCATTTATTTTCTCTCTTAGATTTTGATTACGAATGTTGATCTGTGAATGGTAGCAATGCTAAAAATCTTGCTCGTTTAATAGCAGTAGTTAATTGGGTTTGAAAGTGACTTTTAGTTCCAGTAATTCTACTCGGTATAATTTTTCCAGTTTCAGTAATATACTTCTTCAGAACTTCAATATCCTTATAATCTATTTGCTCAACCCCTTCAGCTGTAAATTTACAATACTTATTAGTATTTCTATTTAAATTTTTCTTCCTCTTAAAACCTTTCTTATTTTTACTCTTTTTCATCAGTTATTTCCTCTTTATCTTTTGTAGCGAGCTCTGATTCAATTTCCTCTTTATCAGAAGAATCTTTTTTCTTTTCTTCTGGTTTGTTTATTTTCTTATCCTTAGATTCATATTTTTCTTTTTTGTCTTCTTTTTTATGTATCTGATATAACTTCGAAGGTCCAGTTTCAGCTTTTTTCATTCTCAAACATAAATGCCTCATTATGGAATCATTGTATTTAAAAGACGTTTCTATTTCTTGGATTGTTGAATCATCGCATTCAATATTCATCAAAACATAATGCGCTTTGTGCATGTCTTGTATCGTATAGGCTAATTGGATTCTACCAATATCTTCTACTCGATGTATTTGTCCATCATTTTTAGTGATTATATCTTGGTATCGTTTGAGCATATCTTGGAGTTGCTCACTTTGATCTGGATGAACTAGAAGTACTAATTCGTAATGTCTCATATTTCCCCTTTTGGTTTAAAGCTACCTTATTATTAAGTGCAGCAAGGTTATTTCTAACTTAAGGAAAAGAATCCTACTTTAATTGATCAAACTATTCAAACTAAATATACAATCTTTGTCTAATAGCCTCGTATAATAAGATTCCACAAGCAACAGATACATTGAGACTATTTACAGGCCCTTTCATTGGAATAGAAACTAAATAATCGCAATTCTTCTCTGTTAAATATCTGATACCTTTTTCTTCTGAGCCAACTATGATAGCTATAGGCTGATTAAAATCTATTTCATTATAGTTAGTCAAAGCAGAATCAGATGAGCCACAAATCCATATTCCATTTTTCTTCAAAGCCTTAATGAAATTGGATAGGTTAGATACATATGCTGTGTTTGTTAATTCAGACGCTCCTGAAGAAACTTTACTTAGAACAGGACTATCAAGGTTTACCCTATTTTTAGGTATAACTACCATGTCAACACCTGATGCATTAGCTGTCCTATAACATGCTCCAATATTTCTTGGGTCTTCAAGACCATCTAAAATAAGAATTAAAGGATTACGAATTGTGTCCAAGTATTTAATTGCTGTTTTAGAATTAAATTTCTCTTTGCGTTTTATTAATGCAGCTAAGCCTTGATTTTTTGACGTTGCAGTCATTTTATCTAATCTGGATTTAGATATTTTTTTTAATGGAACATTTTTTTCTTCGGTAAGTGCTACGATTTCCTTGAATCTTTTATTGTCAGAATTCTCTTTTATATAAATTTCAATGAATAATTCTGAATTATAATTAAGAGAATCTAATATGGTGTTTATGCCGTAGATATAAGAAGTTTTAGACATTTTTTAAGAAAATAATTGATCCATTATAATCATATCTGCTCTGTCTGGGCCGGTAGAAATCATTGCTACTTTTGTTTGAAGTATAGATTGAATAGCTTCAATATATTCCTTTGCTTCAATGGGTAATTTATTAAAATCAGTTATTCCAGCAGTTGATTGTTTCCAGCCTTTGTAAGTTTTATATCGAGGTTTACATTTATTTAATTTACTCAATGTTATTGCAGGATATGTACTAAAAATATCATTTTCAATTTCATACTCAATAGCGATTGATATTTCATCCAAATCATCTAGAACATCTAATTTTGTAATGCATAAATGAGAAATACTATTATTGATAATAGATTTTTTAGCAGCAACTGCATCAAACCACCCACATCTTCTTGGTCTTCCTGTTGTTGCTCCAAACTCAACACCAACTTTAGCTATATGATCACCAATACTATCGTTTAACTCTGTTGGGAAAGGTCCAGAACCTACTCTAGTCGTATATGCTTTGATAATTCCCAGGACTGAATCAAATTGTCTTGGTCCTATCCCTGTACCTGTAGATGCAGCACCTGCAATAGTATTGGACGATGTCACAAATGGATAAGTACCATGATCTATATCCAAAAGTGCTCCTTGCGCTCCTTCATATAGAATGTTTGAATCATTTTCGATCAGTGAATAAAGAAATTGAGTCGTATCCTTAACATAAGGCTCAATAGTATCTGCAAATGAGAGCCATTGATCAGCTACTTCATTCTCACTGATAGGATTAGCTTTATAGAGATTCTTTAATAAGAAGTTATGATAATTCATCAGAGTATTTAATTTATCTGTAAATTTCTCTTCATCGAATAAATCCATTAGATGAATAGCTCTTCTTGCAACTTTATCTTCATAAGTTGGACCAATTCCTCTCCCTGTTGTTCCTATGGCTTGATTACCTAAAGCTCTTTCCCTAGCTTCATCTAGAGCAATGTGGGTTGGAAGTATTAATGGACAAATAGAACTAAGATGCAACTTATTATTAAATTCTATTCCCTTAGATTCTAATGATTGTATTTCATCAAATAATGTGGGGATGTGGAGTACCACCCCATTACTAATAATACAATCAGCATCATTAAATATTCCTGAAGGTATTAAATGAAGAACAGTTTTGTTGCCATTTATAACTAATGTATGACCTGCGTTGTGTCCGCCCTGAAACCTCACAACAGCATCGCAATTCTTTGTCAAAAGATCGATGACTTTTCCTTTACCTTCATCTCCCCATTGCGCGCCTACAACGATTACAGATTTAGACAATTACTCACTCCTATTTTATAAAAATCTAAGTATTATCACGCCCATTATAATGAGAAATAATCCAAAGAAACGAAGCGTACTCTCATTAATCTCATTCAATTGAACTAAAGATTTTTTATACCACGATGGAGAGATAAATGGAATAAGCCCTTCAAATATGAAAAAGAAACTTATACCAATAAATAATTCTTTCAGCCCCATAATGAATAAAAATTAAAAACTGTTATTTGGTTGATTCTTGATTTTTTAAATATTTAAAAAAGTCACCTTTACCATCTAATACCAATACATCATTGCCTGTTCCAATAGAATTCTTATAGGCTTCTATGCTTCGATAAAAAGAATAAAATTCTTTGTCAGCATTAAATGCTGTGGCATATATATTTGCTGATGTAGCATCTCCTGACCCTCTAATTTTTTGAGAATCTCTATAGGCATTGGCAAGGATAACAGTTCTTTCTCTTGCTGCTTCGGCTCTAATAATTGTTGCAGACTCTGATCCTTCAGCTCTTAGTTCTGATGCAACCCGTGCTCTCTCTTGTCTCATTCTATTGTAGACAGATTCACTTACCTCACCAGAGAGTTCAATTTTCTTAACTCGAACATCTATTAGTTCAATTCCTAGATTTTTTGCATTCATGGTAGCTGCTTTTAACATTCCAGCCATTACCTCTCTTCTCTCTTTGGAAACCACTTCTATGACTGTTCTTTTAGCAAATTCAGAACGGATACCATCTTTGACAGTTTCTAATAATCTTTGAGCAGCAATAAGTTCATCACCGCCTGTTGATCTATAATATTCTTGTGTATCAGCAATTTTCCATTTGATGAAAAAATCAACATAGAGATTTTTCTTTTCTTGAGTAAGGAATAATTCTTGTGGATTATTAATCGTTAATAACTGCTTACTATATTTTTGAACATTATTAACAAAAGGAACTTTAAAATGAATACCAGGCTCATAATCAGACTTAATGACTTCACCGAATCTGAACTTCAAAGCATGTTCTCTTTCATCTACTATAAATATTGCATTTGAAATTACTATAAATGTAATAACCAATATAAAGGTTAGAATATTTTTCATTATCTTACCCTCCTCATTCTGGAATCTTGATTTTGATTCATCTGTTGTCTATTCTCAATTGCTTGGCCTTTATTGATAGTAATCTCTGATCGATCTTGCTTTGGATTATTTTGAATTAACTTATCAATTGGGAGATATAGTAAGCTTCCATTACCTTCTGAGCCCATAAGTACCTTATTGGAATTAAGATAAACATCTTCCATTGCCTCAATGTAAAGTCTTTCACGAGTTACTTCAGGAGCTCTTTGGTATTCAACTAGCAATTTAGTAAACCTGTCTGCTTCACCTTCAGAATCAGCTATTACTTTTTCTTTATACGCTTCAGCTTCTTGTATCATTTTTGCAGCTTCACCTCTAGCTTTTGGTACAATATCATTAGCATAAGCTTCTGCTTCAAAAGATAAACGTTCCTTATCTTCTCTAGCTTTAATAGCGTCTTGAACTGCGTCTTCAACTTGGAGCGGAAAATTTGCATCCTGCAGATTAACTTTGGTTACACTGATACCAGTACCATACTCATCAAGTGTCTGCTGAATAAGTTCTTGAGTTCTTAATGCGATTTCTGTTCTTCCTTCTGTCAAAACAAAATCAAGTTTACTTTTTCCAGCCACTTCTCGAATTGCGCTTTCACTTACTTCGCTTAGAGTTGCTTCTGCATCTCTGACATTAAATAAATAATCAACCGGGTTACTTTTTCTATATTGGACTACTAAATCCACAACTATAATATTCTCATCTGAAGTCAACATGGTGGTTTGCTGTTTAAATCTATTAACAACATTTACATTTACTACTTCAACTGATTCAAATGGCCATGGAGCTCTCCAACTCAAACCAGGCATTGTTGTTTCACTGTATTCGCCAAACCTTAATACAACACCACGTTCAGAGTCATCAATTTGGTAAAGACCCGATAACATCCAAATAAAGAATCCCATAACGATAAGCAGATACATAGGTGGCCCTTTAGGCTTTTTGGAACTACCGCCAGGTTTTCCACCAAATAATTTATTAAATCTTTTCTGCCACTCTGCAACAATTTGGTCCAAATCTGGTGGTTGGCCATTATTTGCATCCCATGGAGACTTGCCATTTCCTTGATCATTAAATGCCATAATTATTTCTTCACTCCTACATTTTTATCTAATTTTTGTTTTAACATCTGTAGTTTACTCTCAACTACATGAATGTTTATATGTTTTTTCAATTTCTTTAAGTTTTTTATATCTATCTCGATAACGAGCTCTAGTAAATTATCATCTATAATGGTTTCTTGAACAACACTCGACTTAGAATATATTAAAGCTCGATCTTTTGATTGATCGATATTAATTCGAATTAACGCAGTAATTGGTTCTGGTTTAATTTTTTTAGATATTGCATCTAATAAATTCTTAATACCTAAACCGTCTTTAGCTGAGATTTGTATATTGTCGGTATCATTGATCAGATCTATTTTCTTTGTTATAAGATCAACCTTATTATAAACATTTATTACAGGTATTTTATTTGCTCCTATTGTCTCTAGGACTTCATCTACAGACCTTTTATTTTGATGCATAAATTTATCACTTACATCGAGTACATGAATCAATACATCTGCATTGGATACTTCTTCTAGAGTTGATAAAAATGCTTCTATTAATTCGCTAGGCAGTTCTTTAATAAAACCAACTGTGTCACTTAGGATTGCTTTTCTATTTTTTGGTAAACCTATAGATTTAAATACAGGATCAAGTGTTGCAAAAAGCTTATCTTCAGCTAAAGCATTAGCTCCACATAATGAGTTAAAAAGTGTTGTTTTTCCAGCATTGGTATAACCTACTAAAGCAACATTCTTCATGACTTTATTTCTAGATTTGCGAGTCGTCTTTCTTTGTACCCTTATCTTTTTAAGTTTTGATTTAATGGATTTAATACGATGTTGAATTAGTCTTCGATCAGTTTCAAGTTGTGTTTCTCCTGGTCCTCTAAGGCCAATTCCACCTTTTTGTCTTTCCAGATGAGTCCACCCTCGTATTAATCGCGTAGATAGATGGGTGAGTTGTGCTAATTCTACTTGAAGTTTACCAGTATTAGTTCTCGCTCTTTGAGCAAATATATCAAGAATCAACCTAGTTCTATCTATAACTCTAACTTTGAAGAATTGTTCTAAATTGCGTTCTTGTGATGCAGACAAGCTATAATTAAAGACAATTAAATCCGAACAGTTAAGATCGATTTCATCCCTAATCTCTTTCATTTTACCTTTTCCTATAAGGCTGCTTCTAAAAAACTTTCTCGCATCAATATAGGTTATACCTCTTACTGCTGCTCCTGTTGATAAAGTTAATGAAATAAATTCTTCATTATCATACTCGATAGATCCTTTTGTAGATTTGATAATGACAAGATGTGCATTGACAGATTTTTTTTGGAATTCAATCATGATTGTTTATCATTTATGAATGAGTCTAATGCTAGTTTAGCCTTATCAATTATATTGTCATTATAAATATCAAATTCAATGTCAGATGACTCAGACCTGAGCCATGTAAGTTGCCTTTTTGCCAATCGTCTTGTAGATGTTTTTGCGTTATCTTTAGCCTCCACTAAACTACATTTAGTTTCAAGATATTCACATATTTGTTTGTAGCCTACACTTTTCATGGAATTGGTTTTTGAATCTAATTTATCTGAATCGAGAAGTGCTTTCACTTCATCAATTAAACCTTCATCAATCATAGACTCTAAACGATTATCTATTGTTGAATGTAATTTACTTCTAATTGATGGAACGAGTGAAACACTAAAATAGTCATAATTAAGTTTTTTAGGTTTTTCTTTATGCAGTTGACTAAGCGGAATTCCTGTTATTTGATAAACCTCCAATGCTCTTTCAATTCTTTGTTTATCTGTTGGCTTAATCTTATTTGCTGAGATTGGATCAAGATCAAATAGTTTTTTATGCATATATGACCAGCCTTTGGTTTTTGCTAGTAATTCAATCTGATTTCTTACTAACGCATCTGATTTTGGTAAATTACTCAAGCCTTGTTGTATTGCTCTAAAATACATCATTGTCCCCCCAACCAAAAGTGGGACTTTTCCCCTATTCAATACTAATTGAATGGCTTTACTAACGTCTTGATAAAACTTTCCGACAGAATAATTTTCATAAGGATCGGAAATATTTACTAAATGATGTGGATATTTCTTCAATATTTGTTCTGAAGGTTTAGCTGTCCCAATATTAAGACCTCTATATACCATAACTGAGTCAACACTAATAATTTCCAATGGTAAATGATCCAGAAGAGAAATTGCTAAATCAGTTTTTCCTGAAGCTGTAGGTCCTTTTATAAGAATAATTTTTTCAGACATTTATAAAATTCTAAATTAATTTCTAAAAGCAGGAATTACTCTTTCACCAATTATTTTTAGAGCTTCCATCGGATTATCATGCAATCTGATTGATAATTGTGTCTGGCCTGCTTTTTCAAATAATCTAAATCTTTCAATTTCTCGATCTATATCTTCTATGCCCCCAGTTGAAGTAAATGATTCACATAATTTATTACAAAGTTCTACAGGTACTCCTTTAATATCGCCTGTACGATCAAAATAAGCATCAACAAAAGCTTCATAATTATTAACTATCAGGTCACATTCGTCAGGATTGCAATAAATACTAAGAAGTTCTTTATCAAGTTTTCTAGCTCTCCAAGCCAATTCTCTCCTAGACTCACGATAAGCTTCTTCTCTATTACTTTTGATATGCCAAGCCCAAAAACTATTGATGTGTATCTTTTGATCTGGATTCATTCTTTTGGAAATTCCAATATTAATATTTTCTAAAGCAGAATCAATTATTTCTGGTGGTGTACAACCAATATAAACACCATCTGCTACTCGGCCTTCCATTCTCATCATCATATGTTTATATGCTGTTCCATATATCACTGGCTTTTTAGCTTTTGACCATGAAAAGTCACAAGGGACATTGACTTGAAAAATTTCACCATCATAAATTTCATTCATATTATTGTCTCTAGCTGTAGTCAAGATCTCAATTGATTCTCTAATAGCTAAGACTATTTTCTTGGGTGTAGATAGTCCCATAACTGTAATATTGCCTTCGCCAGCTCCTACAGCAACTTGTGCTCTACCTTTACTTAGCTCGTTTAATGTTAATAAAGCATTAGCAATCTTTAATGGATGCATCTCAAAAGGACTAACAGCGAGAGGTCCTAATTGTATCTTCTTTGTTGTTTGAGCAAGAGGAACTAAGCTTAGAAAAGGATCCCAGTGTGCAAAATAGTTAGACGTCCATATCCCATGCACACCATATTTTTCAGCTTCTATTCCTATTTCTTTTATTTTATCTGGATGTAAGTCGGGCTCAAGTATGATATCAATATCCATAAGTTATCCTTATTTCAGAATTTCTTTTTTAACATTCGCATTATACAATTTAATTCCACGCAATATTCCACTAGCAATCTTTTTTTGGTTGATAGGGTTAATTAAGAATTTTTCATCGCTTGGATTTGAAAGGTAACTTGTTTCAATAAGAACAGATGCTATTTCAGTAGACTTTAAGACAGCAAATTGTGCTTCAATAGGTGTTTTTTTTCTCATTCTTACATCTTTTTTCATTTCAGATATTATAGCTTCTGCAATTATTTTACTTTGATCAGTAGCTTGAACTTGGCTCTCATTGACTTTATAGGCCACTCTCTTAGATACGCCACTCTTTAAAGCAATATTCTTCTTTGTTTTAGGTTGATACATTATTTTATAATTATCTCCCTTAGCAATTTTCTTTGAGTCTGATAAGGCATAAAGAGTAGCTCCTCTTACCTTTGAATCTTTAAAAGAATCAGCATGAATAGAAATTAAAAGATCAGCTTTTGAGTTTTTTGCTCTGGTTATTCTTTCATTTAGAGACTGAATCTGAGTGCAGTTCTTTTTTTTCCCAGGGCAAGGATAGCTATCATCATCTCGGATTAAAATAGCTCTCATACTTTTTTCATTGTCAATTAATGATTTTAGTCTTTTTGCAATTTTTAAAACTAAATCTTTTTCTTTAACTTTCTTACCCCTTGCTCCTTCATCCTTTCCACCATGACCTGGATCAATAGCTATAATCATTTTTTTCTTATTTAAAGCAGCACTTACTAGTTTTCTGCTACCCTGAAATGCTTTCTTTAAATCTATAACAATTCTAAAATTACTATTTGATCTTGAAGGAATACTAGATGTTTTATAAAAAACAATCTCTTCAGTCTCAATAACGACTCTAAGTTTTGCAATAGTATTATTTGCAATCCTTACTTTACTAATTAAGCCATTATTACCTAATGTTGATTTCAATTTATTACTTTTGGCAGATCGATAAAGATCGACTACAACCCTATTGGGTCTATTTAAGGTAAAAACTTTATATTTTGTTGTTTCAGATAGATCTAAAACCAATCTTGTTTCTAGATTATCTTTACTAATTCTTATATTTTTTAAAACTGATTTAGCAAATACTTCCGTATTTATGAAAATTAGAAAAAAGACTAATGATATTATTTTTATTACTTTACTAATAAAGCTTCCTTGATTACATATTAAAGATCTACTTTATCCAAGAATCTTTAAATTTGCTTACTTTTTTACTCAACTTTTCAATATTAATTAATCTTTCATTCATCACTTCATTGAAAGATATATTGACAATTAGGTCAGCTGATAAAATATAATCGCCTCCATTTTCTGGCCATTCAATAAGAAATAAATAAGGTTTATCCAAAATTGGCTTCTCATGAAGTTCTAACTCAAGTATTTGATTCAGTGTATCAATTCGATAAAGATCAACATGAAAAATAATAAATTCATTTGTTTCTATTGTCTCAATTAAATTATAAGTAGGACTATTTACCAATCCTTTAAAATTCATACCTTTTAAAAAGCCCTTTGAGAAAGTTGTTTTACCTGCACCGAGATTTCCTTGCAAATAGATCACTAAAGATTCAGTTGTTGAATGTAGAATATTCTGAGCAAAAACCTTACCTAGCTCTATCATCTCTTTTTCATTTCTTACTTTCATGGGTTTAACAATGGTCTCAACTCATTAAGTAAATCTGTAGCAATAAGACCTCTTTGACCATTTAATACTGCCTGATCTCCTGCCTTTGCATGAATAAATGCTGATAGTGCAGCTATTTGACAATAATCATGTCTTAAAAACTGAGCCAGTAATCCTGCTGTTAAGCCAGTCAATAGATCGCCCATACCTGCTGATGCCATTCCTGGATTACCTGCATTGATCATATAGGGCACTCTTTGAGAGTTGCCCACTAAAGTATTATTGCCTTTTAGAATCACTGTTGCTTGATATTGATTGATGATCTCTTCTAAACTTGATAATCGGTCATGTTGTATTTGTGAAGTTAATTTTGAAATCAATTTAGCAGCTTCACCTGGATGTGGAGTAAGAATCCAATTATCTCTTTTTATAGGTTTTAGAGAAAGTATATTTAATGCATCTGCATCTAGAATTAATGGTGTTTTTGAAATTAATGTTTCTTCATATATCTTATGAGCCCATTCATCTAAACCAAGTCCAGGACCTATAGCAATTACATCAACATTGTTTATTAATTCTTTAACATTATTGAGACTATCATCCACAGCATGGCACATTATTTCTGGTCTTAATCTAGTAATAACATTGACATTTTCTGGTCTTGTTATAACACTCACTAGACCGGCACCTGATCTTAGAGCACCTTCTGCTGCAATCTTTGCAGCTCCAGCCATACCCTTATTCCCTCCAATGATTAAAACATGGCCATAATCTCCCTTATGAGAAGTATTTTTTCTTTTAGGAAGCATTTTGGCTCTCAATTTATCACTGAATATCTCAACAGAGGGTTTTGATAATTTGTAGAGATTTTCATTGATTAAAAGGTCACTAAAAAATATTCTTCCACAGGAGTCAGGTCCAGACCCTAAAAATAAACCAATTTTTTTACCTACAAAAGTCACTGTAATTTCTGCTTTTATAGCAAGATCTTTTTCCTGTCCTGTATTAGCACAAAGACCTGAAGGAATATCTAGAGCAATTACAGGTTTTACGTTGTCATTAATTGCCGAGATACATTCTAAATATTTGCCTTCAATAGGTTTATTAAGACCGATACCAAATAGTGCATCAACGATAATATCAGCATCAAAATTACAATTCTTAGTCCAAGGTGTTATCTCAGCATTCAATGATTTAAGATCAAGGTAAGCTGAAAGTGCATCGCCTTTTAAATTTTCAGGTGACGATAAATAAACAACACTTGCATGAAGTCCTTTTCTTATTATTTGACTGGCTAGAAGATAACCATCACCAGCATTATTGCCTAAGCCACAAAAGATAAGAAATGATTTAGCGCTAGGATATTCTTTGTGAGTTATATCAAAAGTGAACTCTGCAGCTCTTTTCATTAATAAGAAACCACTTATATCTTCTTCAGTCATTGCTAATCTATCTATAGTCGAAACCTCATTAGATTTAAAAATAAATTTTTCAGAAATACTCATAATCACTATTATACTGTTGTTATTAAAACTCTACTGACAAAATGCAAAATCCTATAAAATTAAAAAATAATATTAAAAAATGGTCCAAAGAACTTGGATTCGACGATGTAGGTATTAGTGGTATTGATATCAAAAATGATGAAGAACATCTTAAGAAATGGCTAGAAAAGAAATTCCATGGTTCAATGAATTATATGATGAAACATGGCAATAAGAGATCTAGAGCTGATCTTTTAGTGCCAGGAACAATTAGAGTCATCTCTTTGAAAATGCATTACTATTCTAGAGATAAATGCACTGCTGAAAAATTAATCGATGATAATTCAATAGGCTATATAGCAAATTATGCTTTAGGTAAAGATTATCATAAAACTATCAAGAAAAAACTAAAGGTACTAACTACCAAAATTAAAGACTACTCTGAACTGGAAGGACAAATTTCTTTTGTTGATTCGGCACCTGTACTTGAAAAAGCTTTTGCTAGAAATGCTGGATTAGGTTGGATTGGTAAACATACTAATTTGATTGATAAATCGAATGGATCATGGTTTTTTTTAGCTGAAATATATACCGATCTTGAACTACCAATAGACAACCCTGCAACTAACCATTGTGGTAGTTGTAATCTGTGCATCGATGTATGCCCCACTCAAGCAATTATTGCTCCTTATCAACTTGATGCTAGAAAATGTATTTCATATCTAACTATTGAAAATAAAGAATCAATTCCAGTACAGATGAGAAAGTCAATTGGCAATAGAATTTTTGGCTGTGATGACTGTCAGTCCTTTTGTCCTTGGAATAAGTTTTCAAAAGTAGTCATTAACTCTGACTTCAAACCAAATCATAATTTGATGCATCAATCGCTTGAAAAATTATTCTTATGGACAGAAAAAGAATGGGATAAAAACACAATGGGAAGCGCTTTAAGGAGATCAGGTTATCATGGTTGGTTAAGAAATATTGCAGTCGCATTGGGTAATTCAAAGACAACACCTAGTATCAAGGGAGTCTTAAAATCAAGACTCAAAGTGGAATCAGAAATGGTTCGCGAACATATAAAGTGGGCAATTGAGCAGCATTAGATCATCTAAGAACTGATGCTGTATTATTGTAAAAATGGGTACCATTTTTAACGCCAGAAAGTTCTTTAAACAACATCTCAAAATGATCATTATTATGAATTGGGTCGATGCTTTCAGCATTCACTACTAACAACGGTGAATCATCATAGTGGAAGAAAAACTTTGCATATGAATCTGCTAGATTCTCTAGATATCTTCGATCTATTAGCCCATCAACTGAAGAAGATCTCATTTTAATCCTAGAAATCAATACATCCACAGGAGCTTGTAGATATATTACTAAATCTGGATTTTGAGGCTTTATATGAAGAGATTCTTTAACTTTTTTGAATAATTCTAACTCTTCTTTTGTTAAATTCATTTCTGAAAAAATAATATCTTTATTGAATAAAAAATCTGCCACAGTAACCGATGAAAAAAGCTCTTCTTGATCTACTAATTCCAGAAGTTTTGATCTTTGAAATAAGAAGGATAATTCAGTAGGGAGTGCATTTGATTTAGGGTCTGAATAAAAATTCTGTAGAAAAGGATTATCTTCTGGCTTTTCTAGTATTAACTTACCATCAACATAATCTGATAATTTTTTAGCTAAGCTTGTTTTACCTGATCCAACAGGTCCTTCTATCGCTATAAATTTTGATTCTAATTTTATCGGTAGAATTTCAGGCATGTTATTTATAGTATCAAAAAATTACTGATCTTTTATAATGCTTTCAAGCTCCCTTCGTCTAGTGGTTAGGACGCTGCCCTCTCAAGGCGGAAACAGGGGTTCAAATCCCCTAGGGAGCACCAATAAACCATTCTAAAAAATAAAGAAACTAGCTGTCTCAGTCAACTACTTATGCTAACAAGCCCTCATTCATGATTCATCAAAAAGACTTGGATTCTGATCTCTAATTTCTTTAGGAATCTCAATTTCAAAATGTTGATAGGCCTTCAAAGAAGCTGTCCTTCCTCGAGGAGTTCTAATTAAAAAGCCTCTTTGAATAAGAAATGGCTCAATAATATCCTCAACAGTTCCTCGCTCTTCTCCTATAGCTGCAGCTATTGCATCAATTCCTACTGGTCCACCGTTGAAGGTTTCTATGATTGCTAATAAAAACTTTCGATCCAATAAATCAAATCCATTTTTATCTACATCCATTAATTGCATGGCATCTAGAGCGACGTTTTTAGTGATCTCTCCGTTTGCTCTAACCTGGGCATAATCTCTTGCTCTTCTGAGTAATCGATTTGCAATCCTAGGTGTACCTCTTGATCTAGAAGCAATTTCTTCAGCGCCTTTCTGATCGATCACAACATCTAAAATGCCAGCTGATCTAATAACAATGCTAGTAAGTTCATTGGGATGATAAAATTCGAGTCTTTGAGAAATACCAAAACGATCTCTTAATGGCGATGTCAACAGACCTGCTCTGGTTGTTGCACCAATCATGGTGAAAGAAGTTAAATCTAGTCTAATAGATCTTGCAGAAGGTCCTTCCCCTATAACAATATCCAATTGATAATCCTCTAATGCAGGATATAGTATTTCTTCTACTACAGCACTTAAACGATGTATTTCATCAACAAATAAAACATCATTTTCTTCAAGGTTAGTTAAAATAGCAGCTAGGTCTCCTGGCTTTTCAATTGCAGGTCCTGAGGTATGCTTAAGATTAACTCCAAGTTCATTAGATACAACATGAGCTAATGTAGTCTTCCCCAGACCTGGTGGCCCAAATATTAATAGATGATCTAAGGATTCTTTTCGTTTTTTTGCAGCTTCAATAAAAATACTGAGTTGCTCTTTAACGGGTTCTTGACCTACGTATTCAGATAACGTTTTAGGTCTTAGCATACTATCTACAGATTCTTCCCCTTCTTGTGCTTCACTTGAGGTAATATTTTCTATTTCATCCATCAGTTATCACTTATTTAAAGATCGCAATGCCTGCTTTAAAAGATTCTCAACTGTGAGATCATCTTTGTCTATTTTGTCTAATATTTTCTTAGCTTCTGTACTTTTATAACCAAGATTAGTCAGGGCATTATGTGCCTCTCTTACTGTATTTGAGATTAGAGACTCCTTACCACTAATTTGTAAAGAATCAGAAATTTCACTAACTTTATCTTTCATTTCAACCACTAGTCTTTCTGCAGTCTTTTTGCCAATACCTGGAAGATGAATTAATGTATCTATGTCTTCTGTCATTACTGACTTAATGAAATCATTGGTATTAATACCTGATAAAATTGTTAGAGCTAATTTGGGTCCTACCCCGCTTATCTTTATGAGTGCTCTAAATAAGTTTCTTTCATCTTCTGTAGCAAAACCATATAGTGTATGTTGATCTTCTCTAACAATTAGATGGGTAAGAATAGAGGTTGGCTCATTAATTGCAGGAACTTTGAAGCTAGTAGATAGTGGAATATTAACTTCATAGCCAATTCCATTCACTTCAATAAGAACCATATTAGGTTTTTTATTTTTTACAAAGCCAGTTAAAGAACCAATCATTATTTATTATCTTTCAACATTTGATTTACTGAATAACTATGAGCATGACAGATTGCTATTGCAAGTGCATCAGATTCATCCAGTTTTAACTCCTTATTCTTAATGCCTAAAATGATTTTGACCATTTGCTGTACTTGTTCTTTTTCCGCTGCGCCTGTTCCAACAACGGCCTGCTTAACTTCTCTTGCTGCATATTCAAAAACAGATACATTTATTTTAAAAGTTCCACAAATAGCAGCTGCTTTAGCTTGTCCTAATTTTAGTGCGCTATCAGCATTTTTATGCATGAATACATTCTCAATTGAAATAACATTGGGCTGGTGATGAATCACTAATTTTTCAATCTCTTGATAAATAATCCTGAGTCTTTCAGGTATATTCTTGCTTTTTGTCGAAATAATCCCACTATCGATGTATTTAGAATGATTACCATTTGACTCTATTACTCCATATCCAGTAACCCTGGAACCAGGATCAATTCCAAAAATTTTCACTTAATGATACCTAAGATATTCAATTTAATTGCTCGATAATATCATCAGAGATTTCGGCATTTGAATGAACAGCTTGAACATCATCAAGGTCTTCTAACATATCCAACAATTTAATCATTGATTGAGCATGCTTGAAATCTATTTCTACATCTGTTGATGCTCTCATTGTAACTTCAGCATGATCAATATTGATATTCTCTTTAGTAAGAACATTTTTTATATCTACAAAATCATTGGGCAATGTCATTATTTCTATAGAGCCATCATTCATAACTTCAATATCTTCTGCACCCAGCTCAAT
>JAQWSZ010000040.1:0-47882 GCA_029242945.1 Gammaproteobacteria bacterium | reverse complement strand
AATTCAAAACAGTGATTACCAAATATACAATATCCCAGCAAGAGGGATTGCTAAAACAATAGCAATAGATAGCGATAATAATTTTAAACTAACTGATTTTACTTACACCACTTGTACTGCCCTTGATAATTCTTGGGAGTTAAGGGCTCAATCTATGGAACTGAATAAAGATGAGGGAATGGCAAAAAATCTAAGCTTAAGATTTAAAGATTGGCCTATTTTATACCTTCCTTATTTGACCTTTCCTCTATCAGATTCAAGAAAATCAGGAATCCTACCACCCAACTTTGGCTCATCAACAAAAAGAGGTCTAGAACTAAGTCTTCCCTATTATTGGAACATCTCTACCAATATGGACCTCAGAACGACTCCAAAATATATGGATAAAAGAGGATTTCAACTAAGTAATCAGTTTAGATTTATGACTAAAAATCAAAGAGGTGAAACACTCCTTGATTTTCTGCCTAATGATAAACAAACGGATAAAGACAGAACTTACATATCTCATGAACAGGTCGTTAATCTTAGTTCTGACTGGAAATTATCCTTAAAGGGAGAATATGCTTCTGGAAATAACTACTTTGAGGATTTGACCCAAACACTCAGCTCCACTAGTAGAACCCATTTGGTGAGATCCATTAATCTTGATCATTTTAGTAATAATTGGTTTTTGAACATTGGTATGGATAATCATCAAATAATAAATGACGTAATACTCTTTGATGAAAAACCTCACAAAAGGCTACCTTATTTAAATTTTACAGGATTATGGTCTTTGAAAGAAACTGGAATAAATTATGGACTTAATGGGCAATTAGCTTATTTCGATAAAAGTGGTGCAGCCTCAGGAGGAAGGTTTCATATGATGCCAAATATATCAAAAACATTTAACTTGAATGGCATTCAAGTAAAACCGGCTCTGGAAATTGATATAACTAAATATAATTTGGATAAAGGATCCGATGAAGAAACTAGTCGATTTAAGGCGAAAAGAACTGTTCCAATATATAGCTTGGACGTTAATGCTTTACTGAAAAAGTCTTGGAGTAATCAATCATATCAACAAACCATAGAGCCTAGGATAATGGCTGTCTATATTCCCTTCCATGATCAGAATGATTTTCCTGTATTCGATACCATACAACCTGATATTAATCACATCCAGCTATTCAGAAAAAACAGATACATAGGACAAGATCGTATAGGTGATACATCAAAGTTAAGTTATGGAATAACAACAAAGCTTTTTGAAAAAAGTAGTCTAGAGCCCTTTATGAGTTTAACCCTTGGTCAAACTCATTATTACAAAAAAAGAAAAGTAACTCTCCCAAATGAGCTTGTAAATAATAATAATTCTTCCGCTTATCTCGCAATGATGAAATGGAATATTAGTAAAGAATGGTCATTAAGATTAGGACATATGTGGGCATCTGATATTGATCAATCAATGAAAACTGAAACACGATTACAATATAAATCAAATAATGCAAAAATCTTCAATTTTTCATACAGGTATCGTCGGGATATGCTTAGGCAATTTGATACCTCATTTTCTATCCCGATTCGAGACAGTTGGAATATTGTAGGACGTTATAATTACTCGATTATAGATAAAAAAGTTTTTGAACAATTTGTTGGTGTGGAATACGAAACATGTTGCTGGGGTATTAGAGCTGTTTCTAGGAAGCATTTGGCATATCGAAATGGTGAATCAGACTCGTCTTTCTCAATACAATTTATTTTTAAAGGTCTGGGAGAAATTGGTATGCCAATTGAAAACCTATTGGATCGAGGAATATTAGGATATGATGGCACTTATTATGATTAATAAGAATAAAATAGTTCTCAAAATAATGATTTGCTTAACGATTATTTTAAGCACTAATTTACTTTCTCAGACAAGAGAACTTGGAGGTACTGGTGAGTTTATTGATGGTATTGCTGCCATTGTAAATGATGGAGTTATTCTTAGGAGTGAAGTTGAACAACAACTTACAATGATTATAGCCAACCTAGAAAAACAAGAAGGACGAATGCCGCCAATAGATGTAATACAAGAACAAGTCATGGAAAGATTAATCATTCAAAGAGTTCAACTTCAACGCGCTGAAAGATTTGGTGTTAGAATCTCAGATGAAGCACTAAATGCTGCTATCACAAATGTAGCTCAAAATAATCAGGTTGAATTCAAAGATTTTCCAAAAATATTGGAAGCAGAAGGTATTAAATACAAAGATTATAGAAAAGAGTTAAGAGAGCAATTAACCATTGATCAATTAAGACAAAGAGATGTTGCATCTAGAATCTCAGTCTCTGAAAGCGAGCTTGAAAGCTTTATGGTTCTACAAAAAGACCAAGATGCTTTGAATTATGACTATAATCTCTCACACATTTTGATTCCTGTATCGTCTTCCTCAAGCAATAATGAAATAAAAAAAGCAGAAAATTTAATTAACACACTTTATGAAAAAATTAGCAATGGAGAAAATTTTGAATCATTAGCTGTCGAATTTTCTAAAGGTCAACAAGCCCTCAATGGAGGAAATTTAGGTTGGATGCAAGGTGAACAATTGCCTAATATTTTTGTTCAAGCAGTCAACTTAATTGAGACAAATCAATTAAGCCAGCCTTTTAAAAGTGGAAGTGGTTTTCATCTACTTAGATTAAATGCGATCAAAGGCAATGACCCCATACTAGAAGATCAAATCAATGTCAGACATATCCTGATTAAAACTAATGAAGTTTTGGATGACTCTGCTGCAGAAGAAAAACTCAAAACAATAAGAAATCAAATAATCAATGAGGGTGATTTTGGAGCTGTTGCATCAGCCATATCTGAAGACAGTGGATCGGCGCAAGAAGGCGGCGACATGGGATGGACTGCACAAGGTTTTTTTGTTCCAGAATTTGAATTGGTTGCAAATTCATTAAGTGAAAATGAAATTAGCATGCCCTTTAAAACAGGGTATGGATGGCATATCATTGAATTCTTAGGTAAGAGAACATTTGACAATACTGAGGAAATTCAAAAAAGAAAAGCCATATCGGCTATTCGTAATTCAAAGCTATCGGATGAAATAGAAATCTGGGCACGAGAATTAAGAGATGAGGCTTTTGTAGAAATACTACCCTACAATTAGTTTATATACCCCAATCGATAAGATTATGCTCAAACCGTTTGCCGTCACCTCAGGAGAACCAGCTGGTATAGGTCCTGATTTAACTCTATCAATTGCTCAAAGAGATGATTCTTCTGAATTTGTAGTGTTTGGAGATTTAATCATGCTTAAGGAGAGAGCTAATGCATTAAAACTAGACATTAACTTTATTCAGTATAATCATCAGCAAAACTATTCATCTCTACCTAAGAATTCACTACTGGTTAAAAATTTTTATGTCGCAAAAAAAGTTATTGCAGGAAAGCTTGATCTGAAAAATAGTGCCTATGTTATTTCAATGATAGAAAATGCTACACAGACATGCTTAAACAGAGATTTTAGAGGAATGATTACTGGACCTGTTCATAAAAATATTATTAATCAATCCGGTATTAATTTTAGAGGACACACAGAGTTTATTGCTGAAATGTGTGAATCGAAATCAGTGATGGCATTTGTATCAGATAATATGAAAATGGCATTAGCAACAACTCATATGCCTCTAAAAAAAGTACCTAATAGCATTGATAGCCGCCTCCTAATAGAAACCATTGAAATTATTGAGAAAGATCTCAAAACTTATTTTGGTCTCAAAAAACCAAACATAGGCGTCTTAGGACTGAATCCACATGCAGGGGAACAAGGATTATTGGGTAAAGAAGAATCATTAATCATTGAGCCTGCTATAAAACATCTAAACAACAAGAACAAAAGTATTATAGGACCTATATCGGCAGACACTGCTTTTCTGCAAAAGCTAGATTTAGACATTATTTTAGCTCTTTATCATGATCAAGGATTGCCACTTTTCAAATTTGTTAACCCGCATCAGGCAGCCAATGTAACTTTGGGCTTACCCATCATAAGAACGTCGGTAGATCATGGCATTGCGTTAGATTTAACAGCTAGCAATAAAGTAAATAATGAAAGTCTTCATTACGCCATAAGGACTGCAAAAAACATGTCTGAGAATTATGCATAAAAAAACTAAGCCAGTGATAAGAAAACGCTTTGGCCAAAATTTTTTGCATGATAAAAATATAGTAGAAAAAATTATTAGATCAATTGATCCAAGACTTAATGATCATGTTTTAGAAATTGGTCCTGGCCAAGGTGCCTTGACATTCCCTCTCCTAAAATATTTAAAAACAATAGATGTTATTGAAATTGATAAAGATTTATCTTTGCAACTTGCAGAAAGCAATCATTCTAAAAGTATCAATATTCATTGCATGGATGCACTCTCATTTGATTTCAAAAATATTGTTAAGAATAATCAAAAAATTCGTCTAATTGGCAATCTCCCCTACAATATCTCCACTCCACTAATTTTTCATATACTGCATTCAAATTCTTTGTTTAAAGACCTTCATATCATGGTTCAAAAAGAAGTTGCTGATCGAATGACTAGTACTGAAAATAAAAAAACATACGGCAGACTCTCTATTGCAATACAGGCTCGATGCAAGGTTGAAAAACTTTTCAATATATCTCCTAATGCATTTTTTCCTAAGCCTAAAATTACTTCTTCTTTCATTAGAATCACCCCAAAAAATAATTTAGATGAAGATGTATTGGATACATTAGATAGCATTATTAAAGATGCATTTTCAAAAAGAAGAAAGAAAATTACTAATGGCTTAATCAATTATTTTTCAAAAGAAGAAATTTTAAAAATGGATATTGATTGCGAAAGCAGGCCTGAAAACCTAACCGTTGAAGACTATATTAAACTATCAAAGAAAAGGTGTTCTTAGTTGTCTACTTTCGCAATAGGGGACATACAAGGTTGCTATGAAGAATTCAGAAAGCTTCTTGAAATAATTCAGTTTGATGAGAAAAAAGATCAATTATGGTTAACTGGAGATCTAGTCAATAGAGGACCCCAATCACTGGAGGTGCTTAACTACCTCTATTCGATTGATCAATCCATTATTACTGTTCTTGGCAATCATGATCTTCACTTGATTGCTCTCGCACTCTCTAATAAAAGAATTGAGAGTAAAGATGAATCGCTTCAAGCAATATTGAAATCAAAAAATAAAATCAATCTAATTGAATGGCTTAGAAGCAAGCCATTGATGCATTTTGATCAAGAATTAAACACAGTGCTTGTTCATGCTGGTATTCACCCCGATTGGTCAGTAAAGGAATCACTACTCTATAATCAAGAAATGAGTTCGATCATAAATAGTTCAGAAGCTCCTCATTTCTTTAAGCATATGTATACAAATAAACCAACCCAATGGAACGATCACATTAATCGAACAGACCGAAGTAATTTTATTACTAATGTTTTTACAAGAATGAGGTTTATGAGCCAAAAGAATGGACTGGACTTTTCTGAAAAAGGCTCGCCAATAGAGGGCACTTCTGATTTTTTACCCTGGTTTTCTTATCCCAATAGGAAAACTGTTGATAGTTTAATTATTTTTGGTCATTGGTCAGCGCTTAACTACTATTATCACAATAAAATAGTCTGCTTAGATGGAGGCTGCGTTTGGGGGGGAGATTTGGTTGCTATAAATATTATGCATCCAGAAATTGCCATAAGAGCTAGATTGAAATAGGAGCAGAAATATGTGGGTGGGATTGATAATTAAGAAGCTCAAAGTCCTCATAAGCGTAATCAAATATTGAGCTAGGCTTTCTTTTTATAGTTAATATTGGCAGTGCAAAAGGTTCTCTACTCAGTTGCTCATTGGCTTGATCAAGATGATTCAGGTATAAGTGAACATCGCCTCCGGTCCAAATAAAATCGCCAACTTCTAAATCGCATTGTTGTGCAATCATATGCGTTAATAGACTGTAAGAAGCAATATTAAAGCCTAAGCCTAAAAAAGAATCACAACTCCTTTGATACAATTGACAAGATAATTTGCCTTGTGAAACAAAAAACTGAAACAAGGCATGGCAGGGTGCCAACGCCATTTTTTGTTTTTTAACATTCTCCTGAGGAGAGATACTTTCATCTGGAAGATCTGCCACATTCCAGGCGCTGACAATAATTCTTCTTGAAGAGGGATTGTTCTTAATTTGACTGATAACTTTCTGTATTTGATCTATTACCTCACCATTATTTGAGTTGGGCCAAGCCCTCCACTGATGCCCATAAATCGGCCCTAAATCACCCGATTCAGTCTCCCATTCATCCCAAATATGTACTCCAGCATCTTTTAGAATATTATTATTTGTAGCGCCATCTAGAAACCAAAGAAGCTCATGAATTACGCCTTTAAAAAATATTTTCTTTGTTGTCAGTATAGGAAAACCATCATTAAGATTAAATCGCATTTGATGTCCGAAGAAACTGCGTGTACCTGTACCCGTTCTGTCTTCTTTCAACTCTCCTGTATCAAGAATAGTTTGGAGTAAGTCTAGGTATTGCTTCAATTTTTATCTCGCTTTTAATGAAATTTATTTAGATATTCAATTATACAAATTTAGTTACGAATTTTGCCTAATTTTTGAAGTAAATATAATATAAAAACCAATCATTAGCATCGGGATAGATAAAATCTGTCCCACTGTTAGCCATTCCCAAGCAAGATACCCAATATGTTCATCTGGCAATCTAAAATATTCAATCAAAAATCTAAAGCAGCCATAGAAAATTAAAAATATTGCAGCTGAAAAACCAGGGGCTCTTTTACGAAGAGTAAATACCCATAGAATAATAAATAAAACCAAGCCTTCCAAAAAAGCTTCATAAAGCTGTGACGGATGCCTAACGATACCATTGACTAAAAATCCTAACTGCGAATCTGTTGGCTTCCCCCATAACTCGCCATTTATAAAATTACCAATCCTACCTAATCCAAGACCAATAGGTACCAGTGGAGCAACAAAATCAATTACATCAATAAATGGTTTTTTTATTTTTTTTGAAAATAGAACAACAGCAATTAAAACACCTATCAAACCCCCATGAAATGACATACCACCAGCCCATAATTGAGGAAGCTGAATAAGCCAATTTAAAGGATCTTCTATCAATGTATTCGTAGCATAAAAGATCATATAACCAGATCTGCCTCCTATAATGACTCCTATTACTGAAAAATATATTAAATCATCTATTTGATTACTCTGGATAGGAGACCATTCTTGTTTGACTCTTATTCGTGCTAAGACAAAAGCAATAATAAAACCCATTAAATACATGAGTCCATACCACGCTATAGATATAGGTCCAATCTGGATTGCAATGGGATTAATTTCTGGGTAAATAAACATTAATAGCTATCTTCTTACCAAGGTATTACCATGCCATCGTAATTCACTGATTTACCTCTATTCTTCTTGATCGTCTCATTACTAATCTGATCAATAATTCTAACCAAACCAGCAGCACTTTCATCAGTTGTAATGGTCCCAGGACCTCTATAACCAGAATCATTTAATAGTTGTGTCTCCACCATCCCTGGAGCAATTAAAGCCGAAATGACTCCTCTTGATTTCAAACTGACATTCATTGCTATTACCCCCATATTTAGAGCTGCCTTACTCATTCTGTAATAGTAAAAACGGTCGGAATTCAATGTGATTTGCATAGAACCTAATCCACTAGTCATAGAAACAATTTTTTTCTGCTTACTTAAGGCCACATTATCTGCAAATGCTTCAGCTACTTTTAGTGGTCCCAATGCATTAACTGCCATAACTTTTTCAAATAAGTCTGGGTTCAAATTTCCGAAAGATTGATTCTCAACATTACCCAATATACCAGCATTATTTATGAGAATATCAATTGGGTAATTCTTATATTTATTGGCTAAATATTGAATTTCAGTAGTATCTGTTACATCCATTTCTTCAATAAATACCCTGCTATATTGCTTTCTTAATGACATAAGGTTTTCTGCTTTACTCGGGCTTCTGCAAGTTGCAATAACATTCCAGCCTCTGGCTGCATAGTTTTTCACTAAAGCTAAGCCAATACCTCGATTGGAACCTGTAATAAAAACAGTCGGTTTATTGGCATCAAATCTCTGATTATTATGCCCGTCTGCTAAAGCTGAAGAATTTCCGATTGAGATTAAAATAAGAACCAATGTAATATTTAATATTGTAGCAACATATCTACCGATCATAATTTTCTCCTTTGTATAAATACATTCTAAATAAATTCCAAGAATATAAAATAATAGATTCTTGTTCATGTACAAATTACAACATACAATGAGACTTTAGATAATGGAGAACTAATCTAATGAAAAATTTTTTAAAAGTAAAAACTATAGTACTGGGTATACTTATATCTGGTAGTTCGAGCATTATGGCAAGTGGGCACCATGATAGTGATATGAATAAACCCAGTGGAACTGGTTCTTGCACATACACAGCGGAAAATCCTTTTGCTGGAGACCCTTATAAAGCATGCAGAACAAATATGTCAGAAGATGCTTGCTATCACTACGCTGAAGAAGGAGATGGAATGGTCACCATTCTAGATCCCGCCTATGCAGAAGGAGATTGTCCAAGAGAGTCATCCATTGGATCCTGTGAAAGAGGAGGATGGGAAGAAGTCTACTATGAAGGTGAATCAGCACAAGAAGATGTGGAATTTGGTTGCATGTTTGCGGGTGACTGGATAGCACCTTAAATTTAGTTAATATTTGAATCCAGTTCAATCTTCTAGACGAAAGTCTAGATAAGAATTAATTCAGGTAATGACTAATTGGAAACAGTAGCTATAAATAATTTTATACACTCAAGCAAAACAATGCCTCAGAGTAAGAAAATAAAAAAAGTAGAAGACTCTATTTTGTTTTCTCTGTCCAAAGAAGAACCCGGTTCTTTTGAAAAGTTAGTTGATCAATACGGTAATCTTATTTGGTCAATTGCCAGAAGATACCTTTCAAATCAAACTGAAGCAGAAGATGCAGTTCAAGAAGTTTTCATTGCCATTTGGAAATCAGCAGGAAGATTTGACCCTGCTAAAGCTTCCGAAGTTACATTTATTTCTATGATTGCAAGAAGACGTCTCATCGATCATGTAAGAAAAATATATCGCCATAAAAAACTAGAACCCATAGATGATTGCTTTAATGATGATGCACTTGAAACAAAGTCAATGCTTGAGGAATCTGGAGACGTCAAAATTATCTCTGAAGCAATTAATCAATTTGAAAAAGAAGACAAAGAACTGCTCTCATTATCTATATACCAGGGGTATAGCCATACAGAGATTGCTAGACTTATGAATATTCCACTTGGCACAGTAAAAACTAAAATCAGAAGAAATTTAATTAAATTGAGAGAAATATACGATCAAGATCAACATTCGATCGTGAACATCAGTCATGAGTAATACAGAAGAAAAGTTGTTATTGGATCTCTTGGTTATGCAATCAACACAGGCCATGTCTGATGAAGAATCTAGAGAACTTGAAAGACTTCTGAAGTTGTATCCAGAATATCAAAATTATGAATTTGATCAAATAGCTTCTCTCACACATATGAGCTATCACCTAAATGATCGCCTAAGTAATGAAGCATTGCCTCTTGATCTTAAAAATAAAATTTTAAATTCCCATAAAAAAGTTGATTTAGTCATCCTTTTTAGAACTAAGATGAATGATTTTATGAGATCTTTATTTTATAAACCTACCTATGCTTGGGCAGTCACAGTACTGCTTACAATTGGACTGTCCTTCTCTATGATTGAGTTTAAAAATTATGAAAATAATTTCAGATATCTACCACTTAAAAGAGTCGTTCTTCAGTCAACATCTAATGATCTCGTTGAATACCCATGGTATTCAAAAACATCTGATTTTGCTCTCACTAAAGGTGACATTGTCTGGAGTAATGAAAGTCAAAAGGGCTTTATTAAAATATCTGGTATGCCTGTCAATGATCCATCAAAAAATCAATATCAAATTTGGATTATAGATCCAATCAAGTATAAGCAGCCAGTGGATGGAGGAGTATTTAATATTACGGATGCTGGTCGTGACATCATCATACCCATTAATCCTAAATTACCTATATCCAATGCAAAAGGCTTTGCTATTACAATTGAACAGCCGGGAGGTGTGGTTGTTTCTTCCCAAGAATTGATTCTTACAGCGCCTGAAATAAGGCCTAAAAATACATTTACTCTATAATTTTATTTGTTCCAAATATTGATTCTTACAGCGTCCCGCAATAAGATCTAAAGTACATTCAGTGTATAATTTTCTAATCAATGTTGGTGTATTTTATGGAAAGTAGGCAGTCTCTTATTAATTGCCTTAGGGGAGAACAACTTTTAAACTACCTACTTCACAAAATAATTCGTTATGGAATGATAAATGGATTTTATGGTGATGGTTTAATAAATCAATGAGAAAACTTTGATAAAAATTATTAAAAATATACTATTTATTTTTCTTACTCTATTCAGTGTTTCTTATATCTTATTAGTGGTTTATGCGTATTTGCCCTATGAAGAAATACCCATAAATGAACTGGCAGAGAGTGAAGATCGATTCATAATTATTGAAGAAAATCAGATACGTTATCGGGTTTTTGGTGAACAAAATAATCCAAATATAGTCTTAATTCATGGTTTTGGTAATTCAATCAATACATGGAGAAAAATTGTCCCTGAATTAAAACAACACTATCGAGTTATTGCATTGGATTTACTGGGTTTTGGACTATCGGATAAACCAGTACAATATGATTACAGCAATAAAAATCAAGCAAGAACTATTAGTCTATTTGCAGAAGCTATTGATCTTGATCAATACATTATAGGTGGGCACTCCTTGGGAGGAGCCATAGCCGTTCATGTAGCATTAAATGATTTAAAAACAACTGGATTGGTTCTGTTTAATCCTGGAATTATTACGACTGGTGTCCCAGAATTTAGTCGATATCTGAATCTAATTTTTCCTTTTGCTCGAGTTACAGCAAAACAATTCTCTAAAAGAGAATTTAGAGAACAGTTTTTAAAAAACTCTTTTATTGATACTTCAATAGTTACAGATGAAGTTATGGATAGTATTATGCTAGGCACTAAAACAGAAGGTTATATGGATGGAACCACTAGTATGATGAGTAAATTCTATGTGGCTAATGAAAAAGAATTATTGCCTGATATTGATATACCTACATTGATTATATTTGGCCAAGAAGACCGAACTAAGAGTCTTGAAGAAGCCATCACCTTAAACCAAAATATTAAAGGAAGTAAATTGGCATTAATTGAAAAAGTTGGCCACTACGTTCATGAAGAAGCGCCTTTTAGCGTTAGTAAAAACATCATCAATGAAAGTCAATTTTTATCAACTAAGGGTCACAGATATCGTAATGACTGAAATTATTTTAGCCAATGAATCACATCTTGATGAATTGGCACGTCTATTCAACCTCTATGGAATATTCTATGATCAAGAAGATGACTACAACTCTGCCTATGCTTTTATAAGACATAGAATCATTAAAAAAGAATCTATAATTTTTCTTTCCTGTAAAAGCACTAATAAATTTAATGGTTTTGTGCAACTTTATCCTTCATTTTGCTCAGTCAGTAAAATTCCTATTTTGATTCTTTATGACCTATATGTGGATCAAGATCAAAGAGGGTTAGGTATAGGCAGAATGCTTATGAATAAAGCGAAAGTCTTTGCTATAGAAAATAGTTACAAACGATTGGAGTTATCAACAGCTAAAGATAATTTCATAGGTCAATCCCTCTATGAATCATTGGGTTATGAAAAAGATAATGCATTTTATCACTACAGTCTAGAGCTCGAAAATCATTGAATTAGTAATAATGAGTTTTGAAGAAATAAGAATTATTTTTGTAGTTTACACAAGCGCTCTATTCCCAATTTTCATAATCTCTCTCTATAGAAAAAACCCATTCCAGCTATCACTGATCAAGTTATATATTGTATGTTTCTTACTCTGTTCATTGGGATGGGAGTTATGGTTCACATATGGATGGTTTGATGGAGATCCAGTGGATGAAAGAAGATCTCATGCTCTTAATCTAGCAATACCCAAGCATATCAACTGGCTGATGAATTCAATGGGAGATGCAGGAACCATATGCATCGGTGGTCTTTGGCTGACGTGGTTTTTCAGTGGTCGGAACCTATCAATCTTTGAAACCTGGAATTGGAAAGCTTTTTTTATCTTACTGGCTTGGTGCTTGGGTCAAAATATTTGCGTTGAAATGTTTCTATACTTCGATCAACTCTCAATAGAAAAACAACTATCTTGGGCTCCTTTGGCACCAACAGGCCCATGGATTAATCCTCAATTATTCTATTTCAATGAACGGACCATCATGCTGCAAAGCCAAATCCCATGGGTCATCATGTCACCGATACTTTACTGGCTTGCAATTCAAACATTCAAAAATAACAAAATTAATCTTTTATCTCATAGAGAACAATCAGATGCCCATCAAAATCAAGAAATGAAAACTCGCTGAAGCTCTGTCCCTCAGGTGTATGGTCACTATCAATATCTGTTCTGAATAATCCCATCAGCCCTATTTGATTGTACTTATCTTCCAAGTCTGAAATTGAAATCACTACAGTACTCATTCGTATTCCTTTATTAACAGGTAGTGGTGTATTCTTCACCTCAGTTAAAGCAAATGCCCTTTTTTCTTTACCCATATTCAAACTAGCAAATCGTATCAAAGCCTCCTCGGGTAAATTAAAAACAGGATAGGAATATGAATCTGTATCGGAATTCTTAATTTCGAAAATTTCCATGCCTAAGACATCTCTATATATTTTTAAAGACTGATCCAGGTCAGAGACAATAAAATTTACTCTTTTGACTATAGGATTCTGATCTGCAAAAACATGGTTAATGTTGCTAATAAAAATAAAAAATAAAAGAAAATTACTGAGTTTTATTTTATGCATGATAGAACTCAGCAATACCTGCCAAACTTCTCTTTGGTTTCTTTAAGCCAGTATCAATAACACCAACAACAATGCCATCATTGACTCTGACCTTCATTGCAATGCCTGTGAAAATATTAGCAGTGAAAAAATGTTCACCATCATTTGATGCGGTTAATTGTGCAATTCCCCAGCCATACTCAGATAAATCAATGGTTTGATTAACATTCCCTGTGTAATCAAGAATCTCAATATATTCACCTCTAGAATGCAATAATCGCCCATCTGGAAGATAGTTCACTGCAATAGCTACAATTTGATCGGTTAGATCAGTGGATGGTAATACTACAAGATCTTCCATTTGTTGGTCATTAATAATATCGTACTGCATGACTTTTTTACCTATTTCAGTGGTATAAGTAATATATTTTTGACTTGGATGCATCGCAGTATGTGTGATGCCCTTAAACTGATGAAACTCTGGAGAATAAGCAACATCAAATACTTTTACTAATTCTAAATTTGAATTAAATTTATGAATATTTCCATATCCTAAAAGATCCAATCCAGGCACACGCCTCATAAAACTACCTGGGTAAGGAGTATTCCCAACCAAAGCCTCTCCCAAGTATATATTACCCTCTGAATCAAAAGTCGCATTAGAAAATGCACGATCACCAAAATTATGATTTGGTAACTGTTTACCATCAGGAGAAACTCTAACAATTGCATGATTATGCATATCAAATCCCCACAAAACTCCTTGTGGATCAAACGTAAGGCCTATCACCAAATGCTCTGTGCCCTCAGTATATAAAATTCCTTTGGGTTGAAGATTCTTATCGTATTGAAGAATTCTGCCATCGCCCTTATGATCATCCACTTCATCATTGAGATTGGTACATCCTAAAAAAACATCTCCATTTTCAAAGGGTTTCATCGTGCTTACATTTTTTTTATTCATAATTTATATTTATTAAATAATTAAAGTTAAGATAAAGATTATACTTTTACTGATCAAGACTTATTTAAAGTAATTTATGGTAAAAAAAATTATAAGAAAAACATCTTTCCTAATACTTATTGCTTTATTTGTATTTGCAATCAGCTTGTTATTTGGTGCACGCTATCCGCAAGATATAAGTCCAGAAACAATTGAATCCAAGTATCTGTTGAGAAGTTCTTCTTTTATCAATATTGATGGTGTAAAA
Source organism: Gammaproteobacteria bacterium (assembly GCA_029242945.1). Taxonomy (GTDB): domain Bacteria; phylum Pseudomonadota; class Gammaproteobacteria; order Steroidobacterales; family UBA11654; genus CACPJA01. The sequence goes on along the minus strand of JAQWSZ010000040.1, from coordinate 33,656 downwards.
ATACATTTCACTGATGAAGGAAATGGCCCAGTCTTATTACTCCTGCATGCTAATTATGCCAATCTAATAGACTGGGATCCCTGGGTCCAAGAACTGAGTGCAACTCATCGCATTATAAGACTCGATATACCAGGACATGGCTTGTCTTATAATGATCCAAGCGGTGATTATTCAATGGCTAGAACATTGTTTCTGCTACAGAAACTCATGGATCATCTAGAAATTAATAGTTTCTCAATAGCAGGAGCCTCACTTGGAGGTACGATTGGTCTTCACTATGCTTCGAATTATTCTAATGAAGTAAACAGACTCATATTGGTAAGCCCAGGAGCATTAAATCCACGGGTCAGAGGCAGTAATGAGCCGCCCCACCTTCCTAAATTATTTAATCTTTTGACTCAAATTACACCAAGAGCACTTGTTGAAGGTCTACTGACAGGAGGTTTTGGTGATCCCTCGAAAATATCTGAAGAGTTAGTCACTAGATGGCATGAATTATTATTAAAAGAAGGTCAAAGGGATGCACAGATGGCAAGAATGAAGCAATATATTTCTGGTGACATAGATCAAATTATACAGTCCATTGAAGCTCCTGTATTGATCATGTGGGGCAAAAAAAACAAAGTTGTTTCAGTTGCTCTTGCGACAGAAATGAAAAATTTATTAGTTAATTCGCCCTCTGTAGAAATGATTATCTATAAAAATGCAGGTCATCAATTGGTACAGGAAATTGGGAGCGAAACAGCTAAAGATGCTTTAAGATATCTATTGGAAAATAATTAGGAAAAGACACTATGGATAGAATAAGAAACGTTCTACTTTTTACAATAATAATGATCAATATGCCTTTAATGGCTGATGAAGATTATCAAGCAATGGCTGTTGAAATATTATCAGACCTTATTGCCATTGAGTCTACTGAAGCCATGGGACTATCAACAAAAGCAAGTGAGTACTCAAAAAATAAATTATTACAATATGGCTTTAGCCAATCAGATCTCCAAGTAACAGGACCGGGTAAAAAAAATAAAGGATTGATTGCTATTTACCATGGTGAGTCATCGCGTAATCCTACAATTACTATGGCTCATCTTGATGTAGTCCCTTCCGTTATAGATTCTTGGGATACTGATCCTTATGTTATGACAGAAAATGATGGTTTCTTTTATGGCAGAGGAACAAATGATAATAAAGCTGGTGCAGCAGCTCTAATCACTAATTTTATAAGGCTAAAACATGAAAATTTTATTCCAAAAAATGACATTATTATGTTGCTGACTGGTGATGAAGAAACACAAATGAATGGCATTGAATACTTCAGAGATAATTTTGATTCAGTTAAAAATGCTGCCTTTGCAATGAATGCTGATGGCGGTTATATAACTGGAACAATGGATAATCCAGAAGCTTTTCTTCTTCAATCTGCTGAAAAAGTTTATATGACTGTATCTCTTCATACCAAAAATAAAGGGGGGCATAGCTCAATACCTAGACCAGATAATGCGATCTATGAGCTAGCTAATGCACTGAAAAAATTGGAAAATTTTCAATTCCCAATCAGTTTTAATGAGACCACTAAACAATATCTAAAATTTGCAATTACAAAAGAATCAAAAGAGCATTCAGAAAAACTAAGACAATTACTCGATAATACAGAAAACTTTAGTTATCCAAATTTAATCAATGAAAATCCAGATCTCAATGCACAATTAAGAACAACTTGCGTTGCTACTCGACTATCAGGTGGACATGCAAATAATGCTTTGCCTGTCTCTGCCAGTGCAACAATAAATTGTAGAGTGCTTCCCCAAGAAGAGCCTCAAAAAATAGTAGAGACGATTAAGAATATTATTGGGAATGATATAGAAATTGATATGGTATGGGTGCCAGAAGGCAGTCCTCCCTCCCCTATAACTACATCAATTCTCAATCTCATTGCTAACTCTTTAGACAATATTTTTCCAACAGTGGCGATCGTACCTTATATGTCTACTGGTGCAACGGATGCGCAAGCACTCAGAAATATTGGCATCCCAGTTTATGGAACAGGCGGTATTATGACTGATCCCAGTGGTTTTAGGGCACATGGCCTGAATGAAAGAATAGAAATTAGTGCATTTCATTCATCACTTGATTTTTGGTATGAAAGTATGAAACAGTTATAGCCATGCCTGATATAAAAATATACAGCTTTGATAAATGCCCTTATGCTCAAAGAAGTAGAATGGCTCTTATTGAAAAACAATTGGCTTTTGAATTGATTGAAATCGATGTTTACAATAAGCCTGATTGGTTTTTAGAGATTTCCCCATATGGAAAGGTTCCTGTTCTTGTGGATGAAGGAAAAACTATTTATGAATCTGCAATTATCAACGAATATTTAGAAGAAAAATATCCAGAAGTATCCTTAATGCCCAAAGATTATTTTGAAAGAGCACGAGCAAGGATATGGATAGATTATGGATCAAATTACTACTTACCCGCTTGTGTCAAACTCCTCAGAGATAATCAAAATGAAGAGCAACAAATCAAGAATCATAAGAAAATTAGAGAATTATTAATCTATATTGAAAAAGAGTGTTTTGAAAAAAACTCCAACGGTGGTTTTTGGATGGGAGACAAGCTGACACTAGTCGATCTCCACTACGCTCCATTCTTCGAACGTTTCGGTGCATATAAACACCTCTTTAATGCACAGTGGCCAAAAGAATGTGTTCGTATTCTTCATTGGTGGGATTTAATGCAAGAGAGAGAAAGCTACCTAAAAACATACCTACCTGTTGAATCCCATATAGAGACCTATTCAAACATGATGCAAAGAATGGCCTCTTAGTCTGTTCTTAGGGCTTCAATCGGATCCATTTGTGCTGCTGATTTTGCTGGAAGATAACCGGCAGTTAAACCAATAAAAAGAGAAATAATAATTGCGTAAGCAATATACTCCCAGGCAATAGCAATAGGCATATCTGGGTAAACAACTAAAGAGAGTTGAATGGCAGAGAAACCAAATACTAGTCCCATGGCCGCACCTAAAATGGCTAAATAAATAGATTCCAATAAAAAAACATCTCTAATCCTTCTACGAGAAGCCCCAATCGCTCTTAAGACTCCTATCTCAGATGTTCTTTCATTGACTGCAACAGTCATAATAGTAAAGATACCCACACCTCCCACAATAAGAGATATTCCTCCAAAGGCGGCAACTGTAAACTTCAACCATTTCATTATCTCGCCCAGAGACTCTAACATATCAGCTTGTGTATGAATGGTAGTGTCATCACCGCCATGTCGGCTGATCATAAGCCTTTTGATGGATGCAACTGCTTCATCACTGGTGACATTATCCTTATGAATTACATCAATCTCCTGAAATCCAACTCGATTAAACATATTACTGAATTTAGCAATAGGAATATAAACGGCATCATCCAAATTCATTCCTAAGAAATCACCTTTTGATGGCAAAATGCCAATCACTCTGAATCGCTCTGAGTTAACCCGAATAGTCTTTCCTATTGGGTCTTGTGAGCCAAATAATTCATCTCTCATATCAGGTCCAAGGACAGCGAAAGCTCTTGGTGTTTTTGGATTATCATGTGGCAAGTATTTACCCATCATATTTTCTGCACCAACGATAATATCGTAATCTGCACCTGTACCTATCACCATCGATCTTCTCATCCGATCAGAGCTTTCAATCTCAGCATTTCCTCCTGAAACAGGAACAACAACCTCAAGAGTGGCCAGTTTTTCAAGAGCTGCTGCATCTTCGAAAGAAAGAGGTTTTGTTGAGCCAAAAGTACCCAAAGGCATCCCCATGGTTTCCGTTTTACCTGGTGCAATAGATATAATACTGCTACCAAATTGTGAGAACTGAGAAATAATAAAAACTTGCAGTCCTTGTCCAAGGCTAGTTAGAAAAATAACACAAACAATACCTACAGCAATCCCTAAAGAGGTTAGAAAACTCCTCATTTTTTGAGAAATTACTGAGTAGGAAGAAAAAATAAAGACGTCTTTTACTTTCATATTACTTATTACCAGTTAATGCTATCACTGGATCCAGCTTAGAGGCTCTTCTAGCTGGGAGCAAACCAAAAATAACTCCCGACATCAATGCTACTATCAATGAAACATATGAGGCCCATAATGGGGGTAAAAAATTAAATGTTGGAAAAGAAATTTTTAATACTTGCGTAATACTATGGCCTAAAATTAAACCCAAAATAGCCCCTGAACCTGAGAGTAAAATGGCCTCGACTACAAATAATTGACTGATTTGTTTATTTTTTGCACCAATAGCCTTTAATAGACCAATCTCGGATTGTCTTTGGGAAACTGCGACAAGCATAACATTCATAATTAAAATGCCAGCCACAAATAAACTGATGGATGCTATAGAACCTAGTGCCATGGTAAGTACATTAAAAATATTATCGAATGATGCCATAACCGCATCCTGCCTAATTACAGTGAAATCCTCTTTACCTTGATGACGCTTTTTGAGAATTGTTTTAATATCTTGAATAATTTGGTCACTGATCAGTCTATTCTCAGCTTCGGCTATGATACGAAACAAAGAAGGTCGATTAAACAAAGCAGTTCCGAGACTCACTGGTATCACTACTGTTTTCTGAACATCAATACCCACTGCTCTTCCTTCAGTACCAATAATTCCAGTGACACGACATCTTCGATCACCTAGTCTTAGCCACTGTCCAATTGCATTGGATGGCCCAAAGAGTTCTTTTTCAACCTCCTTGCCTATTGCACACACTGGTGGAGACCGGTCTAAAGTAGTGCCTGGCAAAAACATACCTGTTTCCATTTCCCACTTTCTAACACTTAAAAAAGACCGAGTGGAGCCTATGATCGGCACACTTCTTTCCAGCCCATTAAATTGTGCAGATGCCTCTCCAATGACGATGGGTGCTATGTTTTTTACCCCATCTATTTTTCTAAGACTGATCGCATCTTCTATCGTTAAATCTCTGGGTGTTACTCCTGCCAAGTCAACCGGTGATCCACCTCCTGAGGTTTCATTCTTTCCAGGTATAACAATAATAAGATTGGTACCCATGTCTTTGAATTCACCAGTAATATAATCTCTAGCGCCTTCTCCAACTGCTGTAAGAAGTATCACTGCCATCACGCCAATTGATGTGGCAATAAGCAACATAATAGTTCTAAGGGGATAACGAATCAGAGTGCTAAGAGCTAGAAATATTAAATCGTAAAAACGCATAATTTACTTAGCATCATCATTGATAATTTTTCCATCCAAGAGTCTGATGAGTCGATCTGAGCGATTGCCCATGGACCTATCATGAGTCACAACAATCAGTGTAAGACCTCCTTTATTGAGATCTTCAATGAGCCTAACAATTTCAATACCTGAAGTAGAATCTAGGTTACCTGTGGGTTCATCGGCCAAAAGCACATCCGGTTCCATAACTATTGATCGAGCAATAGCAACACGTTGTCGTTGTCCACCTGAAAGCTGCTCGGGCTTATGATCAGATCGGTCGGTAAGACTAACCCTAGAGAGTGCTAAATCAACTTTTTCTTTTCTGTCCTTGGGTTTAATGCCAGCAAGAACCATAGGCATTTCTATATTCTCTGCAGCTGTCAATCTAGGAATTAAATGAAACGATTGAAAAACAAATCCAATTTTAGTTGATCTAATATGAGCCATTTCGTCATCATTCATTTCAGAGGTATTAATTCCAGATAGAATATAATTTCCTGATGTTGGAGTATCAAGCAAACCTAAGATATTTAATAATGTAGACTTACCAGAGCCTGAAACGCCCATGATTGAGACATACTCCCCTTCTGTAATCTCTAGATCGACATGATCAAGTGCACGCACAATTTGATTGCCAACCTCAAATTGTCTACTTAATTTTTCTATACGAATCATTTTGATTTATGAATATTAAGCGTTTCCTAAATATTGAATATTAAGAGGCACCGACTGAAAGTGCGAGTTCGGTTTCACCAGCTTCCTCTTTTTCTTCTGCTTTCTCAACAATGACTTTTACTCCATCCTCAACCCCTTTTCTATCTATTGATAAAACAATTCTGTCATCAATGGTAAGTCCGCTAAGCACTTCTGAGTATTGCCAATTAGAAAGTCCTACTTCAATATTTTGTTTCACTAAAGTGTCATCTTCATTAATTAGATAAACAAATTTATCCCTTACGACTGCTTGTGTTGGAACGCTTAGTACCTCTTCTTCCGTATCAATAATAATGGTTATGTCAGCACTATAACCAGGTAGTAAAACATTTTGAGGGTTATCAAAAACTGCTTCAATTTCAACCGTTCTTGCTTGCTTTTCAAGATCCAAAACATAAGGAGCAACTCTAGTAACTGTGGCTGGAAATTCTTCTTGACCAAAGGCATCCATTGTAATTCTTGCTTTCAAACCTGAAACAACCTCAGGTGCATCAATTTCATCTATAGGTGCTTTGATATAGATACAACTATTATCAATAAGATCAACGGTAGGTTTTGTTGCAACACCAACAGGGGAAGGCGTGACATACTCACCTAATTCCCCTTCAATTTCTGCAATAATCCCATTGAAAGGAGCGATTAGCATGGTTCTTTCTAATGATGCTTTAGTGACATCAACTTGAGCTTTCGATGCATTGCAAGATGCCGCACTCGATTCAGCATTACTTACAGCGGTTTCTTTTGATTCCTCAGAAGCCAAGCCTTTAGTAAATAACTCAGTAATTCGATTTGCATCACGGTTTGCTTTATCAGACAAAATACAAACTTGTTCAGCAGTCCTTTCTGCAGCCACCACTCTTGCTTTGGTTTCTTTATTCCATAGTTCCAATAAAATTTGATCTTTTTTAACCATGTCTCCTTCTTTTACCGTGAGAGATGCAATTTGACCTCCCATAGCAGGCGACATCTTTGCTCTTCTACAAGCATCAATTGTCCCAGCTCTTGTATTGGAGACAGTTTTTTCTACAGTCCTGATTTCTGGTTTTATAGCACTAACCTCAATTGGGTTTTCTCCGCCACCAGAGAAAGAAACAATAATAATAAATAGCACAATAACACCAGCTATAATTTTTTTATTTTTTGTCATAGAAATTGAACTCAGCTATTAATTTAGGATAATTGTATAGATTTATGGATTATTTTCTATGGAAGATACACTTCGTTACAGAATCACCATAGTTTCTTCATATTCATTAGTAACTTCTTTTTTTTATAGAAAAGGGAACGTTTTTTGCTTGCGAATTTTTATGCACTAACCTAATATCACCCGACTTAGTTAAAAAAATTTTGATGAGGAAGATAATGGCACAAGCAGTAATAGTAGATAGTGTAAGAACAGGTTTAGCAAAATCATTCAGAGGTGGGTTTAATCAAACCAGAGCCGATGATATGACGGCCCATATTATAGATGCTCTCATGGATAGAAATCCTAATGTTGACCCTTTATTAGTGGAAGATGTAATTCTTGGATGTGGGTATCCTGAAGGTCCTCAAGGAAATAACATTGCTAGAGTAGCAGCTGTTGCTTCTAAGCTCTCAATCAATACAGGAGGGACTACGGTTAATAGATACTGCTCATCTGGTTTACAAACTATAGCTATGGCTGCAACCCAAATACAAAGTGGTTTTTCAGATTGTATTATTGCGGGCGGAGTTGAATCCATTAGTACGACTCAAGGTCATATCAATGAGTACATGTTTGAAAATGAAAAAGTAGCAAAAGAAGTTCCAGGTGTTTATCACGCCATGGGAACAACAGCTGAAACAGTAGCAAAACGATATAACATCTCAAGGGAATCCCAAGATGAATATGCACTGTCCAGCCAATTAAGGTGTGCAAAAGCGCAGGAACAAGGGCTGTTTGATGATGAAATCATCTCTATGAAAACAAAAATGTTAATACAAGATAAAGCAACTGAAGAAATATCTGAAGTTGACTCTGTGGTGGACCGTGATAACTGTAATCGCCCGCAAACAACTTTGGAAGGATTGGCTGGTCTCAAACCTGTGTTTGATCCTGAAGATGGATCGGTGACTGCTGGAAATGCTTCGCAATTATCAGATGGCGCGTCGGTTGCTATGATTATGAATGAAGAAAAAGCGAAAGAACTGAATGTAAAGCCAATGGCTTATTTCAGAGGCTTTAGTGTTGTTGGTTGCAAACCAGATGAGATGGGTATTGGTCCAGTATTTGCCATACCTAAACTGCTTCAGTCGGCTGGATTGGAGATTAATGACATCGATATTTGGGAACTCAATGAAGCCTTTGCTTCACAAGTAGTTTATATCAGAGATCAGCTGAATCTGCCTACTGAAAAATTAAATCTCAATGGTGGCTCTATAGCTATAGGACATCCTTTTGGCATGACTGGAGCAAGACAAGTTGGACATTTGGTTCGTGAACTTCGTCGTCGTGATGCTAAATATGGTGTAGTAACAATGTGCGTAGGCGGTGGCATGGGAGCTGCAGGTCTATTTGAATCCATTCAAAATTAATCAATAAATCTACATCCTTTCTTCATAATTTTTGATTATAGTATCCATTATATAATCTAAGAAAAGACGCTATGAAATATACTGTTGTAATATTACTATTGCTTTTAGTGACAAGCTGTGTGAGTAATAATTCTACATCTATCTTAGATCAGGCCAAACCAATTATTGATACCAAAGGTGTTGATATGACTCTCTATGAAACTGACTTAGAGGAATGCAACGCTTATTCTGATGATGTCTCTATCACCAGAAGTATAGCTAAAGGTTCAGCGACAGGAGCTGCTGTAGGAGCTGTCATTGAAGCCATTTCAGATAGGCGGAAAGATGCGATTGAGATCGGTGCTGTCACAGGAGGAACTCAATCAGGCTTGAGGGCCGCTAGAGAAAAAGAGCAAATTCTAAAACGATGCCTCAAAGGAAGAGGCTATAAAGTTCTCAATTAGAGTTGCTACTTTAAACAAACACCGGTTCCACCAAGTCCACAATAGCCGTTTGGATTTTTAGCTAGATATTGTTGATGGTAGTCTTCAGCATAATAAAAATGTTCTTCAGGTATAACTTCCGTGACAATCTCTCCATAACCGGATTGTGTTAATTCTTTTTGATACTCAGATCTAGTTTCTTGGATTAATCCTAATATCATTTCATTCGGAAAAAATACCGCTGAACGATACTGAGATCCTATGTCATTACCTTGTCTCATATATTGTGTGGGATCATGGCCCTCCCAAAATAGTTTTAATATTTTCTTAGGTGATATCTTTAATGGATCATAGACTATTAGTACCGCTTCAGTATGGCCTGTATTACCTGTGCAAACTTCTTCATAAGTAGGATTAATAGTACTTCCTCCAATGTATCCCACAGCAGTTGAAAAAATACCATCCACCTGCCAGAATAATTTCTCAACTCCCCAGAAGCAGCCCATAGCTACTATGATTTGATGACATTGTTCAGGAAAAGGCTTATCGATATTATGGCCATTTACAAAATGCTTTTTCGTTGTTTTTTCCATACTATAAGTCTCTGACTCTATTATGCTTAGATTTAGATTTTATGATAAATTAATAGCATGACAATGCAAACACTCTTAAAGAAGCATTTTTATAATTTAATAAAACAAATAGTATGCTCAACAATGCTCTTTGTTTTATCTATGTATTCTTTCAATATTTATAGCCAAGAAATAAATAAAGACGTTCAACTTCTTGAAAGAGATGAATGGCAGAAAGAATTTCTCAATCTTTTTGACCAAAAACGATATGAAGACAGTATTAAATTTGCAATTAGGATTGTTGAAATAACAGAACAAACTTATGGGAAAGAAAACTTCAAACTAATCACGCCTCTAAATAACCTTGCAAGTGCTTATTATATGGTGGATGATTTTGATCAATCTCAAGCAATATTCGAAAGATGTATCAAGCTAATCGAATTAAACCAAAACATCATCTCACCTGAATTAATCGTACCTCTGTATGGTTTTGGACTAACACTCAATCGTTTTGAAGAATATGCTAAAGCTACAAATATATTTGAAAGAGCATTAAGAATTAACCATGTTAATAATGGTTTCTATAATCTAGAGCAACTAAAAATACATGACTCATTGACTGAAAGTTATATTGGCTTGAGAAACTTTGAAAAAGCTAATCATCATCAAAACTTTCAAGTCTATGTAAATAAAAATCATTTTGGTATTTCAAATCCCATGGTGGATGAATCTCTAACCAAGTTAGCAAAATGGTATAAGAGATCTGGACAAATTTACTCAGAAAGAGAAATTCATAAAGAATTGCTTGAAAGACAGTCCAATCGAAATGAACAAAACCTAGGGCAGCTGATAGAAACTTATAAAAATCTTTCTTTCTCTCACCGTAGAGAAGGGATGGATATTTATCAAAGCTTGAGTCCTCTAAAAAAAGCATTAAAAATTATTAATAGCAATACAGAAACAGATCTTTATCTCAAGTTAGAAGTTTTATTAGATCTGGGAGATACCTACAGTAGTTTTGGTAGAGCTGAATCAGCTAAAAAAATCTACCTGGATTGTTGGAGCTTGATTGAAGAAGATCAAAACATTGAATCTATCGTTAAAAATCAGTTCTCAAAACCAATCAAGGTAAGAAATGTTATGATTCCTAAACAATACCCTATCAAAGCATCTGATGATGATAATCAAATGTATGAAACAGGATACATTGCTATCGAATACTCAGTTAATACTGAAGGAAACACAGAAAATATTGAAATTATAGAATCACAACCCAAACAATTAATTGATAAAATAGCTATTTCAGCTATTAGAAATACTATATATAGACCTGTATACATTGAAGGAATTCCTCAAGAAAAACCAAATATGCTCATCCGACATGAATTCAGCTATCCAATTAAAAATGAAGAAAATTTAGAACCGAAGGAAAAAGATAAACCATTAAATAATCCAATTGCTTGATATTATTTCACTTCTTTCATGCTTCCCGTTGAAATGAAAATCAATAAATATACAAAGCAGAAAAGTGCTGATACCCAACCAAAAGAATAGCTTCCAAAAATATCCATTGAGGTCCCTATAACGATTGGTCCACAAATTTCTCCTAAGCATAAAAAAAATATAAAACTGGCATTAGCCGATGTCAATGCTTGTCCCTTAAATTGATGGCCCAACATGGTTAACCCTAAAGAATAAAGGCTCATAATTGCTCCACCCAATATAAATAAAAGCATCACCCTTGGAAGAGGATATGAAAATATATAAGGCATAATAAACATCCCTAAAGTAGTAATCATTGTGATAATTATCATTAATCTTCTTTTACTCATTCTGTCTGCCATAAATCCAACTAAAATAGGCAATAATAATTCCCCACTGCCTAGCCAAGCGACGGTTCTAGAAGATTCTGAATAATTTAATTCATTTTGAAGAGCAAAAATAGGCAATAAAGAAGCTGTTCCAGCATAAAGAAAACCCATTACCCAACTTGATCCCATCAAACTGGGTGTTTTTTTAAAGTACTTAAAAAATGAAATATCTTCAACAACATCATGTTTGGGCCAATCTCGTATTGGCCATATAGGGACTGCTGCAAGAATTGCAATCGTTGCTGCCATATAGAAAGCTGTGTTGTAGTTTTCAACTGAAATCATAGACAATAACAACACACCCGTTATAAAGCCGAGTGATAATACTGAAGTATAAATCGCAATAATGATTCCTCGATTATCATCTCTTGCATAAGAATTAATCCATATCTCAGTGATCACCCATATGATGGTTCCCCCTACTCCTAGCGAAAATCTCAAAAAGAACCAGATGAAAAGATTCTCTGTAAACGCCAGAGATACAAGAGATAAAGGAACCAAAACAAAGGCAAACTTAAGAATGGACAGCTGATCAAAATAATTAATTAATCTTGGTAAAAATGGAGTAACAATCACTGCAGCAAGAGCAGGCATTGCAGAACTCAGTCCAATCATGCTTGATGATACACCCCAAGTTTCAAGCGTTAATGAACCCAGAGGCATACTAACGCCAAAAGTAATGCCAGCTATAGCTTCAGTGAGCAGTATTAAAACAATTTTTTTATTAAAATTAAGTATCAAAATTACTCACTAAACTGGGCTTTATAGTCTGCTTTGCCTTTTTTAATTAAACTTAATAAGTCTTGAGAACGTCCACCGATAGTATCTGCCATTCTTTCTATTTGCCCTTGACTGGCCTTCTTCCATAATGCTCTTTGCTCTGTGTCTAATGAATGCACAATAATTCCCATTGCTTCCGCATTGCTTAAATCCTCTATCGCTTCAGCACGAAGCTGCTCTCTTGCGATCTCAACTTTTGGCCAAGCTTCTCCTATCACCTTTTGCTCATTGTTAGTCAAACCATCCCACCAAGCTTTTCTTGCTACCATAAGAGACATTCCAAGTGAATGTCGTGTCAGGGTATAATGCGGCGCTTCTTGTTCCTTTCCTGTCTTGACATAAAGTGCAATTGAATTATCTCCGGCTTCAATTAAACCTGTTTGAAGAGATTGAACAATCTCGCCGTAACCCATCGGAATTAAATCTGCACCAATGGCTTCAGCAAAATATCGTGAACTCAGACTTGCTGAAACACGGTAGCGTTTTCCTATTGCATCACTAGGCAATATGATTGGCTCTTTCCCATAAATGTTATGAAAACCAATCTCACTCCAAGCAATAAATTCCAAGCCATTTTCAGCCAATAATTCTTTATAAATCTCAGTGAGATAGTTATCAAAAATAAAATCTGCTTCTTTTTCATTATCAAACAGAAAAGGAGCATATAAGAGTGCTGTCTCTGGAATCAAAGTTGAAGTAATAATGGCTGAAAGATTGGCAAATTGAACTCTGTTTCTTCTTAATCCTGAAACAATATTCTCTTCAGAACCCAATTGTCCAAAGACAAGCATTTTAACCTTAGCTTCGGGTAATTCCTGCTCTACAGATTCTTTGAATTCTGAAAAATGCTGTGTACCAACAGTATTAGGTACTCCAGTTCCACCAACAGTCATTTCAAATGAATTAGATTGGTCTGCTGAGTCACAAGCAATCAGAAAAAAAAGAGATAGAGAAATCAATAATTTTCTTTTCATAATCATAACCTTTATTTACTTTCTTATATTGTCTCACCAGACTCCGTTTGCGTCTATGTCGGAATCCGCTAATATACAAATAAATATTTTAATTAATTGGCAAGGTATAAGCCCATGATCATACAAAAAACTTCTGTTGTTAAATCTTCTGAAATTACTCCTGAGAAGATCTATTTGAAACGAAGAAACCTTATTAAATCAATAGGAATGATTTCCACCATTGCTCCTTGGGGAATAACATTTGGACAATCTAAAGAGCCCCCCAAACCATTGACTGCTGCTAACTTTAAAACCAACTCTATGTACTCAACGTCAGAGCCAAAAAATACATTTGAAGACATTACAACCTATAATAATTTTTATGAATTTGGCATGGGCAAGACAGATCCTTATCAAAATAGTGGACGTTTTGAGCCTTCTCCCTGGACAATCAATATCACTGGTGAAGTCGAAAAAAAAGGGATCTATGACATTGATGATTTAATTGATATGAATACTCTTGAGGAAAGAATTTACCGACTTAGATGTGTCGAAGCATGGTCCATGGTAATTCCGTGGCTAGGAATACCATTAGCTAGCATCATTCAAAAATTAGAACCCAGTTCTAATGCAAAGTATGTCTCCTTTGAAACAGTTTATAGACCCAAAGAAATGCCAGGTCAGAAAAGACGGATATTAAACTGGCCCTATATTGAGGGACTTACTATGGCTGAAGCAATGAACCCATTGACAATCATTGCAGTGGGATTGTATGGGCGTGATCTACTTAACCAAAGTGGAGCACCCATGCGTTTAATCGTCCCATGGAAATATGGCTTTAAAAGCATTAAATCAATTAATAAAATACACTTTCAAGAGGCTCAACCGAAGACTAGCTGGAATCTAGCTGCTTCAAATGAATATGGCTTTTATGCCAACGTAAACCCAGAAGTGGATCATCCACGATGGAGTCAAGCTCGTGAAAGAAGAATTGGTAATAGCTTTTTTGGAACCAAACAACCTACATTGATGTTCAATGGTTATGGAGATGAGGTTGCCCATCTATACAAGAATCTCAATCTAAAAAAATATTTTTAATCCAACCTAGTGTTTAAACCATGCAGCTTATTGTTAAAGTTCTTACATTAATCAGCTTACTACCTTTTATTATTCTTAGCTGTAAGGGTTTTGGTTATTTCTCAGGTCTAGGTGCCAACCCTATTGAAACTATTATTCATTTTACCGGACAATGGGGTATAAGAATCTTGATAATAACTTTAATAATAACTCCCATTGGACATTATACCCATTATAAGTTATTCAATAAATTGCCCAAACCTCTGGGTTTGGTGTCCCTTTTTTATATTATAAATCATTTCTTAAGTTATGCCCTGATTGACCAAGGTGGTGATGTAAAAATAATTATCGTCGATATCATAGAAACACCCTACCTTATCGTTGGCTGGGGCGGCTTTTTATGTTTGTTGTCGATAGGCTTAGTTTCCTTTAAAAAACTGCAACCATGGTTCAATAAGAATAGATCAACTATCAGTGGCATTACCTATACTGGAGCAATACTAGGGGTATGGCATTTCTATTGGCAAACAAAAGTTATTGAAACAGAGCCAGTATTACTATCTGCGATCATGCTATTACTGACGGCCTGGAAGTTTAAAATTTCAAAAGATAAATCATAAAACTCGTTCAAGATCATCGATCAACCATTCAAATAATGCGTTTTCAAATCCTTTAGTTTTATAACTATGTTCTGATAAATCATTGTGTATTAAGACCACAATGTACTCTTGGCCAGACATACCTTGTACAAAACCAGCAAGGCTTCTTACGCCATCAAGAGTACCTGTTTTAAGTCGCATTCTGCCCTTCAACTGGGTTGAATTAAAACGATTAGATAGTGTTCCATCAACCCCTGATATCGGAAGTGAAGAGATAATGAGATCAGACATTGAATGTTGATATATTACTTGCAATAAACTTGATAAAGTATCAGGCCTGATCTTGGTAGATCTGGATAATCCAGATCCATTGTCGTAAAAATTTCTTCTAGAGTTTATTTTATTTTTCTTAAGAGTTTTTTTAATGACTTTTCTTGATTGCTTCAAATTATAATTAGATTTAGATTGCCCGATCGAAAAAAACAATTGTCTGGCAATAAAGTTATTACTGTCTTTTAAAAGATGGGGTAATAAATCCAAAAGTTTTATAGACTTAAAGTTCAATAATAGATCATCTGATTTATCAATATTAGCCTCACTAATATATCCAGAAATTGAACCTCCTGATTTTTTCCAAAGGTATGAGAAGAGTCCAAAAAAGAAATGATTTGTTTCTGTCACAGCAATATCATGAGTGTATTGATTGCATTGTTGTGGGTATTCACCAGACAGTTCAATAATAACCCTTGGAGGGTATGATTCTTGGATTAATTGATTAAAATTAACCTGTTCCCTAAAGTCAGCACATGAGCCATTCCCAATCTTAAGTTTATTGTCAAAATAAATACCATCTGGTAGAAAATCATATTCAATATCAATTTTATTTTTCTTAGCATTTTTCTTAACTACAAAATCAATTGTATTAAAGTTTGCCATCAAAGAAGCATGCATTACATTGTATGGACGCAAAGGGTCATTATCGAAATCACCTGATTTTATATTGCCTTTGGGAAATACCCTCTGATCTATGAGTAATCCATTTTCTATCGTATGTATTCCCATTTTTCTTAGTTTATGTATTAACTCTAAAAGCTTATCCGTAGTTAAAAAAGGATCTCCGCCACCCACTATGAGTAATTGATCTACAGTGCCATCATCAATGGAATCCGAAGCAAAAATTTTGGTATGCCATTGTGTTTCTGGACCCAGATAATCCAATGCAACAAAAGAGGTAAATAGCTTTGTGAGTGAGCCTGGACTTCTATATTTTTTAGAATTGAAATCTATTAGAGGTGCGCTAGAATCGACTTTCTGAATAATAATGCTTAAAGTTTCAGGGGGGATATTTTCTTGTTCGAGCATAAAAGCCAGTGGCTCTGGTAGCTGTTTTGCTTTGAGTAAATATGATGGATAAAAAACAAAGGAAAATAATAATAGAAAATTGAGTGAGATTGAGTTGTTTTTGATGCTTATCATCCGCATCTAATTATCATCCCTACTTATAATTTTTTTGCAAAGAAATTAAGGATTCTGATCCTGGACAAAGATCATCAAAAGGTATCTCATTTAAAGGCTTATTGACTGTATTCTCCATCTCAGTAAAGTCTGGAGTATTTTCATCAATATATAATAAGCCGGTAAGCATTTCTCCCTCGTCTGCTGCTTCTCGAATAACTCGGATAGAGTCACTCTTATTTAGAGGGCTGAACTCTTTTTCAGCCTTCCTTAATATGACTTTTCCACCCTCATGTAAATCAACCTCAATGGAACTACCCTGATCATAATCAATTTCAATTTCACTAAATGGTTCAATATAATCTGTATAAAGAGCTTCTCTTTTAGATTCTCTAGTGCTCATATAACTTTTTGTTGATCCTTCATGATCATTGAAAGTGACGCAAGGAGAAATCACATCCAACATAGCAAACCCCCGATGCATTAAACCTGCTTTTAGTAATGGTATCAATTGGTCTTTATCTCCTGAAAAACTTCGAGCCACAAATGTTGCACCAATTGATATCGCCACTTGACATGGGTCTATCGGTATTTGAACGTTGGGAGCGCCTTTTTTTGCTGTTGATCCTACATCAGCTGAAGCTGAGAATTGTCCTTTCGTAAGACCATAAACACCATTATTTTCAATCACATAAAGCATATTTAAGTTTCTTCTAATAGCATGTGTAAACTGCCCCATACCAATCGAAAGCGTATCTCCATCGCCTGATACTCCAATGCAGAATAATTCACTGTTTGCAGAGTGAGCGCCTGTAGCTACCGACGGCATTCTTCCATGCACAGAATTAAATCCATGGGATTGGCTTGCAAAGTATGCAGGTGTTTTCGATGAGCAGCCTATACCGCTTAATTTGATAAGTCGATGTGGTTCAATATTCAAATCAAATACAGTCTGTATAATGGCTCCAGTAATAGAATCATGACCGCAACCTGCACAAAGAGTAGACATCACACCTTCATAATCAGTTAAAGTCATTCCTAACTTATTTCTTAGAGCATTATCTCTGATGATTTTTGGTTTCTTAATATAACTCATGCTGCTTGACCTGCATTAATTCTGTCTTCAATCTTTTGAATAATATCTTTAGCAAAAATTGGTATGCCATTATAGAACCTTAATGATTCTAGCTTTCTTGGATCTATATTAGTTTCTGTAATTAACATATGGTGCAATTGACCGTCTCTGTTTTGCTCAATGACAAAGATTTTTTCATGCTGAGTAATAAATTTCTCAACTTGGTCATTAAAAGGAAAAGCTTTCACCCGTAAATAATTTAATGCTTGTCCTTGTTTTTTTAAAACATCTCTCGCCTCACGAATTGCGTCATTACAACTACCAATACTAATAATTCCAATTTTATTCTTCTTTGAATAACTTATATCAGGCTGAGGTACGAGAGTTTTTGCAGTTTCCCATTTAATCAATAAACGATCCACTACATCTTGATACTCAGCTGCATCTTCAGTATATCCACCTAATTTATTATGGCCTGAACCTCTGGTGAAATAAGCCCCTTTGGGATGTCTTCCTGGAATTGTTCTATAGGGAATACCATCACCATCCACATCAAGATAACGGTAAAAATTCTCCATATCATCCAATTCTTCTTTTCCAAGAACCTTGCCTCTTTTTGGCTGGTATCCATCTTCCCACTCTAAATCCTTAACCATCCAATCATTCATTCCAATATCAAGATCCGATAATACGAATACAGGAGTTTGTAGTTGTTCAGCTAAATTAAAAGCTTCGGTCGAAAGGTAAAATGCTTCTTCTGGATTTGCAGGGTAAAGGCAAACATGTTTAGTGTCCCCATGGGAAGCATAAGCACATGCCATAAGATCACACTGTTGAGTTCTTGTAGGCATACCCGTCGATGGTCCGGTGCGCTGAACATCAAAAACAACAGTCGGTATTTCTGTGTAGTATCCAAAACCAAGAAATTCTCCCATTAGTGAAATACCAGGACCACTTGTTGGAGTGAAAGATCTGGCTCCATTCCAACCTGCACCAAGTGCCATACCAATAGCTGCTAATTCATCTTCAGCCTGAATAATTGAGTAATTATTTTTTTCTGTTTCTTTATCTTTTCTAAGAGATTGGCAATAGCCGCTAAAAGCATCCATTAAAGAAGTAGAAGGAGTAATTGGATACCAAGATCCTACCGTTGCACCAGCAAACACGCATCCCAATGCAGCAGTTGCATTGCCATCGATAATTATATGTCCATCTGTTTTATTAGATGTTTTTGCCCTAAAAATAAGAGGGCATTTGAAATTTTCTTTTGCGTAATTAAAACCCATATCCAAAGCTACTTTATTAGCATCAATAAGATGTTTTTTTGTACCAAAAGTATCCAATAACAATTGTTCAATTACAGCCATATCCATTTCTAGTAATGCCGACAATACACCAACATAGGCTGTATTTTTCATTAGAGTCCTGGAACGTGCAGTATCAAATGCCTCGTTGCACATTTTTGCAAGTGGCACTCCAAGAACAGTAATATCATCTCGAGTCATCAATTCTTTTCTTGGCCAAGATGAGTCATAAATGAGATAACCGCCTGGCTCTACTGAAGCCAAATCTTCTGCATAGGTTTGTGCATTCATGGCGACCATAATATCTACTGTTCCTGATGGTGATAAATACCCTTTCTCACTTGCACGAATCTCATACCAAGTGGGAAGACCTTGTATATTAGAAGGAAAATAATTTTTACCCACAACAGGTATGCCCATTCTGAATATACTCTTCATAAACATGCCGTTTGCACTCGATGAACCGGTGCCATTAACATTGGCAAATTTAACAGTAAAATTATTATGGCTGGGTTTAGACATTACACTGCTTTCTTTGTTTCATTCTTATTGTTAGAATTAGCTTCATCCAAAGCATAAGGAACTTTCAAAGTAAATTTCTTCATGTCCCAAGCCGCAGTAGGGCATCTTTCAGCACATAAACCACAATGGATACAAACATCTTCATCTTTTAACATTACTCTTCCAGTTTGAGGTAAATCTTCCGAGACAAATAGATCTTGCTCTAGGTTATTTGCAGGAGTTTTAATTTTCTTTCTCAGGTTATCCTCTTCATCATTTTCAGTGATCATCAAACAATTTACAGGACATATATCAATACATGCATCGCACTCAATACAAAGATTTGCAGCAAAGTCAGTCTGGATATCACAATTTAAACAACGCTCAACCTCTTGTTGAAATTGTCCGGGCTCAAAGCCAAGCTCTACTTCGATATTAATATCTTTAAAACGTTCATTCATTGGAACCGTTGGAACTTCAAATCGATTCTCATAACCATAATCATTACTATAAGACCACTCATGAATTCCCATTTTTGCTGTGACAAGATTCATTCCATATTCAAGACGATCAGTCATTGCTTCATTCTCACAATACTTATGGATAGAAATAGCCGCTTGGTGACCATGCTCAACAGCCTCAATAATATTTTTTGGACCAAAAGCAGCATCGCCACCAAAAAATACACCTTTAATAGTGGACTCATAAGTGACTGGATCAACAACTGGGACTTCCCATTGGTCAAACTCTAAACCAATATCTCTTTCAACCCATGGAAAAGAATTTTCCTGTCCGATAGCCAGTATCACGGTGTCACAAGGAATCACTACGTCATCAATTTTCTGAGAGACAAGCTTGCCTTTTTCATCTTTAGACCAGTCCAAAACTGAGAATCTCATACCAACTAATTTTCCATTTTCAACAACATACTCATCGGGAGAATGGTTAAGCATTAAATCAACATCTTCCTCTAGTGCGGGCTCCAATTCCCAATCTGATGACTTCATTCGATCACGTGTACCTCGATACATAACCTTAACATTATCAGCCCCTAATCTTAGTGAAGTTCTACAACAATCCATGGCAGTATTACCGCCCCCAATAATGAGCACTTTCTTTCCAACTGTATCAATATGTTCAAATGCCACTGATTCCAACCATGAAATACCAATATGAATTTGATTGCTATCCTTTCTTCCTGGCAAGTCTAGTTCTCTTCCTTTTGGTGCGCCTGTTCCGATGAAGAAAGCATCATAAGATTCAGTCAGTAATTCTTTCATACTGTCTATGGGATGATTAAGATGTAAATTAGCACCTTGCTCTACAATAATATTAAATTCTTCATCAATGACCTCTGGAGGGAGTCTAAATTTTGGTATATTGCTTCGGATCAAACCTCCCATCACTGGTAAAGACTCAAAAATATCGACTTCATAACCTAATGGCAATAAATCATTTGCAACCGTTAATGATGCACAACCACCACCAACGATGGCTATTTTCTTTCCATTTTTTTTCTTAGGAATATTGGGAAGTAATTGCTGAATATCTCCTTTCAGATCGCCTGCAACTCTTTTTAATCTGCATATTGCTACTGGTTCCTCTTCAACTCTTACTCTTCTACAGGCAGGCTCACATGGACGATCACATACTCTTCCTAAAATACCAGGAAAAACATTTGACTCTCTATTAATCATGTAAGCTTCGGTAAATTCACCCTGGGCAATATGTCTTATATATGCTGGTACATCTGTATGTGCGGGACATCCCCATTGGCAGTCAACTACCTTATGGAAATATTGAGGGTCTTTAGTATTTGTTGGTTGCATTGGTGTATTTTTTGCTGACGTTTGATTTATAAAACGTTATCTGTATACGAAAATTTAACTTTAAAAGCTTTCAGTTTCTTTATCTCCACAACCATTTAGCTATGTAGGAAGAAAATTAACATATCCTGTGAAGAAAAAAAACGATATTTTAATCCTATGAAATAATTCAAATCATTATTCAAATTCAATTTTCTTACCAGACGGTTGTGTCAAAATTTTTCCATGGTTATAAACTAATTCTCCATTAATAATTGTCATATTAATCAAAGAGTTAAATGTTTTTCCTTCAAATGGAGACCAAGCACATTCATACAGTAAATTATCTTTCGTAACTGTGGTGTTTTTATTTAAATCAACTAGAACTAAATCAGCCCAATAGTCTTCCCGAATAAATCCGCGATCCTTAATGCCATAAATACGAGCTAGCGAGTGACTGGTTTTATCTACAATAGTTTCTAATGTCAGTTGGCCTTCTCGATAGAAATCCAAAAGAAGCAAAAGTGAATGCTGAATCAATGGCAATCCGGAAGGACAGTCTGGATAGGGTTTTTCTTTTTCATCAATCGTATGGGGCGCATGATCCGTTGCGATAACATCGATAACATTATTATTTAGTGCCTGCATTAGTGATGAACGATCTCTGGATGTTTTAACCGCTGGATTACAAACAATTTTTGAGCCCATTGTTTCATAATATGAATCATCGTAATACAGATGATGCACGCATACTTCTGCTGTAATTCTTTTTTCTTCTTTTGATAGCGGCTCAAAAAGACTCAGCTCTTTCTCTGTCGTTAAGTGCAAAACATGTAATTTACTATTGTGTCTTCTAGCTAAATCTACAGCTTTAGAAGAAGATTTATAGCAAGACTCAACCGATCTAATATTTGGATGTTCAGAAACTGGTATCTTACCATCGGGATATTTTTTTCTTACTTCAGCTAAATTTCTATTGATAGTAGGGCTGTCTTCGCAATGTGTTGCAATCAGCATAGGGCACTCTGAAAATATCGATTCCAATGCATCATCATCATCGACTAAAAGATTACCAGTTGACGCTCCCATAAAAACTTTTACACCGCATGCATCATTCTTTTCAAGTCGTTTTATTTCTTCCAAGTTATTATTACTCGCCCCTAAATAAAAAGCATAATTGGCATAAGCCTTATCTTTTGCGATTGCATACTTTTCCGATAATAACTCCCTATTCAAAGTAGGTGGATTAACATTTGGCATATCCATAAAAGAAGTAACTCCCCCAGCTATAGCTGCTGCTGACTCTGACAAAATTCCACCTTTATGGGTCAATCCTGGCTCTCTAAAATGAACCTGATCATCAATCAGTCCAGGTAAGAGATATTGACCATTTGCATCAATGACTTTCGTTCCGTCTTCGAGTTTCAAATGAGGAGTGATTTTTTTGATTCTGCCATTAGATATAAGAATATCCTCTTGACGGATAGAGCCTTCATTAACAATATTTGCATTGATTATTGCGATAGAATGATTTTTCATAGGAACTATTATAACAGTGTTCGCATTTATTGGTTTTAGTGATCACTCATTTTAAGAGAAAAAATATGCATCAAAACAACAACACTTTTTTCTATGGATGGTATGTTGCTATATCCTGCAGTCTTGTCTACTTCTTTGTTAATTCAATGACTCTGTTTGTTCCACAAAACCTATTTCCAACCTTTATCGATGAGTTCTCTCTTAGCCGTGAAGAAGTGAGTCTGACAGTTCGCAATACACTTTTATTTGCAGCGTTCCTGTCTCCACTATCAGGTATCTTAATAGACAGATATGGGGTGACCATTGTTATGAGAATCGGCATTATTATAATGGCCCTTACGTATAGCTTTTATCCTTTTGCAAGTTCTATTGAGACGCTCTATCGACTACACATTTTAATGGCTGCTGGACTTGTAATGTCAGGCTTAGGACCAAATGTAATTATCGTCTCAAACTGGTTTAACAAACATCGAGGGAAAGTTGTTGGTATGGTTGTGGCAAGCTCAAGTCTGGGTGGTGCGACTTTACCCTTGCTGATTTCGCCAATAGTCAATAACCCTGAATGGGGTTGGAGATGGGGCTTTGGACTTCTTTCAATATTCTTTTGGATTTTTGCAGTTATCCCAGTTTATAAAGTCATTCGGTCCTCACCAGAAGCAATGGGACTCCGTCCAGATGGTCATCAAGAAACCTCAATTGATAGTGCAGAAAGTCAATTATTACAATCAACAGAAAATAAAGATAAAACAGAATTTAAAGATGCACTTTTTTCAAGAGCCTTATTTTGCTTAGGTATTGGCTCAGCATGTTTATGGTTTGCAATTCAGGGGCTGAATAGTCAAATTAGGATATTCTTTGAACTAGACGTTGGGTTCACGGCTCAACAATCTGTTCTTCTATTTTCAATAATCTACTGGTTTAGCTTTATAGGAAAATTCTCCTTTGGAGCTTTAAGTGATAGGTTGCCTAAAAGGACTGTTCTTTTCATAAGCTCTTGTGTGCTTTTTTTAGGATCTTTATTGCTATTTGAAATTTCTGGAAATGAACTGATTTTGACCAATAATACTATGCAATTGAGTCTCTTCACTATCTTCTTTGGGCTTGGCTTTGGTGGAAGTTTTAGCATGATTCAACTGGTTGCAGTAGAAACCTTTGGCAAAAAATATTTAGGCCGAGTACTAGGTATTATCAGTATGATCGATGGTTTAGCAGCTGCAGGTGCAACGCAATTATTAGCTTCCATGGCTGACGATGCTGCTGGCAGCTATCTTGGTGCTTTTGGATTGGTTGCCATAGTCACCTTGATAGGAATTATCAATGTATTTTTTATCAAGCCGATAAAAATTAAATCAAAATCAACAGAAGATTTGTCATAACCTATTATTAGCGTTAGTCTTTTATTAGAGAGTCAAGAAAATACAAGGACAAAGCGTATGTGGATCAGAAAATTTCATAAAGATGATGATAAAGATACCAGATCTCCAATACCGACACAGGTAGTATCAAATGAAGAGTTTGTTCCTCGAGCACAAACCGTACTGCAAAAAAAAGTTGAGAGCTTGATTCAAAGTCTTGCTGAAAAATGCAGTAAAAAGATAGGCTTAACGAGAAGAGATTTTCTAAAAACTACCAATGGAATGGCTGTTGCTTTTGTAGCCATGAATCAAGTTTTTGGAGAATACTTTAATGTGCAAGCAGCAGAAATGACTGATCCAGAAGCAATTAAAGAATTATGGCCAAAAAAAGAATTTGTGTTTGATGTCCAGACTCATCATGTAGCAACAGGCAAAAAAGAGCCCTTAGGTTTTAGGGTTATGGCTTGGCCCTTCAATGAAGAATTGAAAGGCAAAAAACCACAAAAAGGAGACCTTCATTTTAATAATTATGTAAAAGAAGTTTTTCTTGATAGTGATGTTTCGGTTGCTTGTTTGAGTGGAGTTGCATCCAAAGTATTGGATGTCATTAATGTTGATGAGATGGTTGAGGCAAGAAATACTATCAATGCAATGTCTGGCTCTGAAAGAATGGTATGTCATGGTCCCATTGCCCCTTATACGCCTAACTTTCTTCAAGAAGCTGAAAGACAGGCATTGAACTTAAATATAGATGCTTGGAAATTCTATCCAGGTGTATTCAATACAGCGGGAGAATATAATTGGTGGTTGGATGATGAAAAAGTGATCTATCCATTTTATGAAAAGATTCAAGAATGGGGAAAAAATATTGTTTGCGTGCATAAAGGGCTTCCTTTTATGAGACGTTTAAAACCAGGACAATCTGATCATACTCATCCCAGAGATATAAAAAAAGCCTCCTTGGATCATCCAGGAATCAAATTTGTGGTCTACCATTCTGCTTTTAAAGATGAAAATCAATACCTCTCTCCAGAAAATGAATACCTTGATGAGACAGCCTATCTGCCATATACATCTGATTTGTGCAAAGACAGAATAGAAAATCCAAATATGACCAATGTCTATATGGAACTTGGTACTTCATTTGGACATACAGTCATCACTCATCCTAAAATTTGTGCTCATTTGTTAGGCCAGATTATTCAAGCTTTTGGAGTAGATCATATTTTATTTGGTACAGATTCTATCTGGTGGGGTTCACCACAATGGCAAATTGAAGCCTTCAGAAGATTTCAAATTCCAAAAGAGATGCAAGAAAAATTTGGTTATGCAGCTATTAGTGATCAGGATAAAGCTAAAATCCTCGGACTAAATGCAGCCAAACTTTATGGAATCGATGTTGATGAAAGAAGAGAGCAGATTCTGACTGACCGAATGAGTAAAATCAAAGAAGTCTATCTTGCTGAAGGAGGTTCCCCTAGCAATAATATCTATGGATGGGTAATGAGTTAAAGCTAGGCAGTTAATTGAGATCCAAAACTTTCCCATCTATGCTTTGTTCAATCTTAATTCCTAAAATTTTAGCAACAGTAGGCATCACATCCACTTGATTAATGGGGCCTAATTCTTGTGGTTTAACGCCCGCTCCCATTCCATAAAAAATTGCGTGCATATCACTCATTTCTGGTGAATAACCATGCATTCCTTTTGGTTTTCCAAAGCTAGAAAACATATTAGGTGCTTGGGTTATTAACACAATATCGCCAGTTCTTGTGGGATGATTCATATGAAATGAATGTGGTAAATCTTTCTTTTTGTATGCTTTGATATGTTCTTGATTGTTAAAAAAACTCAATGCCTCATTGATATCCTGATCTTCTACAAAAAGATGAGCTACTGCTGGCCCTTCTGATAACTTAGCTTTAATGCTAGATTTTTGTAGCAAAGACCTTAAATCGATATAATTATTAACTGCAGTCATGCCATGATCACTAACTACGAAAATTGTTACATAATCCCAAGCATTTCTTTCATCAATTTCACTTAAAAGTGAATTTAATAATTTATTTTGACGCATCATTTGATTATCTATATCAATACTACTCGGCCCTTGTTGATGTGCTAAGTCATCCGTTCCATCCCAGTAACTCATGATCAGTCTTGGCCTTTTCTCATCATCCATATCCAGCCAATCCAATATTTGTCTAATTTTGATTTCTTCTTTAATACTCGCATCAAAAGGTGCCTTTCTATAACTGGCGCCAACACCATTCCAATCTGTTTCTGATCCCACCCAAAAGAAGACTGCAGATCTGATATCTTGCTGTTCTGCTAATACCCAAATTGGAGCAATATCGAGCCAATTAGCATCCGCATCATAACTAAAATCTCCTTTGACTTTATCAAAGAAAGAATTATGGATAATGCCATGTTTATCGGGATATACTCCGGTTGCCAAAGTGACATGTGCTGGATAGGTAGTGGACTGATATACCGGCCTTAAATATTCTGCTCTAACACCACTTTTATCCATTCTTTTGAATGCTTCTAGATCATTTTTTTCTGCAATATCATATCTCACTCCATCCATAGAAATAATAATCACAGTTGATTCTTTCTCAGCACAAACTCCCAAAGAAATGAGAGTTATGCTTAATAATGCCGATTTTAGAAATGTCATAGTTGTGTTTATTCAGGCTTACGAAAACGGAGTGTAAAACGATCGCTTTCACCAATACTTTTGTAATCCGCTTTTTCATCATCGCTTAGATTGCGATATGTTGGTGCGAGAGTCCATACGCCTTCTCGATGCTCTTTATTATCTTTTGGATTAGCATTAATTTCAGAAGACTCCTCAAAAATAAAACCTGATTGTTCTGCAAGAGCAATTGCAAATTCCTGATTGACATACCCTGATTTTGCTTTTGGATCTTGAGTGATTGATGAATTTCCTCGATGCTCTACCACACCTAAAATACCTCCGGGTTTGAGCACTTTATAGAATCCTTTAAACATCATCTCAGTTTGTCCACGAGCCATCCAATTATGAATATTTCTAAACGTCAATACCATATCCACTGAATTAGTTTCTGCAATCTCTATTCGATCTGGTGCCTCAAGTACTCCGTGCTTAACATTACCATAAAGATCTGGATATTCATCCAGCTTGTTTTGAAATCGCTTTGCCATCTTGCCAAAATACTCATTGTCTGTATTCACATCAAACGAAGCTGAAATATACTGTCCGGAATCATTGAGATAGGGTGCTATGACTTCGGTATACCATCCAGCAGATGGCCATACTTCCACAACTGTCATCGTCTTTTCAAGACCAAAAAATTCCAGTGTTTCTTTTGGATGTCTGGCTTCATTTCTTATTTTATTTTGATCAGAACGATGCTCCCCTGAAATGATCTCATCGAGTGACTGTGCCACAGTCACAGTAGTAGGAAAAATAAATTGAAAGAATAGAATTGCAAAATAAACAGACTTAGAGATATAGCTCAACATATTAAACTCCTATTGATTTTATTGAGGTTTAGTTCTTTTTCTAGTCACAACAGCCAGTATTGGTGCTAAAACTAAACCAGCTACAAAACCACCAATATGAGCACCAAACGCAATACCTCCACCTGAGCCTGCATTAGCACCATTAATTAATTGCAATACAAACCAAAAGATTAAAACAACATAAGCTGGCAATCTTAAAATCTGAAGAAAAAATCCAAAAGGAATAGCTACCTTGATCTTTTTCTTTGGAAAGAAAACAACATAGGCACCTAAAACACCAGAGATTGCACCACTGGCTCCTATCATTGGGATTGTAGAACTGGGTTCAGGAAGAGCTTGCGACAGAGCTGCTACAATGCCACAAATAAAATAAAAAAGCAGGAAAACTGGCTTACCTAAGATGTCTTCAATATTGTCTCCAAAAATCCATAGATAGAGCATATTTCCTGCCAAGTGCATAAAGCCACCATGTAAGAACATAGAAGTTAATAATGTCATTTGAGGGCTAACCCATCTTAATTCTGTCGGTAGTGGCGTATTTTGAATTAAGCTGGCAGGTATAACACCTAGAGCAAAAATGGCTTTTCCTCCATCTGTACCAAGACTGAGTTGCCAGATAAAGAGCAGACAACAAAGAGTAATTAAGGCGATTGTTAAATAAGGCTTTGAATGAGTTGGATTGTCATCGGCCAAAGGAATCATTTTGGATACCTGCAATTGGGTTTTCTTTCTACCTCATTATAGGCTGCTAATGCTTTGGATAATTGGCTAGACAAACCTTTAATTCGAGTCGAGGAAGAAGGATGAGAGGACACAAATTCCAGATTAGGTCTTTTGCCTTGATCTTGCATTTTCTTCCATAAGCTCAAACTTGATAATGGATTAAAGCCAGCTCTTGCCATAAACATAATTCCCGAAGTATCTGCATCATTTTCTTGCTTCCTACTGAATGGTAAGTTCAGGCCATAAGTCGAAATCATCTGGGACATTGTGTTTATTGCATTCATCTGATTGTTGACTTCATAAAGATCGTTTTGTGTATAAATAGGTTGATTTGCTATATTGCCAGCAACCACAGCAGCCCCAATAGTAGTGCCAATTTTAGTTCTCATATCTCGCTTAGCTCTTTCATAAGAATGTTTATTTGTCACATGTGCTATTTCATGGCCAATAACAGTTGCAATTTCATCTGAGTTTTCAGCAACATCAAAAATACCAGTATAAACACCTAATTTACCTCCAGGCATTGCAAATGCATTTACTCCTGGATTCTCGAACAATTCAATTTCCCATTCATTAGATTTGTATGGCTCATCTAAAGTTCTAATAATGTTTTTTGCAACGCATCGAATCAGAGTTCTTTTCGATAGATCTCTTGAAATAGGCAATTGACTGGTCATTTGCTCCCATTGCTGTTCGGATTCAATCTGTATTTCTAGCTCACTTATCAATAATGCTGGTTCTGCTACTCTTGCTCCAATAAGCAGCAAGATTATCCATGTATATTTTATTAAGAATGTTTTCTTAACTAACATCGTTTTGGTTTTGTTGATAATTATAAAAAGCTCTTTCAGCCCGATAACTGGAACGTACTAAAGGTCCTGCTACAACTTCATCAATACCAATAGATCTTCCAATTTTTTCAAACTCTTTAAACTCTTCCGGAGTCACATAACGAACTACGGGTATATGATTCTTGGTAGGACTCAAGTACTGTCCCATGGTCAATATACTGACGCCTGAAGCCTGTAAATCTTCCATTGTAGTAATCACTTCATCACGACTTTCTCCCAGACCTAGCATCATTCCGGATTTAACAATCACATTTTTGTTATGTGCATGACTCAGTAGCTTGAGTGTTTGTCGATACCCAGCTCTTGGATCACGAACAGAAGGAGTCAATCTTTCAGTCGTCTCTATGTTATGAGAAAAAACATCCAGTCCGCTCTCTATGACTGTGTCCAAGAATAAAAGGTCGCCCTTAAAATCAGGCGATAACACTTCAATCGTAATTTTAGGTTGGAGGGTCCTTATCTCTTCGACTGTTTTTGCAATATGTGTGCTTCCGCCATCCTGTAGATCATCTCTATCCACTGAAGTTAAAACCACATAATCTAAATTCATAAACTTGACTGTTTTAGCAGTATTAATCGGTTCATAGGGATCCAGCCACCCTTTAGGATTGCCAGTATCGACTGAACAAAAATGGCAAGCTCTCGTGCAAATCTTACCCATTAACATAAGTGTAGCTGTCTTATGATTCCAGCATTCACCTATATTAGGACACTTGGATTCCTCGCAGACTGTACTCAGGTTTAATCTATTAACTTGGCTCTTTAGTGCATGAAAGTTTTCTCCTTGAGGAAACTGAACTCTAAACCAATCAGGTTTATTCAAGATGATATCTTGATCGACAGCACCGCTTTTTTTAACGCCATCTTTAATCGCAACAATGCCACGATTATCTTTGTACTTTAAACCACTTTGCAGTGAGTTTTTATTTAAAACTTCCATCATTAATTTATACGATCATATTTCAAATTTAATATACCAATAAATCAGTTACTTCGGATAAATTATTCAAGGCATATGTAGGTTCAGACAAATCAGTTGGCCAAACTTCATTATTTCGATTTAACCAAATTGTATCCATTCCTGCTTTTTGAGCTCCCATCACATCATTCATTGGGTCATCCCCAATATGGATCATTTCTCTGGGTTGCACTCCAAAAAAATCTATAGCTGATTTGAAAATTTTTGGATGTGGTTTGGCGACACCAATATCTGCAGAATAAAAAGACTTTTTAAAAAAATGGCCAATATCCATTTTTTCTAACTCAGCATTACCATTGGTAATGGCTGCTAATATATATTTTTTTTCTAGCTCTTCTATAGCGGGGATTGTATCGGGGTAATAATTAATTTCATTCCTAGCTTTTCTGTAAACCACCATAGCTTCAGAAGCCATACTATCAGGGTATCCGGAAGACTGAGCTAATTGTATTAATAGTGCAGTCCTTACAAAAGTAAGATCATGGAGCATGTCTTTATATTGCTCTAAAATAGGTTCTCTAAAGACCTGTATGTCTTCTTGTGAATACTGATTCGTAAGTTTAGGATAGTGAACTTTAAGCCAATGATACAACTCATTTTCAGCATGAATAATAGATGGTTCAACAGGCCAGAAAGTATTATCTAAATCAAAAGTTACAACGCTATATTTTTTCATACAATAGATATTATGTTAGGAATAGAGATTAATGAGAGTCTATAATTATACAGCTATGGAAAAAAAAAGAGAGCGCTATAAGTTATTAAAAAGCCAGCTTTATGCTTCTGCTTTATTTCTATTGCTGTTTGTCTCAATAGTGGAGTCTAAAGATAAATACTTAGAAGAATTGATACATATTCCAGTTAGTATTGAAAACAATCTAGGTGAAAAAATCGAATTCAAAGCCTATATTGCTCAAAATTATAAACAAAAAAGAAAGGGTTTAATGTACATAGAAAATCTCCCAGAAAATGAAAGCATGCTCTTTCACTTCAATCCTCCAAGAGATGTTTCTATGTGGATGAAAAATACTGTAATTAGCCTTGATATCATCTTCCTTGATAGCAACAAGAAAATTATCAAAATCCATAGAAATGCCGAACCCGAATCTTTAAAAAGTATACGATCGGTAAAAAAAGCAGAATGGGTTCTAGAGATTAATGCGGGACTCTCTGAAAACTATAAAATAGATATCGGCAATATCGTTAGTTTCGAAGTACAAAATACCCTTAATTAGAACTAAATAAATTCATATATTTGATAATATTACATATATATATCAATAGTTTATTTGAAATTTTTGTTTTTATACAACAATTAGTTGATCTTGAATGTTTTCGTTATGTTCACTATTGAAGGATAATTCTCTTCAATTAACTTTTATAAAAGGAATTAAGTTAAATGAATAAATCAAAACTATTAGGCTTTGTTTTATCGTTCTTTGTACTAACTATTGGATCATCAGCTTTTGCTGAAGATGGAACCAGTGGTACTTTGAATGCTAAAGTTATAAGCGCATCAGGAAATTCCATCTCTGGAGCTTCGATCTCTGTTAGTTCGTCTTCAACAGGCGTAAGCAGATCTGCTTCTTCCGATTCAGATGGTTCCGCAACCTTACCGCTACTTGCAATTGGTTCATATAATGTGACAGTTTCTGCAGGTGGTTTTCAAACATTAAGTGACACCATTACTGTGGATCTAGGAAACACTTCATACAATTTTGTAATGAGTTCTGGAGACATGGAAGAAATGACTGTCACAGGTGTACAACAAGTGAAAGATTTTGACTCTACAACCACTGGAATTAGTGTGGATGTTGATGAGTTGATGAATACTACACCTGTTGCAAGAAATATTACTGCTATTCAGTTGCTTGCTCCAGGAACTCAAAGTGGTGACTCTGCATTTGGTAATCTGGCTTCAATTGGTGGTTCTTCACCAGCTGAGAATGTTTATATAGTTAATGGCTTAAACACCACTAACTTTAGAAACTTTACAGGTTCATCTTCAGTACCATTTGAATTCTATGACCAAGTAGAAGTTAAAACTGGTGGTTATCAAGCTGAGTTTGGTAAAGCCACTGGTGGTGTTGTAAACGCTGTAACAAAAAGCGGAAGCAATGATTGGGAATTTGGTTTTAATGTCTCTTACTACGCTGACAGTCTTTATGAAGACAAACCTGATACCTATTCTTCTAGAAATCAACTTGATGAAAGAGATTTGATGGAGACTAACGCATGGGTTAGCGGTCCAATCATCAAAGATATGTTGTTCTTTTACCTTTTAGTAAGCCCAGAAGATAATGAGTATGTAGATACAGGTCTTACCCAGCAATTTGTTTATAAAAGTGATGAAACATTCTTTGGTGGTAAATTAGACTTCTACGCTGGCGATAGAGTTCACCTTGAATACACTTACTTCAATGATGATGCTAAAAATGTTGAAGATACTTATTCCTATGATGCTTCTACAGGCGCCACTTCTTTAATTGGGCCAAGTTTTTATAACATCGGTGGTGACAATCATATTGGGAAAGCATCTTTTCTAATTACGGATAATTTAACCGCAGCTGTGACTTACGGTAGCAACGAGTACAACAGAACTACCTCTGGAGCTAATGATGCTGAGCCAGCCTGTTACCTCCATCCATCTAGTGCACAAAACCCAGGATCTGGTTGGTTGCCATGTGGTAATTGGACAAACTTTAGTATCAGTGTGGGTGACGATGAAAGAGAAATCATTCGTTATGATATCGACTACTATGTCGGCAAACATCATATTCGACTTGGTTTTGAAGAAGAAGAGTTAACTGCAGTTGATAACACTATCAACTCTGGTGGTGCGTACTACATGTACTTCAACTCTCCTTCATACGCTAGTTTTACTGGAAACAGTGTGGCTGGTCAACCTTATGTCAGACATAGAACATATATCAATGGTGGTTCGTTTGAGACCAATCAAGAAGTTCTATACCTACAAGACAGTTGGCAAGTTTCTGATCAATTGCAGGTAAACGCAGGTATCAGACGTTCAAGTTATGATAATAAAAATGCTAACGGTGAAACGTTTGTAGCTACGGAAGACCAAGATGCTATTAGATTAGGTGTTACTTATGATATCGACGGTGATGGTAATCGTAAAATCTTCGCGTCCTACGGTGAGTACTACCTTCCAATTGCTGCCAACACCAATATCAGAATGGCCGGTGGTGAAACTTATATTCATGATTTCTATGAAACCACTGCTGATCAACATGGTTCTGCTACACCAGTATTTGGAACTTTGGTTAATTCAACTGTGTATGGTGACGGTTCAGTTGCAGATACTCGATCAACCACAGATACCTCTCTAGAGCCTATGTATCAAGAAGAATATATCCTTGGTTATGCTCAAACACTTGAGAGTGGAATGCTAGAAGGTTTTGATCTTGGTATCACATACACTTCAAGAGAACTCGCTTCAACGATTGAAGACGTTGCGATTGACGCAGCTGTTCTTGCGTATTGTACTGCGAATGGTATAGCTGGTTGTGAAGATGATTGGACTGGTTTCCATCAATATGTGCTAACTAATCCTGGAACAGATATGAACGTATATCTTCCAGAATTAAGTAAGTATGTTACTTTATCAGCTGCAGACCTTAACTATCCTGAGGTTAGCAGAAAGTATAAAGCGATTGTCATTGCCCTTGATCGACCATTTGATGGTGATTGGGGTTTAAATGCATCCTATACTTGGTCAAGCACTAAGGGTAACTATGAAGGTACTG
>JAQWSZ010000029.1:0-2169 GCA_029242945.1 Gammaproteobacteria bacterium | reverse complement strand
AATACATATGCATCATTTTCGAAAAGAAGTATAAAGCGAATTCACTTTGTAATAAAGAGGATAAACATATATTTTTAGTTAATAGCTATGAATAAATCAAAAAAACTCTATTTTTTTCTCAACCCATTTGCTGGTAAAGGTACTGCCTATAATATTTTTGAGAAGCTTAAAAAAGTTTTGGATAAACACAATATAGAAGTTGAGATTTATACAAGCCAGTCAGAAGGCGATATTGAAAGATTTATCATCAATGAAGATTTATCAGAATTTGATGGTATTTGTGTGATTGGAGGCGACGGCACTATTCATGAAGCAATAGAGGGTTTGATGCAATCGGGTAAATCACAATATTTGTCATTAGGGATTATTCCTGCTGGCAGTGGTAATGCTTTCGCTGAGGATTTGGGGCTCAGAGATCCGATAGATGCATTAGAAAACATTGTTGTTGGCAATATCAGTAGCATTGATGTCATGAAAATCAAAACAAGGAACAACGTTAATTTTGCTGTCAATATAATTGGTTGGGGTATGGCGAGTAATGTAAATATTTTAGCAGAAAAATTACGTTGGCTAGGCAATATAAGGTATTCAATAGCTTCAATACTGTCTATTGTGCAAATCAAATTACAGTCGGTGAATATCATTATTGAAAACCAAGCATTCAATGGGGAAGCAGCATTTTTTATAGCGTTGAACACTATACACACGGGCAAAGGCATGAAGATGGCCCCAAAGGCCAAGTTAAATGATGGGTTAATTGATATTATTTTATTAAAAAGAGCATCTAGAATGAGAGTCTTAAAGATCTTCTTACAATTATTTTCAGGCAAGCACATCTATGACCCTTTGGTTCAATATAGGCAGGTAAAGTATTTTTCAATCAATAGCGAGAATGATTTATTGAATATTGATGGAGAGAATATTGGACAAACACCTATTGAAGTTTCTGTTGAGAGAAATGCCATTCAGTTATTTGCTAAGATTTGATGGTTTGTGTAGATAATAATTTTTGGTTTTGAGATCATTCAATTATGAATAGAGTAAAATCAAAAACACCCATTGCTATAATTGTTCTATGTATATTTTTAACATTAGCAGCTGTTTATTTTGAGCATGAAAAAAAAGCTAATGTTTTAAGCAACTCTAAAATAAATAACCTAGGCCAGCAATGAGCTCTAGCGAGAATAATTTAGCAATTGTTGCTGCAGCAGAAAGGGCTTCGATTTTCAAGCCAATAGAGGACAGACTTCTTTCTTTGCAAAACGACAAGAGACTTGGTTTATCTTTTGAGAAAAACACAATAAGTAATAAGAATGATTCTGTCACTATCAATACAGGAGCACTAAAGATTTCAGTAAGAGCCTTTGTTTCTAAACACCCAAACACCGGAGCAGTGATTAATCCTTTACCAATCAGTGTTGCTATATGGAAAGAACAAGATTTCCAGCTCAACGAAGGATGTGAAACGCCTCAAGAAAAGGCATTCAATACTAGAGATTTTTCAAGCTATGATGACGCCCTGTCTTATGTTTTCAAAGAAATTGAGCGTAGTAGCTGACTACTGAAGGGACTAGCCTCTATTATATTTGTCCTCATACCTAGTGATATC
This sequence comes from Gammaproteobacteria bacterium, assembly GCA_029242945.1. Classification (GTDB taxonomy): domain Bacteria; phylum Pseudomonadota; class Gammaproteobacteria; order Steroidobacterales; family UBA11654; genus CACPJA01. Next base: position 560 of record JAQWSZ010000029.1, on the reverse strand, counting down.
ATCTTCACTTAGATGATCTCCACTTTGAATTTCAAAAAATACTAAAAGATCTTCTTCTTCATTGGAAACTCGATGCTTTGCTTGTTTTGGAATAAAGATGGATTGATGTTTTGATAAATAGGTTATCTGGTCTTCACATTCTGCTTTTGCAGTACCCTCCAGAATATGCCAATACTCACTTCTGTGCTGATGGGATTGTAATGATAATATTTCACCTGGATTGACTGTGATTTTTTTAAGAAGGTAATCTTCATTTTTCTCAAATGTTTTATATGAGCCCCATGGTTTAACAACCTCTTTTGACACAAGGTTTGAGCTCGATACAAGATTGGAGCTGGATTGTATTTTTCCACCACCACTATTAAATATCATTTCAATATTATTATTATCACAAACACTTGCTTCAGGAATTTGATCTATATTTTTCCTATCTCCTCCGTTTGCAAAGTATTTAATATTTTCTTTTTCAGCTATAGATTCGAGTGTTTTACATACAGTTAAGTCTTGATCAATAGACTCTATAACTGTGTCAACAACGCCAAATCCCTCAATGATTGCAA
>JAQWSZ010000022.1:0-18635 GCA_029242945.1 Gammaproteobacteria bacterium | reverse complement strand
GATTGACCTTAAGTACCACTCATAATCTTTATTGCTTATCTGTGATGAAAATCTATCTAATTCACATGATCTACAATGATGAAATATCCGACAAAATTCCTTGTCAAGGTAATCAGGCAAAATGGTTGCTTGATTAAACTCTTCCAAAGCATCCTGCCATTTGACTGGTAACGTGACCTCAGGATCTATGACCTCACCTTCATTAATCATCTCAGATGGAGACATCTTTTGTTTCAATCCAGCGTGCATTCCAGCAAGTACAGCAGCCACAACCAAATATGGATTGGCATCGGCTCCTGCAGAACGATGCTCAATTCTGACATTATCATCATCTGAAAGCGGGATCCTTAGCGATAGATTTCTGTGATTGGGTCCCCAGTTAGGGGTAATGGGTGCAAAAAATCCAGGTGCGAAACGTCTATAAGAATTGGCATTGGGACAGAATATTGCCATCCCCTCTTTCATGGTTTCAGCTAGACCACCCACTGCATTTTGAAGATTTTCATTAAATCCAGTTGAGTCTTTTTCATCATGAGCAAAAACAGGATTACCAGAACCATCTTTCAAACTGACGTGAATATGCATTCCTGATCCTGCTGATTCCAAAAATGGTTTTGCCATAAAGGTTGCTCCCATTCCAAACTCTCTTGCGGTTTCTTTTACTGCTCTTCGTAGCAACATGGATTGATCGCAAGCCAATAAAGCATCAGAAACATGATGTAAATTGGTTTCAAACTGTCCTGTTGAGAACTCAGAAATTGCAGTACCCACAGGAATATTTTGTTGATCACATATTTCCTGAAGACGGTTAAAAAATGGATCAAGCTCCCTTAGATCCTCAAGCGAATACACTTGCGGCCCAGCCTGATGCAAGATTGTTCCCGGTGTTGGGCTATATCTCGGCATCACCATGAGACCATCGTGATCTGAATATAAATAGAATTCGAGCTCAACAGCGATAGTTGCATACAAATCGTCATCAGCCAGTCTTTTGATGACTCTGTTTAGAATGTTTCTTGCTTCATAAGGATAGGGATTTCCATCCCGATCAACTAATGTAATGAGTACTTGTGCCATTTCTTTCTCAAGCCATGGAACAGGGTTCAATGAACCATCTACTGGATGACCAAATATATCAGGGTCACCATCATCACTTCCAAGTATTAGTCCATCTATGACATCACCACCGGAATCCAACAAAGGAGTGGCAGCACAGAAATTAAGTCCTTTCTCAAAAAGAGATTCAGCCTCATAAATATCGACTCTCTTGCCACGAATGATGCCATTGTTGTCAGGCATCATGACTTCAACACCTTTGGTATTAGGATGCTTTTCAAGAAATTTTTTTAGTTCGGTCACGATCAGTCGTTCTTTCCAAAAACGAGATTTCGTCTCCATTCAAGTGCTGCTTTTATGCCTTCTTTTTTGAGTACAGTATAGAATTCTGATTTTTCATCATACTCGGTTGTCTCAAGTAACATATTCGCCTCTGATGCATCTGCAAGTGCAGATCTCATGCCGCTGATTTCCATCGTTTTATTGATCGCTTTTTTGGTAATCGCTACAGACATCATGTCATTGGCAGCAATGGTTTTTGCTAAATCCAAACCAGTGGATTCGAGATCTTCCCTCTCAACCACTCGATTGACAAGTCCCATCTCATAAATTCTTTGAGCGGATATGCGTTTATCGGCACAAAGTAAGAGTTCTTTAGCCAACTTGGGTCCTGTTAACCAAGGTAAATTTAGAACGACAATGCCACTAGCTATGGATACTTCTGGCTCTCCAAATAATGCACAAGTTGAGGCCACTGTCAGATCGCAACTCAACGCCAACTCCATGGCACCACCCAAACAGTATCCTTGAACACAAGCAATGGTTGGTTTGGGTGAATCCCAAAACCGCATAATCGTATCAAAGTCATTTTGCAATGCAATACGTATGTCTTCATCTTTGTCTGATGACCAAACCTCATCGTCAAGATCAAAGCCCGCTGAAAAAGATTTTCCATTGGCTTTAACCACAATCGCACGAATTGAATGATCTTCCTCTGCTTTATCCATAACCGCATTTATCTCAGCCATCATGGAAGTATCGATTGCATTCAGTTTATCAGGCCTATTTAAGGTCAGTATTGCAATGGGTCCATCGACCTCATATGTGAGTGAATTACTCATAAATGTTTACCCGAGATTGTACCAGATGGATTTACTTTGCGTATAACCCAATACCGATTCAAAACATGAATCTTTGGTATTACCCGATTGCTTATAGCCACCGAATTCAAAAGTCATATCACCGACATCGTAACAATTGACATAAACCATTCCTGACTCTATGGCTTTGGCCATGTTATGTGCTCTAGTCACATTACTTGTCCAAACAGAAGCACACAGTCCATAGATGGTATCATTTGCCATTGCTGTAACTTCTTCCTCTGAATCAAAAGGTATGATTGAAGCAACCGGTCCAAAAATTTCTTCTCTTCCAATTGTCATATCATTATTAACATCAGAAAATAGTGTTGGCTCCACATAACACCCTGTCTCTAAGCCAGATGGAATATTGCCGCCAAACTTCAATGAAGCCCCTTCATTCTTTCCAGATTCGATAAAACCTAGAACTCTTTTTTGAGCTTGAGCGTTAACCAAAGGTCCCATATTCGTATCTGGATCCAATGGGTCTCCTGGAGTATATGCACCTTGTCCTTTTTCAATAAATTGATCCACAAAATCGGAATAAATGGATCGCTCAACATAGATCCTAGATCCTGCATTACAGACCTCACCCATATTGGCATAAATAGCATCATAGGCAGTATCAACTGCAAGACCCATGTCAGGAAGATCAGCAAAATAAATCATTGGTGATTTACCTCCGGTTTCCAAGCTGACTTTTTTCATATTCGACTGTCCTGCATATTGGAGCAGTAGCTTCCCAACTTCTGTCGAGCCAGTAAAACCAATTTTTGAAACATCTTGGTGAAGTGCCAAAGCTTGACCAGCTTCTTCTCCATGACCACTAACTACATTAAGCACTCCTGGAGGACCGCCTGCTTCTATGAAAAGTTCAGCTATTTTGATGAGGGAATGAGGTGAATGCTCATCGGGTTTTAGAACTATTGAGTTTCCTGCTGCCAATGCGGGAGCTAGTTTCCAAACGCCCATCAGTAAGGGATAATTCCAGGGTGAAATTAAACCGACTACACCATAAGGCTCTCGAACAGAAAGATTCAATGCTTTTTCATGGGTGTTTGCAACTTTCCCATATATTTTATCAATGCATTCAGCCATGAATCTGATATTCACAGCCGACGCTGGAACATCAACACTAATACAATCAGCAATAGGTTTACCCATGTTCAATGAATCAAGCAATGCCAACTCAGCGGTATTTTTTTGAACCAAATCAGCAAACTTCATCATGATGCCCATACGTTTTCTTGGTGCCATCTTGAGCCATGTTTTTGCCTTATAACTTTCTTTTGCCGCAGCAACTGCTTTGTCGATATCTTTCACCGTACCAGCAGCACAAGTTCCAGATACTTCATTTGTTGCTGGGTTAATGACTTCAATTTTTCCTCCATCTTCCGCATCAACATATTCACCATTAATAAATAATCGTCCTTCAATTTTATTCTCAATGTCGCTTGCTAATTTAACCCAATCTTCTTTTGAGTATCCTCTGGCTGTTCTTGCATCCATTATTTTTCTCCTTTGCTTTTATTTATTCTGCTGATGCAACGATATCAATGCATCCACTGCTATACAATTATCTTTGCTTAAAATTATTGGGTTTAAATCAATTTCTCGTATCTGTTCTTTGAACTCGACTGCGATAACTGAAAATCTTGATGCCAATTCAGAAAAAGCATCTATATCAACAGCTTCACTGCCTCTGTATCCATTTAAAAGAGGATTCATCTTTAAAGACAGAATAGCTTTTTTTGCTGTTTCTTTAGAAAAAGGTGGCATCAAAGTAACTACATCTTTTAGAGCTTCAGCATAATAACCACCAAATCCAATGGTCACCATTGGCCCAAGTTGTTGATCGGTGGTCATACCAAGAATCATTTCTATGCCATTTGATTCGATCATTGGTGCTACCAATGAATCACCAGGTAAATTAGTTTGCAGTTCTTTGTATGATTCTAACAATACTTCTTGTGATTCAATATTCAAATACACTGCATTGAGTTCTGATTTATGAAAAACATCTTTCACAGCAGTCTTTAAGACCAATGGAAATATCATCTTTGAAGATATCTCACTCAAGTCACCTTTGTTAGTAACGATAGTGCTTTCATTGGCTTTAATACCAAACTCAGAAAACATTTTAAGTGCATCAGCTTCTCCAAAAAAATCTATTGTGTTTAATTTTTTTTGATAATAAATCACTTTTTCTTGATCAAGAACTATGTCTATGGATTCTGAGTTTTTAAGGAAATCTCTGTATTGATGCAAACATCTGACCCCGGCAAGAAATGAGTATAAACCATCGATAACAGGAGTTCCGTTTTGAGTTAATTGAAGCACCAAAGGATCAGTGCCTGTGCCTTGCCTATTACTCACCAAAAAAACTGGCTTCCCTGTTTGCTGATTGGCTTTATCCAAATAATCAACGTATTCAGGAAATATTTTACCCAAAGGCCCTCTGTCCATCACGATGGCCCCCATTGAGGCATTCGAGTCGCTTAGCATAGCAATCATGGAATCAATCATGATTTGATCGGCATCCCCCAACCCTTTGCCCCAAGCATCAAGTGGGTTAACGGCTGGAAGACCAGGATCAAGAATTTCTTTGAGTTTCTGAGTCGTATCATCTTCAAGCTCTGCAAACTCAACCCCTTGTTGATCTGCAATATCAATAATGAGCTGTCTTTCACCACCAGAATCATGCATAGAGACCATGTTTCCATTTGCCAATGCATACGGTTGGTCAAACATGATTAATGTCGTCGCAAGCTCATCCATGTCGGCAACCCTTTGGATGCCATATTTTTCAAACAAAGCATTGTAACAATCATCAACCCCAGCCAATCCACCAGAATGAGAAACCGTCAATTCTGCAGAGCGTTCAGTTCTTCCTGTTTTTAATACAATAATGGGAATCTTTCTTTCATTCGCCAATTTAAATGATTGGATCATCTGGTCTGGTTTACGAATGGTTTCAAGAAACATTCCAACCACGGTTGTACTTTCTTGATGAAGAATATAGTCAAGGTAGTCCTCAGCCCCGACTGTAAGCTCAGATCCCGATGAGACAGAAAGATTTAGATTGATCCTTTCCTCACAATCAATAATTCCAGCAACACCAGAACCCGACTGACTGATGATACATATTCCTCCCGGTTCATGATTAGGCCTCGAGAAGTGGCCATTTACCCAAACTCCTTTCTCGATATGAAAAAAGCCCATTCCGTTTGCACCACACAAAAGGATGTCAGCTTTGTTGAGTTTTGCCTGAATACGATCTTTTAAGTATGGCTTCTCATCGTCATCCAAATATAACATCGACATCATTGACATTGCTTTGATATCGGCATCAATAGCAGCATCGACCAAGCCCTCTATTCGTTCGTCTGAAACTGCAAATATTGCATGTTCAACTTTTTCAGGCAGGGATTTAAAATCCGGATAACAAGGTATGTCAAATGCTTCTTTATTTTTAGGATGCAGCCCAAATAATTTGCCCTTAAAGCCTCCATGCTGGAGGTTTTTGATCACGCGAGTTCCCATGCCGCCTGAAGTTGTTGCCCCAACAATGACAATGCTCTCTGGGTTTAACAGTGGGTCCAGGCGGTGTGACATATTCGCTTAATAGAGCTCTGCTGGAGTGTTTCTTTTTCTATCTGGGTCAAAGAAAGGTTTAGTGACAATTGTTGCTTCTTCCATCACTTTATTCCATTCCAAATCTTTCTGATAATAAATTTCAGCAATAATCTTATCCTTCCCTTTTTTCCATGGGTCATGAAGAGATGCAAAGGCGATATTTGCTTTAGCACTTGGTGAAAACATTGCCGAAGTAACATTGCCTATCTTCTTTCCAGACTGATTGTAAAGATAAGCCCCTTCTGCAGGTTTATTACCGTTAATATTTAGTTTTACAAAAGTGTATCGAGAGCCTTTTTTCTTTTCTTCTATCAGAGCTTCTCTTCCATTGAATACAGGTTTTGAGAGATCCACCAACCAAGACAATCCCAATTCAAATGGTGATCTGGTTGAGCCGGGCCTAATCGCTTCCTCTGCAACCATAAAATCATGACCTGGGACAAGTAAGCCGGCTTCGATTCTAACTAAATCCAGGGCATCTAAACCAAAAGGTTGTATGCCATAGATCTTACCTTTATCAAACAATTCATCCCAAAAATCCAAAGCAACATCATTGACCATGCATACCTCATAACCAAGATCACCAGAAAAGCCCGTTCTTGAAATGATGATTTCTTGTCCTCGGAAATCATAGTGCTTGATATCAAAAGGTTTCAAGTGCTCAATTCCTTCAAATCCCATAACCTTAAGGATGCTGCAAGAGGTTGGTCCTTGAACTCCTAAGCAAGCTATATCATCTGTAATTTCCTCTATAGTGACATCAAAACCTATTGCAGAATTCTTAAGGTTATCTAATTGTCTTTCTACGCATAAAAGCCAATATTCATTTTCTCTAATATGAAATACAGTTCCATCATCAAGTACTTGCCCTGCTTCATCACACCAAACCACATAACCCACTCTTCCCACTCCAATTTTATTCATGTCTCGAGTAAAAAAACGATTCACAAACTCAGCCGCATCAGGTCCAGTTATTTTTTGCTTTACCATCGGCGTATAATCAATGACTCCAGTGGTATTTCTTACAGCGAAATACTCTAGATCTGTTCTAAAGTAATTTGTTGAAACTGTATAGTCTTTCCATCGCGTCCATTCATTGAGAATATTCAATTCTGAAGTTCTTTCATGAAATGGTGTTTGATAAACTGATGTTTTGTAATGATCTTGTCTCAACATCCTAGGACTCCCTACTAATAATTTCATTTGCCGCATTTCTACCAGCCAAGCCCATTAAACCGCCGCCAGGATGGGAACCTGCTCCACATAGATAGAGTGAGTCGATAGGAGACTTATGTTGGGCCATTCCAGGTACGGGTCTCAGCATCAAAAATTGATCAAATGTTAATTCACCATGGTGCCATTGGCCTCCCGTTATGCCGTATTCATTCTCAATATCCTTGGGTGACAATAACTCAGCATGGACAACTAATTTTCTAATGCCCGGTGCCATTGCTTCCAATTGATTAAGGCAGTTTTCAAGCACAACTGCATTTGACTGATCCCAGCCATCTTTTAGATCATATGCTGTATTATTGATAACAGCAGAGAGGACATGGTGTCCGTTAGGCGCTAGTGATTTATCATGTATTGATGGAATGATAATCTCCATAGGCAATTGGTCTGAATACTCACCGTATTTAGTAAAATCATGGGCCAATTCAAGATATTTCATATTGGGAGCATTAATGATTCGATGTCCCAAATCTTCAGAATCAACTCCCTTAAATTTAGGCAATCCAGATAAGGCCAGATGAAGTTTTGAGGTATTGCCTCTCATTCTTATATTACTGATTTTATGAACATAGTGAGCTTCTAGATTCTTCGGTCCAACCAAGCACATAAAGGTACTCTTGGGGTCAATTCCAGAGACCACGATGTCCGCATTGACTTTTTCACCAGACTCTAAAATAAGTCCTCTAACTTTGTTTTTTTCATCCAAGTCAATCTGTTTGACAGGAGAGTTTATATGAATCTTAACGCCTGCCGATTCAGCGGCATTTTTTAGCGCTTGAGAGTAAGAGCTCATTCCACCTTCAGGGATAGCATAGCTCCCTTGTACACCGTTTAGATCACCTGTGAGTTGATGCAAAAAGGTAATAACACTGTTATTGGTTCTCGGCCCTAAACGATTCCCCAAAAGAGCATCAAGGGCAATTGACCCTTTAATATGTTCGTGATCAAAAAATTCATTCAAAACATCATGAATATTTACGGCAATATATTTCAACATGTGTCTCATGGAGTTTTTACCCATACTTCTCAGGTTCCAACCCAAACTCATCAGACGTGTCATATCTTTTCTGTCTCCAGAACCTAATCTTGGTGGGGGTATTTGATAAGATTTTTTGAAAAAACCTGAAAGCTTTTTCATTGTCTCTCTAAATTCTTTATATTGTTTTTGCTCATTCATGGTAATGTCATCCCCACTGACCTTGTCGTCATCAAAAATCAAAGCGTTACCATCGGGATTAATGGATATTGTTTTCAAGCCACTGGCAACAAAGGTTAAGCCGTGCTGATCTAGTTTTAATGTTTTGTGAATCTTAGTATCAGTCTGATGCAATAAATGAGCAGCTCCTGGAACCTTATAGCCATCAATTAATTCCTTAGTCGAGGCCATGCCCCCAATTTCTGAACGTGATTCAAAAAGTTCTACATTAAATCCTGCCTTTGCTAGATAAGCTGAACTCACTAGGCTGTTATGACCACCTCCAATAATGGCTATATTTTTATTTTTTCTAGTCATCGTTTTCAGCCTCAGGAACAATATTTTTTCGTTTCAAATCGTACAATATTTCTCTAGCTGCATTAGCTCCTGGAGCTGCCATGACACCTCCTCCAGGATGCGTGCTGGACCCACACATATAAAAACCCTTTACAGGTCCTCTAAACTGAGCATAACCTGGGAAAGGTCTGTTAAAGAACATTTGATCCATTGTCAATTCACCTTGAAAGATATTTCCCTCGGTTAACCCAACTTCATTTTCAATATCTTGGGGTGTTCTGATCTCTGCATGCACAATAAGATCTTTGAAATTAGGACTGTAATTACCAATTTGATCAATAACAGTTTTACCAAAGGCTTCTCTGTCTTCATCTGTCCACTCACCGGTTGCTAGTTTGGGTGGAGCGTATTGCACAAAAACTGACATGTAGTGTTTTCCTGGTGGTGCCATTGTGGGATCTGTCATAGTTGGAATAAGCGTGTCACAGTAAGGGTCTTGTGACCATCGACCGTTCTTCCAATCATCATAGGCTCTCTCAATTCTATCCAATGAATCAATAAAATGCATGTCGGCATAAATCAGAGGATTGTCTTTCCCCATAGCTGGGAATTCGGGCAAACCATCTAGAGCAATGTTTAATTTTCCTGATGATCCATTGAACTTATAGTTATCGACTTGTTTGAGTAATTTCTCATTCAAATCCAAAGGATCAAAAAGGTCCTGATAGGTGCGACGAGCATCTAAATTAGAGACTACATTTTTAGCATAATATTCATCCCCATTTGCTAAGACAACGCCTTTAGCTTTGCCATTTTTGACTTGAATCTGAGTTACTTCTGCTTCAGTTATAATCTCCCCATCATACTCTTGAAGAGCTCCTGCAAGTGCTTTTGATACTGATCCCATTCCGCCTCTTGCAAATCCCCAAGAACCAATACTGCCATCGACTTCTCCCATATAATGATGCAAAAGAACATAGGCAGTTCCTGGAGAATATGGGCCAAGAGCGGTACCAATAATACCGCTTCCGGATAGAGCCGCTTTAACGATATCTGACTCAAAATATTCTTCTAGGTACTCTGCAGCACTCATAGTGTAAAAACGAATGGTCTCATATATCGTTTTCTCTCCTATTCCATAGAGCCGTTTAAATAAATAGATCAATTCTTCAAGATCTTTTGGCTTGAAAGAAGTGGGGTCTGGTGGTGTTCTCAATAACAATGGCTTAATGAATCGACACTGTTTGGATACATCTCTTCCAAAACGAACATAGGCATCGGCATCTTTTTTAGAAAAACGTCCAATCTCTCTTCGTTGCAAGTCATGATCTGAATACCCACCAAAGATATTTCCATCCTCCATGAATGTGACACTACCTCCATAGGCGATGACCTGTAAGCCATGTTTTTGCAAGTTGAGATCTCGGTATATCTCTGGTCTCAATAAACTGCAAACATAAGAACAATTTGAATAGACCCAACCGTCATGAAGCTCTCTGCTAACCGCAGCTCCACCAATATAATCATTTTTTTCTAAAACCAGCACTTTTAAGCCAGATTTGGCAAGATAAGCTGCGTTAGTCAGGCCATTATGTCCAGCACCAATTACAATTGCATCATAGTTACTCAATTCATTCCCCTTCCAATGTTCTATCTAATGCACTTTCGAAAGCATTCAACGTTGGCTCTAAAGCATCTTTTGCATGAGCCTCACAAACAAACCAAGGTTCTCTTGGATCAAATTCGCATAATACCCCAAACTCAAGCATCTCTTCAGCAAGTTTTTCATACAAAGGATAATTTGATGCTTTAAAATCTCTCGCATTGGTTGGTGAATTCTCAGAAAGGAACAAACCAGACATGGATGGATGGCCAGTAAAACAATGAGGTACGTCACGAGTGGATAAAATCTTACTCACTCCATCTTTAAGCGCCTGGCCATAATCATGAACTGTTTTTAAGGCATCTGTGTTTTGCAGTATATCCAACGTTTTATTGGCAGCTGAAAGCGCTACAGAATGAGCTGTAAAAGTTCCGCCATGCAATACACCTCCATACTTAATCACTCTCATTAATTCTTCTTTTCCGCATATGGCAGAAATAGGATAGCCATTCGCAATAGACTTTGCATAAGTGCATAAATCTGCATCTATTCCATAGAGTTCTTGTACTCCGCCTTTAGCCACTCTAAATCCTGTTTTGACTTCATCAATGATCAATACAACATTGTATTGATCACATAATGAACGAACTGCATTCATATAATCTTGCGTGGCTGCAATGGAACAACAATTGCCTAAAATTGGTTCAATAATTAAAGCGCCAATATCATTATGTTTTTCTTTTAGTAAATCTTCTAATCTTGATGCATCGTTCATTGGAACAAGATGGATCATTTCTGAATTGTGTTTTGGAACTCCAAGACTGGATGATGCAAGAACAGGCGAACCAACATTAGGATCCCATTCATCTAAATCAATATCCCAAAGTACTGAGTCTGACACACCGTGATAGCCGCCTTCAATCATAATGAACTCATCTCTTTTACTGTAAGCTCTTGCAACCCTTAAAGCTGCCATTACAGCTTCAGTTCCTGAATTGGAAAAACGAACTAATTCTGCGGAAGGAACCATTGATGATATTTTTTCAGCTAATTCATATTCTAATTCTGTAGAGAGAGCAAAAACACCTCCTATCTCCATACCCTGTCTTGCTGCTTCATCTACTCTCGGGTCTGCATAACCCAATATGTATGGCCCATATGCCAGTCGGTAATCTATGTATTCGTTTCCATCAATATCCCAAAGTCGACAACCAGAAGCATGATCAATATAAATGGTTTCATCCTCTCCCCAATATCTAAAATTAGAAGTGACTCCCAGTGGGAGTTTACTGTTGGCTTTTTTAAAATGTTTATTACTTTTTTCTAACGATCTTTGACTCATATATCTTCTCTGTATATATCCTTTATTAAGGAATTAATTGAACTTTAGGCACACAACTGCGTTGTGGATATACAGATTAGTTTCTTGTATAAATAATATTGAAACGAGATTTTAAGAGATACATCATACGAAGATATGGTATCCAAAAGAAAATCAGTTGCATAGGAAAATTTTGAGAAACTTCAGTGCGTAGAACTTCAGATATAATTAAAACAGTGGATACGATCTCAGTTCAAGCGAATGGAATTGAGTTTGAAGTCGACACACAAGGCGACGGAGAAAAGCTAGTGCTTTGCCTGCATGGCTGGCCAGAGCACAGCATTACTTGGCGTTATCAAATGCCTTTTCTAGCTAATCTAGGTTATAAAGTTTGGGCACCAAATTTGCGTGGCTACGGAAACTCGGATGTTCCAAAAGGAATTAAAAACTATCAAATAGAAGTCTTGATGAAAGACATTCTGGAAATCATTAAGGCATCTGAAGCGAAAGAAGTTACCCTATTGTCTCATGATTGGGGTGCTTTAATTGCTTGGTACTTTGCAATGAGATATCCAGCCGAATTGAATCGATTAGTGGTTTGCAATGTACCTCATCCAGGTCCATGGCTAAAATCCATGAAGGCTGGCTTCGAGCAGTTTATGCGTTCTTGGTATATCTATTTCTTTCAATTGCCATGGTTGCCAGAAATATTATCTAAGAATATACATGCAGGTCAATTCATTCGCTCTGGTTCAGCAAAAAAAGGGAATTTTAACGATGCTATTGTTTCTTTGTACGATGAAAATGCATCGGAGTGGAAGAAGAGAACAGCCATGCTGAACTACTATAGAGCAATCGTTCAAGGGGGTGGATTTTATCGTCAGTACAAGCTTGGCTTTCCAAAAATTGAAGTTCCAACATTAATGCTTTGGGGAGAAAAAGATCTGGCTCTATCTCTCAAAAGTACAATAGGTACGGAAAACCACGTAGAAGAGTTCACAATTAGATACTTCAAAGGCATTTCTCATTTTATTAATGAGGATGCACCAGATGAAGTCAACGCAATGCTACAAGCTTTTCTTGCAAATGAGGTAGTACCAGAATACTTAGATCTTAAGGATTGATTTATAACTTTTTAATTACATCTGATTTTTATTCAGAGTAATATTGGTTTTGCTGATTGAGCATATGGAGAAATAGAATGCATATAAATTTGCCAGAAAATACTAAACACTGGATAGGAATAGCTGAGAAGTTTCTTGAAACAACTCAACCTTGGGAAGTTGAAGCAGAGATGAATGCAGGCAAAGTTCCTGATGATATTGATAAAAAACATCGTCAAATGGCAATTGATTTAGGTCTATCCAGTATGGATATGCCAAAAGACATTGGTGGGCAGGGACTAAGCAACTTAGAACAAGTAGCTGTTTGGGAAGTTCTTGGACGAAGTACCAATGCTCTTACATGGTGCTTTTCAGAGCCACAAAGTTGGATGTTGGAAGCATGCAATCAAGCACAAATTGATGAATATATTCTTCCACTCATGAACGGCACAAGACATGAGACTTATGCAATCACAGAGTCAGAATCAGGATCAGAATTGGATGTCACTGCTACTGCAAAAAAAGTTGAAGGTGGATATTTAGTTAATGGGGAAAAATGGTTTGTCACAGGAGCCAATCATGCAGACTTCTTTTTCATTCAGGCGATCATTCAGAATGAAGGAAATGAAATTGGCGACGCACTTTTTTTTCTAGACATGGATCAAGAAGGCATTGAGCATGTCAGAACACCTCTTTTCTCTCATACTTTTGATAGTCATCATCCCATTTATAAATTCCATGATGTATTTATTCCAGAGAAAAACCTAATAGGCAATGAAGGAGATGGCATGAGTTTTTCACTTGCCTGGTTTAGAAGAGAAAGGTTAATGATAGCCGCAAGATGCTGTGGTGCTGCAGCTAGATTAATTGAGGAGGCTACTGAATTTGCAAAAGAAAGAAAAGTTAAAGGTGGGATGCTTTCTGACCAACAAGCCATTCAGTTTATGCTGGCTGATTCTGTAACAGAATTATGGGCTGCTCGTTTAATGCTCTATGAAACAGCAAATGCTCACGATCGAAATGATGATCTAAAATCACTGCATTATCGTTGTTCTGCAGTTAAATTATTTGCCTCTGAGATGGCAAATAAAGTAGTTGATCGTGTTGTTCAGATTTTTGGTGGTAGAGGTTACATGAGAGAGTTTGCTGCGGAAAGATTTTATCGCGAACTAAGGGTTGACAGAATATGGGAAGGTACAAGTGAGATTCAACGAATAATCATTGCACAAGGATTAATAAAAAAAGGTCTGCAGGACCTTTAATGAATCAATACGTATCACCTAGAAGCTGGTTAATAATTATAAGCCTCTCAGCGATGTGGGGCAGTGCTTTTACTTTCATAAAAATTGCCATAACAGAAGTGGGGCCAATTAGCCTGGTATTTTTAAGACTAATTATAGCATCCATTATTTTAGGTTTTTTATTCCTTAGAAAGGAACATTGGCATGCCATTCGGAAAAATTTATTTCATATTTTTTTCATAGGTGCGGCAAATATTGCCATGCCTTTTTTCTGTTTTTCTTATGCGGCAAAATATATTAATGCCAGCTCAATGGCGATAGTCAATGGAAGCACTCCTCTTTTTGCTCTTGTCTTTTCTTTATTTTTTCTTGGTTTTAAATTTAAAGTGAATCAATTATTTGGCATTGTTATAGGTATAGTAGGACTGGTTATTTTTGTGGGCTCTGAATCTTTAGAATTCAATCTATTTCCATTAATGATCGCTATGCTTGGAGCATCTTTGTATGGTGTCTCTATGGTTTATATGTATAAATATGAAGTTCTCGAAGCCAAGCCAATGTCTGCAATAACAATGATAGCTGCAACAATATTGATTAGCCCATTTTTGATTGCAGATCCAATTATTATTGATGTTCATGATTATAAAATTATTGGCAGCATTGTTTTTCTAGGTGTCTTTTGCACAGGGCTTGCCTATATTCCTTATTACACTTTGGTAAAGAGAGTGGGACCAATTAGCACTTCAATCTTAGCCATGCTCGTTCCAATATTTGGAATGCTATGGGCTTATATTTTTTTACAAGAAGAGATAACATTGAGAATGATTACAGGTTGTGCGCTAATTATTTTTGGTGTGCTTTTAACTAACTTAATGAACAGTAATAAAACTCATGAGAAAAACTCTAACATATAAAATTTTCAATCTTCTTATACTTGTAATGATTGTGTTGCTACAATCATTTACTGCTGTTTCTAAAGAAGATAATGTCATTAATTTCTATAACTGGGCGGATTATATTGGTGAATCAACGATTAGGGACTTTGAGAAAGAATATGGGATAAAGGTTAATTACGATCAATATGATTCTTCCGAAATTGTCGAAGCAAAACTCCTGGCAGGAAATTCAGGATATGACTTGGTCGTTCACTCAGCCATGTACTCAAAAAGACTGACGGCGCTGAATATATTTCATGAAATTGAACCTGAAAAGCTTTCTAACTATAAACTTTTAGACCCGATGCTAATGAAAATGCTCGATGAGATTGACACAGGGAATCGAGTCATGATTCCTTATAGCTATGGCTCAACAGGAGTGAGTTATGATGCCAATAAAATCTTTGCCCGAGATCCTAATCCACCAATAGGCAGTGCTGCGATGTTATATGAACCAGATACCCTTTCTAAATTTGCAGATTGTGGCATCATCATGCTTGACTCTCCAACCGATGTCATCCCTCAAGCGCTTGTCTACCTTGGTTACGATGATAGCTCAAAAGATCCTAGAGAACTTGATGAAGCAGAAGAGCTTTTACATGGAGCAAGGCCATTTATCAAAAAATTTACATCCACCACATTACTCAATGATCTTGCCAACGGTGATGCCTGTATTGCAATGAGCTGGGCTGGAGATTATGCGACAGCCAAAGATCGGGCAGAGGAAGCAGGCAAGGATATAGATCTGAGATATTTTGTTCCTGAAGAAGGTGGGCTCCTGTGGGTAGACATTATCGTCATACCCAAAGATGCGAAGAATATAGAAAATGCATACTTATTGCTTGATTACCTATTACGTCCAGAGGTGAGTGCAGACTTTGTGAATTTGACACACTATGCAAGCCCAGTGCCTAATGCCAAAAATTTTATTAAAGAAGAAGTGGTTTCTGACCCAGCGGTATACCCTACACCTGAAATTATGGATCGATTATTCTTCACAGAGGTTGATCCACCAAAATACAGTAGAATTAAAACGAGGATTTTCAGTCGATTTAAAACAGGGATTAAAAAGAGAGAGAGCGAATGACAATAAATGAAAAGAATTACATCGAGATCAAAGGTGTCAGCAAAAATTTTGGTGACGTCATTGCAGTTGATAATGTCGACCTAGCAATAAAAAAAGGGGAGCTTTTTTCAATACTCGGGGCATCGGGATCTGGAAAAACAACACTACTCAGAATACTGGCTGGATTAGAAACACCAAGCCAAGGGAGCATCATGATTGATGGTATGGATATGACTACAATGGCTCCATATGATCGCCCAGTTAATATTATGTTTCAAAATTACGCTCTTTTTCCTCATATGTCTGTTTTTGACAATATTGCATATGGACTGAAGAAAGAAGGAGAAACTAAAGAAATCATTGAAGAAAAAGTCCAACGAATGTTATCGCTCGTTAAACTTGAAGGATATGATAGTCGAAAGCCCAATCAGCTATCAGGTGGTCAATCACAACGGGTTGCTCTAGCAAGGTCTTTGATCAAAGAGCCAAAAGTCCTGCTTCTTGATGAACCAATGGCAGCATTGGATAAAAAACTTCGTCAAAGCACCCAGTTTGAGTTAATGGACATACACGATCAATTGGGAATTACATTTGTGATTGTAACTCATGACCAAGAAGAAGCGATGACACTTTCCGATAGGATCGCAATCATGGAACAAGGGCAATTCATTCAAATTGGTTCGCCCAATCTAATTTATGAAAATCCAGAATCTAAATTTGTCGCTGATTTCTTAGGAAATATCAACCTTCTAGATGCAAATATAATTGAGAATGACCAAAACCGAATTCTGCTTAAGTGCAAAGCTTTGGGTGGTCAATTGTCATTGTCTAATGCCCATGACTTTAATGGGTCTGGACAGATTTCTGTTGCCCTTAGGCCGGAAAAAATCATGATTCAAAAAGAATTTCCAAGTGAGGAAGTCAAAAATTATGTGAAAGGTGTGGTTGAGGATTTTGGCTACTTTGGAAATCTCTCAATCTATAGAGTCAAAACCGAGAGTGGTGAAATCATACAGGTCAGCAAACAAAATAGGGATCGTGCAGTACAATCTATCAAATGGGAAGATGAGGTTTACCTTTCTTGGGAAAATAAAAATCTAATGTTACTGGGTGAGTAGTGTCTGGAATACTAATAAATAATAATAATTCTTTCAGAGAAAACCTTTGGAGGCACTTTATCGTTGCCATTCCATATATTTGGTTGTTGCTCTTCTTTCTTGCACCATTTGTCATTGTTTTCAAGATCAGTTTGGCGGATCCAATCATTGCTCAACCTCCATTCACTCCATTCTTTAATGAGGGCAAAAACGGTGGTATTTCAATCTATACAACGTTCGATAACTTCTTCTATTTATTTCAAGACTCTCTGTATTTTGTCACCTATCTTAATTCCGTTAAATTGGCCTTTATTGCAACTGTTTTTACCCTACTGATTGGTTATCCGATTGCATATGGCATAGCAAGATCACCTCAACCCATTCGGAATATCTTACTTCTATTGGTTGTGATTCCTTTCTGGATTTCCTTTCTTTTAAGAGTGTATTCTTGGATGGGAATCCTTAAGACAAATGGTCTTATCAATGGATTTCTTCTTTGGCTTGGCTTGATTGATCAACCGCTTCAGCTTCTTTATACAGATACTGCGGTATACATTGGCATGGTTTACTCATACTTGCCTTATATGATCCTTCCACTCTATGCAAACCTTGTAAAACTTGATGTGAGATTACTCGAGGCAGCTTCAGATTTGGGTGCAAAAAGGTGGCAAGGATTCTTGGATGTGACCCTGCCATTATCCATCCCTGGAATTATAGCGGGTTGCTTATTGGTCTTTATACCTGCCATTGGTGAATATGTTATTCCAGCACTCCTAGGAGGAGCTGATACATTGATGATTGGCAGAGTTCTTTTTGATGAATTCTTTCTCAATAGAGACTGGCCTGTGGCATCGGCAGTAGCCATTGTTTTACTTTTATTACTGGTCTTACCCATTGTGTATTTTCAGAAAAGACAAGCACAAGACAATTCAGAAGTGGTGGTATAATGCTAAATCAAAGGTCACGCTTCATTTTCTCTGCATTGTGCTTTGGTTTTGCATTTCTTTATATCCCTATTCTTTTGGTTATTATTTATTCTTTTAATGATTCTCGATTGGTGACAGTTTGGGGTGGGTGGTCACTGAAATGGTATGTTGAATTATTCAATAATGAAAATATTCTCAATGCTGCATTACTCAGTTTTAAGATTGCTACAATCACTGCAACATTTGCAACTCTAATGGGAACAATGGCTGGTTTTGTAATGGCTAGACTAAAGAAATTTCGTGGAAGAATCTTGTTCTCGGGAATGATTGCATCGCCCTTGGTGATGCCCGAAGTAATCACAGGACTCTCTTTGTTGTTGCTTTTTGTATCACTTCAAAACCTCATTGGTTGGCCATCATCCAGAGGCATGAATACCATTACCATTGCACACATTACATTCTCGATGGCTTATGTCGCTGTAATCATTCAATCAAGATTAACAGAAATTAATGACTCCTTGGAAGAAGCCGCAATGGATCTGGGAGCAAAGCCGTTGAGAGTTTTATGGGACATTACTCTTCCAATTATTTTTCCAGCAATGATCTCAGGATGGCTTTTATCTTTTACCCTTTCATTAGATGATCTGGTCATCGCAAGTTTCGTTTCTGGTCCTGGCGCAACAACACTGCCCATGCTCATCTTCTCAAAAGTACGTTTAGGCATTTCGCCAGATATAAATGCATTGGCAACAATCCTGATACTTGCTGTGAGTATTGGTGTAAGTAT
>JAQWSZ010000013.1:0-11815 GCA_029242945.1 Gammaproteobacteria bacterium | reverse complement strand
CATTATTGCAACTACTGCCATCATTGCACCAAGAAGAAAGACTACATTCCAATCTACCGCTTCAAAAGCACCTTCTGGTGAATAAAAACCATATGATTGACCAACTACAAGCATTACTGCTGCGCCAAGCATGGCAACTTTGACTCTATGAAAACCATGCAGAGTCTCAGTAAATATACCAATAAAACTTAATGCAAGAATGATTCCAGAAATCATCATTCCATCATTCATTACCAACATGTGTCCTGTTTCCATCAAGTACTCCAATTAAAAAAATAATATTCTAATATAAAATGACAAATTTTTTCTACCAATCGACCTTTTTATCACTGTTTTTTGATAACTTATCAAGATAACTTTTATGGTGTTTTAAATCATCTTGATTGGTTTTGAGTTTTATAATTGTTCTTTTTGAATAATCAAAATCTGTCAGTACATCTTCTTGATGATCATCTGCTGCTTGTTTTTCACTGAAAAACCCAACCTGACCACCAGTCATTAACAAATATACATGTGCTAATAATTTTGCATCAATAAGCGCTCCATGGAGATCTCTGCTTGAAGTA
This sequence comes from Gammaproteobacteria bacterium, assembly GCA_029242945.1. Lineage (GTDB taxonomy): Bacteria > Pseudomonadota > Gammaproteobacteria > Steroidobacterales > UBA11654 > CACPJA01. The sequence goes on along the minus strand of JAQWSZ010000013.1, from coordinate 11,249 downwards.
TCAACCTCATATCTTGTGCATAATGCATCGAGGCTATTTCTTTTACCTGGATGCATTTCACGAGCTATTACTAATGAATCTTGGATACTACATAAATCACCTAATTGTTGTTTCATTCCAGCAATTAAAAACTCATTGTCTAGAAATGATGAATCAAAAGGCGCATTGTGCATAATAATTTCAGAATCACTAATATAGTGTAATAGATCATCCATTATGTCTTTAAAGAGCGGTTTATCAGAAACAAACTCATTGGTAATTCCATGAACATTAATACTTCCTGGATCAATTTTTCTTTCAGGATTCAGATACGTTTGGTAATCATTTCCTGTTAATTTCCGATCTATAATTTCAACAGCACCAATCTCTATTATACGATGCCCTTTTTGTGCCGAAAGACCTGTGGTTTCAGTATCGAGAAAAATCTGCCTCATAAATTACTCAAAACTGAATCTAAGCCTTTATTAGCAAGACTATCAGCCCGTTCATTTCCAGGATCTCCTGAATGGCCCTTGACCCATATCCATTTAACTTGATGTTTTAGGTTTAATGCATCCAATTGTACCCAAAGGTCAGCATTTTTGACTTTCTTCTTCTTAGCATTCATAAAATTATTAGCTTTCCACTTGTGTATCCATTCTGTGATGCCTTGTGAGACATATTTAGAGTCTGTATAAAGATTAACTTGGCAAGTTTCTTTGAGTGACTCCAAAGCTTTGATTGCTGCTATCATTTCCATTTTATTATTTGTAGTTTCTAAGTCCCCTCCAAAGAGTTCTTTTTCATTGCTTTTATTTTTCAATAAAACACCCCACCCTCCTGGACCAGGGTTACCTCGGCATGCTCCATCTGTATAGATATCAACTTGATTCATTCTTTCTCATTAAGATTAGGTAATTGAATAATTTATTTTAATGTAAAATATAATAGTATTCATTTAAATATTACACTATATTTTGGAGAGACAATATGGGTTTTCTAGAAGGAAAAAAAGCGTTAGTGACTGGAATTGCGAGTAGTCGTTCTATCGCGTATGGTATAGCAGAATGTCTCCATCGTGAGGGAGCTGAACTCGCATTCACTTATCAAAATGAAAAATTAAAACCAAGAGTTGAGAAATTTGCAAAAACCTTCAATTCAACTATTGCGATCCCACTAGACGTCTCTAGTGATGAAGAGATAAAAAATGCTTTCAAGAAATTAAATAAAGAATGGACGGATTTCGATATATTAATCCATTCAATAGCCTTTGCTCCGTCTGAGGAACTGCAAGGTTCTTATATTGACTCTGTTACTCGTGAAGGCTTTACTACAGCCCATCAAATTAGCAGCTATAGTTTTGCAGCAATGGCGAGAGAGGCGAGACCAATGCTCAATAAAAATGCTTCTTTAATCACCATGTCATATCTAGGAGCCATAAAATCTATTCCTAACTACAATGTTATGGGCCCCTCTAAGGCGAGCTTAGAAGCGAACGTAAGATTCTTAGCAGCAGACCTTGGACCTGATACCATCAGAGTCAATGCAATCTCAGCAGGCCCTATAAAAACACTTGCTGCATCAGGTGTTAGTGGTTTTAGAGGCCTTCTCAAACATGTTGAATCTATAACTCCATTAAGAAAAAATGTCACGATTCAAGATGTAGGTAATACAGCCGCGTTTCTCTCTTCAGATCTTTCTGCTGGTATTACAGGAGAAACAATTTATGTGGATGCAGGTTATAGAAATCTAGGTATGACTTTTGATACAGAATAAGTCTGCTGTTTGATTAAAGATCGTATAAATCATCATAGAGCTTAGGATCCACTACAACTGTTGCATTTTCTTTCAATGTCTCTGCGAAAGCATCCAGCTCCATTGAGCCTATTTGCTCTGATATTTGTTGTTTTCCAGCTGTTCTTTCTTCATCACTAAATTTCTCTAATTTTCCAGGATTGATTTGAGTTAATTTAATTAAATAAATATTCTCAGAATCCTGCACATCAATTACTGTATTATTTTCCATATCTTGTTTTGTAAATTTAAATATAGGTTCGAGCAACGCAGATGGTATATCAGTATTAGAACGAATAACTGAATCAAACTCTATAATCTCTAAGTTATTGTCTTCAGCTAGATTCTCAAAGCTAGAATTTTTTGAAAAATTCTGAAGCATTCCATTGGCATAATCTTCTGTTAATTTTCTTGCTTCTTCTTGTTCAAGAAAAGAAGTGATTTGATCCTTAACTAATGAAAAATCCTTCACCATAGGCAGCCTATGCTCAGCAACTCTGGCAACTAAGATTGTGTTATCAATTTCAAATACAGGTGTATTCTCTGTTTGCTCTATAGACACTGGATTGAACAGCAATTGAATTAATTCAGGGTCTTGATTCAAAAAGGTTGAACCATTTCTGGTCACATCATTGAGTGTTTGAATAGGTAAACCAAGCTTTAATGCAACGCTATCCAATTCATTGAAGGCTTGCAAAGAAAAATCATCCATTTGAGAAGCGATATTAAATAATTGATCTTCTGCTAGTAATCTTGAATATTCGAAACGAAGATCGTTTTCAATCTCATCATATGTTTGCTGTATACCTTCTTTTAATTCATTAAGTTGGATGATGTGATATCCAAATTGAGTTTTAACAGGTTCTGATACTTGATCCTTCTCTAGACTAAATAAAACGTCATCAAATTCAGGAACAAATAATCCACGCTCAGCCCAACCCAAATCTCCTCCGTTTTCAGCAGATCCTGGGTCTTTGGAGAATTCTTTTGCTAAGCTTGCAAAATCTTCTCCATCGGAAAGTCTATTTTTTATAGTTGTAACTAAATTTAATGCACTTTCTTCAGAAACTTCTTCATCGATTTGAATGAGAATATGTCTAGACCTCCTCTCTTCATTGCTTACAAAGCGTTCTATATTTTCTTCGTAATACTCTCTTAAATCTTCATCATTGAATTCAACTGAATCGGCAATATCATCAATATCAACTGAGATGTATTCAATATCTATTTGTTCTTCTGTCATGAAAAAATCAGAATTTTCTTGATAATAAGACTCTATGTCTTCAGGTTTTATTGCAACATCTGTGATAAATTTTTGGTTAGATACTTCAAGATACTGACCTGAACGTTCCTGCATTTGTAATTCAACAAATCGTCTGAATTCACCGGCTGTCATAAAAGAAGTATCAATCACTGCTCTTCTAAGCTGGTTAATTTCTAGTTGAACTCTTAAATTATTCTCAAACTCTGCAGTAGTTGTTCCTTGGCTGGCTAGAATGGCTGCGTAGTTTTCCTTAGTAAAAACATCTCCTAATCTAAATTGAGGATTCTCTTTAATTAGCTGTATGACATATTCAGGACTTACTCTATAGCCTTGTTGATCGATATAATCCAACAATAAATTTCTTAATATAAGGTTCTCAGTAGTTGATTCCTTTATGGATTGCTCTAATATTTTAGGTACTTGGTCTCCAAAGACCTCTTGATAACGTTGCAACTGATTTGAAAATTCCTCTCTGTAATCAAAGAGGCTAATTTCCTTACTGTTGACTGTAATAACAATATCATTTTCTAATGGTGTCTGATCCATGTTGCCAAAACTAATGATCAGAGTTAATGATATCAAACCTATAATTAATATAGCTATCCAGCCTGTAAACTTCTCTCTAATTGCTTCTAACATAGGTTGATTCCATAAATTGGCGGACCGACGGGGAATCGAACCCCGAACACCGCCGTGACAGGGCGGTATTATAACCGTTTAACTACCGGTCCTAAATTTTAAAAAACTATAAGGATTTTAGACAATTATACTGAGATTTCAATGAGAATATAAATTAATGTATGAATTATTCTAAATTGAATTAGGTGGTGGGTGCTAACGGGATCGAACCGCTGACATTCGCCGTGTAAAGGCGACGCTCTACCAGCTGAGCTAAGCACCCATATGTCTAATGTTTAAAAACAAAGAAGATTGTGCCTGAGTTTATCAGGAACACAACCTTCTTCTTACTTTGGCTTAATTACAAGCGTCTTTTAAAGCTTTACCTGCTTTGAATTTTGGTACATTACTTGCTTTAATTTGAATTGCTTCACCTGTAGCTGGGTTACGACCCATTCTTGCTGCCCTATGGCTAACTGAGAATGTTCCAAAACCTACTAGTGCTACTGAGCCACCTCCAGAGAGTTCTCCAGCTACTGCAGAAGTAATTGAATCTACTGCTCTACCTGAGTCTGCTTTAGAAAGTCCTGTGCTTGCTGCTACTGCATCAATAAGATCACCTTTATTCATGTTATTCATCCTTTTATGAGTTTTTAAATTTATTCTCCGCCTTTATATGTAGATCCAGGCTTTGAATCGTTATGTCCAATCTATTTGAGCTTGAACATATAAGTTATACCAGTCCTTTGAAACCCTTGTCAATAAAGGGTTTGTATTATTTTTACAGATTAATGTGGAAGATTTGTTTGGATTGGTTTTTTTTGCTTTGATGAAGAACCAGATTTTACTCTTCCTACTTTAACCGTTGGTGGTTTTTCTAAAGCAATTTCTAGAACTTCATCAATCCACTTAACTGGAATAATTTCTAGATTTTCTTTGATGTTCTTCGGTATCTCTACCAGATCCTTAGCGTTCTCACTGGGTATTATAACAGTGGTAATACCTCCCCTATGAGCAGCCAATAGTTTTTCCTTTAAGCCACCAATGGGAAGGACTTCACCTCGTAAGGTTATTTCGCCAGTCATAGCCACATTTGCTTTAACTGGAATACTTGTCAATGATGATACTAAAGCAGTTGTCATTCCAACCCCTGCACTTGGCCCATCCTTAGGCGTAGCACCCTCTGGGACGTGAATATGAAGATCTGATTTTTGATGAAAATCCTCATCTATACCCAGTGATTTAGAACGACTTCTTACCACAGTAGTTGCAGCCATAATCGATTCCTTCATTACATCTCCTAGCTGTCCAGTATTAATTAGCTTTCCCTTACCAGACATGACTGTAGACTCGATGGTTAAGAGTTCTCCACCAACACTCGTCCATGCCAGCCCAGTGACTTGTCCAATTTGGTTTTCTTTTTCAGCAATTCCATACTTAAATTTCTTAATACCTAAAAACTTATCAAGTCCTGTAGGTCGAATATGTATAGCTTTCTTTTGTGCCTTTAAGACAATTGATTTCACTACTTTTCTGGCAATTTTTGCTATTTCTCTTTCTAGGTTTCTAACACCCGCTTCTCTTGTGTAATGCCTAATAATAGAGAGAATTGCGCTTTTTGTAATTTTGATTTCGTCTTTCTTTAGACCATTGGCTTCAATTTGCTTGTCCACTAAATATTGGTCAGCAATATTTAATTTTTCATCTTCCGTATAGCCTTCAATTCTTATAACCTCCATTCTATCTAATAATGGAGCTGGTATATTTAGCGTGTTTGCAGTGCAAATAAACATCACATCCGATAAATCGAAATCAACTTCTAGATAGTGATCATTAAAAGATGAATTTTGTTCAGGATCCAATACCTCCAAAAGTGCTGATGAAGGATCGCCCCTAAAATCCATCGACATTTTATCAATCTCATCTAGTAAAAAAAGAGGATTTCTTACACCGGCTTTACTTAAATTCTGCATTACCTTTCCAGGCATAGCGCCAATATAAGTTCTTCTATGCCCTCTAATTTCAGCTTCATCTCTAACTCCACCTAATGACATACGAATAAACTTTCTTCCTGTTGCTCTTGCAATGCTTGACCCCAGAGAAGTTTTACCTACTCCTGGTGGTCCAACGAGACATAAGATTGGGCCTTTAATCTTTTTTGTTCTTTGTTGTACAGCAAGATATTCAGTGATTCTTTCTTTGACTAGCTTTAAGCCATAATGGTCTTCATTTAAAACTTTTTCAGCTTGATCTAACTTAACTTTTGCATTCGTCTTCTTTTTCCAAGGAGCGCCAATTAACACATCCAAATAATTCCTCACTACCGTTGCTTCTGCCGACATGGGTGACATCATTTGTAGCTTTTTTAACTCAGATGTAGCTTTCTCTGTAGCTTCTTTTGACATTCCAGAATCTTTTATTTGTTTTTCTAAATCTTCATTTTCATTATTAGCATTATCCATATCTCCTAATTCTTTTTGGATTGCTTTCATTTGCTCATTGAGATAATACTCTTTCTGGCTTTTTTCCATCTGATCTTTGACTCTACCCCTGACCTTTTGTTCAACCTCGATCATATCAATTTCAACATCTATGAGACCAATGACATACTCTAGACGTTCTTTGACATTAATCTGTTCCAGTATTTTTTGTTTCTCATCAAGTTTTAATGACATGTGTGCGATAATTGTATCAACCAATCTACCTGTTTCTTTGATACTAGCTAGAGTGCTGACTACTTCAGCTGGAACCTTCTTTGTGACTCTAACATAGCTTTCAACTTGCGAGATTAGTGTTCTTCTTAAGGCTTTAATATCCTTATCAGTTTCATCAGTTTGCTCATTTAAAATACAATAATCAGCTGTAAAATAATCTTCCGATCTAATTTCAAGAAGATCCACCCTAGACTCGCCTTCTACAAGTAGTTTGACAGTTCCATCAGGAAGTGTGACAAGTTGGAGGATATTAGCCAGGGTACCAACAGTATTTATATCTTTAATCTTAGGGTCATCAACATCTGATTTCTTTTGTGATGCCAGTAGTATTTTTTTATCCTCAGCCATTGCTTGTTCTAGAGCAACTTTGGACTTCTCACGGCCAACAAATAATGGGATCACCATGTGCGGATAAACAACAACGTCTCTTAAAGGAAGAAGCGGTTTATTTATAAGAATATCGAGAGACAAGGTTTTCTTTTCTTCTGACATAGGAATCCTAATAATTAATTATCTTAGTTAAGTTATAGGGTTAAATAAATAAATTTCAACTACTAATTGAATTAATGTCATTCGTTTACTTAGAGCTGGCTGCTTTTGTTTTTTTATTTAATTTTTTACTAGTAGCAGTATTAGAATTTGAATCTTTATTATAGACAAGAAATGGTTTTGATTTATTCATTACAAACTGTTGATTAACAACAACTTTATTCATTTTATCATCATGAGAAGGGATTTCATACATGGTATCTAGAAGTGTATTTTCTAATATAGTTCTAAGCCCTCTTGCCCCAGTTTTCCTTTCCATAGCTAATTCAGCTATTGTCTCTAAAGCTTCTGGTAAAAACTCTAATTCTGTTTGCTCCATAGCAAATAATTTTTGGTATTGCTTGATAAGAGCATTCTTAGGTTCCATGAGTATTCTAATAAGTGCATTTTTATTTAACTCAGTGAGTGAAGAGACTACAGGCATCCTTCCTACAAATTCTGGTATCAAACCATATTTAATTAAATCCTCTGGTTCAACTTGCTGAAAAACTTCTCCTATATTTTGTACCTCATCACTCTCTTTCATTTCAGCTATAAAACCTATGCCAGATTTATTGGTTCTATCTTTTATAATTCTATCCAATCCAGCAAAAGCTCCTCCACATATAAACAATATGTTTGAAGTATCTATTTGAATAAATTCTTGTTGCGGATGCTTTCTTCCTCCTTGTGGTGGAATAGATGCTGTAGTTCCTTCAATGAGCTTAAGTAATGCTTGTTGAACTCCCTCACCAGACACATCTCTGGTTATAGATGGATTATCTGTTTTACGGGAAATTTTATCTATTTCATCAATATAAATAATACCTTGTTCAGCTTTCTCAACATCGTATTCACAGCTTTGTAGTAATTTTTGTACAATATTTTCTACATCTTCTCCTACATATCCAGCTTCTGTTAGTGTTGTAGCATCTGCTATAGCAAAAGGTACATTAAGAATTTTAGCTAATGTTTGAGCAAGTAAAGTCTTGCCACACCCGGTAGGACCGATTAACAATATATTACTCTTTCCAATCTCTATAAAATTCTCATCACGAGGTTTAGGCTTATCATTCAACCTCTTATAGTGATTATAAACGGCAACAGAAAGTACCTTCTTTGCAATATCTTGATCAATGACATAATCATCCAACATTGTTTTGATTTCTTTTGGTTTATAGAGGGTTAGTGACTGTTCTGGATCATCAGTGCCTAATTCTTCATCAATGATGTTATTGCATAAATCTACGCATTCCTCACAGATATATACAGAAGGACCTGCTATAAGCTTTTGAACTTCGTTTTGTCCTTTTCCGCAAAAAGAACAATACAAAATTTTATTATCATTATCTTTTTTCTTGTTTTTGTCAGTCATTATAGAAACCTCAATCTTTGATATTTCTAATATTGTTTCTATCTGAAATAATTACATCAATCAAACCATACTCTTTGGATTGTTCAGGATCCATATAATTATCTCTATCAGTATCTTTGGCAATCTGTTTTACAGTTTTTCTAGTATGCTTAGCCAATATGCCATTGAGCCTTGATCTAAGGCTTAGAACCTCTTTAGCATGAATATCAATATCAGAGGCTTGTCCTTGGTACCCTGATATTGGTTGATGTATCATTACACGAGAATTGGGTAGGGAATATCTTTTCCCTTTTGCACCACCTGCTAGAAGAATAGCTCCCATGCTAGCAGCTTGTCCTATACAGATAGTGCTGACATTAGGTTTAATGAATTGCATGGTGTCATAAATAGATAAACCAGCTGTTATTGCTCCACCTGGTGAATTAATATAAAGAGAAATATCCTTCTCAGGATTTTCACTTTCAAGAAAAAGCATCTGGGCAATGATTAAATTTGCCATATGGTCCTCAATGGGCCCTACGGCGAAAATAACATTGTCTTTCAATAATCTTGAATAAATATCATAAGCTCTCTCCCCTCTTGGAGTTTGCTCCACTACCATAGGCACCAAGCTTAATTTTTCTTCTTGCATACTCACTTATAGATTTCTATTCATTAACTCCTTAAATTCTATTTCTTTTTCATTAAAAGTTGTTTTCTCACTCAGCCATTCTACCACTTGATCTTCCATCACCATTGATTTCAATTGATCCATAAGCTCAGGTGTTTGTTGATACATCTTACTAATTTCTTCTGAATTTGGATATGCATTCGTTATTTCTTCAAGTTTGGTTTTTACTTTTTCATCGTCTAGTTTAATTTCTTCAGATAAAACAAGTTCACTAACTAATAAGCCTAAGTGCACTCTTTCTTTGGCTAATTTTTCAAAATTATCCAAACTGGGAGCTTGTTTCTCATCTTCAATACCGGATTGCTTCATCCAATCTTTTTGCATTGCATGAGCTTCACTATGAATCATTGTATGTGGTACATCTATCTTATTTTTTTCCCTTAGATAGTTCATTAAATTAGTTTTTAAATCAGTATTAATTCGCTTTTCTTTTTCTTTTTCCATACTGGATTTAATTTCTTCCATTAAATCCTTGGTTTCACCACTTTCAACACCAAAAGCTTTTACAAAATCTTCATTGATTTCAGCTAAATCCATTTCTCTAACTTCTTTGGTGTGTACAGAAAAGATAGCTTTTTTACTGGCCAGTTCTTTTTTGTGATATTCATCAGGAAAAGTAAGCTCAAATTCTTTTTTTTCATCAGGTTTGACATTCATAAGCGCATCGTCGAATTCAGGGAGCATCTGACCTTGTCCTAACTGCATCATGAAATCTTTAGCCTCTCCACCCTCAAACAACTCACCATCCACCTTACCTTCAAAATCTATCAGCAACTGATCTCCTGATTTTGAATTACGTTCTACTGATTTCCATTCTCCTCTTTGTTTTTGAAGATTCTCAATCATTTCATTGATATCTGTTTGAGTAATTACAGTAGATAGTTTATCGACCTTAATCTTATCCAAGCCTTTTAATTTAAATTCCGGATACAATTCAATGGAAGCAGTAAAAGTGAAGTCACTACCGTCAACAAATTGATCAATACTGACCTCAGGAGGTCCAGCAGGTCTTAATTCTTTTTCTTGAACTGCTTCAGCATAAGAGGTTTCTAAAAGTTCTGTTAGTATCTCTTGATTGACTTGATTACCATACTGCTGCTGTATTACGTTCTGTGGAGCTTTACCAGGTCTAAAACCTGGCAACTTAGCTTTTTTAGCAATTTGAATAAAACGATCATTCTTTTTATTTTGAACAATCAAGGAAGGTACAGTAATCTTTAGTTCTGTTTTCAGGCCGTCTTTTTTCTTAATCTTTATTGTCAATTCACTCATTTTTTTTCTCAAATAATTAATGGTGCGAAAGGAGAGACTCGAACTCTCACGGGTTGCCCCACTGGATCCTAAATCCAGCGCGTCTACCAATTCCGCCACTTTCCCATGAATTGATTAAGGCGAAAGATTATACAATAAATTTAGGAATTATAACCAGTTCTGATTCAATCGAATAACTAAGCAATAGATAAAGAAAAAGCCGCCTATAAAAGGCGGCTTTCTTTTTTTGCTTAGCAAATGTGCTTAGAACTGATATTTAAGCCCCATTTGAATTTGCCATCTGGATTGACCAGAATTGTCCCTAATGAAATAACTATCATCATCATCTACACCTTTAATGATAAATCGACCTTGATCATCGGTGCCGTTTACAAGTATTTGCCTACTATTGTTGTAGTTATACTCATAGACATGACCATCATCGTCATTAATCATGTTCATCACATTAAGAAGATCCAAGAAGAATATAAATTTATGATCCTCCATTGGGCTTGGCAATTCTTGAGTCAATCTTACATCAAGTCTGCTGTAGCCTGGTGTTGTGAAACCATTCCTTGGCGCATAAGTTCCTTTATACTGAGCCAAAGGTCCACTATTAATATGATCCATTACTGCAGCACCAACACTAGCACTGGTAAACACTACATTAGGATCATTAACACCGGTTGGTACATATGCAAGACTATAATCTGCATAGAACTTACTGTAACAACGCCCGCTGCTCCCTTCGCAACCACCAACTGGTCGGTATGAAGGCTCATCGAATGTGATACTGTAAGGCTCTCCAGATTTCCTAACATAAATAGCTGAAATCCTGGTCTCATTGTCACCAAAGAACATCTTCCTATACTCCAAGCCAGCAATAATCTTTCTAGATGTCATAAAAGATGACCGCGCTGCTGGAACATTTTCACCATCCCAACGCTGAGTATATCCATAAGACGATTCTGCTTGTGATGATGTCAACGCATAGACATCTTCGGCATCAACAGATGCCCATGACGCAAAATAACTGAATCCATTGTCATAAGACTT
>JAQWSZ010000042.1:0-31996 GCA_029242945.1 Gammaproteobacteria bacterium | reverse complement strand
GTATTAAGGTAGCTTAAACAAATCTTCAACCGAGCAGTTAAGCGTCTTTGCAATTTTTAAAGCAAGAACTGTGGATGGGACATAGACTCCATTTTCGATTGCGTTAATACTTTTTCTTGAGACTTCCGCACTTTCAGAAAGCGCCTGCTGTGTTAACCCGGAAGACTTTCTCAGTGCTTCTAGATTGTTTAGAAGGTTTTTATGGTGTTTACCCAATTTTATTTTTCTTCAAAGTCTTCAACTGCTTTTGTAATACCTGCACTGTCATTAGGGTATAGATACCCAGCAATGATTGAACCAACACCAATTGCAGCAACTAAAAAACCAGCACCTTTTATGGCTGATACTCCTATAGTCCAGCCAAGGAGACATAAACCAAAACCAACAAACATGGTTATTACCCCACTTCTTCTATAATCAATTGGATGTTTTTTTTCTACTAGATCATCAAGTAAGCCTCGAATTTCAGCAGGGTTTTGAACTGTTTTAGATATCTCAACCATTGCGAGATATTTATTTTTTGTCTCTTTGTTGTTAAAAAAGAAAATAACAAAAACTATTAATACTGGACTCAGTATCGCTATGATTGGTATTCCCAACGCTAATATACTTTCCATAATTTACTCCTTGTTTGTATGCGTGACAAAGTCCACACTATGAAATGTAACGAAAACGTATCATTTTTTTAATGAGAAGTAAACGTTACTTTAATAAATTTGTATTCTATAGTTAGGCTACGACAGAATAAAAAAATGAAAGACTTTAAAAACCTTATTGTTCTCGGTCCGCTGGTGTATGCAATGCATCACCTTGAAGAGCACATTGTATTTAATTTTAGGGAGTGGAGATTAAGATATTTCCTTGATAACAACCCCAGATCTACTGAGGAGGTTTTAATAATACTGATCTCACTTCTCTTAATAACTATCTACATTCACCTGCTAAAAAATAACAGAGGAAGCGCCCATATAGTTTTATTTTTCTTAATGACCACACAGGTTATAAATGCTTGTTTTCATATCTTTTTTAGTTTTTACTACACTGACTTTAGTCCTGGCGCCATTACAGCGACGCTGCTTTACCTGCCGGTTAATTTTTTGATTATTCGTGCGGCACTTAAGGAGGGGCTTTTAAGGAGCTACCTAGAGCTTTGCATCCTTTTTTTGTTAGGGCTGACCACATTTATACTTTTCGAACTAATTGGTCCAGAAGTAATTAGGTATGCGGTGCTGCTTTGTCCTTTTTATTACATCGTAATAAACAAGAAAAACAAAAACCTAGAAAGCTAAACCCTCTGAGCGATATTTAACTCATTATGTATTAACTATTTTTTAGGCAGTTCACCCTAAAAAATGTGGCGAGCAAAGAACTCATTTTATGTCTCAGTATTGGGCATCTTCATATGCTTAGACATTTCGTGTGTCTTTGGTTTGTATTTTTTACCCAACAAAAAAACCAACCAGTTCAAATTTTTTTATATTTGTGCGAGGATAAAATAATACAAATGTCTACTCTTAAAGAATGAACAATAAAGGATTAAAAAATGACAAATAAAAAGGCCGCAAAAAAAATGACAGTTAAAAAAAAGCAAACAGCGAAAACAAAACCAAACAAAGAGGCGGTTTGGCCGGGCCTTGAAGCTGGAGTTCCAAAACCATTAATGCCCTATAGTCCAGCCATAAAAGCTGGAGACTGGGTTTTTATTGCAGGACAAATTGCAAGTGATTTTCAGACCGGCTTAGCTCCCGAAGTGTTAGCGTCTAATACACAGCTTGATAGCGAGCTATCACTACAAACAAATTTTGTATTAACAAATCTTGCAAACACAATCAAGGCAAGCGGATGCGATGTTAATGAACATATGGTTCGTATGTGGCAGTGGCTTGTTTCAGATAGACCCTCTGAGAGCGATTTTTCCAAAGGCAACAATTGGCCAGCGATAGGGTTGAAACCCTACCTGAATGTGCGAGATAAAATTGTAAAAAAACCTGCGCCACCCTCTTCTTATTTGGGCGTGCGAGAATTACTGTGTTTGGGAACGCTTCTCGAGGTAGATATGATTTGCCTTAATGATAAAAACAAAACAGCAACAATAAAAAAACCAAAAGGCACAGCAAAAACCGCTGGCGGCCATTCCGTAGGAATAAGGAGAGGGGACTGGGTGTTCTTGGCTTCTGAAAATGCGTCCGACCTTATAGAGGACACTGCTTCGACACAATGGCAAGAAGATGCTGTAGAAAAACAAACAGAGCATATTCTCGATAAGCTATCAGCACACGCTAAGTCTGCTGGCTCATCTCTAGCTAAAGCGGTAAAGGCAGATGTTTATATTGGGCATCCCAATGACTTTGCAGCCATGGATCGCGTATGGAAGCGTCGGTTTCCTAATAATCCTCCGGCACGCGTTGTCATTCCATATATGGGAATGGGAGCAGCAGGCAGTCGAGTAGAGGTAGCCTTAACACTGTTAACCAATCGCTCCAAAACCAAAGCAACAACAATAGAAACAGCAGATGCTCCTCAGCCTCTTGGGCATGAGCCCCAGGCCGTGAAAGCTGGTGATTTATTATTCTTTAGTACCCAGATGGCATTTGACTCAACAGGCAATCTAGCAGAAGGAATGGTTCGACATCCATCCTTTCCTTGGTATGGGTCTCCCGGGCAAGCACAGATGCGCTATATGATGAAAAATATAAATGCGATATGTGGTGCTGCTGGAACAAGCACAGAGAATATTTGTCGCAGAGTTTGTTTCCATGATGATTTTCAGTGGTTTGCAGAATCTATAGAGGAGTGGGCGTCTTATTTTCCTGATGACAAGCCAGCCTCTACCACAATAAGATTAGGCGGGCCCTTTGTGGTTCCAGGCGCTAACACCTTGTTAGACTTAATAGCTTATGCGCCCGACTAAGAAGTAGCCTTGTTGGGATATTTTTAGAGACTGTTTTTAAGGGCGCTCCAACATAAAAGCCTAAAACTTACAGAAAATATTTTTTATGAAACTCTTGAATGTCTGGATCAACCAAAGCATCTTTGGTTTTTAATTCCTGATAAAGACTTAAAGCGCCTAGAGTTCTACAACGACTGAGCGCAACGTATGTTTGCCCAGTAGCAAAAGCACCTTCGCCCAGATCAATAGAGCAGCTGTCTAAAGTTAAACCTTGGGCTTTGTGAATGGTCACTGCCCAGCCAAGCTTTAAAGGAAACTGTTTAAAAGACGAAACAATGCTTTCTTCCACTTCATCGTTAATTTCGTCGTAAACAAATTTAATTTTATTCCACTCTTCTCGTTTTACTTTATGTGTTTTTTTGCCAACCTTAACCCTAATAAATGTTTGTTTTTTGTTGAGGCACTCACTCACCACTCCCACAGTGCCATTAACCCACCGGCCATCACTATCATTTTTTATAAACATTACTTTTGCATCTTTTTTGATGTGGAGTTCTCGTGGAGCAGGCAAGTCATTTTCGTTTAACGAACCTTTTTCTATTGCTTTTGTTTTAACTAAAGGCGCATCAATCAAACCCAGCATTTCTTTATTGATTTGCTCCGCCCTATATTTTCTAGAGGTAATCACCAAAGAGGTATCGGTTTCAAATCCATTGCTGTAACAAGCTTGGTTTATTTTATTAATAGCCTTATTTAGGTTTTCTCCCAATCTAATGTTATTCAGCAAAGAATAAAAGCCAGCATCATTTTTTTGTCTAAATGAACCAGTAAGCTCAAAAAAAGAGGGCGACTGAATTGATTTAAAGCTATTCGAGCTAAAAAAATAAACAGAGTCATATTTCTCAAATATTTCAGATTCTTCATGTGTTTTGACCACAGGAGGCAGCTGAAATAAGTCGCCACATACCAAAACATGAATGCCTCCGAATGGTTCAGAAGACTGACGATGTATTTTTAAGGTATCTGATATCGCATCCAACATAGGGGCTCTAACCATTGAAATTTCGTCAATAATTAAAAGCTCTAAGTTTTTCAACAGACTTTTAAACCTTGGATCTTTTGATTTTTTTATGTCTGGGAATAAATCAAACCCAATTCTAAAAGCAGAGTTGATCGTGCTTCCACCGATATTTAGGGCCGCTATCCCGGTGGGAGCAACAACCATTTTATTAAGAGAGCATTCTTGCTTTACATGTTCAATCATCGTAGTTTTTCCAGTGCCCGCAGCGCCAGTTAAAAACATGAACTCTTGTTGGCTGGATTCATTAGAAAGCAAGAACAACACCTGGTTCTTAATGCGATCAAATGAAGCGCTAGTTGTTTTTTTAGTCTTCAATTTTTTTCATGGGACTCTGTGTAAACTTGAGGATAAAGCAATACAAGGAACAAGAGAAGCACAGCATGAGGTTTGTTTCTGAAATGAAAGGATAAAGAGTTCATGTTAACCTTTAACAAAACACGCATGATTGAAAAAATGACTAAATTTTAAAAGGCTTAAAAAAACAATAAGGTAAAAAATGACAGAATTAACCGTTACACAAGCCTATTTTGTTGGCGCCCCTATTGTTTTAGGAATGATTTTTTTCGAGGCGTTTATTTCGAGCTGGCATAGCAAAGACCTTTACAGAAAGGAAGATACTTTATGCACAATGGGGCTTTTGGTTGGAAATATTATTATGGTTTTCGCAATAAAAGGCGCTACGCTGGCCTTTCATTTTTATTTATACCAGTTTAGAGCCTTCAACTTTAGCGACTTTATGCCCGCTTGGGCTATTTGGACCATGGCTTTTGTTTTAATAGATTTTGTATTTTATTTTTTTCATAGGTTGTCGCACCGCACTAGGTTTCTTTGGGCTATTCATATGAGTCATCATTCGAGCGAAGAGATGAATTTTGCGGTTTCTTTTAGACAAGCATGGTTTGGCCCCATCTCTAAACTTCCATTTTTTATGGTGTTGCCGTTGGTTGGTTTAGAGCCAACAGTTATAGCAGTTGCTGGAGTGATTAGTACTTTATGGGGAATAGTTGGACACACGCAAATAATTGGGCGTCTCGGTCCTATAGAGTGGGTTTTTAATACCCCATCTCATCACAGAGTTCACCACGGAGCTAATGAAGAATATGTTGATAAAAACTATGGAAACTTATTGATTATTTGGGATCGGCTATTCGGTACATTCGAGCCAGAGAGGAATCTTGTAAAATTTGGTTTAGTTAAAAACGTTAAAACCTTCAACCCAGTAAAAATAACATTTATGGCCTGGCAAGAAATAACCAAAGACATAAGAAACGCCCAGAGTTTTAATGAAGCGATACATTGTTTTTTTGGGCCGCCACAAACCAAAGGGCAGGCATGAGGTGTATTGTTTGCAGAAACAAATCCATAGTTGCTTTTAAAACTAGAGACGATAAGAAATACTGGCGATGTAAAAATTGCTGCTCAAAATTCTTAGACAAGAAACATTATATAGGCCCTGATCAAGAAAAGGCACGCTACCTAGAGCATAACAACACTATTGATGATGAAAACTACAGGTGTTTTCTTTCAAGACTTTCATCACCATTAATAGAGAGGCTATCACCTGAAAGCAAAGGGCTGGATTTTGGCTGCGGGCACGGCCCAGCACTAGCTGATATATTGAGTTCAGATGGTTTTAATGTGGAGCTCTATGACCCATTCTTTTTTCCCAATACCAATGTATTTTCTAAGCAATACGATTTTATAACCGCTTCAGAGACGGTGGAACACTTCTTTGATCCTTACAAGGAATTTGATACCTTAAACAATTTATTGGCACCAAAAGGATGGTTGGCAATTATGACTAGTTTTTTAACAACTGAGGACGCTTTTGATGATTGGCATTATAGGCGGGACCCAACACACGTAGTGTTTTTTTCAGAAACAACGTTCGAGGTTGTTGCCTCACAAAGAAATTGGGCATGTGAGATTCCAAAAAAAGATATAGTTTTAATGCATAAAGCCTAATTAGTGGTTTAAAAAAAATAAAAATATGAAACACATAATTGGAGCAGCACTATTTCTCGGTTCTTTTTTGATTTACCCACTAATGGGGTATATAGCTTTTAATACTAATTTTTCTATT
Source organism: Gammaproteobacteria bacterium (assembly GCA_029242945.1). Lineage (GTDB taxonomy): Bacteria > Pseudomonadota > Gammaproteobacteria > Steroidobacterales > UBA11654 > CACPJA01. The sequence goes on along the minus strand of JAQWSZ010000042.1, from coordinate 25,942 downwards.
GGGGAAAAAGCCACATACACAACCATAGCCTATTCGGTGAGCTGGGCTTCATTTTTTCTTGGTTTATATTTAATAGGGCCTCAGTTGATATCCAAAATAAAAAACTACTTTAACTCAAAAAAAACAAGCAGCAGCTAGCTCTACTTTTAAGTAGGTTTAGTAAGAAAGTCAAAGTAATAAGGTTTCTTCTTTAAATTTTTTTTCAGAAACTCTTAGGTTGTTATGGGATACAAAATAAGAATGCTTTTCTTTTATAAATTGGATTGATTTAGCAGGCCTCTCATTTATCAAATGTAGTGCAGCCCCGCCCTCAATTCCATACATAGAGGGGATTTTATTTTCGAGCAACAATTTTTTTGTTGCAGGCCTTCTTTCAGGTTCCTCATCATAATGCGGGGCACAGCTGCCAGGGATAAAACCCAAACAAGGCAGCAACTTTAGTTTATGCTCCCATGAGTCAGTTAAACCGTTTTCAAACCAGCAGATAGCTCCTGCACTGACACCACACATAATGGTGCCTTTTTTATAAGCGTCTTCAAGAAGTTTATCTAATCCCCATTCTCTCCATACCGCCAACATGCTCTTTGTATTGCCCCCACCTACAAAAACAATATCTTGTTTTTCAATATGGAGCTTCAGATCCATCGTTCGTTTAAAAAAACTGATATGACTTGGGACGCAACACAATTTAGAGAAAACATGATAGAAGTTTTCAATGTAAGCCTCTGAGTCTCCAGTTGCGGTTGGCACAAAACAAACCTTGGGCTTGTTGGTTGGAGACTGATCAAGAATATATTTTTCAATTAGTTTTGACTTTACTGTTCTTCCAAAACCACCCCCACCTATGGCAATGACTTGTCTCACAACAGACTACAACTTAGTGTTTTCTTCAAAAAAATGCCTTTTTAATAATGGTTTAATATTGCTATGATTCAACACTGTCATTATAAAAAATAAGGAAGCAATATGAAAAAATTTATTTTATCCATGGTCGTAATCCTACCTTTTTATGCCTTTGCGGACGGACATAATTCTGCAGGGCCCGGAGAGGGAAGTTTTACAACAGTCATGGTTCAGGCCCCAAATGTCTCAGCATACATTAAACATATAAAAAACAATCCGATGCTTTTTAAAGGATTTAACGCTGCTGCTGCTGGTGTTTGTGTAACTATAACAGGCCAGGAGTATCTTGGAGAGATGTTCATTTGGAGCGCTCACTCTAATGTGCAAGGAGCTATGGAAGAAACCACAGCCTATAATTTTGACGATGCATCAGAAGACATAGCAAAATTCAGAACCCTTAAATATAAGGTGGCATGGAAGCCCTTAAAACCATTTGTTTTAAGCCCTGGTTTTGAAAGAGTGACACGCGTAAAAATTAAACCTGAAAATGTTCCTGCTTATATCGCTGCAGCAACAAAGCTAGAAGAAGCAATTAGAAAAGCAGGGCATGATTTTAATATGGGTATTTTCCAACCACTTGGTGGAGGCGTCCACGAAACAGGAACTTTTTTATTGCGGGGGGTATCACCAAATTCTAGCGAAGCAGGCAGGCTGATAGACGAGTATTTTGCAGGCGCAGAATGGGGACAACAATATCTTGAAGCGTCCTCATTGATTGATAAGGTAGTGAGGGACACTTATGAATCATGCCAGCTTTTTTATTCTGCTGAACAATAAGACTCATTATTAAATATAAACCAGCTATTTTAATCAATAGCTGGTTTTTTATGTTTGATTAAAAATATGAGAAAATGAAAAGCTTAATATAGAAGACACATATGCACCAAAAACCATTTCACCTTGCTCTAACTTTATCCGCTGTCTTTTTGGGAACATATGTTTTGTTGGGGCTTTTAACAAATATGGTTTCTTTGGAGCCAGGTATGACGGTTGGAGGACTATCTCGATGGTGTGAACGGGTCAGCGATAGCATTTTTAGGGAGCCAGTAAATACCCTATCAAACCTAGGATTTATGTTTGCCGGACTATGTATGTTTTTTGTCTTAACTCAAGATGGAGAGAGGTCCCAACAGAGCAATCAGTTTCATGGGCTTACACCTATAGCCAAACTTTATGCTGGAGCAGCTCTCTTTTTAGGCCCGGGCTCTATGCTTATGCACGGCACTCATACTTATTGGGGCCAGTGGATTGATAATGTCAGTATGGTTGTATACATTACATTGCCTTGGCTTATCAACGTTAGTGTAATGGGTCGCTGGAGCAACCATCGATTTTTTAAAACATATACGTTTGTCATTATTGCCTTTGCCGGGCTTAGTTGGTTTTTTGGCTCAGATCTTGGTATTGGGTTTGATTTGTTTGGAACCTCTATCGCGTTATGGATTATTTCCGAAACACTGTTCCGTTTCTGGTCACCTGTTTTCAGATGGATGTCAGGTTTTGTGGGTTTTATTGTCGCAGCTGTTTTTGGAATCTTGCCACAAGAGATCTTTGTAGACTTAATTGAATACTGGTGGATAATTTTGTTTTGGCTTCCCGCAGCCTTGTCGCCAAACCATCCCATGAAAAAAAGAAATTACAACCCTTGGTTCTTTGTAGGCATGTTTTCTTATATAGCTGCTTTTATAATTTGGCTCCAAGGCGTTCCAGAGACACCTTATTGTCGACCAGATTCTTTGATTCAACCACATGGTATTTGGCATATTTTATCTGCATTTTCTACCTGGTGTTTTTTCAAGTTTTTAAGAACAGAGAAAAATATTTAAAATAGTTATACCCTATATTTACTATGGATAAACTACTATGAAAATACTAATTATGGGATTGCCTGGGAGCGGAAAAACTTATCTAGCAGAAAGGCTACAACCATTGTTAGGCTCAGCTTGGTACAATGCGGATCAGGTCAGAAAAATGGCCAATGATTGGGATTTTAGCACCAAAGGTCGCCTTAGACAGAGCCTAAGAATGAAGTCGTTTGCAGATTTTGAAAAATCACACTCCAGGTTTGTTATTTGTGATTTTATCTGCCCTACAAAAGAAACCAGAGATATTTTCCAGCCAGACATTGTTATATTTATGGACACCATCAAAAAAGGAAGGTTTGAGGACACTAATAAAATGTTTGAAGACCCAAAGAGTGTTGATTTTCATATTAAAAAGTGGAACGAAACAAACCACACAACCATTGCTAAAAATATTTTAGAGCATGTTTGATTCTAAAAAACCGACAGTACAAATGTTAGGCAGGTGGCAGCCATGGCATCAAGGCCACCAAGAACTGTTCAAAAGGTGTTTTGCTAAAACAGGCCAAGTCTTGATCCAAGTTAGAGATGTTGAGGGGGGTTCGGGGGGAGACGGACAAAACGATAATCCGTTTGACTGGAACCAAGTATGCAAGAATATAGAAGAGGGTTTAAGCAAAGATAATTTTCAGAGGGGCGCTGACTATGAAATTATGCTCGTTCCAAACATTGTAAATATTACTTATGGTAGGGGCGTTGGTTATGCTATTGAAGAAGAGGTCTTTGATGAAAAGATCGAATCTATTAGTGCTACCAAAATAAGGAAAAAACTTAGAGAAGACGGGAAACTATAAGGAAGCCTTAAAAAACATCAGCAATGTGTTCTTGCCCACTATTGGGAATTTAACCCGTAATTCATTGATCCATATCAGCACATCTATAATACTTGATGAAGAGTATTAATTTTTGTTTGTTTGCTGCAGATTAAAAAACAATAGCAACAAGCTAAGGATTGGCAAAAAGCAAAACACACTATGGCAAAAAGTAAAATCATTATTGCTGGAGCAGGGCCTGTTGGGACTTTTGTTGCTTTTTGTCTGGCTGAGCAAGGCATCGATGTTCTTGTCTTAGAGTCGGCAGAGCATTGTGAAACAGACATGCGAGCCTCTACATTTCATCCACCGACTTTGTCTTATTTAAACCAACTAGGGTTAGCAGAAACCCTAATAGAGCAAGGGTTAAAAGCCCCAGTTTTTCAATACCGTATTCGCTCCTCAAAGGAAGTTCTTGATTTTAATCTTGGCGAGCTAAGCGATACACTAGAGTTTCCTTTTAGGCTTCAGTGTGAACAGTACAAGTTTGCAAGGATGCTGGCACAGAAACTGGAAGAGCACCCACACGCAGAAGTGTTGTTTAATCACGATGTTTTGGAGGTTGGCCAAAATAACAATAGTGTTAGCGTTGAGGTAAAAACCCTAGACGGAGTTAAAACATATAAAGGAAACTACTTAATTGGTGCAGATGGAGCAAACAGCATTGTCAGGCGACAATTAGGCATTGATTTTTCAGGGTTCACTTATAAAGAAAAGTTTTTAACTCTTAGCACAGAGGAAAAAATAGAGCAGTGTTTTGATAATCTAGCCTATGTTAACTACGTTTCCGACCCAAAGGATTGGTTTGTGCTACTAAAAGCCCCTTCTGCTTGGAGGGTTTTGGTGCCTATTGAAAATAAAATGAAAGACAGCGAGATAGTCTCAGACCAAAATATAGACAAAGTCTTTGAAAGGGTTTTGGGGACGCCAAAAAAAATAAAAACAATACATAGAACTATTTATCGCGTCCACCAAAGGGTGGTCGACAAAATGGTGCATCAAAACATATTTCTTATAGGGGACGCAGCACACCTCAACAATCCATTGGGAGGACTAGGGATGAATAGCGGATTACACGATGCTTGGAATTTATCTCAAAAATTAGGTTTAATTATAAACCATGGTGACAATAAAGAATTGTTAAAACAGTTTGATAGACAGAGGCGTTCAGTTATGAATGACTTTATACAAAGGCAAACAATTAAAAATAAAACAATGATTGAAGAAAGCGGCAAAAAAAGCCTAGAGTCGCAGTGGGAGGAGATGAGAACAGTGCATGCTGATAAAAACAAAAGAAGAGACTATATGATGGAACAGTCAATGACGAACAGTATTCAAAGAGAAAAGAGCATAACATGAACGACATACTAGGATGGAGGGGCTTGTTTGGAGTTTTAGGCCCATCAACCAACACAGTTGTTCAGCCAGAATTTGATGACATGAGGCCAGACGGCGTAACAAATCATTATAGCCGCATACTAACCCCTGATGCTGAAGCGGTAAGCAATGAGTCATTTTTAAATGCAACGCTTGTGATAGCAAACAATGTTTTGGACGCAGTAGATAGCGTTATGACATGTTCACCAAGTTATTTAGTTATGGGCATGTCCGCTATTACATTTTATGGCGGAGCCAAGGGCGCTGATGACTTTCAAAGACAAGTTGAAAACAGGTCTAACCTTTCTGTCAGTATTGGCTCTCATGCTACCTCAGAAGCATTAAAGCAGTTCGGCGGAGTAAAAAAAATAGGTTTTTTGTCCCCTTATTTTCCAGCAGCTAACGAACAGGTGCGTCGCTATTTTGAAGAGGTGGGTTTTGATGTTGTCACAGACGTTTGTTTGGAGTGTCCCAGCTGGACACAAATTGCACAAGTTCCAACAAGTGTGATTCATCAACAAATGAAGGAAATTAACAACAAAGGCGTTGACGCACTGGTTCAAGTAGGAACAAACCTCCCTATGGCGCGATTGGCTGCAGAATTTGAAACCGAGTTTGACAAACCAGTGATCGCGATCAATACAGCAACATATTGGCATGCTCTTAGAGCCAACAACATGCATGATCAAATAGAGGGTTTCGGCAGTCTAATGTCTCAGCACTGAATGAGAGGGTCCAAAAATAATGAATTTATTTTAGGGTTAAAGCCACTTATAGGCGCTATGATTGGAGCTGGTTGTGGTCTTTCGTCAATTAGTTTTTATACCCATGGTGCTTTTGTTGTAAGTATTGCTAATAACACAGGCTGGAGTAGGGGCGATGTGCAGTTGGGCGTTAGCATTATGATTTTAATGGCTATTGTTACAGCCCCAACCGTTGGTTTTCTAGTGGACCGTTTTGGCGCTCGTCGAGTGGCATTAATTTCGATTCCATTATATGGACTATCAATGAGTAGTTTTTACTTTATTTCCACATCTTTAACGGCCTACTATCTCGTTTGGGCTTTTATGTCGGTCATAGCTGCTGGAACCCTTCCCGTTACCTGGACCCGAGTGGTCAATGGCTGGTTTGATAGACATCGAGGGATAGCATTAGGCATAACATTGGCAGGCACTGGTTTTGCAGCAACACTAGCCCCTACTTACGTTACTTGGCTAATAGCAGATTATGGTTGGCAAAGCGCCTATTTAATATTAGCTTGTACTATTACATTGGTTAGTCTTCCAGGAGTTTATTTTCTATTCTTTGAGGCCGACAAATACAATCCAAATAAGGCCAAAAAAAAACAAACAAATGAAACAATTGAACAACAGGCTCACTCTTTTAAAAGAGCAGTTAAGAGCTACCATTTTTGGGCTATTGGCATCGCTTTAATCTTGGCAGCAGCAGCAATATCAGGCCTTATTACCAATAGCGTACCCATGTTGACCGACCAAGGGAAAACACTACAACAGGCAGCCAAGTATGCTGGCTTAATTGGTCTGAGTGTAATTTCTGGGAGGTTGGTCGTAGGGTTTCTGGTGGATTATTTTTGGGCACCATTGGTAGCTGCTTTGTTTTTGAGCGCTCCTATTTTTTCAATTTATATTTTAAGCACCACAGAGCCCAATGCAATTATGGTTTCAACAGCAATGATCATTATTGGTTTAGCGGCTGGAGCAGAGCTAGATTTATTGGCCTTCCTGGTAAGCCGTTATTTTGGGCTTCATGATTATGGAAAAATTTATGGCGCGTTATATATATTTTTCTCAATTGGAGCTGGCCTTGCTCCCGCATTATTTGGTATGGCTTTTGATCACTTTGGAAGCTATTCATTGGCTTTAAAAACAGTAGCTATTATGTCTTTAATTAGCGGGGTTTTAATGTTATCTCTTGGCAGATATCCAGACCTTGAAAGCAAAGGACACAGACAGCCTTAAGGCCTTGATTGACAACACTAGGCCTATATGTCCGTTATTGGGACATCAGGCAATTCTATTTGTTGACACAATCTTCAGAGGATAATCTTAACCTACAACATAATAACAACGGGGAATTGTAATGTTTAAAATGAGTCTAAAAAACCCATGGATTGGGTTTTTGGCGGCGTTCACAGCTGCTTTTTGTATAACCTTAATAACCACTGAAAAAGCGGTTGCTCAAGAAGGAGCTGCTTTGGTTGAAGAGATCGTGGTCACAGCAAGAAAAAGAGAAGAAAATATACTGGACGTGCCATTGGCAATCACAGCCCTTAGTGCCAGAGATATAGAAAATAAAGGAATAAGCGAGTTCAAAGATATTATTGCCTTTACGCCAGGGTTTCATTTTGCAGAGCATTCTGTAGGAAGAGCCGACAGATCCAATAGAATTCTTGTAATTAGAGGTATGCATATCAGTCAAGAAAACGATCACCAACAAGCTGCAACAGTTTTTGTTGATGGTGCGCCAATGCACGGCAGTGTAATTGCTGGCCTGGAAGATGCTGAGCGAATAGAGGTTGTTAGGGGCCCGCAAAGCGCTTACTTTGGTAGGGCAACTCTTTCAGGAGCTGTTAACTATGTGACAAAAACACCTGGTCAAGAATCTAAAAGTAAAATAGTTGCCGAAGTAGGTAAGTATGGAACAACAAACCTTGGGTTCTCTACAGAAGGCCCTATCAATGATACAACGGCCTATCGAATAGCGATTAGCTCACAAGATACAGAAGGCCAATACACAGCAGCTAATACGCCAACATTAAAACTTGGAGCAAGACAGACAGTTAGTTTTGCAGGAACCTTGTATTTTGAACCAAGCGATAGCTTTAATGCAAAGCTTCGCTATCACACCTGGGAAGACGATGATGGACCAGGAGCAGCATTTGGCTATGGTGTTAATAATGGCGAAGAACTTTTTAATTGCAATTTACCCAATTCAACATTGGCAGCAAGAAACGGTACCAATAATTGGTTTTGTGGTGTAGCACCATTTCCTCAAGACGCAAACATTCAATATGATGCACAAATGAGTCCTAACAAAGTAAGCCTATTAAAAGGTGTCCCTACAGCAGGCCTCAGCATAGACACAATTACTGATATTCCATTTCTTCATGGTTTTGGTTTTGCTAGAGAGGCAAGCCAAGCGAGTTTAGTTATGAATTGGTCGCTTGACAGCGGTATCAGCATTTCTTCTATAACAGCATCCAATGACAACAGGTGGATGGCGCTGGATGATCTTGATAGAAGACACAACACAGATGTGCCAGATTCACTTAGAGATGTGTCACTACTTAATGGAAGAGATTTAAAAGATTTCAGTCAAGAAATTAGGATTAGCTCTCCTCAAGACCAAAGGCTAAGATGGTTATTAGGCCTAAGTAAGTTTAGTTTTGAAGGAAAGAGAACCAGTGGTTTTCATATCTTTAGCTCAGTCAGATCATTAAGTCTTGGCAATGTTTTTGATATTGATACAACAGGTATTTTTGCAGCCATTGAATACGACATTACAGACAATCTTACTGTCAATGTAGAAGGCAGAAGGCAAAAAGATGACGTACAAGAGGCGCGATCAAGCGGAGCAGAGTTTGTATCAGGTACCTTTAATAGCACTACCCCAAGGATTGCTTTTGATTATCAAATGAGCGACGACGTAACGCTTTATGCGAGTTATGGAGAAGGAACAAGGCCGGGCGGTTTTAATGTCAACCTCTTTGGACAATCACAGCCAGTGCTTGATCAGCTTGCTTTGTCTGGTATTTATAAAGAGATCGAAGAAGAAGAGTTAGAGATGTCAGAGTTTGGCATCAAGGCTTCATTAATGGATGGAAGAGCTTGGATGCAGGCAGCTGTTTACCAAGGAGATTGGAGCGCACAGCAAGCAGCAGGTGCTTTCGTAGGCGATGTTTTCTATGGCGGCACAGCTACTGGAGGCGAAATAGATTTATCAGGGTATGAAATAGAGGGCGCTTGGGCAGTTTCAGATAACTTTAAACTAGAAGCAACAATAAGCAATAATGATTCTGAAATAAAAACACTTTCGGATTGTGCTGATTGCGCTGTTCTTTTGGGAACCTCAGACATTAGTGGAATGGGCAAAAGAAAACAAAGAAACCCAAAAACACAACGATCTCTTTCAGGAACTATTGACGGGCAAATGAGCAGTGGAGCGGAGTGGTATCTTAGAGCAGACCTTCTACATACTGGAAGCAGCTATATGACTGATGCAAACATAACAGAAACAGGTTCAAGCAACCGAGTAAATATGAGATATGGAATTGTGAAAGATAATCTTCGTTTAGAGTTAGTTGGTGAAAATCTCACCAATGATAAAACCTTTACTAATTATCAGTTCCTAATTGATTTTGCGTATCTTCCACCAGGTGTAAACAGAGTTCTAACCGGCGGACTGCCTGATTTAAGATACTATGGAGTGAAAGCCACATATAGCTTTTAAGATCAATTAAACAACAATAATACGATCACCAATATCGTTAATTTGTTCGCTGCCATCCTTAGTGATTAATGTCAGGTCTTCGAGATGCGCTGATCCACCAATGCCCGTGTGCAGCACGGGCATATCGACGCTAATAATCATATTTTCTTCTAAGACCAAATCATCTTTGATCCAATAGGAACCCGGACCATCTCTTCCTGGCTCATCTGTATGAGAAAGCCCAACACTGTGAGGAGTCACAGCAACATTAAAGTCATAACCTGATTGCTTGATAGCATCACGACCAATAGCTCTAATCTCTGAATAACGAAGGCCTGGTTTGAGTTTTTCTCTTACTGCGTCCCAACCAATTGCTATCGCATCTGTAGCATTCTTCATTGAGCGACTAGGCTCACCTAAAAAAACTGTCCTCCCATAGTCGCCAGTATAATGAAAGCATTGACTAACCCCATCAATCGCAAAAGCATCACCGTTTTTAAATTCAGCATTGAAAATTTCTGAGTTCACGCTGTCAATCTGCAACAAAAGAGGCATGTTTCCAATTTTTGCACTTTCGCTAAAAAACAAGGCTTTTAACTCAAAATAATTTGCTCCTGCTCTTACAGCTCTAACAGCATTAAGCGCAGCATTTGCATTATTTTCTGCTGTAATACGCATTAATTCTATTTCTCGAGGTGTTTTAATAACTCTTATTTTTCGAATAGCATGATCACCATCAATTGTATTGATGTTAAGACCAGATGAGGTTATAACTTTTTTTATTACAGGGTGGTCAATGCCGATAGTTGATTTCTCTAGCCCATTATTACGAATTGCTTTGGTTAAGGCCCACTCAGCATCGGCGCTTTCCGGAATATTTTCAAGAGCTATGTTAAGTTTTTCTAAACGATTTTTTTCAATAGAGCTTTGAGGAGCTTGTTTCTTATCTGTAAATATAAAAGGTGAGCTAGGTGTAGGCTCTTGTTTTGACCTTTCTTCATTCTTATTATTGTCTAATATTTTTTTATCCCAGCCAGTAAAAAGATAAACATCAGAGGGCCATTGAAAATTACTATCAGCAACACAAAAATAGTAGATAAACTGATTCATAATTATGCTGATTGGTTGTTTTTCGTCCCTTGTTATTAAGGCAAACGAGCTTGGCGCATCATGTCGGACCGCCAAATGATCATGGTACCCAGTGAAGTAGTAAAAATTTATAGGCTGAGTAACTATAAGTCCATCAAGAGCCTCCTCAGCCATAACCTTATAGGCACGCTCTAAATTAATTAAAGGACCGCCTTGAAGAACGGCAGCGCCTTTTTGTTGGTTTTTTAAAGAGGTTGAGCTCGGTTCTTTTTCAGCAATGTTGTCTGTGCTTAGTGGAAGCAGCGCCCCACCCGCCAATGTTGTTTTTAAGAGGTCTCTTCTTTTCATGTCCAGCCAAACCTAAATCAATCTTATAATCCTATCTTAAGTTATTTTCACCATGCTTTGTTTTTATTTTTTTGTTGTAGCAATTTTGGGAAAGAATGTTTTTATTATTGTAATGACACAGCCTGTCTGACATCCTTTCAAGATGAAATATCCATATATACCTATTGTAGACAGAGGAAAACTTTCTTGGCCTGAAAATAAACAGCTTGCCATTATTATTACAATTAATCTTGAAACTTGGGATTTAGTTAAAGAAACAGATAAACCCTACTATGCGGGCGGCCCCCCAATTCTTCCTGACCTTCTCCCAGGCAATGTCCCAGATTTTCCCAATTATATGTGGAGGGAATATGGACAGAGAGTGGGCGTTTGGAGGCTCTTTGAGTTATTCGATCAATTGGGAGTAAAGCCTGGCTGCACGATTAATGCTGAAACCTGCAATAGGCGCCGCGAAATGGTTGATGCAGCTATGGAGATGGGCTGTGAGCTTATACCTCATAACTTTGAGCAAGGAGAGCTGCTAACGACTTTTTACAACAACCCAAAAAAAGAAGAAGAGTTGATACAAAGAACTTTAGAGGTTTTTGAAAAGACAACAAGAACTAAGCCACAAGGTTGGCTTTCTTCGTCGCTTAGAGGAACTTTAAATACGGCAGAAATTTTGGTTAAAAATGGACTGAAGTTTTACTGCGACACAATGAACGACGACCAACCCTATATGATTGCAACGCCATCAGGAGAAATAACAGCTGTGCCGTACAGCAATGAAATTAATGACTTTACTTTATTGACAAGAAGAGGCCACACGACGGATGAGTTTAGAGATATTTTACTAGAGGAAATGTCTGTGCTTTATGCAGAGAGCTCAACAACAGCTAAAATTATGAATGTTGGGCTGCACCCACATGTTAGCGGCAGGGCCTATCGTATTAGGGCCATCAAAGAGTTTATTCAAGCGGCACAAAAGCTACCAGGGGTTTGGTGGGCAACCAGGGCTGATTTAACCGAATGGTATGCTCAGTGTCAGCAAGAGCACATCCCAAGACCTAGTGGTTAAGCCTTAATATTGTTAAGGGTTTTTTGCCTATTAATGTGAAGATTTATTCTCGAGGCGATTCCTTGAGAGGCTTTTTTTAGGCTAGGAACAAATTCTTCTACCGCTTGATCTAAGGCAATTGCTGACTTTGAGTAGCGAACAGTTAATGCACCACGAACACTGTCTTCTGGTGTGATAATAGGCACAGAGATCGCTATTTGATCATCAAAACGTCTCGCCCTATTCTTTACCGCGAAGCCTTGTTTTACAATTTTTATAAATTTAGTCTCTAAGGCTTTGGGTTTACTAACGATTTTTTTAAAAACACTATTTGTGTGTGCAAGTGTTTTTAGTATGAGGTTGCGTCTTTTTGCCGGCATGTAAGAAAGAATACAGAGGCCAGAGGCTGTTTCTAGTATTGACATTCTGTAACCAATAGTAAATTGTTCTGATGCAAATGGACTTTGTTGATCAGTATTTTCTCTAACAACAATATCGATACCATTGATCGTTGTTAATGATGCAGGCCAAGCATGTTTTTTGGTAAATCGCTGTAAAAAACCCCGACTAATATTGGCCATATGATCTTCGTCAGTATACCCATCACTTAATGATCTAATTTTTTGAGTTAACCTAAATCTTCGGTCAGACTCGTGTTGATAAATAAACTTTTTTTCAATTAAAGTCTCAAGAATTCTATAAACAGTAGACCTAGGCATTTTTAACTCTTTTGAGATTTCTGATGCACTGGCACTATCCCTTCTATTAAAGATTGCGATAATATCTAAGCCTCTACTTAATGAACGAATCAATTACTCACCTTATGCTATTTCTTGTTATTCCGATATACAATGATTAGTCTACAATTCAATATCTGCGATGAAAAGTTAAAGCGACAAAAAAAGGAATTTTAAAATGATGGTTGGATATAAAAATAAAAGTCTCTGCGTTTTGTTGCTCTTGTTTGTTTTTGATGCACCTGCAGAAGAGGTTTCTGTAAACCCTAGTGTTGATGAAACCCTAAGCCAAATAAAGAGGCTTCCAAAAGACGATATTTGGTGGACGGCTAACGGAAAAGACATGCTTTGGAATTTTAAAAACCTCAATAAAATTTTTCCAACATTAACCGTTTACAGAAAGGGCAGTGTTAAGCAGCTTGAAAACAACTTTAATAGAGACATTGATGTATTCCCAGTAAGGACTAATTTTGGAAGCGTAGAATTTAAGGAGTTTCTTGATAGCGACCAATCCACCGCTATGGGAGTTCTTATAGTACACAAAGGGAAGGTTGTTTTTGAACATAATCCGAGAATGAGGACCCATGAAAAACCAGTCCATTGGTCCGTCACAAAAGTTTTTGTTTCTAGTTTAATAGCAATTCTTGAAGCCGAAAAGAGAATTGATATCAACTTACCAATTGATTTTTATCTCCCTGAGCTTAAAGACTCTGATTTTAAAAACATCACCATTAAAAATATTCTTGATATGGCAACCGGCATCAACTGTTCAGAGAACTATACAGACAAAAAATCTTGTTATTATCTTTATTCAATGACTGTTGGGGATGGTTATTGGGATGAGTCGTCGCCCAACAACCCCTATGATTTTGTTACTAATATGAGCTTTGGCTCCCTTTATGAGCAAGGAACAGTCTTCGACTCTTCTGGGGTTAATGCTTTCGTTTTGGGTTGGTTGGTTGAGAAGATAACAGGAATGCAATTTCAAGATGCTTTAAGCGAAATGATATGGACAAAAATAGGAGCAGAAAATGATGCTGCAATTTTTGCACCTAGGAGCGGCTTACCTGTTCTTCATGGGGGGCTACTAGCAACACAAAAAGATGTAGCTAGATTTGGATTATTGTTTACACCGAGTTTTTCAAGCGTTGCTAATGAACGCATTATTTCAGAAGAACATATTTCATACTTATTGAGTAAAGGAAGGCCTAGCTTGATTAGAAAAGCAAACAAAAAGAAAGTGCCCAAAGAATCAAGATACAATATCTATCAATGGGATATGGTTTTTGAAAATGGAGATCTGTATAAAGGAGGTTGGGCCGGACAAGGCCTGATTGTGAACCCACAACAAGACTACGTTGTTGTGTGGAACAGTTATTTTAAGGATGCTCAACAGAGTGAAACAGCTTTAATGCCAGTGATACAGCAAGTCTTAGCTAGCACGGGCCCCTTATACAATGACTGAAACATATCTTATATATGGAAGCAAGCCTTCACCTTATTCTGTAAAGGTAAGAGCATACTTTAGATACAAAAGAATTCCTCATAATTGGATTATAAGGGGTTATGAAACAAATCAAGATTTCAAAAAGCTTGCCAAGATAGCCATAGTTCCATTGGTTGTCACTCCTGAGAAAAAAGTAATACAAGATTCCACCCCAATCATTCAGTTAATGGAAAGCCGCTTTCAAGAGCGCTCTATCATTCCGAAAGAGGAGCATACAGCCTTTATAGCTAGGCTTTTGGAGGAGTATGCTGATGAGTGGTTAGTCAAGCCTATGTTTCATTCACGCTGGAAATATGAAGAGGATCAGTGGGATGCGGCGATGAGGATTGCTGAACCGTTTTTGCCTTCTTGGGCTAACAAAATACCTATTCTTAATCGATTGGCACACAAACAAGTTGCATCAATAATTCGAAAGCGACAAATAAATAGACTTTGGGTAACAAGCTCTAATACAAATACAGAGAGTCAAATTGAAGAGTCTTTTGTGGATTTTTTAGAACACGCTGAGCAACACCTCCAATCAAGACCTTATTTTTTTGGACTAAGGCCCTCTATTGCTGATTTTGGGATTTACGGCCAACTCTACCAAGCGTGGTCAGACCCAACTTTAAAAAAGGTTATCGAGTCAAGCTATGCTAAAACATTAGAATGGATAAATTTAATGCAACATCCGGATGATAAAGGAGATTTTGAGCCCTGGGAAAATCTTAAACAAACTTTAATGCCAATTCTTACTAAAGACATCGGAGATGTTTTTATGCCATGGCTGCAAGCGAACAACCAGGCTTTGATATCTGGCGAAAATTTTTTATCAGTAAGGATTAAAAATAAACTGTTTGAGCATCGTATAGGCTCACCAAATAAGTATCACAACAAGTCTTTTTTAAAGTTGTTGAACGAATACAAAGCAATCAAAGACAAAAATAAACTTAACGTTGTGCTTCAGGAGTCCAAATTAACTGACTATATTACAGAGTAATAAATGCAAAAATTAAAAATATATCAATCGCTTTGGGGTATGGAGCAACGACATCCTGTAAAGAAAGAGCCCACTGATGAAGCTAAATTTGAAACAATAAAAGCAGGTGGTTTCGATGGTGTTTGCATTGACCTCACAGCCAGTGAGATAGAGCAATTTAAAGCAATGCAACCTTTGTTTCAGAACAATGAACTCGAGTGTATGGTGAATGCATTTCCTTACCAGCTTGATGAGCTTAGCCCCATTCTTGATTTAGCAAAAGAATTTAATGCTTGTTTTGTAAACATTATTGGGGGAGTCATGCCTATTAATTATAGAGACGGTATTCCCGTTGTAAGGCGATGGATGGATGATGCAAAAAAAGCTGAAGTAGAAATACTGTTCGAGACTCATAGAGACAGTATTTTGAATGATTTATTTTATACACTCCAACTCATTGATGCTGTGCCTGAAATGAAACTATGCGCAGACCTTTCTCATTTTGTGGTTGATAGAGAAATGTGGACACCAATCAACAAAAGAGATGAGGGTTATATAAACAGTATTTTAGATCGGTCAGAGTGCTTCCAAGGCCGAGTAGCAGCTAGGGGGCAGATACAAATACAATTGGGCTTTGCCCAACACCAAGTATGGGTGGAGGTATTCAAAAACTGGTGGAAAGAGGGCATTAAAAGGTGGAAAGCCAGAAACAACAATGATGCTACGTTGGTTTTTTTATGTGAATTAGGGCCGCCTGCTTATGCGATAACTGACGAGAATCAACTAGAGTTATCAGACAGGTGGGAAGAGGCACTACTTATAAAATCCTGGATTGAATCTATATGGAATGAAGTTTAAATCATGAACAACGCCAACTTTACATTCCCTGTTTTGGAGAACCCAGCTCCCTCCTTAAGCCTAGATGATGCGGAGAAGATTGCTGAAAAGTGGCTTGATAGTCCTACAGGTATTAAGCGTTTAGACAGTGAAAGAGATCAAAATTTTTATGTGCAAAACGCCCACAATGAAGGCTTTGTTTTAAAGGTTGCCAACAGTAAAGAAGATTGGGGAACACTTGATTTCCAAAACCAAGCGCTGAAACACCTCGCCAAGACAACCACACTTTCGTTGCCGAGAGTTAAAAGTGATTTATTAGGTAGTGAAATTGCAACCATTTCACTAGAGAATGAAGAGTGTTTTGTTCGTCTCGTTACTTTTTTAGAGGGAGAGCCATTAGGGAATATAAACTCAATAACGAATGTTCAGACCTTGTATAGCAATATGGGGACCTTTTTAGGCCATCTTGGTCTAGGGCTAAAGGATTTACAGCATCACTCATCTAAGCATAAGTTACTGTGGGATATGAGCCACACAAACCTTTTATACAAATTGCTTCCATATATTGATAACAAAAATAACAGAAATATAGCTCAAAAAGCTTTGTTATATTTCACAAAATATGTAGAAAAACCATTGTCACTGCAACGGACACAGGTAATTCATAATGATATGAATCCTGACAATGTGATACTCCAACCACCAAGAACAACCCAACTAGCTGGAATGATAGATTTTGGTGATATGGTAGAGGCGCCTTTAATCAATGACCTAGCTGTGGCTGCTTCATACCAAACCGTTGCTATGGGTGATATTTTTAAAGGCACTTCGAGCATGCTATCAGCTTACAACAAGGTCTACCCACTAAACTCTGACGAGCTAGATTTATTGCCTAGTCTGATTATGAATAGGATCGCTATGTCTGCGATAATTAGCGAGTGGAGAGCAAAAGAACATCCAGGTAACCAAGAATATATTCTGGGCAGTATAAAGAAAACATGGAAAACCCTAGAATGTTTAGTGGAGGAAGACCTAGGAGCTATAGCGATAAAATTAAAAAATAACTTATCAACCAGTCTTGACTAAGGCTTTAAAAGTGAGAAAAGGTTTTAACAAATGAATTTATTAAAAAGGCGTATTAGTTATTTAGGCAATGGAGATAAGTATTTTTATAAAGAGCCTCTGCATATCATAAAAGGCAAAGATGTTTGGTTGTTCGATAAAGAAGGAAAAAAATATTTAGATGTTTACAACAATGTAGCCCATGTTGGACATTGCAATCCGGCGGTTGTGGATGCCATCAGCCAACAGGCAACAACACTAAATACCAATACCCGCTATCTTCATGAACACATTGTTAATTTAGCAGAGGAGATAATTACCTCGATGCCTGAAGGGCTAAATGTTTGTTATTTTTGCTGCAGCGGCAGTGAAGCAAACGATTTAGCATTTCAGCTTGCACGAAACAGTACTGGCAACAAAGGGTGTTTGGTTACCAGTAATGCCTATCATGGCAATACAACTGCAGTATTTCAAATGAGTCCAGAAGACTGTAGCGAAACACAAAGAGAAAACTGGATTGGGGTTATTCCTGGCCCTAAAGAATATTTAGAAGATGCAACGCAATGCATCCAAAAGACAAAGGAGCGAATTAAAGAGCTAAAATCTCATAAGCATTCAGTAGGGGCCTTTATAGCAGATAATATTTTCAGTAGCGAAGGAGTTTATCTGCCACCAGCGGGTTATTTGCAAACACTATATGAGTTGGTTAGGAGGCTAGGCGGTCACACCATTGCTGATGAAGTGCAATCAGGCTTTGGCAGAACAGGTAGTTTTATGTGGGGGTTTGAACATTCCCAGGTGGTTCCTGATATTGTCACACTCGGAAAACCTATGGGAAATGGCCACCCTATCGCTGCTGTGGTTACCACACAAGAAATTGCAGATGCTTTCAATAACAAACATGGTTATTTTAATACTTTTGGGGGTAACCCTGTTTCATGTGCTGCTGGCCTTGCTGTTTGGCATTACATTAAAGACAATAATTTAGTTGACCAGGCAACACAAGTAGGCAATTATTTCCAAGAAAAGTTAGTTAAAGCCATTGGCTCTAGCGACTCAGTAAAAGATATCAGAGGCAGCGGACTTTTTATTGGTGTTGAGTTGGAAGACAGTATATTAGCCTCATCAGCTGTGGAGCAGCTAATGACTAATGGGGTATTGGTAGGACAGACCGGACCTAATAATAATGTTATTAAATTAAGACCTCCAATGACTTTTCAAAAAAAACATGCCGACTTAGTTGTTCAAGAACTGAAAAAAATAAACCTTAATCGTTGATGATATGCCCGCCCTTGATAATATAAAAATTCTTGATTTCACAACCCTATTGCCAGGGCCATATGCAACTATGACTTTAGCTGATATGGGCGCCGATGTTTTGTGGGTAGAAACAGTAAGTGAAGGAAGTGCTTCTTTCGAACATGGCGGGGCAGCAATGCGTTCTTATTTAGGGAGATCCAAAAGATCAATTTCTATAAACCTTAAAGACCCTAAAGGGAAAGAGGTTATTGAAACACTGATCAATGATTACGATATTTTGGTGGAGCAGTTTAGGCCGGGGGTTATGGAACGACTAGGTCTAAGCTACCAAGAGCTATCACAACTTAATTCAAAACTCATCTATTGTTCAATCACAGGTTATGGACAAACAGGACCTTTAAAACAAAAAGCAGGACATGATATTAATTACTTATCGTTAAGCGGGGTTAGCAGCTATAGCGGTCTAAAAAAAGAGGGCCCCACTCTTTCTGGAGTTCAAATAGCTGATTTAGCTGGAGGGTCTATGCAAGCTGTGACTGGAATTCTAGCTGCAATCATAGAGAGAACAGACCACGGGGTTGGACAACATATTGATATCAGTATGCTTGATGGAAGCTTTGCTATGAATTCAATCCATGCTGCTGATTATCTTGTGAACAGCAGTGAAGCGTCTTTCCAGTCTAATAGTTTAAATGGCGGAAGTTTTTATAACTACTATAAAACTAAAGACAATAAATACATTTCTGTTGGCAGCCTAGAGCCAAAGTTTTTCAAAGAGGTTTGTGAAAGATTGGATCGCATGGATCTATATAATATCAATTATTTAACACCCGAAGCACAAGAAACAATCAGCCAAGGATTCACCACCGTTTTTGGAAAGATGACGCAAGATGAATGCGTTGTTCTTTTTGCTGATAGTGATGCATGTGTGGAGCCAGTTTTAAGCCTGTCTGAAGCGATAGAGAGTGAGCAACTTGAAAACAGAGCAATGGTGGTTAGCGTTCCTGATAGAAAAAAAAGTATAGAACGACAAGTAGGAAGTCCAATTAAGTTTTCTAACTCAGAGCCTGTTTATAAACACACCGCACCTGCTAAAGGAGGAGACACTATAGCTGTCTTGCAAGAAATGGGGTACAACAAAAATAAAATAGAACAGTTGATACAGCAAAAGATAGTTTTACAGGCTTAGTTCGATCAATACAGGCGTATGATCAGAGGGCCTCTCTAATGCCCTAGGAGCTTCATCAATATAGCTTTTGATGCAGTTTTTTTTCAGAGCTTCAGAGATTAATATTAAATCAATCCTCATTCCCATCTTTCTTCTATAAGCGGCTGCACGATAATCCCACCAGCTAAACAAATTCTCCTCCTGATCAAACAATCTAAAACTATCAATAAAACCTATTTGCTCTATTTTTTTAAACCATGCTCTTTCCGTATCGCTACATAAAACCTTTCCTTTCCATGCCTCAGGATCATGAACATCTTGATTTTGGGGCGCTATATTGAAGTCACCCAAAACAATGATTTTTTGATCGGTTTTTATTAGATCTGTTAGATAATCATGTAAGTGTTTTAGCCACTTCATTTTATATTCAAACTTCTCAGAACCCACACTTTGACCATTTGGAATATACACATCGATGATTGTAATGTCTTTGTATATGCCTGATATCACCCTGGTTTGTTCATCTGTAAAACCATCGATACCTTTTTTACAGACTTTGGGTTTTTCTTTAGACAATAAAGCAACACCATTATATGATTTTTGACCATAAATATTAGCCTGATAACCCAAGGAAGCAAACACATCAAAAGGAAACATCTCATCCATAACTTTAGTTTCTTGAAGCGCCAATACATCAGGCTGATTGGACTCTATCCAAGTAGTAACATGCTCTATTCGAGCCCTAATACCATTAACATTCCAACTGGCTATCTTCATAAGTTTGTTTTTTTATTTATATAATATCTAATGCTGTACAAAAATAATTTAAATAGATACATTAATTTTAAAACCAACCAATCAACTAACAATAAAATATGAAAACTAAAATACACGTTCATGCTGAAATTTTTGGCAAGCCTGATTGTATGCATTGTGAAAAGGCGAAATTTTTGTGCAATCAACGAGGAATCAAATATTCTTATAAAGAATTAAACACAGATTTTGATTTTGATTTTATAAAAAAATCTTTTCCTCATGCGAAAACCTTTCCCCAAATACTTGTAGATGGGATACATGTTGGTGGCTATGATGATTTAACGAAGTATTTAGAGGAGTAACATAGATGAAGCACATAATAATCATACTATTCTTTGTGTTAGTAAACAATACTGTTTTTGCAGAAGACAGCCTAATGAGTAAAAAAGAATGCGAAGAAACAAAGAGCGGTATTCGAGATGTATTAGGCATAGCGGACTATCTTTTTAAAGAAAATGAAAAAAATAATAGTCTTAAACAATCAGAAGAAAAAAGAAAACTTAAAGAAGAAGAGCTTTTGGGGGGCGCTATAGCTTTTTCTCAAATTGCGGCAAATTACTCTATCGTTTACGATGTTTGGTGCAAAGATTAATTCTCAGTTTCTTTCTGTAGCCTTAAAATAATCTCTTCGGTTTCAGGGCGAACACCACGCCAAATTGAGAAAGATTCAGCTGCCTGTTCAACAAGCATTCCCCAACCTTGTATACATACAGAGGGGTTAAATTTTTTTGCCCAGCGAAGAAAAAAGGTATCACCATAGGTGTAACCCATGTCATAACAAATAGAATTATTTAGCACATCTGGGTTTATTAGTGGCACCTCATTATTAAGGTTTGCTGAAGTCGCGTTGATCACTATATCGTAATCATTTTTAAGGCTTGGGCCATCCAATACATTAATATCTCTAAGGTGAATGAAGTCTTCTCGCATTTGTATAGCTTTTTCATTTGTTCTATTGCAGAGCGTTAACCCAGCTACTTCTTGTTGGTGCAGTGATGGAATCACACTCCTTGCAGCACCACCAGAACCAAGCATTAAAACTTCTTTTCCTTGTAAATATACACCGTTGTTTTCTAGATCTTTTAGTAGCCCTAACCCATCAGTGCTTTCACCATATATTCTCCCGTCTTCTGAAAAACTAAGGGTATTTACCGCTCGACAATTTTCTGCAGATTGCCCACAAGAATCTGATAATGTAAAAGCAGCCTCTTTAAATGGAAGCGTTATGTTAAGGCCTTTTCCCCCTTTGGTAAAAAAACTCTCTACTGTTTGTTTGAAAGTTTCCACAGTAGACTCTATCTTTGTATAGGTAATTTGATGGCCAAGCTGCTCGGCAAAAAGGTGGTGTATTTTAGGAGACCTGCTGTGGCTAATTGGATTTCCTATTACACCATATATGTCCATGCTATACCTTTTTAAAACGCTATCTTTATTATAGTCGTTATCTACGACCGTATGCTTTTCCCAGAGACAAGATCTATAATTGTTGAGGGTTTTTTATATTCTCCACAAGGCTCATCTATAATATAATCTACCATAGGGCCCATCTTTTCTCTTACGATTTTATACTCATTGATTGTGGGGTCTCCATGAAAATTAGCACTAGTAGAGACGAGAGGGCACCCTAATAAATCAGTGAGAGAATTAATATATGGCGTGCTTGATTTTCTAAAAGCTATGGAAGAGTGTTTTCCGGTTATCCATTTTGGTGCTTGCTTACTTGCTGGTATAAGATAGGTTGTTGGTCTTTTTGTTAAGCTATTAATTTGTTTTATTTGATCTTTGTTAACAATAGTCCAGTCTTTTATATGGTCTAAGTTTCCGCCTAATAGAATAAGACCTAAATCAATAGATCTTGCTTTAATTGTAAGTATTTTATTAACAGAAGATTCAATTCTTGGATCACAACCTAACCCAAAAACAGATTCTGTTGGGTAGACAATAATTCCACCATGAATTAATAGCTGGTGTATTTCTTGAATGGTTTTTATTTTTTCTTTTTCCTTTTCTTCTTTTTAGGAGCAGCCTCTAGCAAAGCAAGACATTCTTCTAGCTCAAGACTTTCAGGCTCTGTTCCTTTTGGGACAGAGACATTTTTTGAGCCATTTGTTATGTATGGTCCCCAGCGACCTGCCACGATTTTAACCTTGCTATCATCAAAGGTTTTTAAACTGCCCGAGCCTTTGCTGCCAGCAATATTTTCAAGCGCCTCTTCTAAGCTTATATTAAATGGGTCAATACCTTTTCTGGCTCTAAAATTTCTTGATCCTTTTTTGAAATAAGGACCATACGGGCCTATGGTGATTAATATAGGCTCTGCTGATTCTGGATCTTTTCCGATTTCTCTAGGCAGAGCTAGGTAGTCAAGAGCTCTTTCTAAAGTGATATTGGAAATATCATCAGTCGGAAGAACGCCAACATACCTTGGTTTGTTCCCATTCTCAGTTGTTCCTAGTTGGATGGTGGGGCCATATCGGGCAACCCGAGCAATTATTGGTTCGTTGGTTTCAGGGTGGTGTCCTAAAATATTATCTTCAGGCTTTTTAAATAATTCACACGCCTCTTCGAGAGTGATTGCAAAAAGAGATTGGCTTTCTTTCAGGCTTGCCCATTGCAGCTTTTCTTCAATATCTATGTCGCCTAATTGTACAGCAGGACCATTTTTTGTCATTCTTGCAAAAATAGGCTTTCCAGAATCTGGGTCTTCTCCTAATAGGCGCTGCGGGTTTACATCCCTTCTTGTAACTTTTTCTCCAGTTTGTGAGACACCTGTCTCTAGAGGACTCCAAAACTGATCCAACACTTCTTTTTTGCTTTTTTGGCCATTAGATATGGCATCTAAATCATTTTCCATCATGGATGTAAATTCATCACTAATGTAATTAGAAAAATTTTCATTCAAAAAATTACTCACCAGTCTACCCATATCCGAGGGCGCATAACGCTTTTGTTTTAGAGTAATGTATTGTCTATCTGTGAGTCGGGATAAAATATCCGCATATGTTGAAGGTCGGCCTATGCCTTTTTCTTCTAATGTTTTAATCATACTTGCATCATTATATCGGGGTGGAGGCTCTGTAAAATGTTGTTCTTTAATCAGCCCAACGAAATCCATAATTTCTCCTTCAGAAAGTTTTGGTGCGGGGTTATTTTTTACCTCTTCTTTTGTTGCCTTAAGATAGCCATCAAAAACAAGCTCTTGGTCTGAGAAGGTGAAAACAGCTAGATCTTCATTGGCTTTAGGTTTGAACTCAATAGATGTTCTTTCAAATACAGCGCTTTTCATTTGCGAAGCAATGGTTCTTTCCCAGATTAATGAATACAGTTTTATCTCATCATCATTGAGTTGAGATTTGATTTCGTCTGGCATGATGTTGATGTCAACCGGAACAATAGCGCCATGCGCTTCTTGTATGTTTTTAGCTTCTTTCTTGTTTCGAAAGTTTCTTTTTTCTAAATAGTTTTCACCATAAAGGCTAGAAATTTTAGAATAAATACTCGGAAGTTTACCTTGGTCTATTTCAATAGAGTCAGTTCTGATATATGTGATAAGGCCTCCACCATCTCTTGCGTATAACGATTGAGCTATTTGCATTGTTCTTTTTGGGGTGAATCCAAACTTGTTGGAGGCTTGTTGTTGTAATACAGAAGTTCTGAAGGGAGATTTAGGGTTTTGTGTTCTGGGTTTTTTTGTTATTAAACTTGCCAGCATACCATCAGCGCACCCCTCTTCTAATTGCTTACTGACGCTTTCTACAATATTGCTGCTTGAGAAAGTAAATTTTTTAACAGCCTCACCTTGAAACGATGCTAATTTGACCTGAAACAAAGAATCCTGTTTTATTTCTGCATCAATGCTCCAGTATTCTTGTGGATTAAAGGCTTCAATTTCTTTCTCTCTTTCAACAATCAACCTTAAAGCTGGGCTTTGAACTCTTCCAGCAGAATGGTTGTTGCTTGGAAATAATCGCCATAATAGAGGCGATAAAGTAAAGCCAAAATGTCTATCTAAAGCGCGTCTTGTCTCTTGTGACAAAACCATGTCCATAGCAATCTCTCCAGGAGATTGCATAGCTTTTTTTACAGCCTCTTTGCTAATTTCATAAAAAACAGCTCTTTTGATGCTTTTTCCTGCTATTTTTTTTTGGTGTTTTGTTTCTAAAATGTCTGCAACATGCCAAGCGATAGCCTCACCTTCTCTGTCAGGGTCAGTTGCCAAGACTATGGTGTCACAGGTTTTAGCTGATGCAGTTATTTTTTTAATTGCGTCTTCTTTTCCCGGACTAATGATGTAAGTCATTTCATAATTGTTGCTGGGATCGATGGCATCTTTTTTTGGTAACTCCCTTATATGACCAATGGTGGGTAATACCTCATAACCATCACCAAGGTATTTACCAATTGTTTTAGCCTTTGCTGGCGATTCCACTATAACAAGTGTTTTCATTATTTTTTATCCCAAAAATTAAGCCGCGTCATGCGCGGCAGTGATTATATGACTAAAGTACTCTTTAGTTCAATATTATTGGTTTATCCCAAAGTTCTTCGCCATCAACACTGTGAAGTTTTACATCGATAGAAGGTTCTTGAAACAACATCAAAATACTTAATGCCTTAACCACCTCTATGTCCATTGGCTCAAAACCAATAGAGGTTAGTTTGTCTATTAATAGCTCTCTTTTTAAAGGGGGCAACAAGCCAAATTTTTCCAATCTTAATATATAATTTTGGCACTCTTCATCCAAAAGATTTTTTTCTTCATCGCTAAGGATTCTGATTGATTTTAATCCTGGTTTTGCAATAGATATATTGGAGGAAGACTCTTTAAAAATTCCCACCCAATCTAATGCATGTTCAATAGCGTCTTCTCTAAATCCTGCAACTTTTAGCTGGTTTCTTATCTCAAAATCATCATCTTCTTCAAAATCATTGTCTTCAGAATAATATTCAAAAAGATAAAGGAGCACATCTAGAAAGGCTTCTTTTAATTTGTGATTCATATTAAATGCATATGTTGTTTAATAAACTGAGGATGAACCAAAAAAACTACGAGGTCAATTCTTTTTAATTTATTTCATTTGGACAGAGACTTTTGGAAAAAAACAACAACATCGTGATAATATAAATTTCCACATTTTTAAAGATTGAACAAGGATTAGAATTGGATACAAAGTTAGAAATATTAGAGTTTCCCGATAAAAGACTAAGAAAAATCTCCCGACCCGTTGAAACCTTCAACGATGAATTAAGGCAGTTAGCAGAAGATATGTTGTTAACAATGTATCAGTCCATGGGCATTGGATTGGCAGCGCCACAGGTAAACCATCAGATTAGACTTATTGTTATTGATATTTCGGAGAACAGAAATGAGCCGATGATCTTTATTAATCCTGAAATTGAGAAATCAAATGGAAAAGTTGAAAGCAGTGAGGGCTGTTTGTCTGTACCTGATATCAAAACTGAAGTTAACAGGTTTGAATCTATAGACATAAAAGCAAGAACACTAGAAGGAGAGGAGGTTTATATGAAAGCAGACGGCCTTCTTTCAATATGCATTCAACATGAAATAGATCACTTAGATGGCAAGCTTTTTATTGATTATGTATCTGAAATAAAACTTGAAAGGCTCAGAAAAAAAATAATGAAAGAAAAAAAAGCATTAAATTATGAGGTGCAAAAAAAATCTGAACGTCTCATATAAAAAAATTGTCCAAACATGAA
>JAQWSZ010000038.1:0-22913 GCA_029242945.1 Gammaproteobacteria bacterium | reverse complement strand
ATATAAAAAAAATATTGCTCAATTTTTAGCTTATTTATGGGATATAGGTATTGAGGCTAGTCATAGCACTAGAACCATTAAAGAATGTATTTCGGAAGGCTCAAAAGATATTACAGTTGCTACCTCATTATTGGAATCAAGGTATATATGTGGTTCAAAACTTATGTTTGACAACCTAATAAATAAAATAAATGAAAATAAATCGTTTTGGGACAATAAAGATTTCTATCAAGAAAAAATTGATGAACAAATAAAAAGACATTCACAATTTAATAACACGGCTTACAATTTAGAGCCAGATATTAAAAATGGGCCTGGGAGTCTTAGGGATTTCCATACTATTTTTTGGCTTTGTAAGAAGTTTTTAGGAATTAATTATATAGAAGAATTATTAAATCATAGCATTCTTACAAAAAAACAACTCGAGCAATTAATAGCGTCGAGAAATTTTCTTGCACTAATAAGATATAAACTTCACTCATTAACTAAAAGAGCAGAAAATAGACTACTTTTCGAATATCAAAAACAACTAGCTAAGCACTTCAATTATGAAGATCGTGATCACTTACTAGGCGTTGAATATTTTATGCAAGACTACTATAAATCTGCGAGGACAATCAGCAGAATGAATGAAATAATTCTACAGATTTTGAATCAGAGTTTTTTAAAAATAAAAGATACAAATGCAACAGCTATTAACCAATCATTTCAAATAAAAAATCAGTTAGTAGGACTAAAAGATGATGCTAACTTTAAAGACAGACCAGCTCTACTGTTAGAGATATTCTTACTCTTCCAAAAAAATAAAGAAATTAAAGGAATTGACGCTAAAACAATCGGTTCGATTACCAATAATTTATATCTTATAGATGAAAGTTTTAGAAAAAAAACAGAACATAGAAATATATTTTTAGAAATTCTAAAAGCACCAGAAGGTGTAACTCATGAATTAAGAAGAATGAATCTATATGGTGTTCTGGGATCTTATTTACCTGCCTTCGGATTGATAGAAGGAAGAATGCAATATGATCTTTTCCATGCATTTACAGTAGATGAGCATACTCTCTTTGTGGTCAGTAATTTAAGACGTCTTGCGCTTACAAGATTTAATCATGAGTTTCCAGAGGACAGTCAAAAAATGCAATCCATTGAGTCTCCAGAGATATTATATATAGCAGGATTATTTCATGATATAGCTAAAGGTCGTGGAGGAGATCATTCAATTTTAGGTGCTGATGAAGCTGAAATGTTTTGCTTGGATCATGGTTTAACTAATTATGATTCAAAAGTTGTTTCATGGCTTGTAATGCACCATTTAGTGTTTTCTTTGACAGCACAGAAAAAAGACATATATGACCCCAATGTTATAAGAGATCTAGCTTTACTAATTGGGGATGAATTAAGATTAGATTATTTATATCTTCTAACGGTTTGTGATGTAAGAGCCACAAATCCAAACTTATGGAATAGTTGGAAGAAGAGACTGTTTGATGATCTCTACTTATTAACAAAAAAAGCACTGAGAGAAGGTCTTGAAGAGCCTATTGATAAAGATGAACTAATAAAAGAAAAAATATTATTGACTAAAAATAATCTCAATAGACATAAATATAGAAATGTAGAAAGCTTCCTTACTTATTTTGATGATGATTTTTTTATTAAATTTAATATAAAAGAAATACTCATGCAAAGTTTAGTAATGCTGAATGAAAATATCCCTAATAACCCTAAAGATATTATTAATATAAGTGCTATGGATAATGAAGATTATTTCTGTGCTTTTATTTTTACCATAATAGACAATGATTCATTCTATAAAATTACAAGCATCTTTGAACATGAAGGTGTCTCAGTAAGAGACGCTAAAGTCGTAAGAGTGAATAGTGAATATTGTATTTATAACTTTTATTTCGATCATATCAAAATGATAAATGATGAAATAAAACAGAAAAATGAAGTCATTAAAGAAAAGATCAAAAATGCTATATCATCTCCTATTTTTTCGATACAAAACGGTTCTCATAAATTATCAAGAAGACTTCGAAGTTTTGATAAAAAAATTGATATCAGTTTCTCAGAAGACCTCATTCATAATAGGACGGTCATGGAAATCTCATGCATCGACAGACCAGGACTCCTCTCTGTTATCTCTAAAATTCTTAAAGAAGAGAGTGTTTGGATTCAATCAGCTAAAATCGCTACAATTGGTGAAAGAGCTGATGATATTTTCTACCTTAATAATGAAAATAAACAATGTATAGATCAGTCACAATATAAAAATATAGAACAGAAAATTAATGCATCTATAAAAATAAATTAAGCTTTATTGATTCTAATATGTTTCTCTTTTATGAGTTATCCATATTCCGTAAAAACCAATTAAAATGAAAAAAATCATAGCCCACGAAGGCATGCTTAATGTCAAAAAAGACCAATCAACAATAGCGCATTCTCCAGAACCGGTAAACACCATTTCAAACACCTCAGATAGTGGAAATGTTCCAATCATGAAGTCAAGACCTGGTCCACAACCTGGTACTTTATCTGGTGGGAGGTTTTGTAGCCATACGTGCCGTCCAGCCACAATAATTCCAGAAAGAGTACTCAGAGATATAAGAGTTGATGATAAAAACTTTGTTCTATTCGTTTTAGGTATGAATATTGCTAGCAATAAAAATATTAACCCAGTAATAATCACTGCAATGCGTTGAAATACGCATAAAGGACATGGCTCTAGACCTAAAAAATGTTCTACATATAGGACATATAGAATTAACAAAATACAATCAATAAATCCTAAAAAATATAAAACTCTCTTATCTAGGTTAAATAATTTCTCTAAAGTTTTTTTCAATTAGCTACCTCATCCATTAAATAGTTTGGAATAATATTAAATGAATTTGAAATAATACCTAATTCATATTTCTTAATTGCATTTTTAAT
The DNA here is from genome assembly GCA_029242945.1 of Gammaproteobacteria bacterium. Lineage (GTDB taxonomy): Bacteria > Pseudomonadota > Gammaproteobacteria > Steroidobacterales > UBA11654 > CACPJA01. Next base: position 19,970 of record JAQWSZ010000038.1, on the reverse strand, counting down.
CATGGTTTTGGCATCTGGAAGTACTGTTTCAGGATTATTGATTAATTTTATTGCATTATTTTTTTTACTCATTATTTCTTGTGAATAACCATTGCCTACTCCATAAAATGAACCATCTGAGAAATGAAATGAATCGGTATCAATCAAACAATCTTTGATCACTTCTTCCGCTAGACTATCTTCTCCTTTTTTATAACAACCAAAATAAATTTTCCCTTTTCTTGCAGTCATAGCAACAGCTATCTTATCTAGAGAATAGTTATCAATCGCAACTTGAGCTATAGCCATTAAACTAGATACAGAAACTATCGGTATTTTTCTGACATAGGTTATGGCTTGTATAGCACTTGCAGAGACTCTTAGACCAGAAAATCTACCAGGTCCATTTCCAAGAGCAATAAAATCTAATTCATTGATATTCATCTTCGATTGATTGATTATGTTATTGATATTTATATATATATTCTTAGCATGGTTCTTTGAATCTATCTCATTATATTCACAAATCACTCCATTGTTATAGCTAGCTAAGCTGAACTTTGTAGTAGAAGTTTCTATTGCAATGCATTTTGTCATAACAGTTTTCCGATTGATTTATTAATCATAAAAGAATTATTTAATGACGCAAGATTTAACATAGATATAATAATTCTTTCAACATTAATCTGTAAGCAATCTATGAATACAAATAATGAATTATTAAATAACTGGGTTGAAGAAGTAGCAAGCCTAACTAATCCTGATTCCATTTATTGGTGCAATGGAAGTAATGAAGAATATCAAAATTTTGTTGAGAAGATGCTTGAAACAGGTGACTTATCTCAGCTGAACTCTGAAACGTTTCCCAATTGTTATCTTCATCGATCAGATCAATCGGATGTAGCTAGAGTTGAGCATTTGACATTTATTTGCAGTAAGGAAAAAGATGATGCTGGTCCCAATAATAATTGGATGGATCCAGAAGAAGCTCACCAAAAACTAGATGCATTGTTTCAAGGAAGCATGAAGGGTAGAACTTTATATGTAATACCATACTGCATGGGCCCCATTGATTCAAACCTCTCGAGATGTGGTGTTGAAATAACAGATAGCCCTTATGTTGTAGCCAATATGTATCTAATGACTCGTATGGGAACACCTGCATTAAAAAGAATAGAAAAAGAAAATAAGTTTGTAAAAGGCATACACTCAATAGGGGATCTAGATCCAGAAAAAAGATTTATAATGCATTTTCCAGAAGAAGAAACAATAAGAAGTATAGGTTCTGGCTATGGCGGTAATGCTTTATTAGGTAAAAAGTGTCATGCGCTTCGAATAGCGAGCTGGCAAGCCTTGAAAGAAAATTGGCTTGCTGAACATATGCTAATTGTTGAAATTGAAAACCCAAATAATGAAAAGTTTTATGTTGCTGCTGCATTTCCTTCAGCATGTGGAAAAACTAATTTGGCAATGCTTATTCCTCCTGAAGGATATGAAGGTTGGAAAGTAAAAACTATTGGTGATGATATTGCTTGGTTAAATATGGATGAAAATGGACAGATTTGGGCAATCAATCCTGAGGCTGGCTACTTTGGTGTTGTTCCAGGAACCAATGAAGAAGATAATGAGAATGCTTATAAAGCAATTCAAAGTGATGCCATATTCACCAATGTTGGTTTAACGGATAATAATGAACCTTGGTGGGAAGGAAGGCTCGATGGCACTCCTAGTATTGATTGGAAAGGCAACCCACTTCAAGATGGAAATCACTGTGCTCATCCTAATTCAAGATTCACAATCTCAGCAAAAAATAATCCTCAGTATTCTGATTTGGCTGACTCCCCTACCGGTGTTCCGATTTCTGCCATTGTGTTTGGTGGGCGAAGAAGTGAGTTAGCACCACTGGTATATGAAGCAAAAGATTGGAATCATGGCGTTCTTGTGGGAGCGAGTGTTGGCTCTGAAACTACAGCAGCTGCTGCTGGTGATATTGGTATTGTAAGAAGAGATCCAATGGCTATGAAACCATTTTGTGGCTATAACTTTGCAGACTACTTTTCTCATTGGTTAAGCTTCTCTGAACAGTCTAATAATCTACCCAAGATTTTTCATGTAAATTGGTTCAGGAAAAATGATGAAGGCTTTATATGGCCAGGTTTTGGAGAGAATTTAAGAGTTTTGGATTGGATTATTAAACGATGTCAAAATAGCGTAGATGCAAAAGAAATGCCAATTGGTTTTCTTCCAAATAATAATGATATTAATACCTCTGGTTTAGATATATCCGAAGACACTATGAATGAATTATTTGCTATTAATCCTGATCAATGGCTTGAAGAAATGAATAGTATTGAAGACTTTTTTAATGAATATGGTGATCGTATGCCGAGTCAGTTATTTGAAGAACATAAAAAAGTTGTGAATTCATTAAAGGAATATAACTCAGATTAACTGCGCCTTTCTCTTGTTAATAAAATTTTTAATCTCTTGAATTAAATCATATGAATGCATTGATTTCTCTTGATTTGATCCGAGAATATTCCTCCATTGTCTAGCGCCATTTGAACCCTTTAATAATTGATTCATGTGCCTAGTAACTAGATGGATGCTAATACCTTGATCGGTCTGCTCTTTTGCATAAACTAACATAGCATTTATAATTTCATATTTACTCAATAAATTTTTATCTGGATAGAAATGTTCTTGTATCTTTTGAAGAAATAATGAATCTTTAAAAGCATATCTACCAATCATAACTCCATCCACGAACTCAAAATGTGTTTCTATTTCTTCTATAGAATTAATTTCTCCATTAATTTCAATTGATAATTCTGTGAAATCTTTTTTTAAGCGATAAACTCTTTCATAGTCGATGGGTGGAATTCTTCTATTATCCTTTGGACTGATACCTTGAAGTAAGGCTTTTCTTGCATGAATAATAAAATGATTGCATCCAGCATTAGCAGTTTCCTCAACAAACCTAAATAAAAAATCATAATCATCGTGATCATCAATGCCAATTCTAGTTTTAATGGACAGTGGAATATCTACTTCCTTTGACATCACTCTTATACAATCAGCAACGACAGAAGGTTTGCTCATCAATGCAGCCCCTACTTCACAGTTTTGAACTCGTTGACTTGGACAACCTATATTAATATTAATTTCATCATAATTATAATTTGAGATAATTGATGCTGCTTTCGCCATAACCTCAGTATTATTGCCAGCTATCTGAATACCAACATCTTTCTGATTGATATTTTCTGACTCTAACAACTGATTTTTAGAAAACACAATGGTATCTGCATGTATCATTGGTGTGTAGAGCTTTACATCTTTAGCAAGCAAATTAGCCATAAAGCGAAAGTGGCGATCAGTATGACCCATCATGGGTGCTATAGAAATTCGTTTCAATTTGAAATAAGACCCATTATCTCTAGTTGTTTAGCAGACTCTATTGCTGAGTCTTCAGCTGTAATATATTCCCAATCAAATAATTCTTTCGCCTTGCTTTTATCGCTAATAACTTTTCTACCTACAGACCGCTTCATTCTAGAAAGTTTTTTTATAAAAGTAGCCATAATTTTGAACATGAGATCAGGAATTTCTATGGTTGGGGAGTTATTATAACCAGCGTCCTTAAGGGTCCTAGCCATTTGTGCAAGAAACATTTCTTTTTCACTAACAATTATTCTTTCTCCATTAGTTTCTTCTGAAGTCATAGAAAAAATATGAGCTTTTGCAACATCTCTAACATCCACAAAACCAATATGAATTCTCGGACATACTCGAATTGAGCCATCCATTAGCTGAACAAAAAGTGTGTTTGAGGTTCCAATATCATCTGAGAGCATGGGTCCGGTGACAGCAACTGGATTTATAACAGTGAGATTAAATTTATTATGATCTGACAACTCATTTACAAAATTCCATGCTGCTCTCTCAGCTAGTGTTTTACTTTTAGCATAAGCACCTATTATAGAATCAGTATTAGACCAATCAGTCTCATCGAATATTTTTTCATCATTTCCATAACCAATAGCTGCAAATGATGATGTAAGAACCACTTTCTCTACATGATTATTTTTAGATGCATTGAGCACTCTAAGTGTCCCTTCTACTGCTGGTCTAATTAAAATATCTTCATGCTCAGGTTCTTCTAGAACAAATGGTGATGCAACGTGTAGTACATATCTACATCCATCAACAGCTTCATTCCAACCTTCATCTTTAAGTAGATCTGCATAAACTATCGATAAATTTTCAGGGTGCTTTGAATTTTTTCTCATTGATTCAATAACTTCATTTTTTTTATCCTCAGACCTTACCGTACCCTTAACTTGATAACCTTGGTCTAAAAGTTGTTGAATGCAATGGAGAGCTATAAAGCCTGTTGCACCTGTTACTAATACTTTATCCATTGCGAATCCCTCCTGAGAATACTCTGGCGTCCCCAAGGGGATTTGAACCCCTGTTGCCGCCGTGAAAGGGCGGTGTCCTAACCACTAGACGATGGGGACCCAGAAAAATGCTTTTCATGGATCAAAAAGTCTTTTCAGGAATGAAGTATATTGAAAAAGGCTTCTTCAATCCAACTTTATAATTTCTATTTTTCCTAAATTAAGATTTCTGATTTCGTTTTCAATAATTGACAGATCACCAACAATTATCCATGTCCATATATTCGGATCAATATAAGTATTGGTTGCCTGATGTATATCATCAATTGTTATTGCCTGATATGTTTCAGGAAGACTCTCAAGATAATCATCACTTCGATTAAATGCGACTATACCCGATAGTCCAATCATCAATGCACCAAATGTTTCAAATTCACCTATTAAGCCTAGTGATCTATCTTTAATAATGACTTCGAGCTCTTCTTTCTCAGCAGGTCTTGATGTTAGGTATTCATCATATTCTCTAATGATTTCTTGAATTGATGGAACTGTCTTATCAGTTTGCACTGGTGCATAAACTAACATCGGTCTTGGTCCTTTGAATCTTGATAATCTTGCTCTTGCTCCATAAGACCAACTTTTATCTTCTCTGAGGTTCATATTTAATCTTGAGGTAAAGCTACCTCCAATAACTGCGTTCATTAACTCTATATCTTTCTCAACTTGAGAGTCAGGAAATGGAAGCAATTGGCCTGCTACTATCAATGATTGAACAGCACCTGGTTTGTCCACTAAATATATCTTTCTTTCAGTTGGTATTTGATAGTTTTGAATATCAATTGCATTATTTTGATAGCTTTCAGAATCATTCCAATTACTAAACTTACTCTCCAAAATAGCCGTTATTTCTTCTAAGTTAGTATCACCGACTACAAGAATTGTGGCATTACTTGGGTTCATATTTTCTTGCGTATATTCAATCATATTTTCTTTCGTCATCCATTGAATTGAATCCCTAGTGCCATTCCCACTGAATGGCTTACCGTATGGGTGATTTTGACCATAGAGTATACCTGGTGCGATATTAGAGACAATTCCATTTGGAGTAGAGAGTGATTGATCAATAGAAGCTAACCATCTCATTTTTTTTCTTTGAATTTCTTTTTCATCAAAAACAGCTTCGGTCATAACTTCATAAAGAAGATCTAATGATGGTATGAGATTAGACTTTAATGAAGAAATATTAATGCTTGATGTGTCGAGAGAAACATTGGTATACAAATCAGTTCCCAACTCTTCAAGTTTCGAACTCAACTCTAATGCATCGTATCTTTTTGTCCCTTCTGTAAGCATGGACATTGAAAAACTTGCAAGACCCGGTTGCTGATTTGAATCACTAGAATGACCACTTTTGAATTGAACTGATACATTGACCATAGGTACATCATGTCTTTCTGCTAAAACAATCTCTAACCCATTTGATAATTTTGCTCTTTGTATATCAGGTAAATCTAGAGTTGGGTATTGGGTTGGGAAAGGTAATTGGCTGCGATCAGCAGTGGATTCTTCATTATGAGATCTCTGTGCATTTGGGACCACTGTTAACACATAATCACCATCGGATAGCCATTTATTTGCCGTAGTTTTTAAATCTTTTGCAGAAGCATTAATTATATTACTGATAAGTTTTTTATAAGCACCAGGATCACCTTGATAAATCTCACCTTTAGCTAAAATATCTGATTTACCACCAAACCCTCCTACTCTTTGCAAACCCTTAATCCAAGATGCTCTTAAGGATGTAATAGTATTATCAAGTCGCTTTTTAGAGGGACCTTTTTTTATAAATTCATGAATGGTTTCATCAATTGCATTTTCCAGTTCCACTATAGATTGGCCATTGGATAAATCAGCAGCAACCCAAAATTGTCCTGCAATTTCTCTATCGTAATAGAAAGCTGAAACACTAGTAGCAATTTGTTTTTCGTAAACCAATGACTGGTATAGACTTGAATTCTTGCCGCCTGCAAGCAAATTAGCAATTAATTCAAGATGGGCTTCATCTTTTGTTCCTTTTTCTGCTGTATTCCAAACTTTATAAATTCTGGTATTTGGAACACGATCGTACATCACTTCTCTGATTTGGCCTGTTCTTTTTGCGATCCATTTTTTTCTTTTTATTGGTTCAGGCCCTGCTGGAATATCACCAAAATACTTATTTACTAGCTTTTTTGCTTCCTCTACATTGATATCACCAGCGAGAGATAATACAGCATTATTAGGTCCATAATATGTTTTAAACCAATTCTGTACATCTTCTAGTGATGCTGCATTTAGATCAGCCATTGAACCAATAGTAGACCATGAATATGGGTGTCCTTCTGGAAATGTTGCCTTACCTGCCTGTAGAAATACTCTCCCGAAGGGTTGGTTTTCTCCTTGTCTTTTTTCATTCTGAACCACACCTCTTTGCTCGTTTAGTTTTTCTTCTGTGACAACTCCTAAAAGATGGCCCATCCTATCTGATTCCATCCATAGTGCTAAATCTAGTGCTGGTTTGGGAACATTTTGAAAGTAATTAGTTCGGTCAGCATTGGTGGTTCCATTCAAATCAGTTGCCCCAACTTGCTGAAGGGGTCCAAAATATTCATCGTTATAATTTTCAGTGCCATTAAACATCAAATGTTCAAATAAATGTGCAAATCCAGTTTTTCCTGGTAACTCATCTTTTGATCCAACGTGATACCAAACATTTATTGCGACTACAGGTATTTTGTGATCTTCATGAACAATAACTGTTAGACCATTGGATAACGTAAATTTCTCAAAAGTTATTTCTGTAATTTCCTCATCAGCTGATGACATGGAACTGAAACTAATTAGAAACAGCATGAGAAAAGTTCTTTTTATTCTTATCATGATATATTTTAAACCTAGATATTATTTTGTTGTGATAATAACGGATTTAGTAGAATTTGATAACTAATTAAATGAAAATATGAGACAAATATTATATAAAACATCATTCTTTCTATTTGCTTTTATAGTCAGTTTAAGTTTATTTGCTGAGCACCATAGAGTTCCATCAGGGCATATAAATCATCAGTTCGCAAAAAATATAGATAGTCTTTTTAAAGACAGGAGCAATAAACCTGGATGTGCTGTCGGAGTAATTAAAGATGGTTTATATATCCATAAAAAAGGTTATGGTATGGCTAATCTTGAACATAACATTCCTATTAAACCAAATACAATATTTCGAATTGGTTCAATCAGTAAACAATTTACAGCAATGCTACTAGCAATCCTGGAAGAAAAAGGTCAATTATCTTTTGATAGCGAAATGAAAGAACACCTTCCTGATTTAATTGATTATGGGGAGAAAGTTACGATTAATCAGATGATACATCAGTTTAGTGGTTTAGGTGATTATGAATATGCTGATTATCCAGGTCGATTTAAAAATTCTATGGGTAATGAATTTAGATGGGGTAATGAAGACTACTTAAGCAATGAAGAATTTCATGCATTGATTAAAACATTACCCCTGATTATAAAACCTGAAACACAATTTCATTATAGTAATACCGGCTATGTCTTACTTGCTCTGGTTGCTGAAAATGTAAGTGGAATGAGTCTTAGGAAGTTGGCTAATGAAGAAATATTTGGACCGCTTAAAATGGACAACTCTTTTTTTAATGATGATGTAAATTTAATCTTTAAAAATAGAGCTGATGCTTATTCTCCAATAAAAAATAATCAAGGTGGCTATAAAATTAATGTCACTAACCTAAGTTGGGTGGGTGATGGAGGAGTTTATACATCTCTTGATGATTTTATAAAATGGGATCAAAACTTCTATATGAATAAACTGGGTAGAAAAAATAAGTCATTAATAGATACGATGGAGAAAACTTATTCTGAAACTAAAGTAAAAAAAAGAAATCAAAAAATGGCTAATGAAGAAATAAATGAAAAGACTTATGCCTATGCTCAAAACCTTGCTTACTATAATGGTTATAAACGATGGTCACAATCAGGATCATGGGCTGGATGGTTAGCCCATTATGCTCGATTTCCAGAAATTGGTTTTTCAACAGTTGTTTTTTGTAATACAGATGAAATTGATGCAACAATTATTTCTGATGAAATTAGTGATCTTTATTTTAAGTCTTTCAAAGAGAAATAAATCAAAAGGCATTTTTCCCAGTTAGTGCCCTACCAATAGTTAACTGATGTATAGTCTCTGTTCCTTCATAGGTGATAACACTCTCCAGATTTAACATATGTCTAATTGGAACATACTCAGCACTAATCCCAGATCCTCCAAGCATATCTCTACAATCCCTAGCAATATCAAGTGCCATTCTTACATTATTCCATTTAGCTAAAGACACTTGAGTTGGATTCATTTCATTCTTGTCCTTGAGTTGCCCTAACCTAATAGAAAGAAGACTGGCTGTGACAATTTTTCTTTGCATATCAGCTAATCGAATCTGGATACTCTGATTTTCAGAAAGTTTTCGATCAAATAGAACTCTAGTATCAGCATATTCCAATAATTGTTGTAAACAATCTTCAGCAGCTCCTATTACACCCCAAGAAATTCCATACCGAGCTTGGGTTAAACAACTTAATGGTCCTTTCAAACCAATAATATTTGGTAATACATTGTTACGAGAAACTCGTACATTATCCAAAAAAAGCTCTGATGTTATGGATGCTCTAAGTGAAAATTTATTTTCTATTTTATTAGCAGTAAAACCCTTTGTTGAAGTCTCTACAATAAACCCTCTGATTCCTTCATCTGTCATTGCCCAAATCAATGCAACATCAGCTATAGAGCCATTAGTAATCCACATTTTTGAACCATTTATAACCCAATCTTCTCCATCTTTTTTTGCATGTGTTTTCATATTAGAAGGATCTGATCCACCATGAGATTCTGTCAATCCAAAACAACCTATGGATTCTGCCTTAGCTAATCTTGGAAGCCATTTTTGCTTTTGCTCTTCACTGCCATAGGTGTAAATTGGATACATAACTAAACTACTTTGAACTGAAACAAAGCTCCTTACTCCACTGTCTCCTCGTTCAAGTTCCTGGCAAATCAATCCATAAGACATTGCATTCATCCCAGCACATTCATAACCTTCAATGGAACTCCCAAGTAATCCAAGTTCTGCTATGGGTTTAATTAGATCAGAGGGGAAAGTATGTTGTTCAAAATGTTCTTGGATAATAGGTTTTACATTTTCTCTCACAAAACGAGAAACATTTTCTTTTACCATTAATTCTTCTTCAGATAACAGTGATGCCGTATCAAATAAATCTATACTCATAATTGTAAATAATTAATGATTAAAAAATTTTATGTTTGCCTTTGAGGATTTCAGTAAACATTACCCAATCACCAATAAAACTATAAAAGGGAAAATAAAATGTTGCTGGTTTATTTTTCTCTATAAAAAAATGACCAAACCAAGCACACCCATAGCCAGAGAGAAAAGCATAGGCAAGATACTTAATTTCTGCAGTAAAAATAAGATTAATAAAAAAAATAAGGAAGAGCGTTGTGCCTATAAAATGCAATAGCTTATTGTATTTATTTTCATGCTCACCAATGTAGTAAGGATAAAACTCTTTAAAACTATTAAATTTCTTTTTCATGGTATCTAAAATCTAAGATATCATCTTTTTCTCAGTTTTTCTGCAAGACGAAGCAGAAGTTTCTCAGTCGATTCCCAATTGATGCAAGCATCAGTTAGTGATACACCATACTTTAAATCATTTAAATCTTGAGTTATCTTTTGATTTCCTTCTTCAATATTGCTTTCCAACATGAAACCAATAATTGACCGATTGGATTTCAAAACTTGATTAATACAATTATCAGCTACTCTTGGCTGTAATGTGTAATCTTTATTCGTATTGCCATGACTGCAATCAATCATAATTTTTTTTGGTAAATTTTCCTTTTCAAGTTGTGCCTCACAAGATTTTACACTCTTGGTATCATAATTTGGCTTAGTGCCTCCTCTTAAGACAACATGTGTATATTGATTCCCTCTGGTTTCATAAACTGTCACTCTTCCACCATCGTTTAAACCTAGAAAATGGTGTGACTCCCTGGATGATTTAATAGCATTGATTGCAACTGATAAGGATCCATCTGTTCCATTCTTAAATCCAACAGGCGTAGAGAGGCCGCTAGCCATTTCTCTGTGAGTTTGAGATTCAGCAGTTCTGGCTCCAATAGCAGTCCAGCTTGTAAGATCTCCTAAATATTGAGGCATAATTGGATCGAGTGCCTCAGTAGCGACTCCTAATCCAAGTTCATTTAGATGAAGACATAAAGACCTTGCAATATGAATACCTTTATCGATTTGGAAGCTGTCATCAATATCTGGGTCATTAATTAAACCTTTCCATCCTGTGGTTGTTCTTGGTTTTTCAAAATAAACACGCATAAGGATAAGAAAAGTATCAGATACCTCTTTCGCAAGCTCTTTGAGCCTCTCAGCATAATCTTTCGCTAATTTAACGTCATGTATGGAGCAAGGTCCCACGACTACAGCAAGTCGATCGTCTTTACCATCCAATATTGAGATTAAGTCTTTTCTTGCTTTAAGAACTGTCTTGCTCGCTTTTTTCGTCAAAGGAAGCGTATCCTTCAGAGTTTTTGGTGAAGGTAATTTTTCCTTAGCTATTACATTAATATTATGTATCTGGTTCTTCATATTTTATAAATTTCTCATTAATTCAAAAAAAAATTCTAGCCAAATTTTGTAACTAGAATAAATTTAGGTGGTCTAGTGTAATAAATCCTTGAAAATAAATACATTTTTTCATAAATCTATTTTTTAAAAAAATAATTCTATGATTTATTTTCTATTGGTATTTCTAATTAGTTGTTGGCTGCACATATAACCTGGTGTACCTGCAATTGAACCACAAGGATAGGTGCTGGCTCCACAAATATATAAGTTCTCATAATCACTCAATTGATAAAAATTAGTGTCAGGTTGTGATGAATATGTTCGATCAAAATAAGATTGTCCATTGGTCAACGCGGTGTGATCGATGTTTCCTTGAGGAAAATAAAAAATATTCTTGAGATCCATAGGTGTTAACAGTCTAGACCAGATGCAGTCCTCAGGATTTTCAATATATTCTAATACTTTGTTCTTAATTTGACCTTCGATCTTAGGAATCTTATCTCCTTCTTTATCAAACGAGATGTTCTTGAGGAAAATAGCCAATCGATCGTACTGATCATTAGATCCCAAGTGCCTCATAGCTGCGCCTTCACAATAAATCTGCATAAAACCTGGAGCATAATCAATATCATCACTAATGGCTTCAAGTGTGGCATTCTCAAATTCTTTAGTATCTTTTACAGAAAATATAAAACGAAATGAAGTATCCGGTCCAGACTTCCACTTAATAGGATTTGAAAACATCATATTCAGCTTGCCACTAGTGCCTTTTAAATCTTGTGATTCAATAGAATCTATCAATACATTATCTTCAATAAGTTTTGCTGCGGTTAGAGGATCTGTACCAAATAATAAATAATCATATTCTATATTGCACTCAGAATGGTCCTTTATATATGATAATTGATTATTATTGGTATCGATTGCTAGTATTTCAGCTGATGTATTTATTTCGACACCTAATTTACTATTAATATCATACAATGCTTCACTCACTCTCCATATGCCACCCCTAACAAAACCATAATAGCCTTCGAAAATAGATCCTGAATCCATCATAGGCAATGTAAAAGCAGAATAAGGTTCTTTCAAAGAAACAGGGCCACTTTCTGAAACGGTCATTGCCATATAAGTTTTTGTTTTTTCACTGGTGAAATAATAATCCAGTAAACTCTTGGCATCTCCTTGAATCCATAAATCTGTCAATTCATTTCCCAAACAATGAACTGCATCTTCTATTGTTGGATTTTTAGCTGCTCTATAACCCTGTTGAAGAAATTGAATTACTTTTAATTCATCGGATCTAAATTTTTTAACATTGCCCTTTTCATTCCATTTTTTTGATAGTTCTTGATCTAATTCTTCTGGATTTCTGTATATTTTTGTTGGTTCATTATCCTCTGGAAAATAAACTAATTTTGGTTCCATTGGGACAAAAGTCTCAAGATATTTTGAAAGGCCTGTTTCTTCAAAAATAAATCTTTGCATCAGTCCTAAAACAGATGCGCCCAATGCGTATTGATGGCTAGATTCATTGAGGGTGATAGACTCAGATACGCAAGCACCTCCAACGTTGTTTTTCTTTTCAATTAAATGAACTTCAAATCCAGCTCGACTAAGATAATTAGCTGCTATCAACCCATTGATACCAGCACCAATAATTACAACTTTTTTATTCATTATAGAAAATATAACAGCGAAGTCATTCCTATGACAATAAGCCACAAGCAAATAGCAAAGCTAATTGGTCTTAATGAAACTTCTTTTAATGATTTAAGACTGATTCCAGTTCCTATAAAAAATAGACCCATCAAAAGACAAATCTTGCTTGAGGTTTTCAAATAAAAAATAGCACTGTCTGAAAAAGATACAACAGATCCAAGAAGAATAAAGAGTATAAATAATAAAATAAAATAAGGGATGCTAGTTCCAGATTCTTTTCTACTAAAATACCAAGAAGAAAAAATAACCAATGGAACAATCCATAGTGTTCTACCAAGTTTCAAAATAGTAGCAACCTCTAATGAAGATTCTCCATACATTGATGCTGCACCAACAACAGATGCTGTATCATGTATGGTAAGTGCTGCAAATACTCCAAATTGCTGCTGTGTTAAATCAAGTGCACTGCCAACAAAAGGGAAAACAATAATCGCAATTAAATTCAAAAGAAAAATAATAGCTATAGAAGAAGCAAGATCTTCTTTTTTTGACTCAATAATAGGGGCTAATGCAGCCATAGCAGTTCCACCACATATTGCTGTTCCTGCAATCAATAAAAGTAAATGTTTTTTATTGATTTTCATACAATAACCTAGGAAAAAACCAATAATCATAACTAGAAAAACATAGAGTGATATTAAAGGAAAATAATTAGCACTGATACTTGTAAAAGATGAATAACTGATCGTGCCACCCAAAAGAACAATACCCATTTTGAGAAACCTTGAACCTAAAATACTTGGTAAGACAATTACACTATTTTTATTTAATACTGTAAATACAATCCCCAGTATGAGGCTGATTGCAGGATTGAATACTGCAAGTGACACTGATAACAGCAATACTAATAAAAAATAAATCACTATTTAAGAAAACTACTCAATACACTGGGATCATAAATTTTTACAACTACTGAATCATTACTACCAATCTCTCCTTCTACATCAATACTACCAACCAGCCCTCTTAGTTTTTTTGCAGCTTTAGAGAAATCAGTATTTTTTATTTCGTCTCCATTTCTTTTTTTATATATTTTAGCAATTTGCTGAGACATATACTGGCATGGTGGATTGTAATCCTCGACCATAAGAACAGCTCCAGATGGAAAGCATAATTGTGTGCCTTTTGTGAGCTGAGAAAAATTAGGAATCCCTACAAAACATAAATTAACTCCAAGTTTACCTGGCAATAGAGAACTGGACAGATCCATTTCTTTTTCTATTGTTTTTATTTCCTCAATGGATACAGCTGACCACTGCCTGTCATTCCTTCTAATTGTGCCCTCAGGTATAGATTCACCCTCATATGTAATCCTAGTGAACCCTTGATGTTTATCATTTTCAAAACCTTGTAAATTTACCCTCGCTCTTTCAATGGATTCTTTACTCATATCTTCATTATTACCAGTGTGTACTGAATAAACAGAACCAATTATTTCTTTCATTTCTTGTCCTTAATACCTGCTATTTGTTTCAGGTTTAATATATATTTTCTATGAGTCTACTGTTATTTGATTATTAACTTAACACACTTATTTGTTATTTTATTTCCTCTCTTCTGGGATATTCTTTAGAGTAGCATTTCTTGTTCCATCTGAATTGTATGTCACTAACAAAGGCTGCCATTCTTCTCCATCACAGATAAATAGAATGCAACCTTCAACTTCAATATTGCCATTATCGAGAAGCTTCAATTTAGCCTTGAATGTTTTACCAATCCTAGGATCGTAAATTTTACCCCCCTTTAGTTCATTTTTTGAATTAAGACCTTCTTTGAAACCAGTTAAAATATTAGTGCCAACCAATGGTCTGGATCTCAGGTCTTCGCTTACGTTATTTTCATCAAGGATATTTTTAGGATTCTCTCCTTCCTCTACAATAATATGTACTATTTCTCCACAAATAAGTTCATCGCAGTACTTAATTTCAATGATTGAATCTGAAGCCAACCAGTAACCTATAACAGTGTCCTCAGCTGCCTCTATATAAGTTGAGAAAAAAAATAGAAGAAGCAAATACTTGATCTGTGTCATGTAAGGATCACTGTTTATTTTTGATCGTATCTACCAGGAGCAAGATTAGACTCTAAGAGTTTTAATGCTGAAGATGGAAGTATTCTAAGAAGGAAAACTAAAAACCTATAGGTTTTTGTTGGTACGCATAAAGGTTTCCCATTCAATGTTGCTTCAACTGCTTCATCAGCTATTTGTCTTGCACTAAATTTCATAAAGGCAGGCACTTTATCCATTTCATTCTGAACGCCACTTGATTGATGAAAATTAGTGACAGTAAACCCGGGACAGACTGCTGTTGAAGTGATTCCCTTATGATTATAATTTGTATTCAAAGCATCACTAAACCTGTTCATAAAGGTTTTTATTGGCCCATACAGCGCTTGTATTGTTGAGGGTGGAGCAAACGCTGCAACAGAAGATACAATCATTATTTTCCCATAACGATTAGAGATCATATTTGGCAAAAATAATTTTGATAGAGCGATTACTGCAATGCCCAATACTCTAATAAAATCTTCTTCAGCATCCATTGCAGTTTCATGAAAAGGAGTTGCTATTCCATAGCCCGCATTATTAACGAGACAATCAATATGATAATTATTGGATGTGCAAAAATTATATATATCTTGAGGGGATTCTTTTTGACTCAAATCCGAGCAAACAAAATCAACTTTTATTCCGTGTTTATCTGAAAGCTTCTTAGATAACTCTATTAACTTAACTTCATTTCTTGCAGTAAGAATTAAATTAAAGCCCCTTTCAGCTAATGAATTTGCAATTTCTAAGCCAATTCCAGATGAAGCCCCAGTTATTAATGCAAAAGTATTTTTCTTATTCATTGTGAAACTAATTTAGAAAATTAGTGATGATTTCTGCATTTATTTCTGGCTCCTCGTAGAATTGCCAACTTCCAGAAGCAGGTACTTTTTTTATGATGCTACCTTCTATATTCTTTTGCAATGCCACTACATCTCCAGCATAAATATCTTCTTCTGCCTCAAGTAGGAGTGTTTCTTTTTTTAATTCATCAAGATTGGGTTGATAACGGTAAATAGCATAATGCATATCATACTTTCTCTGACGATTAATTAAACTGGTTAGAAAAGGCCGAAATGTCATTTCAGGTGTGGTTTTACTAGCACTCATTTTCCTATACACAGACCAGGTTTTTTTTAAGAACGCTCCATCTATATCAACTGGCAAGTCTCTAGTCATAGGTTGATCAATAAGTTTTTGTATTTGTTCTTCAGTAAGGTTTTCTTCTCTACCAGCTCCCGAGAGTATTAACTTATCAGTTCTTTCTGGATATCGTAATCCCATGTTTATCGCAACTGTTGCACCGCCATGTTGACCGAGAACATGCACTTTATCCACTTCAATATGATTTAAAACATCAATTACAGAATCAGTATACTCATCGACATTGAGTTCATATTCTGAAGTATCAGATTGGCCATGATTTGGTAAGTCAATACCAATGACTTTATATGTATCAGCTAAAAAAGGTGCAAGAGATAAATATTCAGCAGATGTTTGTCCTGATTGATGCACTAGGAGCAAGGCTGGACCTTCCCCAATAGTCCAATAATGAACTCTTCCAAACTGAGTATCAGAATAGTCTCTCCTAATTTCTCCAGACATACCTGGCATTTCTGCGTTCACTATTGACATAATAAAACTACCTATGAGTATTGGTAGTAGTGCTATTATTTTTATTTTTCTCATATTTTTCCTTAACTCTTTTTAGTAGACAATTAACGGACATATCCAAGTATAGAAATAAAATGGCAGGCGCTACCTAACAAGACAAAAAAGTGCCAGATACCATGAGCATAAGTCAGTTTTTCCATTTCACCCAATACATAAAAAATTACTCCTATAGTATAAGACACGCCACCAATTATGAGTAGGAAATAACCAATACTTGGAATCGCTTCTCTAAGGCTGCTTAGATCAAATGAACAAGCCCATCCCATCCCTAAATAAATCAGCATCTGTCCAATTTTGATGGATTTTCCTTTGAGAAAAATCTCACTAAGGATACCGATAAGTGCCAAACTCCAAACAATACCAAGTATTAAAAAACCATTACCTTCACGTAAACTTACCAACATATAGGGTACGTAAGTGCCTGAAATTAGTAGATAGATAGCTATACGATCCATCAAATTGAAAAATGTTTTTAACTGGTATGATTGAAAGCTATGGTACAAAGTAGACATGGTGTAAAGCAAAACGAGGGTAAAGCCAAAAATACTAAAGCTTGTGATAACCCAAACATCATTTGTTTGAATGCTGATCGTCAGTAAAGCTCCAAAACCAATCAGTGATAGAACGGTGCCGACTAGATGAGTAATACTATTTAGCTTTTCACCATAATACATAGTTATTTATTATAAGATTAAAAAAACAATAATAGTTGAGTATTTATTTGGAATTAAGACTAGATGTAATGTAATCATAAGCTTCATCAACACTGTCCGTAAGAAAAAAAAGATCTAGATCCTTCCTGTCTATTGTTCCAAATTCAACTAAAGTTTCAAAATTAATTAATTTGTTCCAATACTCTTTACCAAAAAGAATTATAGGTAAGTTTTTCTTGATTTTTCCAGTTTGTATTAGTGTAAGAATTTCAAAAAATTCATCTAAAGTTCCAAATCCTCCAGGCATAATTACGAGAGCTTTTGCTAGATAAGAGAACCAAAATTTTCTAGTAAAAAAATAATGAAATTCAAAATCTAACTCTGCATTAACATATGGATTAGGAGCATCTTCAAAAGGTAAGGAAATCCTGAAGGAAGCTGTTTTCCCTTCTGCTTCTCTTGCTCCACGATTGGCTGCAATCATTATGCCCGGACCTCCTCCTGAACAAATAACATATTTCTGTTCTTCATGATTTAAATTCTTAGACCATTCTGTCAATCGTTTTGAGAGCATTCTTGTGGCATCGTAGTATTCAGCTAACTTTGAACTTTTGCTTCTCCCTTCACTAAGGCTATCTTTGCTACTTAATTCCTCGGGTGATGGCGCCCTTGCTGATCCGAAAATTACTATTGTGTTCTTGACTTTTTCTTCTTCAAGTTGAATCTTTGGATGGAGGTATTCAGCTAGAATTCTTAATGTACGTGCATCTTTGCTATTTAAAAAATCTAAGTTTTTGTAAGCTTTTTCTGTTTTCATATCTTTTCTACTTATGTTCTTTTTAAAGGGAAACTCACTATACAGATTTAACTTATCTTGTATATAAGAGATTAATATATAGAATCTAGAAAGATCTGGTAGAACTTATGGTTAAAAATTGGAACCAACTACTATCTAAGCATAGCTTCCTTCATAAATACTCAGAGAACAACATAGGAAAATTGATATGATTATTTTATCTTTCTATTGTCTGACTCCATCCTCTGTAGGATGAGAGGAATGATCTTTAATTGTATTTTCATAAATAGCTAGATAGATTGTAGACATGAAAGGTAATGCTAAGAAAACAAAAAAATTCACTACAGGAATTATAGACATTATTTGAATGGCTATATTAGTCAATGCATATACACCAAAAACTTTCCAGAAACCCAGTTCATGAACAAGTTCTCTAGATTTTCCTAACGCATCTGTAGGAAGCATACCTCTATCCACCAACAAGTACATTCCTAATATCCATGCTGTCGCTAAATATATGCCTGGAATTACTAGTAAGATAAACCCTGTGATTACTCCAATCGTTACTATAAATAACAAAAGTAGGGATTTCCACCACATGCCATTTTGAAAACCAAACTTCCAGGAGTCCATAATACCTACTTTTTCTCCCCTAACAGTACTCAATAAAAATTTAATAAGGCCAGCAATAAGAGCTGGAATAAAAAGAACTCCGATAATCGTAAAAGATATTATTACACTTACAAGTAATGTAAGAAGAGTATTACCTAATATTACCCAATAATAATTTTTCGCTAACTCAAACCCTATTGAGAAATACTCTTCTATTTTTAAATCTTTCAAAAACGTCTCTCCATCCACTAAAGTTTATAACAATCGAATATATAAAAAATACACCTAGCCTATGCGACTAGTCAAATTTATAATTTATTCGTATAAAGGGTGGTGGAGCTTATGATTCTAAATTGGAACCAACTCCTACCTAAGTTTATTTTATTGGATAGCTAATCTTGTAAGAGCTCTAATTGACGTTTTTCATAAGTTTCTGAAGAAATAAGTCCTTTCTCATAAAGAATTTTAAGTTTCAGTAATTCTGATTCAATAGAAACTTCATCTTGTATTTCATTTTTAGTTGGAATTTTAGTTTGCTCTATGGACGTTGAATTAGAGATAGCTTGAGACGGATTATAAGTAGTATCAGTCATCCTGATACCAAAGGTTCCTCCAACAGTTTCGCCTGAAATTGAATTTTCTATTGCTTGACCAATATATCCGCCATAAATTCGTAGCCAATAAACGTCTTCTCTCCAGTAAATATTAAATGTATATGTTTCACCAGCCTTTGCATCAAAAGTTATACTGGATTTACCCACTGTTAGGTTTTGATTCACATAAATAGTATTCATTCCGACAGGGACTCCAAAAGTCATTGTTGGTTTTCTCCTAAATTTCAACTGAGGGCCGTCATTTAATCTAATCTTTGCATCAGATGTTAAATATCCCTTTGGTTTTCCTGATTTAGTTATTCTTGTAATAACAACAGTCGAGCTCTCGTTATTTACAGTATCATCTGCATTTAAATCAGAAGACCCTAAAAAGAATGTACAACTTAATAAAAAAAGTGTTGAAAATAAATATTTCATGCCTGAATACTAACAAACCTATCATCTAATTCAAAAATTGTTGATGGTGGTGGAGCTAGGCGGGATCGAACCGCCGACCTCTTGCATGCCATGCAAGCGCTCTCCCAGCTGAGCTATAGCCCCATTATTTCCTTAGTATTGAGAAAGTTCTGAGTTCAAACTTATCGAAACTATTTTCATATTACTAATAGATTTATTTTACATCATAAACATCCATGATTAATGTAATTTTAAATATTCTATTCCTCACCCTAATATCTCTTTTTTATTCTATAATTTATTCATATTAGAATAATTAGACCAATAAAAAGGAGGTCAATATGACTGTAAG
>JAQWSZ010000037.1:0-32268 GCA_029242945.1 Gammaproteobacteria bacterium | reverse complement strand
AATTGGAGTTTATCACCCACAGTGGACAGAGCGGCCACTCTTATTGGTACAACTTAAAGAGGGCGAGGAATCCTCAAAAGAGGAAATTCTAGCTTGGTATGAAGGTAAAATTGCTAAATGGTGGATACCTGATGATGTGGTGTTTGTGGATACACTTCCTCACACAGCAACTGGCAAGATTCAGAAATTTGAACTGAGGCAAGAATATAAAGATTATAAGTTGCCTGATGTTGATGCTTAATATTAGGATTTTTAATCTTTGAAAAAATCAATTCGTACTACTATTCATAAAAATACTGAAGGTGTTACTCAAGAAATATCGGATGAGGTTGCTATTGAGGAGCCACTGGAATTTAGCATTTGCTTTGGTTCTAATGCATCAAGATCAACAAAAAATATTGCTATCACAATGAGAACTACTGGCAATGATTTTGAGCTTGCAACCGGTTTTTTATTTTCCGAAGGAGTCATTAGGCATAAAGATGACATTCTCTCAATATCGAGAAATAAAGAATATGATGATGATTCAAATCTGGAAAATACCGTATTGATTGAACTCAATGAGTCTGTGACCATTGATCCAGAAAAGATTAGAAATTTTTACATTAATTCATCCTGTGGTATCTGCGGCAGTTCAATGATAGAAGGAATATCCAAGATACATTCAAAGGGTGATCATTCAAGTCATTTGGAAATTGATGAATCTATTTTAAGGCGACTTCCAGAGAACTTAAAAAAGAAGCAAGATGCATTTGGAATCACTGGAGGAATTCATGCGGCAGCTCTTTTCGGTGTTGATGGAGAGATACATAATTTATTCGAAGACGTAGGTCGTCATAATGCATTGGATAAATTAATTGGCTATCAAATAAATGAAAATGCATTACCGCTTTCTAGTTTTGGTTTAATGCTGAGTGGCAGAACCAGTTTTGAACTAGTACATAAATCAGCGTTAGCAGGAATTCCATTGATAGTGGCAATTGGGGCGCCTTCTAGTCTAGCAATTGAGGCTGCTTGGGAATATGAAATTACTCTGGTTGGTTTTTTAAGTTCAGATCGTTTTAATATTTATTCCTATCCTAAAAGAATCACTTGAATTAAAAATTATCTATTTTGTTTTCTTTATTTATCTTATCAATTGGAAGTTTGGTTTTTCCAGAGCATTAATCAACTGTTGTATCGTACGTAAAGATTTGACTCGATTTCATGGCCAATCAATGTATTAGGTCCATGACCAGGGATGACAATGGTTTCTTCATCCAAAGAGTATAATTTGTTTTGTATCGATTCTTTGAGTTGGTTGAAATCCCCACCAGGTAGATCGGTTCTTCCAATGGAACCTTGAAACAGAGTGTCCCCCGAGACTAGAAGTAGTTCTTCTTTAAAATAGAAGCTGACAGAACCGGGAGTATGCCCAGGCGTATGAATGCATGAACCTGAACAGTATTTCATTTCTTCACCATCTTCTATTTTATAGTCAGGAGCTGGCGTTGGTTTGTATTCAATATTGAAGTATTTGCATTGCATTTCTAGAGTATCCCAGAGAAATCGATCGGAATCATGCAAATGAATAGAGGCTCCCGTTTTTTCTTTAATCTCAGCTGAGGCTAGAAAATGATCAAAATGTGCATGAGTATGGTAAAGCCCCTCAATTGAGAGCTCCATACTTTCAACAGTTTGCATAATCAGTTCTGGATGACCTCCTGGATCTATAACATATCCTTTACCAGTTGAGCTATCACCAATGACTGTACAATTGCATTGGAGAGGCCCGACTGGAAAGGATTTATAAATAATAGTCATGTTCTTTTATTCTATATAAGTGAGTTATAATAAGAGGATACCATGTATCAGTCTATTGAAAATATATCCATACAAAGACGCTTCGTCAATCTTGAATCTCGCCAAGTTCATTATCGTATTTCTGGAGAAGGGCCAGTTCTATTATTGCTGCATCAAAGCCCAACTTCTTCAGCAGAAAAAGCTACTATTATTGAGGATTTTTCTGATGACTTTACCGTTATTGCTCCTGATACACCAGGCTTTGGATTATCAGATTATATTGAAACGTTAACTCCTGATATCACACTCTATGCTCAAGCATTGAAAGAATTTATTGATGCGCTTGGTTTAGAGAATATCTCTATTTATGGTTTTCATACTGGAGCTATTATTGCAGCTGAGATGGCAAGACTCTATCCAGATCTTTGTAATACTGTTGTTGTTAATGGTCTTGTTGTTCTAGAACCCGAAGAAGAGGAAGAAATTCTCAAGCATTATACCGAGTGGTTTGCACCCACTCCGGAGGGAGGGCATCTTGCTTGGGTGTGGGCTCGCATTAGAGAGCAATTAATTTTTTTTCCATGGTTTCGCAAAGACAAAGGGTCGAAGCTTCATATAGATTTACCTGATCCTGAATTTTTACAGCCTTACATTTTAGATTTACTAAGATCAACTGCCGATTCTCAAACTGCTTATCAGGCTGCTTTTATGTATCCCTCTAGAGATCGAATACAAGAGATTAATACCCCCACATTTCTTCTTAACTATGTTGGTGATCCGATCGCAGAACACCCAAAGCGATTAAAAAAAGTCTCTGATAGTGTAGAAATTGAATTATTGCCAGATATACCTTCATTGGAAATAAGAGCACGAGAAATTTTTAAAAAGTATTCCACACCACTAGAAACCAGAATCCATCAGGAAGATGTCAGTCTGATTAATGGAAGAAAGAATTTTATACAAACCTCAAAGGGACCTTTGTATTTCTATTGCAATGGAGATTCAACAAAGCCTATTACTTTGGTATTACATGATTTTTCTCAATCATCAAAAGCAATGATTAGTATGAGTGATTATTTTGATTCCAGTAGTTGTAAAATCTTTATCGACTTACCAGGACATGGAGAAACAGG
Organism: Gammaproteobacteria bacterium; assembly: GCA_029242945.1. Lineage (GTDB taxonomy): Bacteria > Pseudomonadota > Gammaproteobacteria > Steroidobacterales > UBA11654 > CACPJA01. The sequence continues at coordinate 29,353 of JAQWSZ010000037.1, read as the reverse complement.
TCCAACACATTTAACTAACTATTCCCCTCAATCAATGATGCAAATGATTTTTGAAGCAATAAAAAATCTTGGGATAAATGATATTAAGATAATTTCACTTGGCGTCTCAAGCTCGGTGGCTCTTTTATTAAGTCAGCATACCAATTTGAATGTTGAGAAATTATTATTGATAGATCCATGGTGCCTAAATAAGGAGGAAAGATTAGAATTCGCAGAGGATTATGCACCAAATTTATCGCCATCTGTTTATGGAGAGCACCTTTTGAAAGCCTGGTATTTTGTTCGTGATAGCGAGTTATTTTTCCCATGGAATAAAACTAAAGAATCCAATGCTTTGACAAAAGAACCTAAGATTAACCCAGATGAATTGCATGAAAAAGCGGTTGATGCACTCAAATCTGGAGAATTATTAAAGCTAGTTGCAAAAGATCTGATCGGATATGATATTGAAGCAGATTTAGCTAATATTAAAACAGAATGCAATATTTTTACACAGAGAGGTAATGGCAGAGAGAAATTTGCAGAAAAGATTAATCTTCACTTAGAAAATTCTACAATAGAGGAATTGCCTAAAGATGAATCTAAGTGGTCGATTACATAGGAGAAAATAGAGAATGGATACAAACGAAATAGATTTGATTAAAGTTCTAAAAGCCGCAATTGGTGAGAAATATGTTCTCACTGATGAGCACTCACTTGAATTTTACTCTACGGATGTTTATCGCTCCCTCGAGATTCCATTGGCTATTATTCAGCCAGGAAATATTGGTGAGCTCCAAGAATCAGTTAGAATTGCTGCAGGCTTAGGAATTTCAATTGTAACAAGGGGAGGGGGTGCTTCTTATACAGATGCTTACCTTCCGACTGATCCTAATTCTATTATTATTGATACTTCCAGATTGAATAAAATCTTAGAAATTAATGAAGAAGATATGTTTGTGACAGTGGAACCTGGAGTAACATGGGCTGAAATGTCAGCTGCTTTAGCTGAGAAGAAGTTAAGAACTCCTTTTTGGGGACCATTTTCTGGTTTAAAGGCAACCGTTGGAGGCTCTACATCACAAAATAGTGTAAGCATGGGAACGAGTGCTTATGGAGGTTCTCCTGAGTCTGTTTTATGTTATGAGGTTGTGCTAGCAAGTGGGAAAATGATTAAAACAGGGTCCTTGGCTATGGAAAATAGTACGCCATTTTTTAGAAATTATGGTCCAGATATAACAGGTATATTCTCAGGTGATGCTGGTGCCTTAGGGGTCAAAGCGAGCATCACTTTAAGATTGATAAAATTACCATCACATACTCTTACCTGTTCTTTTGGATTTAAGACTTATGATTCAATGAGTCAAGCAATGGCTGCAGTTGCACGAGAGGAGTCCGCATCAAGTAACTGGGGTTTAGATCCAAAATTGCAACAAGGACAGTTAGGAAAAGTAACTTTTATGGACTCAATCAAAGCAGCTTATGAAGTGTTGAAAACTGCTAGAAACCCATTAGAAGCAATAGTTCAACTAATGAAAATGGCATTAGCAGGTAAAAGATTTCTAACTGGTTTCGATTATTCTTCTCATTTTGTGGTGGAGGGTCATAGTACAGCAGAAGTTAAAAGTAAACTTGCTCAAACAAGAAAAGCGGCAAATTCTTTTGGAACAGAAATTGCTAACACAATTCCAACTGTTATGGGCGCAATGCCTTTTATGCCTTTGTATCCAATTTTAGGACCAAATGGTGAAAGGTGGGTTCCTATGCATGGGTTATTACCATTTTCAAAAATGCAGAAAATGTATAATCGTATTCAAGACCTTTATCTAGAAAAGAAAGAGGCAATGACAAAACATTCAGTTGAAGCAGGCACAATGTTCATGACTTATTCCACTCATAGTTTCTTGTACGAAGTTGCTTTGTATTGGAAGGATGATCGGTCGATATATCATAAAACCTATTTGGATCAAGATTATCTAGATATGTTACCAATTCATGATGCAAATCCTGAAGGAAGGGCTTTAATTGCTGAACTTAAAACTCGTGTGCAGGAAATTTATTCAGATTTAGGAGCTGTTCATTTTCAAGTTGGTAAGAGTTACCCATATCAAAATGGAAGACAAGCAGAGGCTGCTATGGCTTTACAAGATATAAAAAAATCATTAGATCCTAATAATATTATGAACCCTGGAGCACTGGGTTTGTAATTATCTATGATGGCAGTTATACATAAAATAAAGGTCATAATATCGTTCAGCCTATTTTGTTTTATTTCTAGTTGTTTCCAATATTCTGACCAAATAAATCCTACTAAAAAAGAACACCGAATAGGTGTGCTCATTGTTTCGCATGGAGGTTTTGAAGTTTTTGGAGAAAAAGAAACCTGGGAATCTACTATGCAAATTTTTTCATATGATCATAACAGCCCAGTTTATAAACAAATTATTTGGAATCCTGAATACTGGCCTGAGATCTTAAAAGCAGGAAATGCACCCAAAGAGAAAGGAAAGTATTCTTTTGAATATGAACGTATTGGAGGTATAGACCCATACCCAGCATCAAAAAAAATACTTACAAAGCAATTAGCATTAAGCCTTCAAAATAGAGAAAGTCAGATTGATGTTGATTTTATTGTAGATAAAATGACTTGGTTGAGCCCCGATATTTTTGAATTACCAAATCCACGTATGCTTTATTATTCAAAAATTAATAATGATGTAGTGCTCAATTATTGTGGGTCAGGTGATCCATCATGGAATGATTGTGATCCAAATCGCTATGATACAGATGGACCTATTGAGAGGCTTTTAAAAATTGGTGTTGACCGGATTATTATGATCGATTTAACAACAGCAGGTGCACGATTTTCTAAAACATTTGATGTTTTTATTGAATCAAGAAAGGTGATAGATAATTTTAATATAATTAATGGCACATCAGTTTCTCTAGAATGGGTCAATGATCCAAATCAGCTCATGTTGAGATCTTTTCCTACAGAACCTAAGAATTGGACTCGGTCATTAGGTGAACCAATTATAAATCCAATGATTGATTATGAGAGCAATCCCAATCCTGTTATTAGCGATCCTCGATTGGCAGAATTTCATGTCAAAGGTATTGAGCTGGAGTTTAATAGAGAGGTTACATTGGGTAAAACAGGAGTATTAATGGTCAATCATGGGATTCGATCTTTGGATCATTTTTTCGATCCAAAGATTAACGACACATTAATTTTAAATCAAAATATCAAAGATCAACTTTTAGAGAAATACCCTGAGATGCAGTCCGAGAATATTTTAGGTGGTTGGTTTGGTGATTTGGTGAAAAATGAAAAGATAAAAAAAGACAGATCGATTTCATCCCTTATGGAGAGAACAAGAGAAATGAGAGGAGAAAATCTGGGTTTTAATGTTTTATACGATACAAATCATGAAAGACCAAAAGGAGATTGGGGATATCGTTATTGGGAAGCATTGAATCAATTGAGAGAAAATGGAGTTGGCCATATAGTCGTTGTTTTCCCTCAAATTATGGAAAACTCAGTCTTGAATTTAGTGGAGGTACCCAATCAAATTGCTAAGGAGATTGGTTATATGAATTGGATTAATATTAATTCTTTAGATTTTGAATCTTATCCAGAAATAGGCCATCCATTTGCCGATTATTGGGGTATCTGGGTTAATCCAATGTGCAAGAGTATAGACAATCCAACTTTGATAGAATCGTGTTGCTTTGAAATGGGAGGATGCCCAAACAATCAACCTTATCCTCCAAAAAGACAAACATTACTCAATGAGAAAAGAAATGATATGGATCCTTCATTAGCATTTCATGTCTCACATTATGGACACTTGGGGTATGATCCAAACCTTGGTTCTCCAAGTGAGAAAGAACCAGTTCAAAATCAATATAATGGAACTTGGTCTATGTGGAGAGTTGAAGAAGACCACCAATTAGTAGCAGAATTTCTTGCAGATAAAGTCATCGAACATATAAAATCAAAATAAAATTGAAGGAGGGAGGCATGACAGAAAATATTCTAAGGCGTGATTTTTTATTGGGGTTGGGCGCATCGACTTTGTTAGCAAGCAATCAATCATCTGGTGCTATTAGTGGTACGATCCCAAAAAATATACCGGATTTAAGTTTACCCTTAAATAATTTAATAAACTTAATGAGAATGCAATCCAGTCTAGGAGACGTTGATCAAACCCCTTGGCATTACAATGGAACTCTTTATGCACAGAAAGGCTCAGAACAACCAATACCCATGGTGAATATTGAAGGAATGGAGAGCTATAAGGTGATATCAAAAGAAGATGGTTCCTATGAAATACTAGGAAACATGCTGACTTTTTTTAGAGACATTGATTCCAATGAAATGATTCGAGAATATGAAAACCCATTTACAGGTAAAGTAAATCAAGTTCTACCTAATATTAGAAAAGCCAGTTTAGGCAGAGGATTAAATATCTCTACAATGGGAGCAAGACCAACTCCTTTCATTGACCAGATGCCCGATAAACCTTTAATCTTGGATTGGACTTTTGGCCCCAAAACAGTTTGGATGCATAACCAAACTTCATACCCACCTGGATTATCAGAGCCTAGACTACAGCGATCAACCATGTTTGCACCACTCGATGAATTTTTAGATCAAAACGTTAACTCTCTTTCCAGTATGTTTACATCCACTGTCGTTATGCCATGGTTGCCTTGGATGGATATGGAAGGTATCGAGGGACATACTTTGTGGCATGCCTCTGGCGTAAAATTAGACACTATAGATCAACTACCCAGTGATTATTACTCAAGAATGATGAGTGAGCACTCTAAGCTTTCATCTTTTAATCTGCATGAAGATAGTGGGCCTGTGATATATGAATAACTAACTCGTGAAAATTGTTGGTATAATTGATGGATAAAATTAATCACTAAAGAATACTTTCATCTTGATTATTTCTAATAAAAAATTGGTAATTCTTATTTTTATGATAACCATGGGTTGTGATCAAAAAATTGATCAATCAAATACACAAGAGCAAACACAAAAATCTGCTAACCCAATCTCTGATTTAACTGTTGATATGGGCGATGCTGAGAGAGGAAGAAAACTTTATTTTCAATGCAGAGCTTGTCATTCACTTAAAAAAGGTGAACCTCACAAAGTAGGACCTAATTTATATGGAATATTTAATGCACAAGCAGCAAGAGATAATGGTTTTATCTATTCAAATGTGTTGTTAAATTCAAATCTTAAGTGGAGTTTTGACAATCTTAATGATTGGTTGGAAAAGCCATATGAATTGGTACCTGGTAATAAAATGATTTTCTCAGGCATAAGAAATAAAGATGACCGAGATGACTTATTAGCCTATCTTTATAAAGAGACATCTGATTAAAAGAAATTGTGAGTTATAAAAAACAAATAAAATTGAGGTAATAAAATGGGCAATGATACTTTCTTAGGGATGCTTGCAGAGTCACCATTCACTGGTTTACAAGAGCATATGAAGATTGGCAATAAAACTAGTAAAGAACTCCAAAGGTTTTTGAAAGCTGTTTCAAAAAATGATTGGAAGGAAGCTAAAGAATGCAGAAAAGAAATTGTTTCACTGGAAAATCAAGCTGATGATATAAAAAATAGTATTCGTAATAATCTTCCTAAATCACTTTTTATGAGTGTTTCAAGACAAGACCTTCTGGATCTAGTTTTTACTATGGATGGGATACCCAATGCTGCTAAAGATATCTCAGGTGTCATGATTGGTCGTCAAATGTTGATTCCAGAAGAAATAAAATCAGGGTTCATTGACTGCGCTAATGCCGCTATTAAAGCTGCAAATCAAGCTTCCAATGCAGTTAAGAAGGTAGATCAAATGCAAAGAAGTGGCTTCAGTTCATCCGATGCAAATTTGCTTGAGGATATTGTTTCAGAGTTGGAGAAAATTGAAAAAGAGAACGATGAATTAGAAATAGCTTTGAGGACAGAGTTTTTTAAAGTTGAAAAGGAATACCCGCCAGTCGATGTAATGTTTTTATATGATGTAATCAATAAAATTGGTTCATTAGCTGATATTTCACAAACAGTGGGACATGTATTAATAAGACTAGTATCTAAGTAATTATAGGAAATAATAATGATTGATGTAATAGCGGATTACGGCCACATTTTATTAATTATAGGCTGCTTTTGTGGCTTTTTTATGGCTTGGGGTATTGGAGCAAACGATGTAGCAAATGCCATGGGTACTTCTGTTGGTGCTAGAGCTCTAACCTTAGGTCAAGCTGTTTTAGTGGCTTGTATATTTGAATTTGCAGGCGCTTACCTAGCTGGAGGTGAGGTCACTTCTACCATCAGAAAAGGAATAATTGATTCAGGTGTCATAAATCAAACACCTGAGCTTCTGGTATTTGGTATGATCGCATCATTATTGGCAGCTGGAATATGGCTCTTGATTGCTTCGTATTTTGGTTGGCCAGTCTCGACAACTCATTCCATTGTAGGCGCCATAGTTGGTTTTGCTGCAGTGGGCATAGGGTTTGATGTTGTACAATGGCCTAAAGTTGCATCCATTGTAGCAAGTTGGGTGGTATCACCCATTATGGCAGGAACAATATCTTTTCTTTTGTTCACCAGCGTTAAACAGTTAATTCTTCAAAAACCAGATCCTTTTATGAGTGCTAAGAAATATGTACCAATGTATATGTTTCTAGCAGGTTTTATAGTCTCCATGGTGACATTTTTAAAAGGACTAAAGCATGTTGGCTTGAGCTTCTCTACTTCTCAAAGCATTGCATGGTCTCTGGTTATTGCTCTAGTGATTTGCTTAATGGGAACACTTTTACTGCAAAAGATTGATAATACTAAAAAAGAAAAAAATGGTGCCATGTTTGATGGTGTTGAACGAATATTTGCAGTGTTAATGGTTTTCACTGCATGTGCAATGGCATTTGCTCATGGATCCAATGATGTGGCTAATGCGATAGGTCCATTAGCAGCTATAGTCTCTGTCATCAATAGTGGTGGAGAGGTTGCCGCAAAATCGATACTACCAGCGTGGGTATTATTAATTGGTGCTTCAGGAATTGTTCTTGGGCTTGGTATGTTGGGTTATCGAGTGATGATGACTGTTGGTAGATCCATTACAGAACTCACACCAAGCAGAGGTTTTGCAGCTGAGTTAGCTGCTGCTGGAACTGTGGTTATAGCCTCTGGCACAGGACTTCCCATTTCTACTACTCATACGCTCGTAGGAGCGGTATTGGGAGTTGGTTTAGCTAGAGGAATAGGTGCTATTAATTTAGGTGTGGTGGGAAAAATAATTCTTTCATGGATAGTCACGTTGCCGGTCGGTGCTGGACTTTCAATTCTTTTCTTTTTTGCTCTGAAAGGATTTTTTGGATCATAAGAAAATAATAATTAATGAAGCATCTTTAGAAGAATAAATGAAAAAGCTATTACTAACTTTGATTACAACTTTCTTTTTTTTTAATATTTATGCAGAAGAAAATAAAAGCAAGGTAAGTTATGATTTTCGTTATCGTTATGAATACACAGATGATGAGAGTAAAGTTTCTAAAAGAAGGCGGAATAGGATTAGAGCTAGGCTAGGCTCAGAGTTTAAGCCAAGTGATCAGCTAATAATAAAATTCCGATTTGCCACTGCCGAAGAAAATTCAACATCTTCTAATCAGACTCTTGGCCATGGTTTTTCCTTGAGTGATATTGGCATGGATCAATTTTATTTTGGTTATGCGATTAATCAGAGTTCAAAAATTGTAGTTGGAAAACAATCAAATCCATTTTTTAGATCTAATAAAGGTGAGCTTATTTATGATGGGGATTTCAATCCTGAAGGTGTGGCTTTTCAATTTAATAAAGGCATATATTTTGGGACATTGGGTCTTTTTTCTTATGACAAAACATCTTTTGAGTCAGTCTCCATAGATGGATTTCAAATTGGGTTCTCTGACTCTTTTAACGAAGAAACTTCTTTTAAGATTGCTCTTGCCCAATATAATTTTGACAAGATTAAAGGTAGGCCAGCTACAGAGATAACTTGGAATGGTAAGGTATTTGGAAACCAGATGGATATTGATGGGACTTATTTAAATGATTTTAACATCACTAATATTACTGCAGAAGTAAAAACAACGATTGGTACTCAATTAATCCCTGCTTTATTTTTTTTAGATATTGTTGATAATAAAGACGCAAAAAATGATGAGAAGGGATTTCAAACTGGAATTAAATTAAAATTTAACCGACTATGGGAAGCAACTTATTTATACAAAGACGTTGAGAAGAATGCAGTTTTTGGTGCACTAGTGAACTCTGATTTTGGAGGAGGTGGAACTGACCACAAAGGTCATCAAATGATTATTAGCTACTCTTTTTCAGAGAAATTATCTTTTGACTTTATTTGGTTTGATAATAAAAAGAGGATGGAAACAGATTATCAAAGTGCTTTCTTAGATTTTAAGTATAAGCTTTAATCATTCATTCAGTTAAGCCCCATCCGCCACCTGTATAACCTTTAGGAAGGCCTGAATCAATAGTAAAACCATATAACTCTTCATTGGGTAGAGCTTGTTTTACCATTTGATTAACAGCCAGGAGAGCATCAATGTCAATACCTGTTTTGATACCCATTGCATCCAACATAAAAACTAGATCCTCAGTAACAATATTGCCACTTGCACCGGGAGCAAATGGGCAACCTCCAATTCCACCTAGTGAAGAATCTAGTGTTGTGATCCCCTCATCCAGTGCAGCAAGAGCATTAGCTAAACCTAGACCTCGAGTATTATGCAGATGAACACTGGTCAGATTTTCACCACCAATTTCATTTTTTAGTAAGCGTATCAATCTCTTTAATTGTGCAGGGTTAGCATAGCCTGTTGTGTCCGACAGACCAACTTCATTGCATCCGAGTTCCATCATCTTTGCGCCCAAACTGAGCACAGATTTTTCACAGACTTTACCTTCAATAGTGCATCCAAAAGCTGTTGAAAGATTTCCCTCAAATTCAGGTCTATTACTCTCATCTAAGGTTTTTATGTAGTCGCTTATTTTTTTAATTTCTTCTAGAACCTGATTATGATCTTTTCGTAAGTTTGCCTTGCTATGAGATTCACTAACTGAAAGTGGTAGACACATTTTATCGACACCAGCATCAATAGCATTTTTTGCGCCTATAAAATTAGGCACTAGTGCCGCAACTGTTAAATCAGGAATGGTTTTTGCATAACGAACTATTTCATCTGTATCTGCCAATTGTGGTAATAACTTAGGAGGAACAAAAGAGCCTACTTCAATCTCTCTCACGCCTGCATTGGCTTCTGCTAGAATCCAATCTTTTTTATCCTGAGTGGACATAATGCTTTCTATACTTTGAAGTCCATCTCTTGGACCAACTTCACTGATTAATATATCGATATGTGACATCATCCAACCTTAATTATTATTGTATTATGATATTCTAACCTTGCTATAAGGAAAAAGAATAATAATCAATTTTAAGGCATTACTCAAAACCAAATAAAATAAACTAACGAAATCATTAACTCATAAAGTAAAAAAATATTAACTCATGAAATCATTGTTTGATCGTAGAAAATTTATAAAATTTTTTGGAGCAGGAACAGCACTGGCATCATCTAGTTTAGCTTTCACTTATTCCATGAATAGAAAGTTTGCTGAATTATCGAAAGCCCTCATTAATAGATATTCCTGGAAGCCACTAAAATTATCCTTCCCTCATCCTACGTCTGGTATAGAGCCTGAAGATCAAATTATTTCGTATGCATATCATGAGGTTGAGGACGATCTTATTTTACCAGAGGGTTTTACCTATAATGTTGTTGCATCATGGGGTGACCCAGTTGGCGATTCTCGTTATGGATTTAATAATGACCACATTGGATTAGTTGAAACTGGTAATAATGAAGCATATTTAGTGGTTAATCATGAATGTGTGGATTTTGATAATTTTAAAACTTATTTGCAAACCTTCCCAATGGTCATGAATTATGAATTGCCTGATGAAGCTCTGAGTAATATACAGGGCGGTATCCTCAAAGATTATAATAGTTTGGATGATAATAATCCTGATAAAGAAAAGATAAAGAGCATTGTGATGGAGGCTACTGAAGATATGGGAATTTCTGTCATTTCAGTCAAAAAGAAGAACAATGGTGATTGGGTTAGAACCTATTCCGATAAGGATAGACGAATATCCATTGCGAGTGCTATCAATGATCCTAAAAAAAGATCCTATTCTACAGGCCCTGCAAGCTCTGTTTTTAATAAGAAAAATAAGCAAGGCTTTGAAGATCATTTAGGTAATGAATGTCTAGGAAGTTACTGGAATTGTTCAGGTACAACAACACCCTGGGGTACAGTCTTAAGTGCGGAAGAATATTATGCAAGTCATGCACCAGAGCCAGTCAGGAGTGATGGTAGTTCTTTTCCAACCAATACGGTACCTTTCATTCCAAGTATGGGCAATGGTTTTGGAAATATATTAGGACTGGCAGGTAATAAATATGGTTGGGCTGTTGAGGTCGACCCAAGCAATAAAGAGGATTACGGAACAAAGCATACAATGCTAGGCAGATATTTTCATGAAGCATTTGCAGTGAATTCTAAAAAGGATATGCCAATAGCCATCTATTCAGGCTGTGATAGAAAGGGAGGCCATATCTATAAGTTCATTAGTGAAGAGAGTACATCAAATCCAAAATCTAAAACCAATTCAAAATTGCTAGAGGCTGGAACATTGTATGCCGCAAAATTTAATACTGATGGGAGCGGATATTGGATTCCACTTTCAGCTGGAACAAAAATAAATCCCGTCCTTCCATCAGAAGTTATCGGCTCTGTCGTTTCGATGCCACATCCAGATAGAAGCTTAGGTGGAATAAAAAAATATGAAGATGATGTAAGTTTGAAAAATGATTTTGCAGTCTTGGGAGACTCACTTGGAGATTTATACACAGGTGATAATGAAGAGGAGATCCAAGGAGCAATTTTAATTGATGCTCATTTTTCTGCCAATGCAGCCGGTGCAACTAGTTGTCCAAGACCAGAAGATTGTGAATTTGACGAAATTAGTGGCGAACTCTATTTTGCTTTTACTTCTATTGATGTAAGTTCTAGTGATAGCCCAAATAAAGAAATATTTGGTAATAAAGAAGATCAAGATGCCTATCAACCAGGCCAAATCGTTAAGATTCTAGACGATAATGCTTCACCGTCAGCATTAACGTTTACTTGGGAAACTTTATTAATGGGAGGCGAGCCATCTGATGATCAATCAGGTTGGGCCAATCCTGATAACCTTGAGCTTGATGGGAAAGGTAATTTATGGATGGTCACAGATATTGGAAGTGACAAGTTAAATCAATCGGTTGTAGATAGAAATACTATCTCCAATAGTAATCTTAGAGGAATATATGGGAATAATAGTGCTTGGTTGATACCAAGATCAGGAGAATTTTTGGGATTATCCATACCTTTTGCAATTGGACCATCAGAATCAGAGCTTTGCGGGTTAGAATTTAGCAAGGATCATAAAACATTATTTTTGACACCGCAACATCCAGGGCTATTTAATGGTATTAGGAAAGATATGGCCCATGAAGAAAGAGAATTTTTAATCAAAACAACCGATGGTAAAGAATTTAAACAAATAAGAAGAGTTCCGATTGGTTCAAATTGGCCTTCAAAAAAAGTTAATGATCCACCAAAACCATCTTTAGTGAGTGTAAGAAGAAAGGATAATCAAATAATAATTTAGCTTTCTTTTTATAACCATGAATTCTTGTTTAAGTGATTCTTTTCGAAGGCATCAATTTGATCTATCTCTTTTAGTGTTAGATCGATTTGGCCAAGACCATTTATTAAAAAATCTTGATCTTTTTTGTCAATGCTAAAATGGAAAGAATTATTCTTTTCAAAAGTAATTATCTTCTTTGATAGGTCAATTTTTAATTGATTTTTTATTGGATTAATCTCAATGAAGTGCTTAAGACTTTCAATTTTTTGTGCATCAAGGACTATTGGTAAGAGACCATTCTTGATGCAATTATTATAAAAAATTGTCCCAAAACTAGGAGCAATAATGACTCTGAAGCCCCATTGCTGAATAGCCCATACAGCATGTTCTCTGGAAGAACCACAGCCGAAGTTATCTCCAGTTAAAAGAATTGAGGCATTTTCATATATCGACTGATTCAATATAAAATCTTTATTTATTTTTTTTGATTTTAATGACATGTAACGCCATTCTGCAAAAAGACTCTTACCTAAACCTAATTTAGAAACTTTATTGATTTCTCTGCTGGGTATAATTGCATCAGTATCAATATTAATTCTTAAAAAAGCTATAGCACTTCCTTTATGAGTTTTGAAAGGTTTCATACTTCAGAACCAATATTTTTAGTAAAATTAATATGCCCACTGATAGCACTCGCAGCGACTGTTGTTGGAGAAGCTAAGTGAGACCGTGTTCCTTTTCCTTGTCTGTTTTCAAAATTTCTATTGGTTGTTGTTATAACTCTACTTTTTTCTTCAAAGCTTTCACCACCAACGAAAAAACACATCGAACATCCCGATTCTCTCCATTCAAAACCTGCTTCAATAAAAATTTTATCTAGGCCTTCTTGTTCTGCCATTTTCTTAACCTGTGTTGATCCGGGAACACAAATGGCCTTAACACCTTTGGCTACTTTTTTACCTTTTAATAACTTTGCAGCAGATCTAAGGTCACTAATCCTGCTATTCGTACAAGATCCAATAAATGCTGCATCAATTTTGATTGTATTAATTTTTTGATGAGCTTCCAAATTCATATATTCCATAGCTCTTAATGCTGACTCTTTTTCTAAAGCATTTTCTATATTATTTGGGTCAGGGATAACATCATTAATTGGCAGCGCTTGTTCTGGACTGGTCCCCCAAGTAACGAATGGAGATAAGTTAGAACAATTGATTGTTAATTGCTTATCAAAGTGAGCATCTGGATCACTGTACAACTTGTTCCACTGGTCGAGAGCTTCATTATACTTTTCTTTTTTAGGTGCAAAAGGCTTATCTTTTAGGTAATCAAATATTTTCTGATCAGGTGCTATAATCCCTGTCCAAGCACCAAATTCAACTGCCATATTACAGAGCGTCAACCTTGCTTCAATGCCTAATTTATTAATCACAGGACCCTTGAATTCTATTGCATAACCCTTGCCTCCCGCTGCTCCATACTTTGATATTAGATAGAGTATTAAATCTTTAGAACTAACTCCTTCCGCTAATTTACCCTCAAAGGTTACCTGCATCATTTTAGGCTTCTTTAGTAGCAGTGTATTCGTAACCAATGCATGCTCACACTCACTAGAACCAACGCCCCATGCCATAGATCCTAAACCACCTAAACTGCAGGTATGAGAATCTGGACATATATATGTAATACCGGGTAGTGCTATACCTTGTTCGGGAGATACAACATGGCTTATACCTTGGTGTTCATTGTCTAGATCAAAGAAATTAATTCCTTCTTTATTTACCGAATCTCTAAATGATTTGATAAATGCACTGCCACTAGGCATCAATGTAGTGTCATTTCTACCTGGGAATGTATCAACTATATGATCGATTGTTGAAAAAACCTTTTTTGGGTTTCTCACTGATCGATTACTTTCTTCTATGCTCTTTAAGGCAATACTGCCAGTTCGTTCATGTAAGAAAATACGATCGATATAAATTAAGAAATTACCATCTCCATCATCTTTGATGACATGATCATTCCAAATTTTTTCTATTAATGTTAGAGACATATTATATGCTTATCTTATTGGCATACATTATAGATCAAATTAAGATTAAAATTTATCATCATGATTCAGCCTGTATTCACAACATTGTTGTTATAATGATATCAATTAATTGGATGTGTTAAGAATTGAGAACAATGACTAGCCATATAGATAAAAATAATAGACCTACCATGGTTGATGTATCAAAAAAAGAAGTGACTTCAAGGGTTGCTATTGCATCAGCAAAAGTTGAGCTGCCAAAAGAGGTAAGAGAAGCATTTTCTAATGGAGAGCTCAATACCAAAAAAGGTCCCGTAATTGATACAGCCATAGTGGCGGGGACTATGGCAGCAAAAAAAACACATGAACTAATACCTTTTTGTCACCCTTTGAGTTTGGATTCTTGTAAGATCGAAATTGTTTTTAATGAGATGGGAGATCTTATCATCAATTGCAAGGTTAAAATTGACCATAAAACAGGAGTTGAAATGGAAGCTTTAACAGGAGCTAGTGTGGCAGCACTGACTGTTTACGATATGTGTAAATCACTTTCCCATGAGATTATAATTAAGGATGTAGCTCTTGTAAAAAAGTCTGGTGGTAAAAGAGATATAGGATAATTAGATTATTATGGAATCTGATATTCATGGCCTTATTCTAACAGGCGGATATAGTAAAAGAATGGGCAAAGATAAGGCTTTGATTAGTGATGGCAACCAAACTATGTTAGATAAAATCTATGCACTATTAACACATTCGCTCAGTGATGTATTTATTTCCGTTAGAGAGGATCAGAAGGAAGAAGATAAAAGATCAGAATTTAATCAGATTATTGATCTAGATGAATACACAGGACCAATGGCAGGAATTCTTTCAGCTTTCAGTTTTTCCCCAAACGTTGCTTGGTTGATTGTTGCTTGTGATATGCCATTTCTTGATAACGCAACTATTAGTCATTTGATAGCAAATAGAAATAGGAAAAAATTTGCAACTGTCTTTTCTAACCTAGGAGATGGACTTCCAGAACCACTATGTGCAATCTATGAGCCAAAATTTTTTCAGAGCGTATTACAAGATAATCAATTTATCAAAAATAATAGTCCCAGAGATACATTGATAGAACTCGATACCCATCTCATTAAGCCACAAAATCCAAAAGCACTGATTAATACGAACTATCCTTGAAGGATTTGGGTGAAATTGCATTACATGTATGAGAACATGGTTTGCATAAATATTTGAATTTATTATTTTTTTAAATAAAAGTTAAATTTTGAGGAATGTAATATGGCTGACAATAATAATGCTCCTAGTAGAGAAGATGCAGAAGCAGCTGTTAAAACTTTAATCGAATGGGCGGGAGATGACCCTGAACGTGAAGGCTTGTTAGATACCCCAGCTAGAGTTGCTAAGGCTTATAAAGACTGGTTTAGTGGATACAATGAAGAGCCTGATGAATTCATGCTTCGTACATTTAAAGAAGTCGAGGATTATGATGAAATGGTAACCCTCAGAGGTATTGAATTTACCTCTCATTGTGAGCATCATATTGCTATGATTACAGGAAAAGCCTATGTAGCTTACTTGCCTAACAATAAAGTTGTTGGAATAAGTAAGCTCGCTAGAGTTGTAGATGCTTATGCTAGGCGATTTCAGGTTCAAGAGAAGATGACTTCTCAAATTGCCAAATGCATCAATAACTCTCTTCAGCCCAAAGGCGTAGGTGTTGTAGTCGTTGCTAAACATGCATGTATGACAACTCGGGGTGTGAATAAAAAGAGTGTAGATATGGTCACTAGCATGATGTTGGGTGATTTTAGGAATTCTGAAGCAACTAGGATGGAGTTTTTGAATAATATTGGACCAGTTCAAGGTTAATATATGGCGCATGTGATAGAGACATTTGAAGACTTAAAAGCATTGGAAGGACAAGAGATTGGTGTTTCTGGATGGAAGGATGTTACCCAAGATCAAATCAATCAATTTGCAGAATCAACTAATGATCATCAATGGATTCATGTAGATATTGAGAGAGCTAAAAATGAAATGCCAAATGGGAAAACTATTGCTCATGGCTATTTAACACTTGCGATGATACCTGCAATGACTGCAGAGTTTATAGAATTCAAAAGTTTAAAAAATGCAATTAATTATGGTGTAAATAAAGTTCGATTTACGAATATGGTGCAAGTTGAGAGTAAGATTAGGGCGAGAGCTACAATTAAGACAACACGTCAAAGAGCAGGAGCCATTCAAGTTATTGGCGATACAACAGTTGAAATACAAGGGCAAGATAAACCTGCTTGTATAGCAGAAACAGTTTCTTTCTATTATTTAGAATCATAATGAATCAAAACAATAACCTAGACACATCAATTGAACGATTGGTGAGTTTGTTGGACCTTGAAGATATCGAAAAAAATATCTTCAGAGGAGAGAGCCAAGATATTGGAAGCCCACAGGTATTTGGAGGACAAGTACTTGGTCAAGCATTAATGGCAGCAAGCAGAACAGTGGTAGACAGAAATGTTCATTCTTTGCATGCTTATTTCTTGAGAAGAGGGGACTTTGAAGCACCAATAGTTTATGAAGTAGATAGAGCTCGTGATGGAGGTAGTTTTTCCAATAGAAGAGTAATCGCAGTTCAGCATGGTGAACAAATTTTTAATATGACTTCATCTTTTCAAGTGCCTGAAGATGGTCTTGAGCATCAGTCAGCTATGCCAAACGTCCCACCTCCAGAAGAGTTAGAAGATTTAGTTGACCTCATAAAACCAGAATGGATAGAGCAACTGCCTTTAAGAATTAGAAGAATGTTAACCCGTGAGAGACCCTTTGAAGTTAAACCAGTTGAAACACCTCATTTTTTAATCAATGAAGTAAAAGACCCAATTAAGCATAGTTGGATTAGAGCCAAAGGCAGCATGTCTAATGATATTGTTATGCATCAGGCTTTGCTTGCTTATGTTTCTGATTATGACTTGTTAACAACGGCAATACTGCCTCATGGAACCAATTTAATGCAAAATAAATTCCAAATGGCGAGTTTGGATCATGCGATGTGGTTTCATAATACATGTGCAGTAGATCAATGGTTGTTATTTGCCTATGAGAGTCCAAGATCAAATGGCTCTAGAGGTTTTGCAAGAGCACAAATATTTTCCAGAGATGGAGTGCTCATTGCATCAACCTCTCAAGAAGGATTAATGAGAGTTAGACGGACTTAAGTGACTTCCTGAATCGTTGTCCATTTTGAACATAATGTTCAGCAGAGAATTGGATCATTTTAATTTCTTTCTCTTCTAAAGATCTTATAACTTTGGCAGGTGAACCCATAATCAATGAGTTGCTTGGGAAAACTTTATTTTCTGTGATCAGAGAGTTAGCACCAACAATTGAATTTTTCCCAATTTGTGCATGATTAAGAATTGTACTATTGATGCCAATCAGACAATTGTCTGAGATATTGCATCCATGCAGCATAACTTTATGTCCTATCGTGACATTTTTTCCTATAGTTAAAGGAGCTCCAATATCAGTATGTAATATAGAACCGTCTTGTATATTAGATCCTTTTCCTATAATGATAGGGTCATTATCACCTCGAATAACTACATTAAACCATATACTAACATCACTATTTAATTCTACTTTACCTATAATTGTTGCATTCTCAGCTATAAAATTTGAGTCATCGTAATTTGGTGTATTCTTATCAATGCTATAGATCATTTTTTAATCATTCCTTGTTTAGCAACCATTTCAGTGGCTTTATCAATTTGTTTTTGATCACCAATGAATCTTTTCGACACTGGTTTTAAATTTTCATTAAATTCATACAACAAGGGTATACCTGTTGGAATATTCATCTCAATAATATCTTCATCACTAATATCATCAATCATTTTTATTAGAGATCTCAAACTATTTCCATGAGCTACAATAATTGTATCTTTATTTCCTAGTAAGGAGGGTAGGATAATATCTTGCCAATAGGGGCGAACACGACCGAGTGTGTCTTTCAAGCTTTCACCACAAGGCAGGTTGTCAATGCCATTATATTTTTGATCCAGACGAGGGTGATTTAAGTCATCTTCTTCAATTAATGGCGGAGGGATATCATAACTTCTTCTCCAGATCTGAACCTGTTCTTCTCCATATTCTTTTGCAACTTCAGATTTATTCAGACCTTGTAGGGCACCATAATGTCTTTCATTTAATTCCCATGCATTGGTAATAGGAATCCAAGTGAGATTCATTTCTTCAAGTATGATAAATAGAGTTCTCGTTGCTCTTTTTAAAAGCGATGTATAGGCAGCATCAAAAGAAATATTCTCTTTAGCTAAGTTATAACCTGCATCTTTTGCTTCTTTTTCACCTTTTTCAGTTAAGTCAACATCTTCCCAGCCAGTAAAGCGATTTGATAAATTCCATTCGCTTTGACCATGCCTACAGAGTATGAGTTTTCCAGCCATAATTAAACCTATGTTTTTTTAATTTTATAAAAATAATCGTAGCATTATAGATTATTTGATTTTTGATGTAATTAATCTTTCATGTGAAGTTATAAAAATAGCTTATAATCCACTCTAAATAGTTTTTATAAACGTTATACCGTAATATTTATAGTTTAATATTACGAATTATCTAAGGAGCGATCAGTGGAACGTGAGTCGATGGAATACGATGTGGTTATCGTGGGCGCTGGACCTTCTGGTCTTTCAGCAGCTATTCGATTAAAACAATTAGCTAATGAGCAATCAAAAGAAATTAATGTATGCGTCTTAGAAAAAGGCTCTGAGGTTGGAGCTCATATACTTTCTGGAAATGTTTTTGATCCCAAAGCATTAAATGAATTAATACCTGATTGGAAAGAACAAGATACCCCAGTAAAAACATCTGTTTTAAAAGATGAGGTTAAGTATTTAATCAATGAAAATTCATCCATTTCTGTGCCACTGCTGTTTGCACCTACATTTAAAAATCATGGAAATTATATTATTAGTTTGGCTAACCTTTGCCGATGGTTAGGAGACTATGCTGAAGGTTTAGGAGTGGACATTTTTCCTGGTTATACTGCTTCAGAAATTATCTATGAGGATGATTGTGTTATTGGTGTAGCTACAGGTGATATGGGAATCGATAAGGATAAAGTCAACAAAGACAGTTTTGAGCCAGGTATAGATTTGAAAGCCACATACACTATTTTTTCAGAAGGTTGTCGAGGGCACTTAGGGAAACAACTGATTCAGAAATATAGTTTAGACCATAATTCAGATCCTCAACATTACGGCATTGGTTTTAAAGAAGTATGGGATATCGACCCGGAGTTGCACCAAGAGGGCCTAGTGATGCATACGATGGGCTGGCCTGCTCAAAGCGACACTTTATCAGGCTCTTATTTTTATCATGCTGAGAACAATCAAGCATTCATTGGGTATATTGTACCTCTTGACTATGAAAATCCTCACATCAATCCTTTTGAAGAGTTTCAACAATGGAAGCATCAACAATCAATCAAGACATACTTAAAAGGAGGAACAAGAGTTTCCTATGGAGCAAGAGCTCTAATAAAAGGTGGTCATCAGTCGAGACCTAAAATGAGCTTTCCAGGAGGTTTAATTATAGGTGATAATGCTGGCACACTTAACTTTCCTAGAATTAAGGGTACTCATACAGCTATGAAATCTGGAATGATAGCTGCTGAAAGTATTCTTCGAGAATTCACTAAAGAATCACCAGTTAATGATTTAGAAGACTATGAGAATCAATTTAAGTCTTCTTGGGTTGAAAAAGAGCTTTTTAAAGCCAGAAATTTTTTACCCTTCATTCATCAATTTGGAACTAAATTAGGAGTCTTTTTTGCTGGTATAGATCAACTAATATTCAGAGGTAAACTTCCATTGACCCTGCATCATGAAACACCTGATCATGAATGTTTAAAGAATGCTGATGTCATGCCAAAAATAGATTACAACAAGCCAGATGGATCATTGTCTTTTGATAAACTATCATCAGTATTTTTATCAAGCACGAATCATGAAGAAGATCAGCCTTGTCATTTAACACTAAAAGATACCTCTATTCCTATAAGGAAAAATCTACTGCTTTTTGATGAACCCGCTCAAAGGTATTGTCCTGCTGGTGTTTATGAAATTATTGAAAAAGATGGTGAAAAATTATTCCAAATTAATGCACAGAATTGTGTGCATTGTAAGACTTGCGATATCAAAGATCCAAGCCAGAATATAGTATGGGTAACGCCTGAAGGTGGAGGGGGTCCAAACTACAGTAATATGTAGTTAATTAATGGATCAAAGCAATTATAAAAACGATCTCTTAGAACCTTTAACTAAAGGCTTTATTCTGATAAATTTTAATGGTGAATTAGATTTTAGATTACTAAGAATGGGTTCAAAGTTATATATATTATGATAGAAAAGAAAATAAAAAAGAAAGGCTATTTATTTTTTGTAACGGCTGTATTCCTCTTTGTGGGTTCCATAGTTTATTCTCAATCGAATAATGAAGAAGCAATAATACTCCCAAATCCAATTGATATTTTGGGCGATAGTCTTGTTGTGCAAACTAGTACAACTGAGGGATCACAGAAATCCCAAGTCAAAATTTCCAATCTATCTAATCAAACACAAGAATTACTAGGTGAATATCGGTTGGTTTTGCAACAAATTGATCGATTGATTTCATACAATGAATACGTTGAAAGATTAATTGATGATCAAGAATTACAAATTAAAGACATTAACCAGCAATTGGTTGATTTTGCAATTGTAGAAAGGGGTATCGTTCCCTTAATGTTGGAGAGTATCGATACTCTCGATAAGTTTATTGATCTAGATATTCCATTCTTATTGGAAGAAAGGAAACAAAGAATCGCAAGATTAAGAATCATCATGGATCAATCTGACATTACTGTTTCTGAGAAATATAGGCAAATTATGGATGCTTATCAAATCGAGACCAGTTACGGAGCAGATATTGAAGCCTATAGTGGTTTTCTAGATATTGAAGGCCAAACAAGACAGGTTGATTTCCTGAGAGTAGGAAGAACCTCATTAACTTATCAAACACCCAATCAAGATGAGACTGGTTTTTGGAATAAAGAATTAAATCAATGGCAGGATTTATCGAGAGAGTATACCGATTATGTCCAGCAAGGCCTTAGAATTGCAAAAAAACAAGTGACTCCAGACCTCATTGAGCTTCCAATTGAAGCACCTGGAATAGTTCAATGAAATTTTATAAATCAAATATTTCCTTTATCTTTATTTTTGTAATGGTGCTGAGTATTAGCTCAATAGCTCAAGAAGATGCACAGATAGAAGGTGATGAAATGTCTCTTGAAAATCGGAAAGACCTTGAGAGCCTTAAAGATATTCTAACAATGCAGAAACTGCTTGAAATTACTCGAAGTGATGGATTTCAAACATCAGTCGTAAATTCTAAAAGAGAGGAACAGTTCATTGATGCTAGAGATCAGCAAAAATTCTTGCTTGATCAAGCAAAATTAAGGCTTCAGGAAGAAGAAGAAAGAAGTATTAGGCTGCAAAGTGAGTTCGAAAATAATGAGAAGATTCTTGAGGAGATTGGAGAGACTTTGAGAATTAGGATTGGTAATTTTGGAGAACTTTTCGGAGTCTTTAGGCAAGTTGCCGGTGAAGTAATAGCTACAGTAAAAAATTCAATTGTTTCATTACAGTTTCCTAATCGTGAAATTGCTTTGGCAGTGATGGCAGAAACCAAAGGCCTACCTTCAATTAGTCAAATGAAGAGTTTAGTGGTTTCAATGCTTGAAGAAATGACACAATCTGGTCGTGTTGAGCGCTTTCAAGGAGAAGTTGTTTTACCAGGAGGCTCATTAGCGAATGCTGAAATTGTGAGAGTCGGCGTGTTTAATGCGATCACAGAAAATTTCTTTTTAAAGTTTGTCCCTGAAACACAAACACTGCAAGTCTTAGCAAGGCAACCAGCTAGAAGATATAGATCTATGGCTGATGATTTATTCAAAGCGAACAAAGGGTTTGTGACAATGGCTGTTGATCCTAGTAGGGGACAAATACTTGGGTTATTAATACAAGCACCTGGACTTAGTGAAAGAATTAATCAAGGGGGTGTGGTTGGTTATTTTATTATTTTAATTGGTTTTATTGGTGTGGTTTTATCATTATGGAGGTTGAGAATCCTAAGAAAAGAAGGAGAGGCTATTGAGAGACAGCTTTCGAACACTGATATTTCAAGTGACAATGCACTCGGAAGAATACTATCAGTCTACACTGAGAATGAAGCTGCTACTGTAGAATCGCTAGAACTAAAAGTTGATGAAGCAATTTTGAGAGAAGTTCCAAAATTAGAAAAATACCATAGCATTATTAAGGTCTTTGCTGCAGTTGCTCCATTATTAGGTCTTTTAGGGACAGTGGTTGGAATGATTGCAACATTTCAAGCTTTGACTCTTTTTGGAACAGGCGATCCTAAATTAATGGCAGGAGGAATATCACAAGCTTTGGTCACAACCATGCTTGGATTGATAGTCGCTATTCCTTTGGTTTTCTTGCACAGTATATTAACCAGTTGGAGTGGCTCCTTGATCGAGATTCTTGAAGAGCAAAGTGCTGGTTTAATTGCGAGAAATGCAATAAAAAAATAATTTCATAATCGTGAAAGTAATGAATTATTCCATACTAAAAAAAATTCAAGTCTACTTAAATTCAAAAGAATTATGGGTTCTTTCAGTTCTAATGTTTTCAGCATTATTTGCCATTTTAATAATTGTTTTTAATGACATCAGAGATTTTTTTGAAGCAGGAGGTCCTGTTTTATGGGGGATACTTATTGTCACTGTCATTATGTGGACTCTAATTGTGGAGCGTTTTTGGTTTTTTTATTACGTTCTTCCAGTGAGGATAAAAAAGACTTCGGATGACTGGAATGCAATGAATCTGTCTCTCAATTGGTATTCGAAAAAAATTAAAGAGCAAATGATTTCAGAACTATCCATCAATTCAAAACAATTTATTCTTACAATTGAAACAATGATGCAGATTTTGCCTTTGCTTGGATTGCTAGGAACTGTGGTTGGCATGATTAAGGTTTTCGATGTTATGACCTTTTTTGGCACGGGTAATGCAAGATTAATGGCGAGCGGTGTATCTCAAGCAACAATTCCAACAATGGCTGGTCTTGTAGCTGCTATATCAGGAGTCTATATTGCTAATATGCTTAAAAGAAAATCTGAAGATGAGATAGATAAGGCCGCCGATCATTTAATTATTGAATAAATATGAGAAGACGATTCACAAAAAAACAAGAAGCAAGCGAGATAAACATTACACCAATGCTGGATATTGTTTTTATTATGTTGATCTTTTTTATAGTGACCACTTCATTTGTTAAAGAGATTTCAATAGATGTTAATAGGCCAACAAAATCACCCATCAAAGAACAAAAAAAATCAGAAGTTATTTCTGTTCGTATTTCATCAGAAGGGCAAATCTTTATTCAGGATCGTTTGATCAATTTAGATGCAGTCAGAGCTAATATTGAGTCTAATTTAGCTTTGAAACCCCAAGCTTCTGTGGTTGTTGTCTCAGATAGAGAGGCAGATGCTGGTTTTTTAGTTAAAGTTATAGATCAATCTAGGTTAGCTGGTGCTTCAAATGTATCAATAGCAGCTCAAAAATAAGACTATGTTAAGAAGAAGGAAAAGAATAGAAGAGGATAGTGAGATAAATATTACACCCATGATGGATATTGTTTTTATTATGTTGATCTTTTTTATTGTGACTACTTCTTTTATTAAGGAAACAGGAATAGATCCAAGTAGACCTGAGGCAGAAACAGCAAGAAGAGCAGAACGAGGTAATATACTGATAGCGGTCTCGCCTAATGATCAGATCTGGATGAATAAAGGTCCTATTGAGCTTGAAATGGTAAGAATACTCATGGAGTCAGCGCATTCAGAGAACCCTGAAAGCAGTGTTGTAGTGGTTGCTGACGAGTTAGCTTCAACAGGTTTAGTCATTGATATTATGGACCAAATAAGATTGAGTGGTATCTCTAAAGTGTCTCTTTCTGCAAAGGAAAAATAATCTATATGAACTTTGCTATTCTAACATTCAAACCAGAAATGAGATATTTATCAGCAATGATTTTAGGAGTCATTGTTTCACTATTTTTATTTTTCTTAATGCAGGCTTTAATTGATTCTGGGGATCAAAATTATAAAACATCTGCTGATAGTCAGATATTGGAATTTATTCGAATCAAGGATGATGAAAGCCTAAGTTTTAAAGATAGGGTTAAGCCCAAGAAACCCACTCCACCAAAAGAGCCTCCACCTCCACCGAAGCTTGTTGTCCAAAAGCAAGCTAAACCTACTGTCAATAAAATTAAAATAGAAATACCTAATATAGATTTACCAACCATTGCAGGAGGAGGTCCTTTTTTAGGTAACTGGGAAGGCAATCCTTTAGCCGAAGGTGATGTTCTTCCCATTGTAAGAATTGACCCTCAGTGGCCAAGAGAAGCCTTAATTGAGGGCATAGAAGGGTATGTTATTGTTGAAGTGACTATTGCCTCTGATGGCAGTGTTCGTGGTGCCTCTATTATAGAATCAATTCCTAAAAGAATGTTTGATAGGAGTGTCATCAGAGCCGTTTTGAAATGGAAATTCAAACCAAGAATCATTAATGGTGTTGCTGTTGAGAGAAAAGCAATTCAAAGGTTAGATTTTAAGCTTGATGGGTAGTTTTATAAAGAAAAATAGTTCAAAAAACAGCATTGGTAAACTAATAATAATTTCTATTTTATCGGTATCTACCAGTTCAGTTTTATATCCAAATGACTTTGAGTCATATCATCCTTTGAATGAAAATAGAATCATTATAGACCGTGCATCTTCTGCAAAGCAGATGTCCTATAATGTCAATAAGAAACTTGAAGGCGTTGCTGATCGTTTTGGAGATGGGGATCTTGATGGTGCCCTCAAAAATTTAAGTTTAATGTTGGATTGGAACTTATCTAATTACGAAAAAGCTGTCATTTATCAATTTATGGGTTTTGTTTATGTTCAGCAAAATGATACTAATTCAGCCATTGATGTTTTTAAGAAATGTATCGATTTAAATTATCTATCAAATTCACAACACCAAAGCACTGTTTTTAATCTTGCTAGTTTATATGGTTCTCAGGAGAAATGGGATTTAGCAATTAACTCTTTAATGGAATTCTATAAACATGAGTTAGACCCTGCAGCTGAATCTTATATTATGATGGGCATCGCCTATTTTCAGAAAGGCGAACCCTTAGAAGCTTTGCCCTATATACACATTGCAAATATTAAATCACTTAAGCCAAAAGAAAGTTGGTTACAGCTTGAGGTAGCTATTTTATTTTTAAACCAAAGATATGAAGAAGCTGTCACAGTTGTAAAAACACTCTCAACTTTTTGGCCGGAAAAGGAAAAGTATTGGGAGACAATGGCGGGTGCTTATATGGAAATGCAAAAAGATACCGATGCATTGGCAGCATTAAGTTTAGGTTATAAAAATGATGCATTAAGTAAAAAAGAATCCATAGAGAATCTTGCAAGATTGAGTTTATATCTTGAGATACCTTATCAAGCTGCAATCATAATCGAAGAGAATATGGATTCAGGACTAATTGAGAAAAATGAAGATAACCTCAAGCTACTCTTGGGAGCTTGGACAGCGGCTAGAGAATTTGATCAGGCAATTGCTGTGATCGATGTATTAGCTCCAATGACAAATGAGGGTAAGCTTTATATTCAAAAAGCTATGCTCTTAAATGAAAAGGGTGATTGGAATGGTATAAAATTAGCAACACACCAAGCATTAAATGATAATAATCTCGAGAATATTGGAGATGTTTATATTTTGAGAGGCATGGCACATACAGAATTGGAAGAATACCAAGAGGCCATTAAGTCTTTTACGAAAGCGGTTGAATTTGGAACTGAAACGAATAAAAGGAATGCAGATGCTTGGCTCGATTATGTTTCAGATAGAGAGGGCAACTGATCAAGCTTTAAAAGACTTATGACGCAAGTCTGGTTCATCTAGCTTACTTAATATCATTTCTCTTGATTGGTCCGATATTTCTTCAGCAGTTATCTCTTGGCCTTTGGTTTCAATCGGCGGCGATACAGACACAATAAAATCAACTTTTTTAGGAAGCCAACTTTCAGATCTTAGAAATGTCCGACTTCCTGAAATACTGATAGGTATAACAGGGACATCATTTTTAATAGCGGTTAAAAAAGCTCCTTTTTTAAATTTCAATAATCCTTCTTCTTTTAGAAAAGTAGCTTCAGGAAAAAATATAATTGAGTTTGATGATTTACTACTTGATATAATTTTTTTGAAATCTTCAGCCCCTTTTTTGGGATTTATTCGATCAACTAAATGAGTCCCTAGCTTACTTAAAACATATTCAGCAAATGGTATATGACCTAGTTCTTTTTTAGCAACGTAAGCAAATTTGGGAGGCAATGCAGCAGCAAGAATCATAGGATCTGAATAGCTTGCATGATTAGCAACAAGAATTGAAGGCCGATCTACTAGGTTTTCTTCGCCTTCAACAATTAAATTTAGTCTTAATAATTTTATGATCAGTGAACAGGATTTTTTCGCTAAATTTCTAGTAGATTCAATGTTCCTAGTAAATGGTAAGCAAATAACCATTCCTAAAGCTATGATTATAAAAACAAGCCATGCCCAAGAACCAAAAATATATAAAGAAAGACTTTTCATCAGTTTATTTATTAATATAAATATATGATACATACTCTAATACCATGAAAAAAATGAGTAAAGAAGATTTTCAATCTAAAATCAGTATTGATAACTTTATAGATTCAATCTGGCTGGAACAAGGTTTATCAAAAGCAACACTGGATGCTTATCGATCAGATTTAAGTGGGTTAGAGTATTGGACTACTAAAAAAAATATTACTTTAGAAAATATTTCTAGAGCCGACCTGTTGGATTACATTTCTGAGAGAGCAAAAAATGGTTCAAGTTCAAGGTCTTCTGCAAGAATGTTGTCTTCATTTAGGCGATTTTATGGATATCTTTTTCAGCAAGAATTGATTAATAACAATCCTACAGAAAAAGTATCTATGCCAAAAATAGGTAGATCCTTGCCACAAATTATTTCTGAAGAACAAGTATTGAGACTTATTAAAGCTCCTATTGCTAAAAAACCCTTAGGATGCAGAGATAGAACCATGTTGGAATTACTTTATGCCACTGGTTTGCGAGTTTCCGAGTTAGTAACATTAAAGAAAAATCAGCTGAATTTGAATCAAGGTTTTATTAGAGTAATTGGCAAAGGAGACAAAGAAAGATTGGTTCCTATAGGAGCTATTTCACAAAGATGGTTAAGAAAATATCTGGATACAGCATTCAATGAAATTATTGGTGATCGAGAAACAGATTATTTGTTTCCCACAAAAACCTCTGATGCCATGTCAAGGCAAGCTTTTTGGCAGATAATAAAGAAATATTCTAAAAAAGCGGGTATTGAGATTCATTTGTCACCACATACACTCAGGCATGCCTTCGCTACCCATTTAATCAATCATGGTGCCGATCTTAGAG
This sequence comes from Gammaproteobacteria bacterium, assembly GCA_029242945.1. Lineage (GTDB taxonomy): Bacteria > Pseudomonadota > Gammaproteobacteria > Steroidobacterales > UBA11654 > CACPJA01. The sequence goes on along the minus strand of JAQWSZ010000037.1, from coordinate 1,919 downwards.
TGGTTCAAATGCTTTTGGGACATAGTGATTTATCCACAACTCAAATTTATACTCACATAGCGCAAGCCAGACTTAAAGAGATGCATGAAAAACACCATCCTAGGGGATAAATATTTTATAATAATAGATATGAAAAACACGATAAAAATTACTTTGTTAATTGCAGCACTTACTGTCTTTGGCGACCTCACTTCAAATGAAATAGAAAGTAATAAATCAGTTGTAGCAACAAAAGAAAGAGTTGTTGAAGAGCTATCAACAATTATGCCTCAGGCAACTGTTTCGGAATCGGAAATACCAGGTATATATTCTGTCTCTATAGGCACCATGGTTGGTTATGTCTCAGAAGATGGCAAATATATATTAAGAGGTGATATTTATGACATGGAGACCAATGAAAATATAACAGAAGGACTAAGAGCTAAATCCAGAATTGAGTTGTTAAAGAGTATTAATGAAGAATCAATGGTTATTTTTGCTCCTGATACTTTTGATCGTACAGTAACAATTTTTACTGATATAGATTGTGGTTATTGTCGAAAATTTCACAGTCAAATAAAACAAGTCATGGAACAAGGAATCAGGGTTCGATATCTCTTCTTCCCAAGAACTGGACCGGGGAAAGAGAGTTGGCTTAAAGCCCAAAAAGTATGGTGCAGTGAAGATAGATTGAAAGCCATGACACGAGCAAAAAAAGGGTCTTCGATTAGATCTGAGACCTGTCTAGATGATCCAGTGGAGAGTCATTATAATACTGGGTTAGAGTTCAATGTTCGCGGTACACCAACTTTGATTACAGACTCAGGAGAAATGATTGTTGGTTATATGGAAGCAACATCCCTCAGAGCTAAATTGGATTCTGAATCTTAATTATTTCTCAAGATATTGAAGCTTATTCTTTACCTCTCGCCATTCATCAGCATCATCAGGAGGAGTAGGAGCGTAAGAAATAACAGGCCATATTTCGCATAATTCTTGATTCATTTCTAAAAACTTTTCTTGGCCTTCTGGTATTTCATCGTCAGCAAAGATTGCATCTACAGGGCATTCAGGTTCACATAGTGCACAATCTATACATTCATCAGGATTAATTACTAGCATATTAGGCCCTTCATGAAAGCAATCCACAGGACAGACTTCCACGCAATCTCCCAATTTGCATTTAATACAACTTTCACCCACTAAAAATGTCATGTTATTTATACCTCATTCAAATTAAGCTTTGTTCTAAATATTTTTAATCAATTGTTTTATATATTGGATTAAAGTCCCCATGTTCTTTTTCTATTTGGGCCTCTAATGTTATTTTAACTGTTTCAAATGCGATTTGCTTCCATGGAATATCAGATAAGTTAAACATTTTTACATCTAATGATTCTACTCCTGGTGAAAACTGTAAATTGTCGAGAGTTGCTCTAAAAAATATATGTACTTGGTTAGCATGGACAACATCTATAATAGAAAGTAGAGGTCCTATATTTGGAGTGATCATAGCTTCTTCTTCTGTTTCCCTAATAGCACCGTTGGCTATACTTTCTCCATTTTCGAGAAAGCCAGCAGGCAGTGTCCAATAGTTACTTCTTGGTTCAATAGCTCTTAAGCAAAGCAGAACTTGGTCATTAAAGATTGGAATAGTCCCAACGACAATTTTTGGATTTTCATAATGGATGAAATGACAGTCAGTGCAAATGTACCTCAATTTAGTATCATCTTGAGGTATCTCTAGCTTATTTTTTGCGCCACATTGACTACAATATTTCATAAAATCCTTCTTTTACTGCCGGGAGAGAGACTCGAACTCTCACGGGTTTAACCCCACCGGATTTTGAATCCGGCGCGTCTACCAATTCCGCCACCCCGGCTAATATTTAAGAAGAATACAATGAGAGGCTTAACCAGTCCATAAACTTTAGTGATAA
>JAQWSZ010000019.1:0-16258 GCA_029242945.1 Gammaproteobacteria bacterium | reverse complement strand
GTTTCATATGGAGAAGTAAAAGCAGCCATTCCAGTGATTAATAAATTGAGAGCAAGCTTCCCTGAAAAAAGAGTCTTGCTCACAACAACAACACCTTCTGGATCTAGATTAGTGAATGAGTTGTTTGAAGATGCAGTTGATCATGTCTACCTACCTTTTGATACTAGGGGTTCAGTAAAACGATTCTTCAAGTATTTCAATCCTGAGATAGCAATAATTATTGAAACAGAATTATGGCCTAATATTTTTCATTATTGTGGTGTTTTTAATGTACCGTTAGTTCTTGCTAGTGCTTGTGTTTCGGATCATTCTCTTAGTTTGTATCGAGTGTTATTCAACCTGTTTCAAAAAACAGTATCCGAAGGCATTGTTATTGGTGCACAAACCCAAGAAGATGCAGAAAAATTTATTTCTCTTGGTTCTGATATTAGTAAGATAGAAGTTACAGGAAATATAAAGTTTGATGTAGCAATTGCAAGTAAGTCAGAGCAAGAATTAGAACATTTTAAATCAAGCTATTTCCAAGGCAGGATGCTTTGGGTTGCAGGCAGTACTCATGAAGGAGAGGAAGAAGTAGTCTTAGAGGCCCATAGAACGATATTAAAGGATAATCGAAAGAGTTTATTGGTGATAGCACCAAGAAATCCAGATCGATTCTCTGCTGTAAAAAAAATCATCAAGAATAAAAATTTTACATCTCATTCCTGGAGCGAAGAGCTAGATGACTTTAATAATCAGGAAGTTTTATTATTGGATAGTTTGGGTCAACTGAATCTATTTTACTCTATCGCTAATGTGGCATTTGTTGGTGGTAGCTTATTCGGTATAGGTGGCCATAATTTACTCGAACCTGCCTCTTTAAAGACTCCAATAATTACTGGGCCTCATATACAAAATATTAAAGATATATCTGAAAAATTAAAACAGAATAAAGCGTTAATGATAGTTGAAGGCGCTTCTGATCTTGTAAATTCAATCAATCAGATTACTCAAAATGAAAAAAAATCTGATGAAATGATACTAGGCGCATTAACTGTGATAAGAGAGAATAAAGGGTCTACTGAGAAAATATTTGAATTGATCGAGCCATTAATTATTAACTAGTTATTTTAACCAATCATTAATCTGAATGAGATCATCTTTTGATAAAGTACCAGCAGCTTGCTTAAGCTGGATTATATTTTTGAGATAATCATATTTACTTATTGCTAAGTTTCTTTGAGACGAATACAACCTTCTTCTTGCATCTAAAACATCAACAGTGGTTCTTGTACCCACCTCATACCCTGCTTCAGTTGCTTGAAGAGCAATAGCTGATGACTTCACTGATTGTTGAAGAGCTTTTACAGTTGCGATACCTGATATAACGCCCAAGTATGAATCTCTAGCATTTCTTGTGGTTTCTCTTCCTACTCGTTCTAATTTTTCTTTACTTGCTCTATGTCTTGCAACTGCTTGCCTGACTCTTGATGATGTTTGTCCGCCACTAAAAATAGGAATATTGACCTGAACGCCAATTCCTTCATTAATATTTTCTGTATCAGCAGGATTAAAGTCACCCCCACTGTCTGACCTAAAACTATCACTATCGGTATCTCTTTTTTGAGCTTGAACTCCTATTGTAGGAAAGTGACCTGATCTTTGAACCTTGACTTCGCTTCTCGCTATCTCAGTTCCAAGTTGAGCAGACAGAAAACTGAGGTTTTGTTCTAATGATGTATTAACCCAATCAGTTTCACTTTGTGGATTTGGCATAATGAGAGGCAAACCATCATCTGGTTTTAGAAGGTTGCTAGGATAATTATCAGTAATTGCCCTTAGTGATTCTTTAGAGGTTGCAAGATTTCTTTTAGCAGTAATTTCATTAGCAACGGATTGATCATAAGCTGCTTGTGCTTCTTGAACATCTGTGATTGCTATCAAGCCTACATCAAATCTTTTTCTAGATTGATCTAATTGTTTTTCAATTGCTTGTCTTGCTGCTTGTTCTGATTCGAGTGTATCTTGTGCCGCTAGAACATTAAAATAAGCAGTAGCAACTCGAACCATTAATTGTTGTTCTGCTGCTAAATAATCAATTTCAGCTTGTGCAACTGTTTTATTGGCTTTTTTTAAATTCATCCAAGCTCCAAAATCAAAGATTGTTTGTCTTATAGAGACATCCCACTGTGTGGTTTCTGATTCTTGAAGAAATCCTGTTGTGTTTGTAACTGTTCCAATTGAAGTTTTTTGTTGAAACGTGCTTCTTCCATTAATGTCACTATCGGAATAAGAGCCACTTGCATTGATTTGTGGAAGAAGAAGGCTTCTCGCTTGTGGTCTAGATTCTGATATAGCTTCTTTGTTTGCTAGAGCTTCTTTCAGTAATGGGTCATTGACTAATGCATCTTCGAAGACATCAATGAGGGATGTTGCATTTCCAGTTATTGGGAATGCTATGAGACAAAAAAATAATACCTTCAATCTTTTCAATTTATATCCTGATATAAAATATTTTATTCGTTAGTAGTTCAGACTTAGATTGTTTTAGAAGCGTAGATTACTATCTAGCTAGCCTATAAACAACCTAAGTCTGTAACGAATTGTAACTCCAAAGTGACTAGTTATTATGAATAAATAATGAACTTAGAGGATGCCTATCATTAATAAAGCTACTATGTTTATAATTTTGATCAATGGATTAATTGCCGGTCCAGCAGTATCTTTATAAGGATCTCCTACAGTATCTCCAGTAATTGAAGCATTATGTGCCTCAGTACCTTTTCCTCCAACATTTCCATCTTCAATATATTTTTTAGCATTATCCCAAGCGCCACCACCAGTAGTCATGGAAATGGCAACAAATAAGCCCGTAACAATAGTTCCAATGAGTAGACCACCCAAAGCTCTTATTCCACCATCATCAGGCATCATTGCATTCATAACTAATGCAAGAGCAATAGGCACCAGTACAGGCAATATAGAAGGAAGAATCATTTCTTTAATTGCAGACTTGGTTAACAGGTCAACAGCTTTAGAGTAATCAGGCTTACTTGTCCCATCCATGATTCCAGGAATTTCTCTAAATTGACGCCTAACTTCATCAACAACTGAGCCAGCAGCTCTTCCAACCGCTTCCATAGCCATAGCTGCAAATAAGTAAGGTACCATACCACCGATGAATAAACCTATAATGACTGCAGGATCATCTAAACTAAAGCTAACTAATTTTCCTTCAGCTTCTAGGTTGGCTGTGAAATCTGCAAACAAAACCAGTGCAGCAAGTCCAGCAGAACCAATGGCATAACCTTTAGTTACTGCTTTCGTTGTGTTTCCAACTGCATCCAATGGGTCTGTTATATCTCTGATCTCAGATGGGAGTTCTGCCATTTCAGCAATACCACCAGCATTATCTGTAATCGGTCCAAACGCATCCAAAGCTACAATCATACCTGTTAATGAAAGCATTGAAGTTGCTGCAATTGCAATACCATATAGGCCAGCAAACATATAAGAACCCCAAATACTCAAACAAACTGCTATTACAGGTAGAGCAGTAGCTTTCATAGAGATGCCTAGACCTGCAATAATATTCGTTGCATGTCCAGTTTCTGAAGCTTGTGCAATTTTTTGAACAGGACTATATTCTGTTGAAGTATAGTATTCAGTTACAACAACCATGAAGGCAGTTAGTGCCAGTCCAATAAGAGAGGCCCACCAAAGCTCTGTGCCCATATTCATGATATGTGTAACTGGGTAGAAGGCTACAGCAGCGATAACACCTGAGACAATCACACCTTTATAGAGTGCACCCATGACACTGCCACCTTCTTTAGCTCTGACAAATAGCATGCCAATAACAGATGCTACTATAGATACAGCACCAAGCACCAATGGATATAAAATAGCATTATTTCCATTGTCAGTTGAAGCAAAAAGGAGTCCACCTAATAACATAGTAGCGATAATTGTTACTGCATAGGTTTCAAAAAGATCAGCAGCCATTCCAGCACAATCTCCAACATTATCACCAACATTATCAGCTATGACAGCTGGGTTTCTTGGGTCATCTTCAGGGATTCCAGCTTCAATTTTACCTACTAAGTCAGCTCCAACATCAGCACCTTTTGTAAAAATACCTCCACCCAAACGAGCAAATATAGAGATTAAGGAGCCTCCAAAAGCCAAACCAATCAGAGCATGCAAACTGTCATCAACACTAATGCCAAGACCAGATCTAAGCAATAAGTAGTATCCACTAATTCCTAATAAACCAAGGCCAACTACTAATAAACCAGTGACCGCGCCCCCTCTGAATGCAACCGCTAAAGCAGCATTCATTCCAGAATGGGCAGCTTGAGCAGTTCTTACATTAGCCTTAACTGAAATATTCATACCAATATAGCCTGCTAGACCTGATAATACTGCTCCTATTAAGAAACCAATAGCACTCAGCCAGCCTATACCGCTAATGCCTAAGAGAATGAAAATAATGATACCCACGATCCCAATAGTTAAATATTGTCGATTAAGATAGGCTTGAGCCCCTTCTTGGATCGCTCCAGCTATCTCTCTCATTTTTTCATTCCCATCAGACTGTTTTAGAATGCCTAATGAAAATACAATGCCACAAATAATTGCAACCGCAGAAGCGTTTAACGCAACCCATAATGCTTGACCTTCATTCATTTTGATCTCCTATTTATAAAAATTTATTTTGTTTCAAAAAATTAAGGTTTAAAAATTTCGAGAATCATACCACAAACTTTGATTTAAGTTTTTTAGATATGACTTTATTTTTTAATTTTGCAAATTCTGGAAGACCTTTTTTATAGGTCGGGTAGTTTTCTCCCTTAATTAAGGGCAGCATATATTTTCTACATGCTTCTGTAATTCTATATCCATTGGATGAAATGTATTTTCTAGGCATCATTTTTTCATTATTGGCAACTTTTGCTATATCGACCGATCCTGTTTTCCATTTATATGGATCATCGGATAAACGATCGATAGTAATCATGATTGATTTTTCATTTTTTATAGCCATTTCAACAGCCGCTTTGCCAACTGCATAGGCTTGTTTAACATCGGTGTCTGAACCCAAGTGTCTTGCTGATCTTTGTAGATAATCAGCGATTGCATAATGATATTTATAGCCGAGTTCATTTTTTATCATCGTTGCTAATTCAGGCGCCACACCTCCCAATTGCTTATGTCCAAAAGAATCAAGCGTGCCAGCATCAGCGAGGAACTTTCCATTTTTATATCTAGTGCCTTCACTAGCTACAATGACGCAATAACCATTATTCTTAACAGAGCGATCAACGTGTTTTATAAAATCTTTTTTAGTAAAAGGAATTTCAGGAAATAAGATAATGTGAGGTGGTTCTTTTGGGTTATTGGCTATTAAGCCAGATGCTGCAGCAATCCATCCGGCATGCCTTCCCATTACTTCCAGAATAAAAACTTTCGTTGATGTTTCAGCCATTGATAGTACATCCAAGCTAGCTTCCTGAGTTGAAACAGCTATATACTTTGCAACTGAGCCAAATCCAGGACAGGTATCTGTTATTGGTAAATCATTATCCACAGTTTTTGGAATACCAATGGATGTAATTGGAAAATTCATTTGTTGCCCCATCTCAGATACTTTCAGTGCAGTATCCATTGAGTCACCACCACCATTGTAGAAAAAATAACCAATATTATGCGCTTTAAAAACCTCAATTAATCTTTTGTATTCTTTCTGATTTTCTTTGAAGCCTTTAAGTTTATATCGAGCCGATCCAAATGCACCACCTGGTGTTTGTTTAAGTAGTGATATTTGTTTGTCCGTTTCAAGATTGGTATCAATCAACTCCTCATTGAGAGCTCCTAAGATGCCATTTTTACCTGCGTAGACTTTGCCAATCTTATTCTTATGTTTTCTTGCTGTCTCAATGACACCACAGGCACTTGCATTAATAACCGAAGTTACGCCACCCGATTGAGCATAAAAAGCATTTTTAATTGATGTTTTATTGTTCATATTTCTGAATTTTACATATCATAGCGGTAGATTAAAGTTTTTAATATCAATTTTAAGTTTATCCATGTTTTTAAATTAATAGATTTGAGGTAGCAATGAGAATTATATTACTAGGCGCGCCAGGCTCAGGTAAGGGCACACAAGCGGAAAAGTTAATGGAGAATTACAATCTTCCCCAAATTTCTACAGGTATTCTCTTAAGAGAAGCTATCACTCAAGGCACGGAACTTGGAAAAAAAGTCCAAGAAATAATGGCTGCTGGTGACCTTGTATCGGATCAAATTGTGCTAGATTTGATTCGTCAATCGATGGAACAACCAGAGAGTGAAAATGGTTTTGTCCTAGATGGTTATCCAAGAAATATAAATCAAGCACAATCATTAGAAGATTTACTGTATGCAATTGAAAAACCATTGGATGCAGTTTTACTTGTGGATGTTGATTCTGAAATATTAGTAAAAAGACTTTCAGGAAGAAGGACATGCTCGCTTACAGGAAAAACACTAAACATCTATTTTTCAAGTGAAGAGGAAATTAATAAATGCACTGATTCAGGAGGTGAGTTAATACAAAGAGAAGATGATAATGTTGAATCAATAACCAATAGAATCAATGTGTATAAAGAGCAGACTGAGCCCTTGATTGATTTTTATAAACACAAAGATTTGCTTAAAGTAATTAATGGAGAAGGAAAGATAGGAGTTATATATAAGCGCGTTGTTGAGATTCTAAATCTCTAATCTAAGATTGGATAGTTTTCATTAACTCTCTACCAATAATATTATTTCTCCAGCCTGAAGACAATCGCCCACCATTCTTTGAGATCAAGTCAATTAGGTCTTTTTTACTTCCAAGTGTTTCTTGTGGCAGTTCTAATAGTTTTGCTTTGTTCATAATCAAATTAATTAATGTTTCGAATACATCAGGTCTAACGTAATTTTTATCTTTTTGTATTTTAAAACTCTCTTTTCCAAGCTTGGATTCTTGTTTATTTTTTTCTATCACTTCAGAGATTTCATGGATTCCACTTTTACTTAGGTTCGTTCTTCCTTCGATATGATTGAAAATATTTTTCGGACTTACCTTTGTCTTCGCTATTTCAAGAAGTAATTTATCTTTTATTAACCATTGTCTTGGTATATTTTTTTCAATGGATTTTTCCTCTCTCCACGTTGATAAGTCAATGGCTAGACTTTGATGTTTTTTATTTAAGCGTTTGATACTTTTGATTCTTTTCCAGGCCTCTTTCGGATTAAATATGCTGTCTTCATCAGTCAATACATTTTGTGAGTCTTCAAGTGCCCAGTCCAGTCTATTATTTTTGATTAGCTTAGATTCAATTTGTTCATAAAGTTGATTCAGATACAAAACATCCTCTAATGCATAATTAATCTGTTTTTGATTTAGCGGTCTTTGAGTCCAATCGCTCCTTGTTTCTGTTTTGTCGATATCAACATCAAGTTCACTTTTCAGTAAGGTTTTAATCCCTACTTGTGATGGATAACCAATAAAGGATGCGGCAACTTGAGTGTCAAAAATATTTTTAGGTATTTTCTTATTCAATAGGTAAAAAATTTCAAGATCTTGCCGTCCTGAATGCAGTATCTTTTTTATTTTAGGATTATAGATTAATTTCCATACTTCAGATAAGTCAGAATCCGTTAGACAATCAATGCAGGCTGTTCCATAATCCGATGAAATTTGAATTAAACAAAGAATTGGATAATAGGTTCTTATTCTCATGAACTCAGTATCAATTCCAATTCTCTTTGATTGAGAGATTTGATTGATGAACTGATTGATTGAGTCTTCTGAATCAAGAAGAGACAATGATGTTTGATTTTTATTCATAAATAATATTTATTACAAGGATTATAATAAAATTAACAAGCAATGATTAAGTTATTAACAGTTTTATGGGGAATTATGCTGAAGAAGGCTAATCCGCAGGATTTGCCGAAATCTGGGTTTTTCCTAGGTCTGATGTTTTTCTTTTATTGTTTATCTCAAGTTTACTCTGGCATTAGTGTGGCAGCCTCAATCGAAGATTTTCTGAAATCATTATTGATTGATGCTGTTTTATTATCCATTTGTCTACGCTTAATACTTCAGTTTTCAGGAACGCTTAGCTACTTCAAACAATCGTTAGCAGCTCTCTTTGGAACAGGAACAATATTCAATTTAATTGCCACACCAATCATTATGATCATTTCCAACTCTATGATGAATGCGGCCTCTATCAATGAGCTTGATATACCAGCACCAGTGTCTATAGCATTATTGGTGATAGCGATATGGTCCATTGTTGTCATGGCTCATATTTTTTCTAGAGTGATGTCAAACCCTAGTTTTGCTATGACGGCCGCATTTTCTTATGCAGTCATTAATTTTATCGTTCAAACTTCCATAGCGAGCTTATAAAAGCGTTATTGGAAAGATTATGCATATTCATATTCTAGGAATTAGCGGAACTTTTATGGGGAGTTTAGCAGCGTTAGCAACTGATATGGGATTCAAAGTCACTGGTGCTGATTTAAATTGTTACCCTCCTATTAGTGATCAGTTGAGTAGACTCAATATTGAAGTGATTCCTAATTATGATTTAGAACAGCTCGAAATGAATCCCGACCTCATTGTTATAGGCAATGTAATGTCCAGAGGGATGCCCATCATAGAAGAGATTCTGAACAAAAAGATTGATTTTACTTCAGGGCCAAAATGGTTAGCAGAGAATATTTTAAAGGATAAAACAGTCATTGCTGTGAGTGGAACCCATGGGAAAACCACCACATCCAGTCTCATTGCATTTATGATGAAGGATTTAGGAATAGACACAGGCTATTTAATAGGTGGTATACCTATTGGTTTTAATAAATCGGCATCACTGGGCCAGGATCCTTATTTCATCATTGAAGCCGATGAGTATGACACTGCATTTTTTGATAAACGATCAAAAATGATTCATTACAAGCCGGATGTTTTAATCATTAATAATATCGAATTCGATCATGCCGATATTTTCAAAGATGTCGAAGAAATTCTGTGGCAATTCCATCAGTTAATGAGGGTATTGCCACAGAAGTCAAAAATTATAGCCAATAATGAAGACAAGAATATCGCTAATTTGATCAACATGGGTGCTTGGTCAGAAATAGAATATTTTGGTACAGAAAAATCGCAATCCTGGTCTTTAGGTAAGGTTGAAAATGATTATAAATTTTACAGAAATTATAAAAAAGTTAATTCCTTCAAGCCTAAAATATTTGGACATCATAATATGATGAATAGCTTAGCCGCAATAGCCTCAATAGCAGCAATACCAGAATTGAAAATAGATCAAAGAGATTTGATTGAGTCGGCTGAAAAGTTTCCAGGTGTAAAAAGAAGGCTCGAACTTATTGGAGAATTCTCAACAATTAAGTTATTTGATGATTTTGCTCATCATCCAACTGCAATTGTTGCAGCGATTAATTCTTTGAGTAATACACAAGAGGGTAGCGATACATTTGCTGTGGTTGAATTGGCTTCCAATACCATGAAAAAAGGCAGTCTAAAATCACAATTGTCCAAATCTTTTAATAATTGCAAACACGCATGGATTATTGATTCTGGTGATACAAAATGGGATATAAAAGAGGTATTTTTAAAAATAGAGAATGTTTCTGTACTCTCGGATTTAAATGACTTAGATAGTGAAATTAAAACTCATATCACTGCCAATGATAATATAGTGATTATGACCAATAGAAGTTCTTTAACGATTAAAGAATCATTAATTAATTCACTAAATTCAATCTAGTTATGTCTCAAGATCAAATACCTTTATTTCCACTAAGAACCATTTTGTTTCCTGATTCCAGATTACCACTGAGGATATTCGAGCCCAGGTATCTGGATATGATCAGCAGATGTATGAAAGACGATATAGAGTTTGGAATCGTTCTCAGTAGAGAGTCAACAGACCCAAAAATGTTTGAAACCTATCAAATAGGAACACTGGCAAAAATTATTGATTGGCAGCAAGCCAATGACGGTTTATTAGGTATCACAACGCTCGGAACTGAGAAATTTAAGATCATAAGCGTCGCTAAGCAAGAAGATGGATTAAACGTTGCTATTATAGAAAAGCTAGTTAAGGAAGAGCATTACAGACCACCAAAAGAGTTTGAGAATCTTGTCATTTTACTAAAAGCTATTTTGGATGATGTCAATATCTATAATAAAGATGAAATAAACCTAGAGAGTGCTTCTTGGGTCAGTTTCAGATTTGCAGAAATACTGCCCCTCAAAATAGAAGATAAGCAAAAATGTCTAGAGCTAGAAGATCCAATACTAAGATTGAATTATCTCCAACCTTTAATCAAAATGATTAGAGAAAATTCCCAACAATAAATAAATGATATTTATTTAGTATCTATAGATTTCTGGCTTGTAAGGCCCTTCTTCAGCAATACCAAGATACTCGGATTGCTCTTTTGTTAGTTTGGTTAACTTGACACCAATTTTATCCAAATGCAATCGGGCAACTTTCTCATCCAGAGCTTTTGGAAGAACATAAACTTCATTATCGTATTTTTCTGAATGATTCCATAGTTCAATTTGAGCCAAAGTTTGATTAGTGAATGAATTAGACATTACAAAACTGGGATGACCAGTTGCACAACCTAAATTAACCAATCTTCCTTCAGCCAAAAGGATGATTCTTTTTCCATCAGGAAAAACAATGTGATCCACTTCAGGTTTTATATTAATCCATTCGTAATCATTCATTGAAGCGACATCAATTTCATTGTCAAAATGTCCAATATTACAAACAATGGCTTGATCTTTCATTTTTTCCAAATGCTCTTTATTAATGACATGGTAGTTGCCAGTAGCTGTGACGAAGATATCCGCTTCTGAACAAGCCTCATCCATAGTCACAACACGATAACCCTCCATGGCAGCTTGCAATGCACAAATAGGATCAATTTCAGTTATCAAAACAATTGCCCCAAGAGCACTCAAACTCTGTGCTGAACCTTTTCCAACATCTCCATATCCAGCAACCACAGCAACTTTACCAGCAACCATGACATCCGTTGCTCTTTTAATACCATCCACCAATGATTCTCTGCAACCGTATAGGTTATCAAATTTAGATTTAGTCACTGAATCATTCACATTAAAAGCAGGGCAGAGTAGAGACGATTCATTCACCATATCGTAGAGTCTTTTAACACCAGTCGTTGTTTCTTCTGAAAGTCCTTTGATATCTTTCATCATTTCTGGGTATTTTTCATGCATGAGCTTAGTCAGATCACCGCCATCATCAAGAATCATATTCGGAGTCCATCCATTAGGGCCATGGATAGTTTGTTCGATACACCACCAAGCTTCCTCTTCTGTTTCTCCTTTCCAGGCAAAGATTGGAATGCCTTTATTAGCTAATGCTGCAGCAGCATGATCTTGAGTAGAGAATATATTACACGAGGACCATCTAATTTCAGCTCCCAATACAATGAGAGTTTCTATCAGGACTGCTGTCTGAATTGTCATATGAAGGCAACCAGCAATTCTGGCACCTTGTAGAGGTTTATCTTTTCCAAATTCTTCTCTAAGACTCATCAATCCTGGCATTTCAGTTTCTGCAATTTTTATTTCTTTCTCTCCCCACTCTGCAAGACTGATGTCAGCGATTTTATAATCATTTTTTAAGGTTTTCTTTTCTGCAAGTTCATTCATTGGTCGATTCTCATTTTTTCTAAGTTTGTGTTTAGTTCGTTTTAAATTATAAACCAGATTGGTTTCTTAAATCTTCTACTTTGTCTGTTTCTTCCCAAGGAAACCCATCATTGGATCTTCCAAAATGACCATAGGCAGCCGTTTTTTCATAAATGGGCTGTAATAGGTTAAGCATGTTCATAATTCCATAAGGGGTTAGATCAAAATTATCATGAACCAGTTCGGTAATTTTATCTTCACTGATCTTATTAGTACCAAATGTTTTTATTCTCACAGACGTTGGTTTTGCTACACCGATCGCGTATGAAACTTGTATTTCACATCGATCAGCAAGTCCAGCAGCCACTATATTTTTTGCTACATAACGAGAAGCATAAGCAGCAGATCGATCTACTTTTGACGGGTCCTTACCAGAGAAAGCACCGCCACCATGACGAGCCATGCCACCATAAGTATCAACGATTATTTTTCTGCCAGTCAAACCACAATCACCAACAGGACCACCAATGATGAAATTGCCCGTAGGATTAATTAGATATTGTGTTTGATCATTAACGAGTTGAGATGGAAGTATAGGAGTAATGATATGATCCATTACACCTTTTTTTATTACATCCATACTGACTTCATCATGTTGAGTGGATAAAACTACGGTATCAATAAATTCAGGTTTTCCATCGTTAAATCGGATGGTCACTTGGCTTTTTGCATCCGGTCTGAGCCATTCAAGTTGACCGCTTTTTCTAACTTCAGATTGTTGTTTAACCAATTGATGTGAAAGTTGTATCGTAGCAGGCATAAGTTCTGCAGTCTCATTCGTTGCGTAACCAAACATAAGACCTTGGTCCCCAGCACCTTGTTCTTTTTGATCTTCTCTATCAACACCCATTGCAATATCTGGAGATTGTTTGCTGATCGCTGACAGTACTTTACAACTTTGATCATCAAATCCTAATGCCTCATCATCATAACCAATTCTTTTTATGGTTTTTCTAGCAATGGCTTCATAGTCCACTTCAGCTGAAGTAGTGATTTCTCCTGCGAGAACCACCAAACCAGTTTTAACGAGAGTCTCAACAGCAACTCTGCATTTGGTGTCTTGTTCTAGTATCGCATCCAAAATAGCATCTGAGATCTGATCCGCCATTTTATCGGGATGGCCTTCACCGACAGATTCAGATGTCATTAAATATGAATTTTTACTCATTGTATCTCCAATCTTTAATTTTCAGTCATTTAAAAAGGATTTGATTATAGCAATAAGTCCAAATAATAAAGAGTTTTTTTAAAAACTCTTGCGACAAATCCACGACTAGTAGAAAATAGTATTGACTTATTTCAAGACAGTAAATTTTAATGTTTCTCTCACCTTATAAAGAAGAGTTAAAATCATAGAAAAGATACAGTTAGCCAATGCCATTAGAATGCTCTCCTGTGAAGCAGTGCAAAGAGCAAACTCGGGACATCCCGGAATGCCTATGGGTATGGCAGATATAGCTGAAGTTCTATGGAATGATTTTCTTTCCCACAATCCTGAAAACCCTTTTTGGCATAACAGAGATCGTTTTGTTTTATCCAATGGTCATGGCTCTATGCTGCTCTACGCTCTACTACACCTCAGCGGATATAAGTTATCCATCGAAGACATAAAAAATTTCCGTCAATTTAATTCCAAAACAGCAGGACATCCAGAATTGGATCTAGATATGGGTATTGAAACCACCACCGGACCATTAGGCCAAGGCATCGCAAATGCAGTCGGAATGGCTCTGGCAGAAAAAATATTATCCAGCCAGTTCAATCAAGATAATTTCAATATTATTGATCATTTTACTTATGTTTTTACTGGCGATGGTTGCTTAATGGAAGGCGTATCCCATGAGGCTTGCTCTCTAGCTGGAACACTACAATTGGGTAAATTAATCTGTTTTTATGATGACAATGGGATATCGATTGATGGTGCAGTGGAGCATTGGTTTGCTGAGGATGTGGCAGCAAGATACCGAGCCTATGGTTGGCATGTGATTGATAATATTGATGGGCACAATCCTGCAGAAATCAGCCAAGCTATACAAGAAGCTCAGAATGAGACCCACAAGCCTTCAATGCTGGCTTGCAAGACAGTCATTGGGTTTGGTTCACCGAATAAAGCAGGAACGGCTGATACCCATGGTGCACCTCTAGGCGATGATGAGATCAGTGCGGTGAGAAAAGAGCTTAATTGGGAGTACGATTCATTTGAAATTCCAATGGATATCAAACAGGCTTGGGATGGGGTGGAGAAAGGATCTCAACAGGAATCTGCATGGAATTCACTGTGGGAAGGCTATAAAAAAGAACACCCTGATCTTCATAAAAACTTAGAGCAAAGATTACAAAGTAGTATTGAAGACAATAGATTTAAAGGTATCAAAACGCTTCTAGAAGATTTAAAAAATGAACCCAATACAGTGGCGACAAGAAAATCATCATTGATTGCATTAAATGCTTTGACCGATGATTTCCCAGAACTGTTAGGCGGGTCAGCTGATTTAACCGGCTCTGTTTGTACTTTTCATAAATCATCCAAGGCCATCACAGCAGACGATGCAAGCGGTGATTATATATTTTATGGAGTCAGAGAATTTGGGATGTCAGCCATAATGAACGGCATGGCACTCCATGGTGGAATGATTCCTTATGCAGGGACTTTTCTAACGTTCAGTGATTACTCAAGGAATGCATTACGGATGGCCGCCATGATGGAGTTGGGTGTCATCCATGTGCTCACTCATGATTCAATTGGATTGGGCGAAGATGGGCCCACGCATCAACCCGTGGAGCATGTACCTAGTTTGAGATTAATACCAGGGCTTAATGTTTGGCGACCGTGCGATACCATGGAGACAGCCATGGCTTGGAAATGTTCCATTCTGAATCGAAAAGAACCAACGGCTTTGATTTTGACCCGACAATCCCTGCCGCAATATAATCGGACTGATAATCAAATAACAGCTATTGCATCCGGTGGCTATATCCTACATGGGAAGAGCAGTTCACCCGATGGCATTATTATTGCCACAGGATCTGAAGTGAAATTGGCAATGAATGCTGCGCTTAAAGCAGCGGAAGAAGGGATTGAGATTAGAGTGATCTCGATGCCATGTCTTGATATTTTTGAACAACAATCGAGCGATTATCAACAAAGTGTTTTACCCGATAACATCGATAAAGTCATGGTGATCGAAGCATCCATGGCCAGTTCTTGGAAGGGATATGCGGGTAAGAATGGAGTGGTGATAGGAATGAATTCCTTTGGTATGTCTGCACCAGCTTCAGAATTATTTGAACATTTTGGTTTTTCCGATGAGAATGTCTACCAGAAATTGATGGAAATGATAAAACAATAGAGTTAAGGAGAGAGTCATGGCGGTAAAAATTGCAATCAACGGGTATGGAAGAATTGGTAGAAATGTCCTTAAAGCTTTGTATGAGAGCAATCGTACTGATGAACTACAAATTGTTGCAATCAATGATTTAGGCGATTCCAAGAGTAATGCTTACCTGACTAAATATGATTCCGCTCACGGGACGTTTCCTTTTGAAGTAGAAGCAAATGATGACTCACTCACTGTTGATGGTGATGAGATTAAAGTTTTTGCCCAAAGAGATCCAGAACAACTCCCTTGGGGTGATCTGGGAGTGGATGTGGTTATGGAATGCACAGGATTTTTTGCCAAGCGTGAATTGGCAAGCAAGCATCTCAAGGCAGGCGCTAAGAAAGTTGTGATATCAGCTCCGGCAGGAACCGATATAGATGCCACCATTGTATACGGGGTTAATCATCAATCACTCTCGAGTGATCATGAGATTATTTCTAATGCGTCTTGTACAACCAATTGTCTGGCTCCTTTAGTGAAGCCTTTGCATGAAACCATTGGTGTGGAAAGCGGCATTATGAACACTATTCATAGTTACACAAACGATCAAGTGTTAACCGATGTTTATCATTCTGATCTCAGAAGAGCACGTTCAGCAACACAGTCTATGATACCGACTAAAACAGGGGCTGCAGCAGCAGTAGGTTTAGTACTCCCTGAGTTGGCAGGAAAGCTGGATGGGTTTTCAGTACGTGTCCCTACGATTAATGTTTCCTTAGTAGATTTGAGTTTTGTTGCCTCAAGACCTACCTCAATAGATGAAATCAATTCAGTGATCAAAGAAGCCTCCTCAGGTGCTTTAAAAGGCGTCTTGGATTACAGCGATGGACCATTAGTTTCCATCGATTTTAATCACAATCCAGCCTCCTCTACATACGATGCGACATTGACGAAGGTACAAGAAGGGACCTTGGTAAAAGTCTGTTCTTGGTACGATAACGAATGGGGTTTTTCAAATCGAATGTTAGATACAACCTTGGCTTTAATCAACGCGAGTTAAGCATTCTCTGGAGGAATTAAAATGAATATTCCTCAAATGATGGACCTGGATCTCAAGGGTAAAAAAACCATGATCCGATTGGATCTTAATGTCCCCATTGAACATGGA
>JAQWSZ010000028.1:0-2335 GCA_029242945.1 Gammaproteobacteria bacterium | reverse complement strand
TAAAAAAACCATGATCCGATTGGATCTTAATGTCCCCATTGAACATGGACAGATTACAAGTGATGCCAGAATTAAGGCATCGATACCCACGATCCTCGCTGCTCAAAATAAGGGTGCTAAAGTGATAGTGCTCTCACATCTGGGGAGACCGGATCCTAATAACATGGATACTCAGTTTTCTTTACAACCGGTTGCAAAGAGATTGGGAGAATTAATTAATCAAGACATTGATTTTATTCCAAACTGGATTGACTCCATACCAGATAATGGCAATGTAGTGCTTTGCGAGAACACGCGCTACCATCAAGGTGAGAAAAGCAATGATGAGGAACTCTCAAAACGAATAGCATCCTTGTGCGATGTCTATGTCATGGATGCTTTTGGTGCCTCACATCGCAAACACGCAAGCACTTATGGCGCTATAAAATTTTCAAATAAAGCATGTGCCGGTCCACTGTTATCAGGTGAAATCGAATCCTTAAAAAAAGCGATGAGTGCTCCCGAGAAACCCTTGGTGGCAATTATTGGTGGAGCTAAAGTTTCATCCAAATTAGGAGTCATTGAATCTTTGGCTAATAGTTGTGATTCAATTATTGTCGGTGGCGGCATTGCCAACACGTTCCTTCTAGCTAATGGAAACTCGGTGGGTAATTCTTTGATAGAAACTGAAATGATTGAAGCGGCTAAAAGAATATTAAAGTTGGATCAGGTTTATGTCCCTTTGCCAACCGATGTAGTGGTAGCTAAGGAATTTTCAAACGAAGCGACAGCTTTAACAAAATCAATGGATCAAGTGGAAGAGGACGATTTGATTTTAGACATCGGACCTGAGACCACTAATGCTTATAATGAATTGATTGCCTCAGCACGAACCATTATATGGAATGGACCCGTGGGTGTATTTGAAATTGAACAATTCAGTCAAGGCACTGCAGAAATTGCCAAGGCGATAGCAGCCAACTCTGGGTATAAAATTGTTGGTGGTGGTGATACTGTCGCTGTCATTGAAAAATATGGCATTAGTGATTCGATAAGTTATGTATCAACCGGAGGTGGGGCGTTTTTAGAGTTTGTTAAAAATGGTACACTCGATGCATTGGAAGTATTAGCTCAACATTAAAAATCGATAGGAATAATTACTTATGAATTCAGGATTTATTTTAAGGCTACTGAATAAAGCAACCAAGATAGAAGCCAATGAAGTCAAAGCTGTGCTCGTCTCTTTTTCTTTTATTTTTACTATATTGGCTAGTTATTACATCATTAGGCCTGTGCGTGACGCCATGGCAAGTGACTGGACTGATGTTGAACTCAGTACAATTTGGACTCTAACATTTCTCATTAGTTTTTTAGTAGTGTCAATTTATGGATACGTTTGTTCAAAAGTTAAATTCAAAAATTTAGTTCCAGGTGTTTATGGATTTTTCGCAGCTACTTTTTATCTGCTGTACTTTTTTACTAATGCTTTTCCAGATCTTAATTTAATCAATCAAATGTTCTACGTTTGGGTGAGTGTTTTTAGCTTACTTAATATTTCTGTTTTTTGGAGTTTTATGGCGGATACCTATAAGCAGGAACAATCCAGACGACTGTTTGGTTTTATAGCATCAGGCAGTAGTTTAGGGGCTATATTCGGGCCAGCTGTTTCTTTTTTTCTAGCTGAAAAAGTCGGTTCCAATGAATTGATTCTCATATCAGCAACAATGTTATTAGTGCCTATATTCATAGTTCTATACTTGCAAAAAATCAAAGAAACGGAACTTGCCAATACGTCTGCAGCTGAATATAACGAACAAGCCATAGGCAGTGGAATATTAGCTGGGTTTAAAGAATTTGCTCTCAAGCCTATCCTATTGGGTATTGGTTTGTTTATTTTTATCTATACAGGGATTTCCACATTTGTTTACTTTGAGATCAAAAATATACTTATTGATGTTGACCCAGACAGCCGAACTCAAATTTGGGCTGGAATTGATTTAGCAGTGAATGTATTAGCGGTGATTACAGGTATGTTTGGTACCAGTCGTTTGGCGACAAAATTTGGTCTTAAAGTCACTCTACCTTTAGTACCTATCATCATTGCAGGATTGCTGTTTCTTCTGGCTCTCTCACCTATACTTTGGGCAGTCGTTGGATTGCAGATTATCAGAAGAGCAGGGGAATACTCCATTACCAAACCAGCCCGTGAAATGTTATTTACACTGGTGGATCGTGAATCAAGATTCAAAGCAAAAAGTGTTATTGATGTCGTGATTTATCGAGGAGGAGATATTTTCTGGGCCTGGTCTTTCACTGGCCTTACTCAAGTGATGGGGTTAGGTTTAGGAGGTATAGC
>JAQWSZ010000027.1:0-35298 GCA_029242945.1 Gammaproteobacteria bacterium | reverse complement strand
ACATATAATGGGTTCTAGTTGTCTGTTATACATTCATTGATAACGATAGACTTTTGTTAACTTAATTTAAAGGACGAGCCCTTTACAATTATTCACTTTCGAATTAGGAAATTATTATGACTACAAATAAACAATATTCAGCTCTTCAGGTTGGTATTGTGTGGCAACGCCTAAATGGTCTTTTGGATGAAACTGCTCATGTATTTGTTCGCACCTCTTTCTCATCAGTGGTTCGAGATAATTGGGATTTTGCAGTCTGTTTAATGGATTCAAAAGGTAGATTATTTGCTCAGTCTTCTAGAAGTATTCCTTCTTTTATAGGCTCTATGCCTCGTACTCTAAAAATTATGTTGAAACGCTTTCCTAAAGAGACATTAAGTCCTGGCGATGTAATGATTTCAAATGATGCTTACCATGGAACTGGACATCTTAATGATGTAACAATGATAAGACCTGTTTTTAGAGATGGAAAGCTGATCGCTTTTTTGGGAAGTGTATTTCATAGTGTAGATATAGGAGGAGCACCATCTGTTAACGCCAAAGATTCATTTGAAGAAGGGCTTACTATTCCTGTCTCAAAAATATTGGTTAAAGGTAATAGAAATGAGGATGTCATAGCATTCATGACTGAAAATCTTAGGTCTCCTGAAGAAACATTCGGTGATATTGGTGCGCAGTTTTCTGCTTATGAACTAGGCATTAAAAGACTAATAAAAATACTGGATGATGAAAATATTAATGATTTAGATGTCTTAGTAGAAGAAATACTTGGACGATCTGAGTTAGCCATGAGAAATGCTATATCTGCTGTGCCAGACGGCATATATAGTGATGATATTATGTTGGATGGTTTTGATGAACCATTAAAAATAAGATGTGAGGTTAGTATTAAAGGTAGTGATCTTAGCGTGGATTTTTCTGGAACATCTGAGCAGATTAACCGACCTATAAATTCAGTTTTAAATTATACGATAGCCTATTCTGCTTATGCCATTAAATGTGCTTTTGACCCAAATACACCTAATAATGAAGGATCTTTTCGACCCATAACTATTACAGCTCCAGAAGGTTCAATATTGAATCCATTAAGGCCAGCACCGGTTTGGGCTAGGCATTTGACTGGACATTATTTACCACCAGTCATTTTTAGTGCTCTTGCTAAATTGATACCTGATCGAATTATAGCGGATTGTGGTTCACCAGTATGGAATGTTTATTTTGCTGGGAAATTGGATGATGGCCAGCGTTTTATAAAAATGTTTTTTATGAATGGTGGACATGGTGCACGTCCACATGAAGATGGTCCCGCCTGTCTAAGTTTTCCTAGTAATATTGCGACAGTTCCACTAGAGCAATTTGAGAATAGTGTTCCGATTTTAATTATGGAAAAAAGTTTAATTCCAGATTCTGGGGGAGCAGGAGAATTTAGAGGAGGCCAGTCTCAACGATTATCTTTTAAAATTGTTTCTAAAGACCCAGTGACAATGACCATCCGTCATGAGCGAGTTAAATATCCACCACGAGGATTATTGGGTGGTAAGGCTGGCTCTCCAGGTTGTGATTATCTTAATGGTGAAATAATACCTGCCAAGAGTCGTATTGAGTTGAAGAATAATGATGTAGTTACATTTGATACTGCAGGAGGTGGAGGTATTGGTTCTCCAGAAAACCGCTCTGAAGAAAAAATTGTTCAAGATTTAAAGTCTGGTGCTGTGACACTAGAAACAGCTGAGCGTGATTATTCTTTTAAACAAAAAGAGGTACTTTAGATGTCTGATAATTATCGTTTAGGGGTAGATATAGGTGGCACCTTTACCGATATAGTAATGGTTGATGATAATAGTGGAAAACTCTTTGATGAGAAGGTTTTGACTACTCCAGATGATCCTTCTTTGGGCGTGATTCAAGGGGTGAAAAAAATTCTAGAAACTAACAAAGTTGAAGCTTCAGAATTGAAACATATCATTCATGGAACCACCTTAGTTGCCAATGCAATTATTGAAAGACGTGGTTCTAATGTGGCCTTAATAACCACTGAGGGATTTCGTGATATACAGGAAATAGGAACAGAGTCTCGCTATGATACCTATGATTTATTTATGAAAATGCCTGTACCTTTGGTTTCTCGACAATGGCGTTTTGAGATCTCTGAAAGGATAGGTCCTGATGGACAGGTGATAACCAATTTAGATGAATCTAGTGTGGTTAATGCAGCAAAGGTCATTGCTTCTAGTGATATAGATGCTGTCTCTGTTTCTTTGATTCATAGTTATCAAAATCCAACACATGAAAGGCGTATTCGAGAGATATTGCAACGTGAGATACCAGATATTATTGTTTGTATCTCTAGCGATGTAATGCCAGAAATTGGTGAGTATGAACGTACTTCAACTACTATCTGTAATGCCTATGTTTTACCAACTTTTACACGCTATTTAGAACGATTAACAAGAAGTTTGCATGACCTGGGTGTTAGTAAAGATTTGTATTTAATGCTATCCGATGGTGGGACAGTACATCAGTCAACTGCAGCAATTTATCCAATTAGATTAGTTCAGTCAGGTCCAGCAGGTGGAGTGCAAGCTGCTGCTGCAATCAACAAAGTCATTGATCATGAAGATAGCGAGGGTAATATTTTGTGTTTCGATATGGGTGGAACAACTGCCAAGGCTTGCTTGGTCGAAAATGGAAAACCAATGCATGCTAATGAATTTGAAGTTGCTCGAATATTTAGAGGTAAAAAAGGGAGCGGAATACCACTGAAAATTCCTGTGATAGAGATGATAGAAATTGGTGCAGGTGGAGGCTCTATAGCAAGTTTAGATAATTTAGGTCTTATTCAAGTAGGACCGGAAAGTGCTAGTGCTCATCCTGGACCTGCTTGTTATGGTTTGGGAGGTCTGAGTGCAACAGTCACTGATGCTGATCTTATCTTGGGTTATCTTGATGCAAGCAATTTCTTGGGTGGTGATATGAAGCTTGACGTTGAAGCATCCAAATCGGCAGTTAAAAATACTATTGCAGATCCACTAGGTTTAACAGTAGTGGATGCAGCTTGGGCTATCCATGAGACCGTGAATGAAAGTATGGCTCAAGCAGCAGCTATTCATGCACTTGAAAAAGCTAAACGTATAACAGATTATACAATGATACCTATTGGGGGTGCAGGGCCTGTTCATGCCTGTAATATTGCACTCAAACTGAATTTATCAAAACTTATTTGTCCTCCAGGTGCTGGTGTCGCTTCTGCATTAGGTTTTCTTGTTTCTCCGACTTCCTTTACAACTTTGCAAGGCGGTGTAGTTCCTTTAAATCAGCTAAATTTCAAAACTTTAAATCATCAAATTCTATACATGGAAGAACAAGGACGAAAATTAATTACAGATGCGATGGAAAAGAAAGACGAGGTTAGTGTCGAGATACTTGCCTCCATGCGCTATATTGGCCAGGGCTATAATGTGGAAGTAGGCATTTCCAAAAAAGTATTAGCTTCAGAAGATATTTCTGAAATACAACAGCTATTTGAATCCGTTTATCTTACTCAATTCGGGCGAATAGAGCCTCACATGGATATTGAAATCGTATCATGGCGTATCGTTACTGCAGGACCTACACCGCAGATAGATTTAGGAGAAGCCAGAGCTGGAATTCAATCTGGTAATTATGAAAAGGGCAATAGACAAGTCTATTTTGGTTGTGAAAATGATTTTGTGTCTACGCCAATTTTTGAACGATCCCAGTTAGAGGAGGGGCAACACTTTGTAGGATCTGCTATTTTTGAAGAACGTGAATCTACAATAGTGGTTCCACCTGGATCGAATTCATACGTTGATGAAGCTTTAAATCTCATTATAAATCTACCCACCGAAGATGAGGCTGAATTAAATTAATGACTGAGGAAGCAACTCATAACACTAAGACCGTTGC
Source organism: Gammaproteobacteria bacterium (assembly GCA_029242945.1). Classification (GTDB taxonomy): domain Bacteria; phylum Pseudomonadota; class Gammaproteobacteria; order Steroidobacterales; family UBA11654; genus CACPJA01. Next base: position 31,371 of record JAQWSZ010000027.1, on the reverse strand, counting down.
TGAAATTCTTGCACAGGCATTTTATGATAATAATGTCACACATATCTATGGTGTACCAGGTGGCGGAAGTAGTTTGCTTTTAATAGAAGCTGCTGCTCAACTAGGCATCAAATTTGTACTTACTCGAACAGAATCTGGTGCGATGATGATGGCCTCAGCAACTGCAGAACTTACTGGCACTATCGGTGTTGCTTTGACTACCAAAGGACCAGGGGTTGCCAGTGCAGCTAATGGTTCTGCTTGTTCATTGCTCGATCGTGCTCCTGTAATTTTAGTGACCGATGGCTTCACTGATCAACAGTCAAATTTTATTACGCATCAATTTATTGATCAAAAAGCATTATTAGCACCAGTTAACAAAGGTCATAGTAGATTGGAAGAAAATCAAGTGATCAGTGAGATAAATAGACTGGTCAATTTAGCTATGAGCCCTCCTTGTGGCCCTGTGCATATTGAGTTAACCGGCGCTACAGCAAAAAAAGAGGTGATAGAACCTCAAACTCAGAAGATAAATGAAGATTATCAGATCAATGCAGATAATTTAAATACACTTAAAGATGCATGTGAGCTTATAAATAATGCTTCCCAACCGGTATTTGTCATTGGATTAGAGGCGCGTAGCATTGAAAATACAGAAAAAATACGCCAACTAATTAAACGTACTGGTTACCCTGTATTAACGACCTATAAGGCAAAAGGTGTCATCTCAGATTATCACCCACAATACGCAGGCATATTTACAGGCGGTATCTCAGAGTCAGCTTGTATATCTAAGGCAGACTTAATCATTTTAATCGGTGTTGATCCTGTTGAATTTGTATTACAAAAGTGGCGATACCAGGTTCCAATTATTGATATTTCAGTCATTGAATACCCTGTGCATTATGTAAGGCCAGATGTAGGTTTGTATGGCTCTATCAGTAATAATATAAGCACTTTACTGAAGGAGATTCCAGTATGGCCTTCGAGTTGGAAATTATCAGCTATAGAGGAGCTTCGAAATAACATGCTTCATTCTTTGGAATGCCATGCAAAGGAGGGCATAGGATCACAGGATGTTGTCCAAGTTGCACTAGAGTCTGCTATGTCTAAGCATGAAGGTAATTTACAAAAAAAACTACCACTTATCACCGTTGATGCTGGCGCTCATATGTTTTCAGTGATGGCTTTCTGGCCCTGTAATCAGCCACTTGATGTACTCATATCAAATGGATTAGCAACGATGGCTTATGCATTACCTGCAGCTATTGCTGCTGCTATCAAAGAAACTAATAGGGCAGTTATAGCTTTTACTGGTGATGGAGGTTTGCTAATGTGTCTCGGCGAATTAAGTACTGCAATTGAGCAAGATCTTCCTATGATTATTATTGTTTTTAATGATCAATCACTTTCGCTAATAGATATCAAACAACAGGCTTCAGGATTACCCAGCCGAGGAATGCGTTGGAAGCAACCAAACTTTAGTCAGGTAATGGAGGGTTTAGGTGGCAAGGGGTATCAAGTGAGCAACATAGAGCAGTATCAACAGGCAATGGATGAGGCATTGGAGATTGGTAAGCCTGTACTCATTGACGTATTATTAAATCCAGAAGGATACAGTCAGCAATTAAAAGCACTGCGAGGTTAAAGGAGAAATGCTAATAGTAACAATAACCATGGAATGTAGGAGATAGAAATTATGAATATGGGTTCTGAGTCTTCAAATAGTTTTCAATTACCACCCGATGTATTAGAAATTTGCGACCTAGCAGAAAACATTGTCAGTAAAGAGCTGATGCCTCTAGAAGCTGAATTTTTAAATTCATCAGATCATGCTTTTGGCATTAAGGAAACAATTAATCTAGAGTCAGTTTTTGGCAAAGGTACTCTTGATCATCTAATGAAAATAGCGAAGGAAACAGGTCTATGGACTTTAATGATCCCAGAAGAATTTGGTGGCGCAGGACTTTCTATGTTGAGTAAGGTTGCGATCTTAGAAAAGTTTTATTATACAGCTGTCCCTTTTCCTTTCGCCAACGTACCTAATATTCTCTACGATTGTAAAGGTGAGCAAATTGAAAAATATTTAAATCCAGTTATGAGTGGTGAAAAAACTACTTGTTTTGCACAAACTGAAGCAAATGCAGGATCAGATCCCGGGAGAATGATGCAGACTAAGGCAATCAAAGATGGAGATGACTGGATTATTAATGGCACTAAAATGTGGATATCTATGGCCGCTGAAAGTGACGTCATGATGGTCCAGGTTGTCACAGATGATGAAAAACGTCAGCGTGGTGGGATTACTATGTTTTTAGTTGATCGCAATAATCCAGGCGTCAAAGTAGAAGAAGATGGAATTAAGACTTGGCTTGGGCCAAGAGCCTCTCAATACATTGTTCATTTTGATGATTGCAGAGTTTCTGGAGATGCTATTTTAGGCGGTGTTGGTAATGGATTTCGACTAGGGCAAAGATGGTTGACGATTCATGATCGTTTGCTTAGAGGTCCATTCGCCTTGGGTAAAATGCAACGTGCACTTGATATGTGTATTTCATGGTCTAAACAACGGTATACATTTGGAAAACCTCTTGCAGAACGGCAAGCTATTCAATGGAAGTTGGTGGATATGTATACCGATATTCAATCTTTACGTGCACTAACCTATCAGATGGCTGCTCGTTATGATCAAGGCGAAGATATTAGAGTGGAAGCTGGTTTGATTAAATTAACATCAATGGATTGGGGGGCTCGTTGTTTAGACCATGGAATCCAAATTCATGGAGCAATGGGCGAGTCACTCGAATTGCCTTTGACATTATTTTATCGCTATCTTCGGCATGGTCAGATTGGTGGAGGAACTAGCGAGATACAACGAATGCAGATTGCCCGAAAATTACTCAAAGATTAAAGCAGGTATATAAAAAATAAAATAATGAAAGAAATAATAAACGAAGACAACAAAACTAATAGGTATCAATATGAATGATTTTGAACATGCAACAGCAACAACCGAAGAACAATATGGTTCACCTACTTATGCTTGGTATGTTGTCATAATCTTATTATTTGCCTATGTCACCTCATTTCTTGACCGAACTATTTTAACTTTACTAGTAGAGCCAATTCGAGAAACTCTTAATATTACCGATTTGCAATTAAGTCTTCTTCATGGATTTGCTTTTGCGGTATTTTATGTTTCTCTCGGCGTTCCCATAGCACGATTTGCTGATTCACATAATCGTGTGAAATTAATTTCTGCAGGTGTTTTGGTCTGGAGTGTTATGACTGCAGTTTGTGGATTAGCGAGAAACTTTACTCATATGTTTTTAGCCAGAGTTGGCGTAGGGATAGGAGAAGCAACGCTTTCTCCAGCAGCTTACTCAATAATCAGTGATTACTTTCCAGTGGAAAAACGTCCAAGAGCATTTAGTGTTTACCAAACTGGAATTTATGTAGGTATGGGTCTAGCAATGATCATAGGAGGTTATGTTATTGCAGTAGTTCCTTCTATCAATATGCCATTTTATGGTCCTATGGAACCCTGGCAAGTTGTATTTCTATTGGTTGGTTTACCAGGATTATTAGTATTTTTATTATTAAGGACAATTCGAGAGCCTGAACGAAAAGGTATGATGGTCGATGCTGAAGGCAATACGACTATTTCATTTAGAGAAGTACTATCTTTTATAGTTGCCAGAAGAGGAGCTTATGGTTATGTAATCGGTGGTGTAGCTGCTAAGAGCTTAGCGTTCTATGGTGTAGCGGCTTGGTTACCAACGTACTTCATTCGAACTTTTGGTTGGGATGCTCAAACTATTGGTCTTTGGTATGGTCTAGCTAGTATTATTTTTGGTGTGATCGGTATTAATACCGGTTCTAGTGTAAGTGTTTGGCTTAGAAATCGAGGATACAGTGATGCTAATTTACGGATTTGCTTAGGTGCTGAAGCCTGCTTGATCCCTGTAGGTATACTTGCTTCTTTAATGCCAACACCGGAGTTATCGATGATGTTTTATTGTGGGTTTATTTTCTTTGCTAGTTTCTCAGTTGGTTGCCAAGCAGCTGCTCTTCAAGAGATAACACCTAATCAACTTCGCGCTCAGGTCTCAGCTATTTATCTTTTTTGTACTAACATGGTCGGCATTGGTTTTGGACCAACATTTATAGCTTTTTTTACAGATGTGGTATTCAAAAATGATGCTTTAGTTGGCTACTCTATGTCGATTGCTGTGGCTGTTGCATGTCCGATAGGAGTATTTTTATTTTGGCGAGGTTTGAAGCCTTATCGTAAATGTTTAGATTTAGCTAAACAAAATTATGCTTCTCCAAGTAAACATTGAGATAGTATAAATATATTAAGGAAGAATAATGAATACCTATCAAATCTATATTAATGGCCAATGGTGTGACTCATCTTCTGGAAAGTCGTTCGATAGTCTGAATCCTTATACAGGAGAATCTTGGGCATCCATACCTCAATGTAATGCCGCTGATGTTGATGCTGCTGTAGAAGCAGCTAACACAGCATTTATAAGTGAAGAATGGCGTGGTTTAACTGCTACAGCCCGTGGGAAAATGGTTAAAAAATTTGGAAAAGTTTTATTAGATCACGCTGAAAAACTAGCTACTATTGAGGTGCGTGATAATGGGAAACTTTATACTGAAGTCATCAATCAATGTCGTTATATGACTGAATGGTTTGAGTATTTTGGCGGACTTGCTGACAAAGTAGAAGGAGCCGTTCCCCCGATAGACAAGCCCAAAGTACTAAACTATACACGATATGAGCCTCTAGGAGTTTGCGCCTGTATAACACCATGGAATTCGCCACTATTATTGCTGGTATGGAAATTAGCACCAGCATTAGCGGCAGGTAATACAGTAGTTATTAAACCATCTGAATACACCTCTGCTTCAACCTTAGAGCTTGCGAAACTATCAGAATTGGCAGGATTCCCACCAGGCGTCATTAATGTCGTAACCGGCTATTCCTCAGAGGTTGGAGAACCCTTAGTATCTCATAAGAAAGTTAGAAAGGTTGCTTTTACTGGCGGTGAAGAAGGCGGTCGAAATGTTAATATTTCTGCTGCTGCAGATTTTAAAAAAGTCACATTAGAATTGGGAGGTAAATCAGCTAATATTGTTTTCGATGATGCAGATTTAGATCAAGCAGTTGATGGTGCTATTTCTGGTATCTTTGCTGCTAGTGGTCAAACCTGTATTGCTGGGTCTAGGCTTTTACTTCAAGACACAATCTATGATGAATTTCTTGAACGTTTGATTGATATGTCTAGAATTGCAAAACTTGGCGACCCAATGTCTCAGGATACTCAAATTGCCCCTATTGCTAATGAACTTCAATACAAAAAAATATTGAAATATATAGATATAGCGAAAACCGAGGGAGCACAATGTGTTTTGGGTGGAGTCCCTGCTTCTGTTGAGAGTAAGCATAAAGGTTTATTTGTTTTGCCAACAATATTTGCAAACGTTGATAACAGTATGAGAATTGCTCAAGAAGAAGTATTTGGACCAGTTCTTTCAGTAATTCGATTCAAGGATGAAGATCAGGCAATTTCTATTGCCAATGATATTGATTATGGCTTAGCGGCAGGTGTTTGGACAAAAAGTCTTAATCGGGCTGTTAACGTATCAGAACAATTACAGGCGGGAACAGTTTGGGTGAATACCTATAGATCTACAAGTTACACATCACCTTTCGGTGGTTATAAATCAAGTGGATTGGGAAGAGAAAATGGTCAACAGGCAATCAAAGAGTATCTTCAAGTTAAAAGTGTATGGCTGCATACAGGCGATTCGACTAAGAATCCTTATGCTCGTCGTTAAGTGAGATTAATATCAAAAAAATACTCTTTAAGATAATTGTGGTATATAAAAAAGTTATTTGAAAAAATTGAATAGGAGAGATGAATGAAAAATATTAAAATAAAAAATGGCATATTAAACACCATTCTTTTTGTGTTGGTGTTAACTAATATATCCTGCTCTGAGAATACATCAGAATATGGTGAGCTTTCAGGTAATGTCAAAGGCACCGAGGTTGATGCACTTCCTGTAATATATGCTTATAACACTGACAAAGATATTGGATATACTGTATTTGTAGTTGATGGTGAGTATACAGCTAATCATATGATTGCTGGTAATTATGATGTGACATTAAGACCAGCAGTTGGCCAGTTAAAAAGTTTTAGTTCCCAAACAGTAAGTTTTTTTATTGATAAAGGTGACCATGCTGAGGCTAATTTTACTATTACAGATATAGATACGGTACCCAATTATGTTGGAGGAATGGATTATCCAGATGCACAAATTCTTCCTTATGATGAAGTGTACCCACCAGGTCCTGGTAGAGATATCCTAGAAAAAACCTGTCACGGTTGCCATACAGCTAATTTTTATTCTTATAATGCTGTAAGGTCTTATTCGGGTGGAAGGGTTCCAAAAAATAAAGACACATGGGCTATAACAGTTGATCGTATGCATAAAGTTCCTGCTTTTGGTGCTCAGGGTAATCCATCTATGTTTGATCCAAAATATTTAACGCCAGAAGATCGAGATATATTAGTTGACTATCTTGCCGAAAATTTTGGTCCTGAAGATCCACCTAAGGTTGTGCAACTTGAAGTTGAACCTGAATTAGACTTAACAGCACTTAAGTCTGCAATGTTTGTTGAGTATATTTATCGAGAACCTGAAGGTAAATATTCAGTAGATCCTTGGCCCCATCAAGTGGATTTTGACCTAGATGGGAATGTTTGGTTAGCTTATACCGCTTGTTGTATTGTCAAATTTGATCCCCGTACAGGCGAACAAACTGTATTTGAAGATCATGGAGGCGGTCATGGTATTGCAGTAGACCAAACTGATGGTTCTGTTTGGTATTCGGGAGATGTAGTGAGACATCTAGATCCTGAAACAGGTCTTGTTGATCACTGGATAGCACCAGAAAATACTTTCTTAGGGAGTAATACACAGATTTTTGATTCCAAAGGAAATCTTTGGCTTTCTCTCTTAGGAGCAGGGGCTCTTGGTAAATGGGAACGAGAAACGGATACAATTAAATACTGGGATGTTCCCGTTATGCGGAGCAGACCTTATGGTATTGTTATGGATCATAATGATAAAGTTTGGTTTGCAGATTATCATAATAATGGTGTGACCCGGTTCGATCCTGATACAGAAGAATTTAAACATTTTAATCTCGTAAAAACAGAAAATGTCACAGCTATTAGACGCTTGGGTGCTGACTCAAATAATATGATATGGGCTGGAACTTGGGGTAATTTAGCATTCAATAATTCAAGTTTGTATAAGCTGAATCCAGAAACAGAGGAGGTGACAGAGTATCCATCAGGTATTCCTTATGGAGCTATTTATAATGCTGAGGCTGATAATCAGGATAATATTTGGATAGCCCCTGACAATTATGTTTCAAAATTTGATCAAGTCACTGAAAAATTCACACACTACCCAATACCTACTCGATCTGATAGCTTAAAAACCACAATAACTCGTGATGGTGGGGTTTGGTTTATCTATCGAAACGCTGGAAAATATGCAGGTTATGGTGGCAGTGCAGTGGTCTTGTATCCTGATAAGAATAAAATTAAAACCTTAGCCGCATTTCATGATAATAATAGTGCAGGATATGCACTCAGTAAGTATCAAGGACCGCCTTCTCCTAAAGCCAAAGGTATTGATAGACCTGTTGCTTTTGGTGCACAAAATAAAGAAGAGTATGAAATATTTGCTTTAGAAAATGGGTTGATTGAAAAGCAAGGTCAAACATTAACGCAGGAAAATCCTGAATAATTGAATTACTGAGGTACTACAAATTAAATAAAACTATGAACTAATATTGGTTCATTTATGAAAAAAAATAGTTTAGTTTTAAGATTTAAATAATTGCATAGAGAATACAAACTCTTAAAAATTTTAGGAGATTATTAAAATGATTAGATCATTGAGTAATGGTCTTGAAATACTAATGTTTTTAAATAAACAAGATAGTGCCAGTGCTGGAGAGCTATCTAAGAAACTTGGCATACCAAGAGCCACAGTTTATAGGATACTTTTGACATTAGATGAAAAAGGGTTTGTATATAAGCATCCAGATGATCATCGCTATTATATGAAGCCAAAAGTGAAAGCCTTAAGTGATGGCTACAGTGATGATGATCAACTCGCTATTATTAGTAGGCCATTCCTGCTAAATATCACAAAAGAATTACGATGGCCAGTTGCACTTGCTGTCATTTCAGGAGTGGATCTAAGACTTCGTGATAATACAGATAAGGAGAGTCCATTAGCAATTGAAAATTTTAGTAGTGGTTATCCAGTTCCAATTCTTGGATCTGCATCTGGACCATGTATTTTGGCTCATATGACCCTTAATAGACAGCGTGATATTTTGAATGTTTTAAATGATACAAATATATTGAGAGAGCAAACCGATCAATCAGTGGAAGAAATATTAAAGATGTTAGAAATAATAAAAGAGCAGGGTTACTCAATGCATAGCAGGCAAAGAAATAAAAGTTATGTTGGGTATACATGGACTTCTGATTTGACGTCATTGTCTGTACCAATAGTTAGAAAGAATAAACATATCGTTGGGGCAATAACTATTCGTTATGCTACTCCCGCTGTAAAAAAAGATAAGGCGCTAAGAGATTTTTTGCCAGTAATGGTGAAAACTGCGTCGGAAATTATTGAAAAAATAAAAGCTAAACGTAAGTCTAGGAAAGTAAAAAACGTTCTAAATTAAAGTTCGCCACTCTTTGTGATCTGAGTTAGGGTCACGAACTATACTAAAATAGTCTTCTTTTATATTTTCTGTTATTGGACCTATATTACCCTCACCAACACTAAAGTGATCAATGGATGTTACTGGAATAATTTCTTGTCCTGTACCACATAAAAAAGCTTCATCTGCAAAATATAATTCGCTTCGATCAATACTACGTTGCTCAACTTGATTTCCTGTTATTTCTTGATATCGAGTGATAATAGTATCCCGAGTAACACTCTCTAAAATATTACTAGAACATGATGGCGTGATGAGTTTTCCATCTCGAACCATGAAAAAACAGGCAATAGGTGCTTCAGAAACGTAATCATCTGGTGTGAGCATTAATGCGCCATCATAGCCTTCCAGTTTTGCTTCATGGACAGCTAATCTAGCATTATGATAATTCGCTGTTGCTTTAATTCTTGGCGGGCTTGCATTATCAGATAATCGCCTCCATGAACTGACACCTAAACTCATACCTGTTTCTGCGTACACACTTTTTTTCCTTGGCATTGCAGCTGCTGTGAACCCAACAGGACCTGTGGTTGCCAATAAGCCTTGCCCTTCAATATAAACTAAGAGCCTAATATAGACATCAGAGTCTGGCTTGTTAGCTTTGATTAAGTTTATTAAGCAATCAGTTAAATACTGGCTCTCATAAGTCTCCTCAAAACGCATAACTTTCATGCCAATTTGTAGTCGTTTCAAATGATCTTCCACACGAAATAATGAGAATTGATTTGTTTTTGGCACATGATAAGCACGCAAACCTTCAAAGACAGTTGTCGCATAAGTCATAGCGAGTGACAAAGGATGTATGCCAGCATCTTCAAATGGCATAAGTTCTCCATTCATCATAATAATGTCATTCTTCCACATTGATTTAGTCTCTATTACTCACAAACTATCTTATAAAATAAAATAATAGTTGGTTGTTAACTCTCATTTTCTTAGTCTAGTTTTAGTGTATCACTAGTGGTTATTGTGCTTAACTTTTTCATATTTTCTAGACTACGTTGATGATCTTCATCATTAGCAGCTATACAGCAGTCAGAAATTATAGTTACAACAAAATCTCGATCATGAGCTTCTCTTGCAGTTGATTCAACTACCATATCGGTGGCTACTCCAATCAAAAATAATTCTTCAACACCCATCGTTTTAAGTGTGAGATTTAATGCTGTACCGTAGAAGGCGCCGACTCTATTTTTAGTGAAAATGAATTCGTCTTTTAATGGAGCGACTTCAGATAAAAATTCTGTGCCCCAGCTATCTAATTTAAAGGCTTCAAACTTATGAGCTTGACCCATAAGTGGGGATGTTTTTGGTTGCTCTGCATAACTGTTTGAAAAACCAACACGAACATGTAGTACGGGGTAGCCAGCATCTCTAAATTTAGATTGTGTTTCTGCTACTTTCTCAAGAGAGTTGTATGTTTTATTAAATTCTGCATACCCTTTTCCAGCTACCTTACCATCTGGGTGTACAATATCATTTTCATAATCAAGACAAAGAAGTGCTTTCATATTTTATTTTCCTTAAATTAGGTAATTTTTAAAGTAGTTATATGTACCTATTAAATTAGATTAATCATTTTTAATCATGGGATTAAGTTTAACAATAACAAATTTAAAAGAATACATGCCTTAAGTAATAGGCAAATGGATAATCCAATTACTGCCCATTATTGAGACATTTTTTGTATAGTGGTTGAATGAAATAGTGGTTAGTTAATTCTATCATAACAATGATTTAACTATATTAACATTTGGTGCGACTCAATTGGTGCGACTCAAATTTTTTTAGGAGCTTATGGCAATGAACAAAACGGTACAATTATTAATCACATTGATCTGGTTATCTACTGGACTTTTTACTAACTCCATCTATAGCGCTGATGCGACTTTAGGTAAAGTACCAGAAACTGGAGTAATGTTCGGCAGTGTTCAAGGGCCAAATAATTTTATTGCTGCAAAGGTCTATGCTAAAAATTTAGATAAAAATATGCTCTATATGGTCTATACCAATAAGGGAGAATATAGGATGCCCAATCTGATGGTTGGCGCTTATGAGATTTGGTCTGAGCATAAGGAGTTACGTTCAGAACACAGTTGGTTGAGGATAGAATCAAACAGTAAAGTGGATGCAGATTTTACTCTTAAATCAGGTCCTGCTGACCCACTAACATTGAATGTTAGAAATGCACCACAGGAGGGTAACGTCGTATCCTATGATGAGTTATATCCGCCTGGTGTTGGAAGAGATTTAGCTGAAAGAACCTGTATGAGTTGTCATGGACAAATGCATATACCTTCCTATAAATTCGATAAGGCTGGATGGAATGCAATGATAGGTTTGATGCTGGATCCTAATGCACGACGTGGTGCAATGATTCAAGAAGGTTCTGGTGTAGGAAATATAACTGATGAGGAAAGAGATTTACTATCAGGTTATCTGGCGGATAACTTTGGTCCTGATAGTGTGGATCGAGTCTTGTTTTCTGAGGCTGAATACCCCCTGGATGAGGCAGAATTATCAAAAGGTTTATTTGTAGAATACATGCTCCCATTGGGACCTAATACTGATCTTGCAATCAGATCGAGAGCAGAGGCAGGCAAGCATAGAATTTTAGAACCTAAAATTGATAATCAAGGAAATATTTGGGGAACTAATAGTTTTATTGGTGTAAGTAAGTTAGACCCAAGGACTGCTGAGTATTCCCATTATCCATTTGGCATTGATAGAGAAAATGGAAACCCCTATATTCAAGCACATGGTATGACTATTGATTCAAGTGACGACATATTTTGGATAGAGTTTTTTGGGAAACATGTGGGTCGATTAAATCCTGAAACAGGTAAAATGGATCGTTTTCCGATGGATCCAGAAAAGAAGGTCTATAATATACAAGGTCATACTCCAGATTTGGATTCTAAAGAGAATGTTTGGTTTACAGTAATCACTGGAAATAAGATGGGTGTTTGGGATCGTCAAACAGAAAAAGTAAGTTTATATGAGGTTCCCACAGCTAATTCGTTTCCATACGGTATCGATGTAGATCAACAGGATAATGTTTATTTTGCCCAATTATTTGGTTGTAAAGTGGGTGTTATTAATGCCATAACTAAGGAATTTAAAGAATACCCTGCGCTTGCAAGTCCTTGTTCTATGAATCGGGTTATGGTTGATAAAGAAGGAATTGTTTGGTACTCATTGAACCGTTCAGGATTGCTTGGACGCCTAGACCCTAAGACTGGGAAACAGATAGAATATCCAGTATTACCTTTCCGTGAAGATAGGACAATACCACTATCATCACCTTATGGAATTATGGCCGATCATAAAAATAAAGTTTGGTTTGGGGACCAAGGACTTGGTGGTGCATTGATCAGGTTTGATCAGGATACAGAAAAATTTGCCTATTTCCCTTTACCAAGGAAAACTGATAATCCTAATATCGATATCACTGGAAAAGGCGCTATTGTTTATACTTCACGATCTAGTCGCCAAGCGGCGATTGGTATTTTTTATCCCGATGTATCACAGATGACATCTTTTGCAGTTTATCGTTAATGAAATAACTGAATATCTATACTAAAAGCGTTTATATGAAACAATTGTTTTTCACTTTACCAATTATGTCATTTCTGATGGTGTCGACTGTTTATAGTGACGATGATAAATGTATCTCTGGTAATTGTTTAAATGGTGATGGCACGATGCTTTTTAGTGATGGCTCCAAGTATACTGGACAGTGGAAAAATGGAAAAAAACACGGTAAGGGAAGAGAAATTCGCTTCAATGGGGGAATCGTTACTGGTTATTATGCTGATGATCGTCCTCATGGTTATGGGACCTATACTTTTTTAAACAAAGCAAAATATGCAATTGATTGGACCGGTGATGAGAAGCAAAAACTTGGCCCTTATGCCTATTCTCCGGGTGGCAAATATGTTGGAGAGCATGATAATAGAGAACATGGTCATGGGACAGTTATGTATAACGATGGAGGCACTTATATAGGTGGTTATGATCATGGAAATAAACAGGGAGTAGGTACTTTTGTATACCCTGATGGCGCAATTTATCATGGTGATTGGTGGGGTGGAAAACCACATGGTCTAGGAACATTTGTTGAGATTAATGGAGATGTATTTTATGGCGCTTGGGAAGATGGTATGCCACATGGAGAAGGTATATTAACCCATACTGATAACAGCACTAAAGAAGGTCTTTGGCATAGAGGCGAATTTATCGAAGGCTCTTCTAATGAAAGTGAAGCTATGTCTAATAAGTCTGATGTTGGACACAAGTAAATATCTCAATACCTATTTATCTAATTTATTGATTTTTTATAAAGTAATTCTATGACCTCTCTTCGTTCAAATAATGCTCAACTATCAGTTGATAGTGCCAAGACTTTTATTGACCGAGGTCAGCAAAAAATATTTATTAATGGTGAATGGGTAGATGCCTACGATGGCTCTATTTTCGAAACTGTAGATCCTGGAACAGGCAATATAATAAACGAGATAGCTAAAGGGAGTATTTGTGAGATAAATGATGCTGTAATTGCTGCCAGAAAAGCACTTGAGAGTGATCAGTGGTTTAATATGCTTCCCGTTGGTCGAGCAGAGATTCTCAATAAAATTGCCAATATTATGGAAGATAATATTGATGAATTGTCTGAGCTAGAAACTCTCGATCAAGGAAAACCATTATATGTTTCTCGTTGGGCAGAAATACCAGGTGCAATTGATCAATTTCGCTATTTTTCTGGTGTTGCTAGAACCATTGAAGGTCAAACCATTACTTCATCCATCGGTTATCAACCCCAAGATAAAAAGACTTTTAGTTATACGAAGAGACATCCAATTGGTGTGGTAGCTTGTATTACTCCTTGGAATTCACCATTGGTATTAACTGCAATGAAATTAGCTCCAGCTTTGGCTGCAGGATGCACTATTGTTTTGAAGCCAGCAACTTATACTAGTCTAACAGCTGTCCGTTTAGTCGAAATATGCCAACAGGCGGGTCTTCCAGATGGCGTTATAAATTTGGTCACTGGTTCTGGGAGCACGATAGGCCATGCCCTTGCTATGCATCCAGATGTGGATAAAGTTTCATTTACAGGGTCAACTGAGATTGGTCGCAGAGTGATTCAAGCAGCAGGAGAATCCAATCTTAAAAAAGTTCAAGTGGAACTTGGAGGTAAATCACCTCAAATAGTGATGCCTGATGCAGATCTTAATTTAACGATACCTGGTGTGGCTAATGCAATCTTTTTTAATGGCGGTCAAGTTTGTGTTGCTGGATCCAGGTTGATCGTTCATAAGAGTATTTCCGATCAATTGATTGAAGGAGTGGCTAAATATGGTCGTGAAATGGTTATGGGTCATGGTCTGGATCCTAAGACTCAGATGGGACCTTTAGTAGCTAAGAGTCATGCCGAATCTGTGAAAAAATATGTTGATGATGCTTTAATTGATGGTGCAGTTTTAATCTCAGGTGGCCAACTATTAGGTACATCAGGTTGTTTTATGGAACCGACTATAGTTGGTAGTGTGAATCGCGATATGGCTATCTTTAAAGAAGAGGTATTTGGACCGGTTCTCACAGTATCAGTGTTTGAAGATATAGAGCAAGCAGTGGCTTTAGCTAATGATAGTAATTATGGACTTGCAGCATCATTATGGACAGAAGGGTTATCCAATACTCATCGCATTGCAGATTCTATAAATGCTGGCACCGTTTGGGTAAATAGCCATTTGATGTTTGATTCAGCTTTACCGATTGGTGGTTGGAAGCAATCAGGTTGGGGCAAAGAATCGGGCCATCAAGCAGTATCAAATTATCTTAAAGATAAAACTGTGACTGCTATTTTATAAAACTGATAATAAAAATATAAAGTATAAATGATCTATATCAATTGAAGATTCAGTGTAATTTAGTAAGCTAGTTATTAGCACTATGATCTTGGATTTTTGATTCTGAAAGTTATGATGCCCATTATAGAGACAAAGAACGGACTGTTGTTGTCTGTTGTGTTATCTCTCCTTAGTGTTGGTGTAGAAGAACTTATCTTTACGAAATTTTTTTAGTATCGATAAAATATTTAGTGTTAGAGTTTTTTATAAATGTTCGAAATTATTTAATTGTATTTAGAGGGGAGAAATATGAAATTAATCAATAAACTAACTTTGTTATCTTTAATGATAGCAATAGTATCATTTGCATCGCCGTCGTATGTTTTTGCACAAGACGGTGCACTAGCAATTGAAGAGATTATTGTTACTTCTCGTAAGAGAGAAGAAACTTTGATGTCTGCACCTGTGACTGTTAGCGCTTTTGGATCAAGTGAAATTGAAGATATGGCGCTTGATGAATTACCAGATTTTGTTAACTTCACACCTGGTTTTCATTATTCAGAGCATTCTGTGGGTAAAGGAGGTCGATTTAATCGACGTTTAATCTTTAGAGGAATGAATCCACGAACCGATCGTCAAACAAGACAAGGGGCTACAGTTTTTATTGACGGTGCTCCAATTTTGGGTTCAGAGATTGGCAGTACTGATAATTATGAACGAATAGAAATTATTAAAGGACCTCAAAGTGCTTACTTTGGCCGTTCAACGTTCTCCGGTGCTATCAATGCTGTAACTAAAACTCCAGGAGATGAATGGAAAGGTAGAATTACTGCTGAGGGTGCTAAATTTGGGACTCTAGATGTTTCAGGTCAAATAGAAGGACCTATAAGTGATACTGTCTCAATGCGATTCAGTGCTCGAAGTTATAATACTGATGGTGAGTTTGAGAATGCTAGCGATCCGGGTACCACTCTAGGAGAAGAGTCCACAACTGATGTTTCCTTATCTTTATTTGCCCAACCTAGCGATAAATTATCAGTAAAACTTCGCTTACATTCCTGGGTTGATGATGATGGCCCTTCAGTTGGTGTTTTTGTTAATCGCAATGAACAACCAGAACTGTTTACCTGTAAGCCTAATGGCAATTCTGTAGCTGGTGGCAATTGGCTTTGTGGCGATGTCCCATACATGGGTACTTCTCTGGTTGGAATGGATACAATTATAACTCCAACATTACAGACGAAGTATTTTAGTCCAGCGATGATTGAGTCATATGATCGCATGTTTCAACCAAAACAGGCAATGGGATTAGAGAGACACGCTAAGGAAGCTAGTTTAGTCATAGATTATGAGATGGATAATGGAATGACGCTATCATTTATTACTGCTGCTCATGAGAATGAGTACAGTAGTTTTGAGGATTTTGATCGCCGAGTTACCGCTGGCAAGTTAGGAAACTATTTAGGGTTTATGGCATCAGCTGATACATATAGCATGTCCATGACTCAAAACAAGGATTCTAGTAGTGAGATTAGACTGACATCTGCTGCTGATAGCCAGATAAGTTGGATGGTTGGCGCTAGTTATACTGACATTGAAGCTAGATTAGTAGGCTATAATGTTCTCTGGGGTGGGACACCTAGGCCTACTCAGAGTGTCAGTACTTTTGATCCAGAAACTAGAGCTGTTTTTGCTTCACTTGGCTATGATATCAGCGATACTTTAACATTAAATCTTGAACTACGAAAACAAGATGATAAGGTCATTGAAGGTACTCTTGGAAATGAACCACTGTCGAATACATTCTCAAGTACTACACCTCGTGTCATTTTGGATTATAAACCCAGAGAAGGCTTAACTTATTATGCTATTTTTGCGAAAGGTGTTAACCCAGGTCAGTTTAATGCTGGTCTATTGGGAAGAACTCAAGGTGAATTAGATCAGATAGCCGCACAAGGCGGTGGTGGAATCAGTGTAGATGAAGAAGAAATCACTAATATAGAGTTTGGTACTAAAGCTCGATTTTGGGACGATCGTGCACAGATAACAGCGGCTGTTTATTTCTCAGATTGGGAAAATGCTATCGCACCAGAGATTTTATCGATTACTAATGCTGCCGGTGATGGTGAAAATATTCAAGTAAACTCCAATGGCGGTCAGGCAGACCTCTCAGGTCTTGAGATTGAAGGAACTTACTTGTTATCTGATAATTGGACAATTGATATGACATATTCATTGAATAAGTCAGATATTAATGACTTTGAGAGTGCAGATGCACTAGCTCTTTTTGGTAATCGAACCATTGATGGAATGGGTAATAGTTTTTCTCGTTACCCAGAGAAAAGTAGCACATTATCAGCAATCTATGCTGATACCATGGAGTCTGGAAATGACTTTTTTGTAAGAGGTGACTTCATTCGTCAAGGTAGTACATGGATGACTAATGCTAACGTAACTAGTACTCCTGCTTACTCAATATTTAACCTAAGAGCAGGTTTGGAATCTGATTCATGGCGGGTTGAAGTTTATGCAAACAACTTGTTTGATAAAGAAGGTTACTCCAATCTTCAACTTTTCCCTGATCTATCAGGTCTAAGTGGTCCTTTCACTAGAGGAATCATGGCTGGAATGATTCAGCAGAGATCATATGGAATAAGAACTACCTTTGATTTCTAAAAACGTAGGGGCACAACCATATTATATTCCCCATAAAATTTCTCTCGGTTGTGCCCTTAACAGCTTTTCAAGTAAACTAAACCTATAAAAGTACTAAGAACTACATAGTAATTAGCACTAAGGTAAAAATTGATATGACTACTAATAAAGCAATTTATATTCGTGGGAAAACTGCAGGAGTCTTCCCGTCTCTTTCATCACGTCGAGATGAAGCTTATGTTGGTTTTATAGAAGATGCTCGTAATGTATTACTGCATGCCCAACAGAAGCCTCTTTCAGAATATTGTCGACACATGATCAAGGATGCTGGAAAAACCTTGAACTCTGATCAAAAAAATACAGCAGAAGCAAAAGATTTGCTTATGAAAGATAATGTTTTAAAAACCTATTACCGAGTAAAACGCACTCTTCAAGAATCATTTTGGGAATGTCTTCGCAATTCTTTTGACATGCGAAAAAATGATCTACTACAAGCACTCGATGATGCTGAAAGTATTGGTCCAGGATCAGTAGAATACAGTTCAGAATTTTTAACTCCTGAGTATGCTAATACTGAGATACATATACAGCCTGGCGGTAATGTCAATGAACCGCTTTCAGGTTTTCTTTATGACTATGGAGCAAAGGTATTTATGGGTGGTGCAGCTGATAATGACATGTTAAGTGATATGCAAGCCAGCACAGTAGCTGTTCCTAAAGATGGAAAAGTTAAACGAATTCTTGATCTTGGATGCAGTGCAGGTGTTACGACAACAGCTATGAAACGCATATATCCAGACGCTGAAATATGGGGGATTGATTTTAGTTCTCATATGGTTCGTTATGCACATGCTAGAGCGATAGAGAATAATTATGATATAAATTTTAAACAAATGCTTGCTGAAGATCTTAATTTTGAAGACAATAATTTTGATATTATCGTTGCAAATTTATTATTTCATGAGGTTCCAGTTTCAGTCTCAAAGAAAATACTATCAGAAACATTGAGGGTTTTAAGGCCAGGAGGTAGTTTTACATTGATTGATTTTCCTGGTGATAAAAATGGAGATGTTTACGGCATGTTTTTTGGAGAAATGGATGCTGCTGATAATGGAGAACCTTTCCTTCCTGGTTTTGTCCGTTCTAATGTTGAAGATATTATGAAAGAAACAGGTTTTGAGATGGAAGTATACGACCCATCCAAATCTCTACTTGCAGGAAGAATAGGATATAAACCAATTAATTAAAATGAAAGCTAAATGATAGATGACAAATCAAAGGATCTAGAAAATTTTGATAATCTTCCTGGGTTTAAGAGAGGAAATCCTACCTATTTTGAAAATGAAGTAATTGATCATCTTATTGATATAACACTTGAATTAGGTGCAGAGCTTTGGGTTGTTAAAGACAGACTTGCTCATCTTGAAGAAATACTATCAAATGAGAACAAAGTATCTTTAAACTCACTCGACAATGATAAGCCATCAGAAGAACTTCAAAAAAAACTAAACAATGAACGTATTCAATTAATAAAACGTATTTATGGAAGACTCTATTCTAAATATGGTGGCGAATCTGCAGATGAAAAGAGTGCTATTTAAAATTTACTTTTTCTTTTAATTAATGATAGAAAAAAAAGTCAAAAATTATAAATTATATAATTCATCACTTTAATCAATTATTCGTAATTACATAGAAGAACTAAATATCACTATAACTATTGCACACGTTTGCAAAATATTTCAATGTCATTATAGTTATATTAAAGACTTTACATAAAAATGAGGGAGCATCTAAAAATGAGAAACATAAATATTTCGATTAAGTTAATTATAATAGTACTATTATTTTCCTTAGAGCCTTTGATAGCGCAAACAGTGATCGAGGAAATTACTGTCACAGCTAGAAATCGTGCTGAGAATCTACAAGAAGTTCCACTTGCTATTTCTGTTTTTACATCCGAACAATTAGATAAAGCGACCATTAAGAATATTAATGATTTAGCTAACTATACATCAAATATGACTTTCAATAGTAGTGAGAATGGTCGTTTAAACATTCCAGTAATTCGAGGAATGGGAATGATAGATACTCGTGGATTTGATAATAATGTCAGTATTTTTCTTGATGGTGTTTTTGTTTCAGGTAGAAGTTCTCAGAATGTATCAATGCTAGATTTGGAACGAGTTGAAGTCGTTAAAGGTCCTCAAAGTGCCCTTTATGGACGTAACTCTTTTTCAGGGGCTATAAATTATGTAACTAAGAAACCAAATGATGAATTTTTAGGCAAAGTGACCACAACTGTTGATTTAGACAATATTCGTCAAGTTATAGCTACATTAAGTGGTCCAATTATAGAAGGAAAACTCTATGGAAGCTTAGCTTTAGACTCTGATCATGATGGAGGTACTTATATCAACCGACCCGTAGATCGAGAATATCAACTAGGAGGACATGATAATGAAAATCTAATGGCTACTCTCCGATATACTCCTGATGAGGCTACTGATATAATTTTTAGTGCTTTTCATGGTAGAGAAGATATAGATCAACTGCCAATTTCAATTGATGCAAATAATTGTGGTGAGTATAACAATCCATCGGGTGGTTATGACAAGGGAGCTGCTTATTACCATTGTGGAGAAATTAATGGTTCAGGTACAGATGAATTCAGTATGTCTCCTGAAGCTTATTCTGCTAAAGGTAGTTCATCACGATTTACTCTAAAAATGGATTTTACTTATGATGATTACAACCTAATATCCACTTCATCTTATTCAGAGAGTGATAGTCATGGAAATATGGATCTTGATAGGGGATATAGAGGCGCTGAACATTATGGTTGGACTACTGTAGCAGCTGCACAATCATATTTTTATGGAGGTCCTCTTGCTGGTCGTAGAGCTAATTTAGGACCTATGGGAACTCCACCTCTGTTATCATCTGATCCAGGATTTCCAGCTCCAACTATACCAATCGGAGGGCTATTTCAGGCTGATACTTATCTGGGAGCACAGAACCTTGATCAGGAGTATTTGTCGCAAGAAATAAGAATAGAATCAAACTCAGATCAAAGACTAAGATGGTCTGCGGGCGCATTTTATTTTAAATCTGAAAGCACTTCATCAACAGCATTCAATGTTGATGTAAGTGATGCACTTGAAGCATCTGGTCTGCCTGCTGATCAACTTATTTTTCTAACAGCAGAACCTTTATTTTTCCCCACAGCATTCCACCCAATGTTTGGCTTTCCTATCGCCTTTTTCAATGGAAATATGGGAGTTAGTCACCCCGTTCTTGCTCAACCATCTCTGGATCCAGCAAGTACTGGAATAATTTGGTGGGATGGAAGTAATCCAAATAATCATCTAACTTCTGGTATTGAAAAAGTCACACAACATGCACTCTTTGGTTCTGTTCAATATGATATTTCAGATCAACTTACTATAACAACAGAATTGCGTTGGACTAATGATGATCGTAGCCTTTTAAGCACAAAAGATGATTTCTTTTTCTCGCTTAAGACCTTTGAAGCAGCTGGAGTGCCAGCTTACCATGAAGTTAAGCATGATTATTGGGATCCAAGAGTAACTCTGAGTTATAAAGCAACTGAGAAAAGTATGCTCTATGCTTCTGCTTCTCATGGCACTCGATCGGGTGGAATTAACCCCAGTCTTCCTATTACAGCAGATCCATCTTATGACCCTGAAGAGAATTGGACTTATGAAGTAGGGGCTAAAACTACATTACTTAATGGCAAATTACAGATTAATGCTGCCGCTTTTGTTATTGACTGGACGGACGCACAATTTAGACAGATATTATCTAACTTCTTAACAACAACAGCTAATTCAGAAGGCTTAGATATTAATGGCTTTGAGATTGATTTCATTTATAACCCAACTGATAATTTATTAATTGCTGGTGGTTATGGTTATGCCAATGCTGAATTTGCAGATGGAACACTTTGGACAGGCGGTAATGCATTTTGTAGCAAGATGTTAGGACAAGATTCTAGTAGTTACCAGTCACTACCAATTAATTGTGTAACATCATCTATCAATGGTAAAAGCTATCCTGATATGAGTAAAAAAATGCCTAAACGTTCTAGTAAGAACACTGCTAATTTAGCTGTTGAATATAGAAAAGCATTGCCTAAATCCTTGATAAATGATCTTGATGGTTTCATCAGACTTGATTCTTATTATCGATCTAAACAATACATGGATGAAATGAATGTAGCTTTTGTTCCAGATCGTATAGTTATGAATTTTAGTGCTGGCGTTGAATCAGGAAATTTTGATCTAAAAATTTGGGTACGTAATTTACTAGATGATGATAAACCAATTTATGCACAACAATTTGGAACAGACTTTAATTCACAGTTAACAGTATCAGGCGTAGTGAATCCAACGCTAAGGCAAATTGGTTTTACTGGCACATATAGATTTTAATAGAGTTTTTACTGAACAATAATTAAATACAATCTAATTTAGATATTTTTATCTAAAGGGGCATTAATACCAATGACAGTTTCAAGAAATAAAATTGCTACTTTAATCTTTAGCATTATGTTTTTAAGTATGTCTTTATTTCATTCAGTGATAGCAGATACAACAAATGAAGATGAGCTGATCTTAGTTGTTGGCGCTTCGGGTAGAACAGGATCTTACGTTATAAAGTACTTAAAACAGCAAGACAGAAACTTTATCCCAATGACTAGTAATAAAGAACGTGCTGCTAAAAAAATTAGTGAAAAATATAATTGGGTTGAAGCGGATGTCAAAAACCCAAAGTCATTAGATTCTATTATGGTCGGCGTTACCGCAATCATATCAGGCCTTGGGACAAATATATTTGAAGGACCTAACAGCCCTGAATTTATAGATTATGGTGGAACAAAAAATCTGATAGATGCTGCCAAAAAAGCAGGAACAGTAAAACAATTTATTCAAATGTCATCATCTGGTATTACTCAAGAAAATAATCCTCTTAATAAATATGGCAATGTTTTGATATGGAAACTCAAAGGTGAAGATTACATTCGATCAAGTTCTATCACTCATACAATTATTAGAGCAGGTGGGTTAACTAATGATGAGTCAGGTGTTAAAGGAGCAAGAATGCAACAAGGAGATACTGTTCCTATAAATGGTGGTTTGACCAGTCGAGGTAACCTTGCTGCTATTTGTATAGAAGCATTAACCAATAAGAATGCAAAAAATAAAACATTTGAAGTTTTTGATGATGAAACAATGAATGCTGATGCTTGGCGAGAGGATTTTGCAAAACTTATACCAGACACAAAATTATAATAGAAATCTATTATTGGTTATTAATCGAATTATAGGCATATGAAGAAGGAGAAAAGTAGGATCACCTCCTATAATGTTGCTAAGTTAGCAGGTGTATCAAGATCAGCTGTATCAAGAGCATTTACTCCAAATGCTAGCGTCTCTCTAAAGACTAGAGAAAAAGTTAATAAAGCAGCTAAAAAACTTGGTTATCATCCTAACGTTATCGCCCGTAGTTTGATTACAAAAAAAACTCAGATGATAGGGCTACTTATGGCTGATTGGGAGAATCCTTTCTACGCTAGTGCATTAAAAAAATATAGTGAAAAACTTCAAAAAGAAAATTATCAAACTGTTTTAGCTACTATTAATGAAAATAGTGATATTAATACTTCCATTGAGTTTCTAATGCAATACCAAGTAGATGGAATCATCATGCTTTCTGCTTTACCATCTGAAGATCTAGTTCGCAAATGTAATCAAAAACATACACCAATAGTCTTAGTAGGTAATTCATCAAAAGAAATAAATACTTGTACAGTCAATATTGATCATAATGCGATTGGAGAGAACTTAGCTGATTTAGCTTTAAATCTTGGTTATAGACGTTTTGTCATGATAAGGGGTGATAAGAATATTGAATCAGGGATTCAAAGAACCGATTCATTTTCCAAGGTTATAGAAGAAAAAGAAGAAGGAAAAATCCTTGCTAATTTTACAGGTATATTAGGCCATGATGAGGGACGAAATGCCATGGCAGATATCATAAAAATAGATCCAGAACTTGTAATATGTTCTTCCGATTTGACAGCATTAGGCATTATTGATGGAGCACGCATAGATTATAATCTTGAGATACCTCGTGATATGGCTGTAATTGGTTTTGGAGATAATCCTATATCTTCTTGGGGTATGAATCGTTTAACTACTGTTCAATTACCATATGAAAAATTAATCGATGAGTCCATTAGATGTCTCATTAGACGCATTAATAACCCGGAACTCCCACCTAAAAATATAGAACTACTTTCAGATATCATAACCCGTGATACAACCAGAAAACTTATGCAATAAGCTTATTCTGGTTTTTTAAATTTGAATATAAATCGTTCTGATTTTCCACGCACATCAGGCATCATAACCATCGTGTTGAGAGCATCATCAGGGTTATTCAAGATGTTACTTTCAGCAACAAAACGAAAACCAGAATTTTCAACTTCTTCCTTAACAAGTAGCTTATCTATCCGATGAAATTTCTCAACATCTCGTGTCCCTGATCCTAATTCAGCTTTATGATCAACAATTATCAGAGTACCACCTGGTTTGATTGCATCAAACAATGCCTTATTCATAGCTTCTGTATTAATGTTCAGTTGAGATAAATGTGTGTCATGATAGATCAGTACAATGATCGCAGCATCAAGCATTTTAGAAAAAACAGGAGCATTAAATGTACCCATAATACTAGTCACATTAGCGCGCTCTTCCGCTATAGGGTCTGTTGGATTACCATTTTTAAAAACACGTGCAAATTCTTTACCATTAAATCCATAAACATGACCGGTTGTTCCGACTATATCACTTAGAATTCTAGTGTAATAACCACCTGCTGAACCAATATCTGCCACTATATCTCCAGGTCCTATGTCAGAGAAACTCATAATTTCAAATGGCTTTCTGTCTATGTCACGTTGTCTATCTTTTGCAGGCCTTGTTTGATTTTCAATAGCCTTTTGTATGATACTTTCATTTTTCTCATGAGCATTAGTGCTTTCTGGTGCTGTAATAGCAAAGACCGGTAATAAGAGAATAAGTGTATAAAAAGTGGTTCGTTTTATTTTCATCATTATTTTAATCCTTTATAAATTTTTTATAATGCAGTAACTTGAATCAAATTAGTCCATGAACATTCGGTATAGATACAACATATCTGAATCATAAGCAGTAAATGTTTTTCCAATAGATTGCTTATTACCTAATGCCTCGATTGCTAGATTAGCAACATCCACTCTGGCAATAAAGCTAAAAGCTAAAGGATCTTCTGTTAGTTTTGCCTTGCCTGAGGATTGTCCATTGCTGAAACCACCAGGACGAATAATAGTATAGGCAAGACCACTTTCACGAAGATGATTTTCAGCCTTTTCTTTTTGTTTAATAACTTCTTTGTGGCCTCTTCTAGCAAGTGGAGGCAGAGCATTATATGACTCTCCTGTACCAATCACTGTAATGAAAATAAAGCGATTAGCGCCCATTGCTTTTGCTGAATCTATAATATTACGATTTCCAATAAAGTCAGGACGCTGATTAGGATCCATTTTTACTTCACCTTTAAACATCGATTGAATGAAATTTTGTCGCTTCGGTAGATCTTTAGCTGAAGTGCCAAGTGTTGATATCACTGTACCAAAGTTATTTTGAGAAAAAATACTCTCAACTTGTTCTTTAATGAGAGCATCAGCAATGACTTGTTTAACCCCTAGTTGATTTAATTGTTGAACGTTTGAAGTAGATCGAACCATCGCTGTTACGTCTTCTCCACGATCTATTAACTTTTTAATAATTTCAAGCCCAACACCTCGAGTCCCTCCAACAATTAGAATTTTATTTGAGGGGGTGACGTAATTTGATGATGTTAAAAATTTTGTAGGAGTGTGATAAATACCACTCATTAAGATTAAATATGCACTTATTATAAATACAAAACCAATTATGAGTGAAATTAGATAACGTGATATTTTTAAAATTATATTCATGTCCTTATTTCCTTCATTTATTTAATAAGTTATTTCTTCAATAGAATTGATTTATTTTTTGTAAAAAATATAGATTATTAAGAGTATAATTTATCAAAAGACATTGCAAACGTGTGCAATTGCTATGGCTAAAAAATATCAGGAGTTTAACAATTGTCCACTAATGAGACATATAGTGGGCTCTAGTTGCCTGTTATCAATCAGTTGATATTAATATAGTTATTAGTAATGCTTTATACTAGCTAAGCTATTAAATGTCAGAAGATAAAAGTACTTTTAGATTTTAATTAAATAAGGTTTATAAATATCCCAACACGCGATCGAAAAATTAGTCTTCCAATTAAATTAGCCCATGGAATAGGATTGGGTGCGGAAGCTATTAAGACTAATTCCTTAGAGTTTTTTTTATTATTCTATTATGTTCAAGTTTTACACCTAGATCCAATACTTGCAGGTACCGCTCTTCTCTTAGCATTGGTATTTGATGGTATTAGTGATCCCATTATTGGTGCATTTTCAGATAACTATAATTCTAAATTAGGTAGGCGACATCCATTCATGTATGCCTCTGCAATACCATTTGGATTAGCTTTTTATTTGCTTTTTAGTCCTCCAGAAAGTTTTTCTGGAATGAACCTTTTTTTATGGCTAACATTTTTTGCAATTACTCTACGTTTAATGATGACTTTTTTTCTTCTACCGTATTATGCTTTAGGCGCAGAATTGACTGAAAACTATGAAGATCGTACTGCTCTTGTAGCTATTAGAAATATGTTTTCTTTTATTGCAGCGATGATCTTATCTATAGTTGCATTTACTGTCTATTTTAAGGCCACTGATGATTATCCTCAAGGACAACTCAACCCTGATGCTTATCCTGCTTTTGCATTTACATTTGCGATTGTATCTATAATCGTAATCTTTATTACAACTTTAGGGACTCAATCACAGATTCCTTTTATGCATAAAAATAATAGTGATAATGAACAATTTACTAATAGCTTCACTAGTTTTTATAGATATTTTTATAAGGGCCTGCTTGAGACTTTAAAAAATCGCTCCTTTCTTTCAATTTTTCTTGTTTCTATTACTTTTTTTATATTAAGTGGACTCCAACGTGCACTTGTATTGCATATGAATACTTATTTTTGGGCTCTTGAGACATCGAAAATACAATATATGTTTTATGCTTTTTTTGTTTCAACTGTGTTGGTAATCCCATTTGTTAAACACATTATTAATTGGTTGGATAAAAAAAGATCAATGTATTTAGGATTATCAATAATTTTAACTTCATTTGTTTTGCCAACGATACTTCGTCTAATTGGTTTATTTCCAGAAAATGACAGTTCATTATTATTACCTTTTTTAATTGTTAGCCAAATAACGACAGGTTTTGGTATGGCAATTATGGTGGTTGGTATGGGCTCTATTATGGCTGATATTGCTGATGATCAAGAGTTGAAAACTGGTAAGCGTCAAGAAGGTTTGATTTTCTCTTTTATTGGCTTGGCCAGTAAAGCTACTTCTGGAGTAGGTCATTTCTTAGCTGGATTAGCTCTTTCATTAATTTCTTTTCCTACTTCAAAGAATGTTAATGCCAACGAAGTGCCTGAAGATGTTATTTTTAATCTTGGATTGATATTTGGACCAAGTGTTTTGGTCTTTGGCTTAGCATGTTTTTATTTTTTCTCCTTCTATAGTATTACTCGTAAAAGTCATGAGAAAACATTAGAAATTTTGAGCCTGAGACGTTCAGAATCTAAAAAATAAAAGATTATGAAGATAGAAGAATGTACATATATTTAAAACAATTTATTTATATTCTGCTAATAATATTCTCAGGATTGTCTATAGATGCAGTTAATGCTGCCGAATCTCTGGTTCTTGAACATGTCACAATTATTGACGGGACTGGACGTTCATTGCAAAGACAAATGACCATAGTCATCTCCAACGGGCGGATCGCTGCAATTGCTCCAGATGGAATGATTAATCTGCCAACTCCAAACCATCGCATAGATGCGAGTGGACAATTCCTGATTCCTGGAATGATAGATTTGCATTTGCATCTCATAGGAGGAGGATTACTTGCAGCATCTCGTGCACCTGATGACGACAGAATCCCAGATTATGATGCTGGTTTGCGAGCTTTACAGAGCTTTCTTTATTACGGTTTTACCAGCATCTTCGATGCAGGTAATAACCCCAATTTCATTCTACCTTTACGCACACGAGAGAGAAATGGCGAGATAGTTAGCCCCCGTATCTTTGCAACAGGTCAAACATTGAGCTATCCAGGCAGTGCAGTAGTTGGATATGGTGGGATCGGCGTCCAAGATTGGCCTAATACGATTGACGATATTGATTTACAACTATCACGACAACCCGACCTCCAAAAGATCACCTATGAATCCCGTGGCTATGGACCCAATCCGCTCATCGAAGTTCTACCCAAAGAACTAATGGGTAGGATTGTTAATTATCTCCACGAACGTAATGTACGAACAGTTGCACACATCTCTAATGAAAAAATGGCAGTCGAAGCTATTGAAGCAGGAATAGATGCTTTAGCTCATGCCCCCCACGCTGGAATCATCAACCAGAAATTTGCTAATTTAGTGAGCAAAAAAAGGATTCCTGTTCAAACATCAATGACCGTACATTGGGAAATTGCACAAATGGTTGATGGGCTAGAAGTGCTTCATACCCCTGAATATAAAGCGACAGTTGCCCAAAAAGATCTGACGCTACTAGAGATTGCTAGAGATCGCTATATTAAAGGAGGTTATGGACCATACTTTAAGCTGGTTCACGAATATGAGAAACGTAATCTAAAAATGATTTATGATGCAGGGGGAATTCTTTCTTTTGGTTCTGACCGAACCTTCGGTCCAGCCGCATTAAAAGAACTCGAGCTGCTAGTTTCAGCAGGAATAAAGCCTATCGAGGTAATCAAAATTGCCACTTTGAATGCAGCTATCTTTCTGGGAAAAGAAGACGAGCTGGGCTCTATCGAAGTTGGAAAACTAGCCGATCTGGTGCTACTTGATTCTGATCCGAGTGACAAAATAGAAAACATTAAGCAAGTTGTCATGGTAATCAAAGAAGGAATTATTATCGACCGAAGTAAACTCAATTTACCTATTAATAAACTATAAACAGATAGTAATCACTAATCAGGTATTAAGCCCTTCAAGCGTTTTCGACTTTCATCCACCATCACAGAATCTTCGTTAAGGAGCAAACCATTAGTTTTAGCAAAGTCTAAATACGCTTTGGAATTTTTTGCTTCTGGTTGCGCAATTCTTTGCTTTCCTTCAACCTTTGCTGACATTGGTCCTCGATAAGTACTCAAATGATGACTAACACTAGTTTCAGAGTGATACGCTGCCAATGTCGAAATATTGTCTTTATCTTGATATAAGACAACTGCACTGCCGCCATAATCTGCATACCTACCAGCGTTGTGATAAGTAAACCAAACACTGTCATCACGGCTAATGGTAGTTTTTACTGTATCAGAGCGAACTGGAATTGGATAATGTGTGAACTGATTAGTATCTTGATCATACATCGATATGTAATTGTCAGGCGTAATCCAAATGTTATCTTTTGAATCAGCCTCTGCACCATACACAGCACCGTAAGCTATACCCACATCGTGAGCGATTACTGCTCCTGTATCTGGGTTTAGTCGGTATAGCTTAACGTTATTAAACGCTCGACTGCCCCATGTTGCAGCCCATATCATACCCTTGGAATCGACTCCAAGACGACGGATAGAGCTAGCTGCATCATCCGTAACCAAATTAAAGTGAACAAATTCTTCTGTTTCCGGATCGAAACGCGTAACACCACCGTTATGGAAGTCCGCTGACCACACCTTGTCCCTATGGTCAACTATGAGTCCATAAGGTCTGCTTCTTAACACGGGTACTTTCCACCAGACAATTGTGTCTGAAGAGCGATCCCATTTTCCTAGTCCGCCACCACCGAGAAGTGAAAGCCAAAGATCACCCTTGGAATCAAAAATCTGCGTAATACTGCCAAGCTCTTTTTGATCGCCAAGATTCCAATAATCTACTAGACCAGTTCTCGGATCCATATGCCGAACGACGTCAGGTCGACCTGAATACCAGATAGACCCATCAATTGGATCAACAGCAATACCATTTCCACCACCATGCCCTTTATAAGCCTTTTGTTCTCCTGTTCGAGGATCAATAGAAACTATGCAGCAGGAAGTATAAGCAAGCCAGATGTTTCCTTTACTATCAAAATCTACTTGATGAGGTGCTGACCATGGCGCAACCAAAAATTCTGTAGGTTCCCGATAAACATATTCCACGAACATGGCTTTTCTAAGAGCATCCAAATTAAGCTCCGGCTCACTCTCAAGTGCCACTACTCGCGGTAACGCATCTGAAGGAAAATTCTCTGCCAGGTAATCCACCAAGATATCTCGATCAACGGGTGGCAGGTATGCAGGATCAAACATCGAGGCGTTACCTTTTTGGCCAAAGGCGGGACCTTGATGCATACGATTTACTGTAAAGCTCCATGCATCCTTAGTCTTGGGCTCTCGACCACCTGAATAGGCTCGATTTACATTATAAGGAAAGAATTGAATAGTATGACATCCATGGCATGTCCGCTCAAGGATATCGCGACCAGGCCCAGGTGGGTAAATCTCTTCATAGGTAGCAATCTTGGTATCAGGGTAGGCTATGCCACCAACATAGTTTTTCACTGGCCCCACATTATCTAATGCAAAGTCAGCCTGCACATGGGTGCCAGATGCTACCTCTAGCGAAATCGTTTGCTCTCTAAAGCCTTCCAACTGCCCTACAGCTGGCCGAATAGTAATGCTGTATGTACCTTGGATGAGATTAACTACTCGATAAAGTCCATCTACGACAAATACCGTATAGCCAACATTTCTGTCTTCATTATATGCATAAACAACAGGAAGAACGTCTAGTTCTGACCCGCTAACATGACCTGATAGCTCCCCATATCCAGGTAAGACACCAACCATAGGTAGCTGTAAATTTTGTTGGGGGTGCTCTACACATCCGAATAGTAGAAGCAAAACAATCATAGCAGAGACAACTCTTGCTAACATATAAATAGCCTTTTTTCCATTTGGGCTAGAAAGAAGAGCAGTAAATTGGACTTAATTATATTGTATTCACTTTTGTTTTTTAAATAACCAATCACATCTATTTTTTGACTTTTTTTTTGGAGTACTTACTGTATTACTTTTTAATACTATTATTCTAATGTACTTATTCTCTGGATTCCCAGTTTTCTTTACTTAAACAGAGGAATAAAAATCACTTTTATTCTGTTTTTTTATGAAGAAATTCTCTAATGAGAACTACTATATTTTTTAAAATTTTTTTAAAGTAACTGGTTTTCTAACCAATTATGGAATGAAACATGGAGGCACTATATTATCTATAACCTATGAGATATGGTTAACAAATTATCACCTTCAGAAAATGGCATTAAATAATAAGAAAGCTATAATGTTGGACTTAGATATCAAGTTTTAAAGTATTGAAGTCAGAAAAAGGTAGTGCATAGGTAGTATAGAAATCCAGAAATACCACTATGTATAAATATAATATCTTTTGAAAGCCACACTGATAAAGGTTTTGCGCCCGTAGCTCAACTGGATAGAGCATCAGCCTTCTAAGCTGAGGGTTAGAGGTTCGAGTCCTCTCGGGCGCGCCACAGACCAATAGGAGAAAGGCTTTCAGTGCTTTAAATAGGGCACTAATAATATGGGGATGGTTTATCTTTCTCTAAATGCCTCATTAGCTATTTTAGTAACTGGTTGTATTGATCAAATATCCTTAGTGTAAAAAATATACAAATTGAAGATTCTAGAAAAAAATAGAGATTTAATTAAGTATAAAGTGGAAAAGCTATTAAAAGATCTGGATAATGTTCAAAAATTTAATTGAGGTAGAAAATGAGTAAAGTATTAATGACAA
>JAQWSZ010000009.1:0-60369 GCA_029242945.1 Gammaproteobacteria bacterium | reverse complement strand
ATTAGCATATGAAGAGCCTGAACACTCGGTGGCCATGAATAACTGGCAAAGTCATTATGAGGTGGAACTTCTAATGATGTGTGTGCAATATTATATATATGACCATCCATAGGAACATTATGAATACGCTCAAACAATACCTCTCTTATAGGACCTAGTCTTGGAGCAAGATCTTCTAATGAATTTGGAATGCATGGAGCATTTTTAATGCATATTGCTCCTTTGATAATAAACTCAGAAATAGCACTAATAGCAATGTCATTATTCTCAAGAAAGTCATCCCAATCGTAATATTTTGGGATGAAGTTTTTAGTCCAAAATTCTTTTTCAGGCTTCCTAGGTTTTTTTAAAGATTTTATGTCCTTCAAGCTTATGGTTGTTTCATGGTCATCAGGCCAACGTATATTAATATCATTTTCATCTATATCTACGCTTTTGGGTTTTAAATCTACAGGAACAGAATTAAGCATAAACCTCTTTTCAAGTGTTTCCCCTATTCTGCAATCATTGCAATGACAGTTATCTCTAATCCATAGATATGGAAGTTCATACTCTAATTTTTTATTATTTATAATTAATGAGATTTCATTAAGTTGAAAATCCATTCTCTCTCCCATCAATAATTAAATTCTGAAAGAATAATATTCTTTCATGCAGTAAAGACTAGCAAGCCAACCTTAAATAAACAAATTAACAGACTTTCTAATGGATTGAAGTACTTAATCTAAATTACTATGGAAATATTTCCATTCCATCCCATGCATAACATTTACCACTATTGCTTACTACTAAAGAATTAATAACTGATGACAATTTAGATACTGAATAATCTGGAGAAAATAATTTCGAGCTTTGTATACTTTTCTGAAAAGGTTTGGTTAGAGCGCTATCAACGGTTCCTGGATGCAAACCAATAACTATAAGATTCTTATTTAATCTTCCTAGCTCAATGCTCATATTTTTAATAATCATGTTCAGTGCTGCCTTAGAAGCTCGATATGAGTACCATCCACCTGAACGATTATCAGATATACTTCCCACTCTAGCTGACAAGATAGCAATAATAGATGGATACTCTTTCTTCATTTTTTTATGAAAATGTTTAACAATCAGAGAGGGGATCACTGCATTTGAATGCATAATTTCATTGAATTGGTCTGTTGTTAAATCATCTATCCGTTTTTCAGGATCCAAACTATCATTATGGAGCATACCAATAGAAATAATAATCTTATCTAATGAGTCATTCTTAAATTTATCAGCTATTCTTGATAAATTCTCATCATCGTACTTCTCAATAATAATACTTTTTATGCCTTCAATATTGACATCCGGCTTTTTACGACTCATACCGTAAACCATTGAATTACTATAGTATTTTATAAAAGCATGTCCTATAGCTCCATTAGCTCCAAAAACAGCAATTTTAGACTTTTGGTTATTCATATAAAATATTTATTCGTCAGAGACGGGGAATGAGATTTCTAGATACTAGTTAAACGCTCTTTAAGAATAGAAATTGCTTGCTCTATATTATCAGGGTTAGTGCCACCTGCATTCGCAAAATCAGATCTGCCACCGCCCTTGCCGCCTAGTGCTTCTGACATTTCTTTAGCCAATTCATTAGCAGGTATTTTCTCTTTTAAATCTTGAGTTACTCCTATAGCTAATCTGATTTTTCCTTTTGAGCTTAGGCTTGATAAAACGATCACTCCAGAACCAAGATTATTTTTCATTTGATCTATAGCGGTTCTCATGATTCCAGCTTCTGTATCATCATCGAGTGCTTTTATGATTAAAGATATGCCATTAATGATTTCTGGTTTTACAGAATTATCATTATCTTGAGATCCAGCAACCCTTGCTTTTAAATCCTTAATTTCTTGACTCATTTTTCGATTCGTCTCAACCAAAGTTGTGACTTTTTCAGCAACATCCTCTCTTCTAATTTTTAGAAGATCTGTTAATTGCTCTACTAAATGCTCAGTTTCTTCAGCCCATTTCAATGCTTGATCTCCAGTAATTGCTTCAATTCTTCTGGTACCAGATGAAACACTTGATTCGGAAACAACTTTAAACAAAGATATCTCATTAGTGTTTTTGACATGCGTTCCACCACAAAGCTCTTTTGAAAATTTACCAACCTCAAGCACTCTAACATCATCACCATATTTTTCTCCAAATAAAGCCATAGCACCTGAATCTATAGCTTCATCATGTTTCATGATACTTGTTTCAACTTCAATATTCTCTTCTATTTTAGAATTCACAATTGCTTCTATTTCTCTAATTTGCTCACTGCTCACTGCTTGATCATGAGAGAAATCAAAACGAATTTTCATATCGTCAACCAAAGAACCTCTTTGCGTAACATGATCTCCTAAAATATTCATTAAAGCAGCATGCAATAAATGTGTGCCAGTATGATTACTAGTAATAGAACTTCTTTTAATAGGATTAATACTTACTTTAACTTCATCGCCTAGACTAATTGAACCTGTTGATACAGAACCAATATGAACTTGTGCATTTCCTGAATGCTGAGTATCAATGACATCAAAAATACCATTTTTTGAAACTATACTACCCACATCGCCTATTTGCCCTCCACTCTCTGCATAAAAAGCGGTTTCTTCCAAAATAATTTGCCCCATTTCACCTTCATTGATTACATCAAATGCTCTATCCTTAAATATTCCTATAACCTTGGAATGATTTTCCATTTGTTCATAGCCAAGAAACAATGTTTGCAACTGATGATTAAGTTGAATATTTTCTTCTTGACTGAATTGATTGGCTTTTCGAGCCATAGACTTCTGTTTCGCCATGGCCTCATCAAACCCTTCTTGATCAATATCCAATCCAATATTTTTAACGATATCTTTTGTTAAATCGATTGGAAAACCATATGTATCATAGAGCTTAAATACAAAACTACCTGAAAGAACCTTTCCTTGATTGGATTCAATTTCTTGATTTAACAGCTTCATTCCTTGCGACAATGTGGATGAGAATCTTTCTTCCTCCATCAAGATAATACGTTTTATGTATTCTTCTTTTTTTCTTAAATCTGGGAAAACTGTTTCCATTTCTTCAATCAAGGGTTCTACAATCCGATGAAAAAAAGGTATTTCTGCTCCAACTTCGTGACCATGACGCAAAGCTCTTCTGATAATTCTTCTTAAAACATAACCTTTGCCTTCATTGCCAGGGCTAACTCCATCCATAATGAGAAAAACGCTAGACCTTATATGATCAGCGATAACTCTGTAGTGATTTTCACTCCCACTTGAACCAACAACTTCCTTAATACGTGCAATGAGATTTTTAAAAATATCAATATCATAATTACTTTCAACACCCTGCATAACAGCTGCAATTCTTTCAAGACCCATGCCAGTATCAACTGAAGGTTTAGGCAGCTTATTCATGGTTCCATCAACCGCTCTTTCAAATTGCATAAAAACTAAATTCCATATCTCAACAAAGCGATCGCCATCCTCATTGTGTGAGCCTGGAGGTCCGCCTTCAATGCCATCTCCATGATCATAAAATATCTCAGTACATGGACCACAAGGACCAGTATCTCCCATCGACCAAAAATTAGAGTCCTTGCCCAACTTAATCAATCGCTTCTCATGAATATTTATTTTCTCCAGCCAAATACTCGCTGCCTCTTGATCTTCCTCGTAAACAGTAATCCAAAGCTTCTCAGGATTTATTTTCAATACTTCTGTGATAAATTCCCAAGCATAACAAATGGCTTCTTCTTTAAAATAATCTCCAAAACTAAAATTACCCAACATTTCGAAAAAAGTATGATGCCTAGCAGTATAACCAACATTATCTAAATCATTATGCTTACCTCCAGCCCTAACACATCTTTGGGAGCTGACTGCTTTAAGATAATCTCTTCTTTCTTGACCTAAGAAAAGATCCTTAAATTGAACCATTCCTGCATTTGTAAATAGCAATGTGGGATCATTGGCTGGGACCAATGATGAGCTCTCTACTCTTTGATGGCCCTTAGACTCAAAATATTCTAAAAATAATGTCCTTATCTCTTTTGTTTTCATAATCAATCAGATGATAGGTTGTTTAAACAATGACTTATTGCTGATTTTACTTGTTGCTTACTAAATCCTCTAGTGCTTAAAAACCTCATTAACTTCAGTTGTTTATGATAATCAAGTTCACTATTATTACCCAGCTTTTTCTTAAGTGCTTCAACAGCAAGTTGAGTCCATTCTTGCTCTTTCACTTCCTCAAGTTCATCTTCAATTAGCTGTGATTTAACTCCTTTAATTGATAATTCCGATCTTATTCTTAATGGCCCTTTTCCTTGGTTTTTTCTAGAACGAATGAATGATTCAGTAAAACGTTTATCACTAAGAAGCCCATCCTTAATTAATTTCTCAAGCTCAATATCAACTATAGATGGGTTAAAACTTTTTTTTAATAATTTAATATTCAATTCCTGATAACTGTGCTCTCGCCTGGATAAGTAATCCATAGCTTTTTTACGTATCAGTAGATTTTCTGAAGTCTTCTCAGTCAAAACCAAATGGGATGCATAAAACTATTCATCCTCTTTGGCTTCTTTATTAGAAGGCATAAGTATGGATCTAATCTTAGTATTAATTTCTTCTGCTATTTCCTTATTTTGCAGTAAATACTCTCTAACATTTTCTTTTCCTTGACCAATTCGATCGCCATTATAACTATACCAAGAACCGGCTTTCTCAATTAATTCATGCTCAACTCCAATATCAATAATCTCACCTTCAGTCGATATGCCATGGCCATATATGATTTCGAACTCAGCCATTCTAAATGGTGGAGAAACTTTATTCTTTACAACTTTGACTCTTGTTTGATTGCCAACTATTTCGTCACCTTTTTTAATAGCGCCTATTCGTCTAATATCCAATCTTACTGAAGAATAGAATTTCAGGGCATTACCTCCCGATGTAGTCTCGGGACTACCAAACATAACTCCTATTTTCATACGAATTTGATTAATAAATATAACAGTTGTATTAGATTTTTTAATTCCTGCAGTTAATTTTCTCAATGCTTGTGACATCAGTCTTGCTTGCAGGCCCACGTGTGAATCACCCATATCGCCCTCTATCTCAGCTCTAGGAGTTAGAGCAGCCACAGAGTCAATTACGATCAAATCGACAGCACCTGAGTTCACTAACATATCTGTAATTTCTAAGGCTTGCTCGCCAGTATCAGGCTGAGATACCAAGAATTCATCTGTATTTACTCCAATTTTTTCTGCATAAATTGGATCCAATGCATGTTCAGCATCTATAAAGGCTGCAGTGCCTCCAGCTTTCTGACATTCTGCTACCACTTGCAATGTTAATGTAGTTTTACCTGAAGATTCAGGACCATATATCTCTACTACTCTTCCTTTAGGAACACCGCCGATACCTAATGCTGAATCCAAGCCAATTGAGCCTGTTGAAATAGCTTCTATACCTCTATCAACACTATCATCGCCAAGCTTCATTAAAGAACCTTTACCAAACTGTTTCTCTATTTGACTGAGTGCTGCATCTAAAGCTTTAGTTTTATTTTTATCATTCATTATATTAATGTCCTAAACTGTTTTAATTGAAAATGAGATATTGATGTTGTAAATAAAATTATATCCTTTTAGGATTCAGATTTCTCACTTGATTTTAGTGCTATAGACTCACGATATACAATAATTACACCCCCTAAAATTATGATCAGAGCTCCAAGCCATATTTTTGAATCAACCACCTCACTAAAGATATAGTATCCAGCCAATGAAGCCCAAACTAATCCTGTGTATTCAAAAGTTGTCAGCAAGGAAGCTTCGGCTTTTTGAAAAGCTAAGTTAAAACAGATAAAGGCAAATCCTCCTACTAATCCGCTAAGCAGAAATAATAACCAATCAAATTGATTGGGAGGAATCCAATAAAAGTAGCTACTGATAGCACCCAAGATTGTGGGACCAATAAATACATAAAAACTCAAATTAAAAGCAGATTCTTGTTCAGATAATTTTCTTGAAGACAACGAAAGTAAAGCATAGGTTATAACTCCAATAAGAGCATAAATTGTACCTATTAAACTAAATTCTGAACTGGGCTGTAATATGACTAAAACACCTATAAAACCGATCATAACAGCAGACCATCTCCAAGGGCCTACCTTTTCTCCTAATAGAGGTCCAGAAAGTGCCGCTACAACTATTGGAGCAATAAAAACTATGACCATTACATTCACTAATGGCAACAACTTCAAAGCTGCAAAAAAAGTAAATGTCGATACGATCATTAATACTGTTCTTGCAAAATGCCATTCAGGTATTTCAGTTCTAAAAATACTTCTACCATCCTTTAAAACACCTATCGAGCCTAAGATTATTAGTGAGAAAAAACCTCTAAGAAATGTCATCTGAACGACAGAATATTTAACGAGCAAATATTTTGCTATGACATCTAAAGTTACCATTAAAAAAACAGCAGAAAGCATACAAGCAATAGCGGTGTATATATCTTTATTTTTAGTCACAATAATTGTTAATAATTAAAGTTTAATTTGATCGCATCCACCCATAACAGGCAAATCGATATCATTAAATAACATATTAATATCTTCTTGTGATTTAGATTCTGATGCTTTATGAATCTTCCTTGGTGTTAAATGTTCAGCTAATAAGTTAATAAAGCTGATCGAGTATTTACTCAGTAACATGCCTCTTCTATAACCAAAATAAGTAGTGTGCTTAGGGAAAATATTTTCACCACTGACTGCTAAGAAATTTTCATGGTCATCACACTCATAAGCCATACCAGAAATAACACCAACTCCCATCCCCATCTTGACATAAGTTTTTATAATATCTGCATCTCTAGCTGCAAAAACAATATTTGCTTCTAAATTATTTTTATTAAATGTTTCAGTAAATGAAGTGTCAGCTCCAACACTAAAGGCATAAGTCACAAGTGGCTCTTTGGCAAGTCTTTGAATTGTTAATTTTTTTAAATCTT
Organism: Gammaproteobacteria bacterium; assembly: GCA_029242945.1. GTDB lineage: Bacteria > Pseudomonadota > Gammaproteobacteria > Steroidobacterales > UBA11654 > CACPJA01. The sequence goes on along the minus strand of JAQWSZ010000009.1, from coordinate 53,335 downwards.
TTTTAATGGGGTGATCAAGCGGTGCAATAATTGCATTAAACCAATCATAAGCAGGTAGCATAATAACTTCATTATTACGATCGTCCAAATCAGTTGCTATTGCTAAGTCAACTTCATTATTTAAAATCATTTCCTTGATTTGGATTGAAGACCCTAATTTAAGTTCTAATTTTACTTTTGGGTAGTCTTTCTTAAAGGTTTGGATTATTTCTGGAAGAATGTAACGTGCTTGTGCATTAGTCGTAGCAATGGTTAAAATCCCCTCATCTATTGATGAAATTTGATCGCTCAGAAGGCCAATATTGTCAACATCTTGTAGAATTTTTTTAGCATAATATGCTACTTCCTCACCAAACGGAGTAATGCTTGTCAATTTTTTACCTTTTCGTACAAAAATATGTGCACCTAACTCTTCTTCTAGCAACTTAATTTGTTTGCTAATTCCAGGTTGGCTGGTGTTGGAGCTTTCAGCAGCAAGGCTTATATTAAGCTTATTCTCCATCACAGAGACTAAATATTTTAGCTGTGTAAGGGTCATTCTTGACTCCATTATTATAGAAAAATAATTATAACCATTTATTATATAATATGGTGTTATTTCAATCTATATATAATTTTTTGCTATATGAATAAAATAGTTTTTTATCGGAGAAAAGTAGAAATGGCTTTCCCAAAATTTTTATCATCAACTAAAAATGAATCATGGCCTTGTATTGATTGTAGTTGTATTAATTCGCTTTGAATGCCAGATGATAAAAACATCTTATGAAGTTCATTTTGACATTCAAAAGGAAAAATATAATCTGAATCAACACCAATAATTTTGATTTTCTTCAAAGTAGTATGCTTAAATTCTTTAGGCAAAGCATTACTGTCATTCATTAGATCAAATAAATCAATAGCTCTTGAAAGATATAAATATGAATTGGGATCAAAATGTTTAATAAAATCATCTGAACGATTATGTAAGTAACTCTCTACTTTAAATGTGTTATCAAATAGGTTCGCATTTGTATCAATATCCTCTATCAGATCTCTACCAAATCTCTGATTCCATTCTTCAGGTGAACGATAAGTGACCATACCTAGGAATCTAGCTAACCGCATCCCTTCCAAAGGCAGATCAGTAAGATCATAGTTGCCATTTTTCCAAGCTGGGTCTGAGGTAATCATCTTTCTTTGTAATGATCTTAAGGCTATAGAAAAAGGTCTTGATGAAGCTGAAGTAGATATAAGTATCATTTCTTTAGTGATTTCTGGTGCTTGCTGGACAATACTCAATGCTGTCATTCCTCCCATAGAAGGGCCAACAATTGTCTGTAATTGATTAATACCTAAATGTTTTATGAGACTTATTAAACTAGAAGCAATATCTTCAATTGATAATCTAGGAAATAACAATTGATAGGGCTGATTTGTTTGAGGATTTTTGCTCGAAGGCCCAGTGGAACCAAAACAACTACCTAATGAATTCGCACAGATTACGAAAAATCGATTTGTATCAATAGCCTTATTTGGTCCAATTATATTTTCCCACCAACCTTGTTCAATATTGAGTTCGTTTGATGCAATATGTGATGAAGGAGATAAGCCAGTAGTCACTAAAACTGCATTGGAAAAATCCTTATTTAAATTACCCCAAGTTTCATAGGCAATATTTGGAGAAATAAGAATCTCTCCACTTTTTAATTGAAGCCCCTCTTCTATTAAATAGTTCCTTACTGATGTTTTCTTCATGATGAAGGTAATATTATCCGACAGAGATCAATTAATTGACCAAATAAATGGTTATATATTTAGATCCAAAAAGTGTAAGGAGAGGATTAAATTAATATTAAAATATATGAAAACTATTAATTACATTAAAAAATAATATGATCTATAACAATATTCTTGAAACAATTGGAAGTACGCCGATTGTAAAAATTAATTCAATGGGGCCGCAAGATCAAAATATCTTTGTCAAGTGTGAAGCTTTCAACCCACTAGCATCGGTTAAGGACAGACTCGCAATAGCCATCATAGAAGATGCAGAAGAAAATGGTAAATTACAACCAGGACAGACTGTAGTTGAAGCAACTTCAGGAAATACAGGGATAGCATTGGCAATGGTTTGTGCTGCAAAAGGCTACCCTTTTGTTGCGACGATGGTGGAAACCTTTTCCATTGAAAGAAGAAAAATTATGAAAGCACTAGGTGCAAAAGTAATCCTAACGCCAGCAGCAGAGCGAGGAACAGGCATGGTCAAAAAAGCTGAAGATTTGGCAAATAAATATGGTTGGTTTCTAGCCAGTCAATTCCAAAATCCAGCTAATCCTGCATATCACAGGAATACCACAGCCCCTGAAATATTAAATGATTTTGCAGGCAAAGACCTAGACTACTTTGTTAGTGGTTGGGGTACGGGTGGAACAATTACTGGTACGGGTGAAGTTTTAAAAATTGCTAGACCTAATATCAATATCATTGCAATTGAACCTGATAAGGCATCGCTCCTTTCTGGGAAAGAATGGCAACCCCATAAAATACAAGGTTGGACTCCAGATTTTATCCCTGGTGTACTGAATGAAAAAATAATTGATGAAATAATTACTGTTGATGATGATGAATCGATTTCTACAGCTCAAGAACTTGCAAAAAAAGAAGGTATATTTTGTGGTATCTCGGGTGGAGCAACAATGAATGGTGCATTAAGGGTTGCAGAAAAGGCACCTAAAAATAGTTCCATCTGTGCAATGCTACCAGATACAGGTGAAAGATATTTATCCTCACCATTATTCTCAGCCATTACTGAGGAAAGTGACGATGCTTGGCTAGACAAACAATGAAAGAGATAAGATCTTTATAAAATAGCCTAGAGTTATAGCAAGCCCAATATCTTAAGATCCTAAGATATGATTTAATATGAATCATGAAAAAACTATTCAAATTCATTTTAAAATTAGTATTGCTTGCGATAATTTCTCTGATTCTTTATATCAGCTACCTTTATATACAAAACCCATTAGTAATCAGTAGATTGGGTGGAGTGATTATTGGTAAAAGTCCAGGTATACCAGAAACAATTGAGTCCGGTATTGGTATACCATTGAAAAATTTTTCAGAAAGAAAGTCCATCAATCAAAATTCTATAGACCAAGCCATAAAATTCTCTCAAGATAATAATTCACATGCTTTGCTAATTTTTCATCAAGGTAGCCTACAACTTGAACATTATTTTGAGGGTTATTCAAAAAATTATAATTCAAGCACGGCCTCCATGCATAAAACAGTTCTAGCTATTCTTATTGGTATAGCAATAGATCAAGGCCATATAAAAAATGTTGATGACTTTGCTTTCAATTATATTACTGAGTGGGCTAATGATGATCGAAAAAATATCACTATCAGGCAAATGCTACAACAAGTAAGTGGTATTGATTATCCTACATTTTCCTTTCATCCTTTAAGCGAATGGAATCAATTAGTGGTTGGTGATCAAATTACACTATCAACAATTAATCAAATGAGTATTCAGCGACCTGATCATGAATTTGCTTATAATGGGGTTAATCCTCAGAATCTTGGATTACTCCTAGAGCGTTCAACTGGATTGCGATATGCAGAATACCTCTCACAAAACTTATGGAAAAAAATTGCAGAAAGTGATGCTTATATATTCCTAGATTCTGAATTAACAAAAATGCCTAGAATGTTCTGCTGTCTGAATGCAACGGCAAGAGATTGGCTGAGAGTCGGTTTACTTATTCTTAATAAAGGTACAATTAATAACCAACAAATTGTATCTGATACATGGATAGATCAAATGATCACACCATCTTCACTCAACCCAAACTATGGTTATCTAACTTGGTTAGGTACAGAACATCAAGAAAGAAGAGCTTACAATAAAAAAAGTACGGCGACTGCCTTACATAAAGAGCCTTTTATCGATGATGATGTTATATATCTTGATGGCTTTGGTGGCCAAAGAGTATATATTATCCCATCCAAAAAACTGGTAATCGTTAGAACAGGGGACATACAAATGGAATGGGATGACTCATTTTTGGTAAACACAATCAGCAAAGGAATTAATTAAAAATACTCTATGATTAAATTCCTATTAAAAAAGGTTTTAAAATGGATTATTATTATTTTAGGTATTAGTTGGGCTATCGGGTTTTTTTGAATTCTTATGAAATTTATTAGAAACTGAATATATATGAAAAAAAATCTTATAAAAATTTCTATAGTAATAATTATTGCATTCGCAACTATCAATTATTTCAATGAAAATGATGAACCAGTTTATGGTCTTGTTGTTAATGGCAATACAATTGATGTAATTGATATGCATCTTCACACCGGAACTTGGGATGCACTCACAGAACCCTATAAGGAAAGATACTCAGAAAGAGTACCAAAACCATTGAAGTTCTTAATGAGCTCTTTATTAGGAAATGGATTAACCTCTGAAGGTATTTTAAAACAATTGGATAATGCTGGGATTAAAAGAGCCGGAGTTTTTGCTGTTTACAGTCCAGATACTACAGGTAATGCATCCAATGAATTTCTTTACGAGCAAATTAAGAATCATCCAGAGAGAATGTTTGGCTTCTATAGTATCCGAACTGACTATTGGAATATTAATCGAGATATAGAGCTTAAGAAGTTGGAAGATGATCTAGTAAAATATAATTCTTACGGTATAAAACTTGCTCATGCTCATCAACAAATGAGACTTGATGACAAAAGGTTTGATGGGATTTATGAGATAGCCGGTAGATTGAGTAAACCCGTATATATTCATACAGGTACAAGCCCTAACCCATATACTAGAAGAGAGCCGCCTTATGTGGATCCACTCTATTTGGAAGAATCAATAAAAAAATACCCTCAAACAAAATTTATCCTCGGTCACTCTGGTTATGATAGCTATAATATTGCACTTACATATTTAGATTCATGTATTGAATTGGTTAAGAAATATGAAAATGTTTATCTTGAACCTGGTGCATTGGGAGCAAGAAAAGCTGAAGATGTACTTCCCCAATATCTCTCAATTATTAAGGAAAATAATTTGATAGACAGAGTGATTTATGGCTCAGATGGGCCTCAGTTTCCTGGCTATACAAAAAGTCACTTAAATCGTTTTGGTGATGCAATGCAAGAAGTAAATTACACAAATAAAGAAATGGAATTACTATTAGGAAAGAATTTTGAATCTTTATTTGGTCTCTAATTAAAAATACACAAAATTAGAATAAGAAAAATTCATTTCAAAGTCAGAGATGCTTTGTCATTAGTAGCTTTTTTCATATCTCCAAATCTCATTGAGATCAATGCATTCCTATCATTCTTTATATAAGCATTCAAAAAAACAACACTTGATTTAGCAGCTATATCTAATGCCTCATATTGAGGAGGTCCTGGAACATCAATTCTACAAATTAGGCCTCCTAGATAGTGGTCAGCTTTATCTATTAGGAGGTAATGATGGGGCGCAAAAGAACGTTTAAGAGATAATGGTACTTCATACTTAAATGGTGACTTCATTCGTGTTGAGCCAACATCACTAAAATCTTCAGTGCCTGTAGAAATTAATGTAGGAATTCTAACTCCTTTCCAAGGATCTTTTGGCATTAATGTCATTGTTCCAGGGTCACTGATCATCAATAATGCTTTGAACCTATTTTCCTCTGAACTTTCTTCAGTTCCATCCATTGGATTTACCAATTTCATTCCTGAAACAAGCATCGCTGTAGCTGCTCCCATTGAATGCCCTGCTGCAATTAATTTTGATCTATCCAATCGATTTTTTAAATCAGGGATCATTTCTTCTATTAAATCCAATGAATCAATAATGAAACTCATATCTTGTCTTCGAGTATCAGTTACATTAAGCATCTGCTTATACATTTCTCGCATATTATCGCGCTTGGTCACAAAGCCAAGAGAAGTTGAATCAATATGGGTCGGCTGAATTACTACATAGCCATGACTGGCCCAATAATCAGTAAAACCTTGATACATATCGCCTTTTGAGCCATTACCATGAGAGAAAACAATGACGGGTAGATTACCTGTTGTCGCTGGATAAGAAATTCGTATGGGTAATTGCTTATTGAGTTTTTTAAAATCTAAGAACAGATTATCCATTGTTTTAACTTCAAACTGAGGGTTAAAAAAATTGAAATCTGTTTTAAAAAGACTACAAGATTGTATGCAAATGAGTGTGATTAATACCAATAATTGATTTGATGAAACCAGTTTCTTGAATACAGCCATTATTAAATTATAAACATATTTTTGAACTTCATCGTCTAAATTTATTACAATATAATAGGATGTTAAAAAAAATTACAATTTGTTTGGTCTTAATTGCATTGATTGGTATTGGAATGCAATCCTGTAATAATATGGATTCGGAATTGATCAAAGATGAAATTACCATCTCCGGTGAAGTAGTCATTGATTCGAATTTAAGCTTCAGTAAAATTAATTTTAGTATTTTTCATGCAATCTCAGGAATTGGGTTCCAAGAACACCCTCTATATGAGATTGAATCCTTTACCTCAAATGATACAAGTTTTAGCCACACCTTCGGTTATGATTCATTGGGTAATACTGGCTTAGTAGTCTATGCTTGGATAGATCTTGATGAAGATGGAATACTATGCACGCCAGCATCTAGAATTGATCTTGCTGGTGTAGATGTCAATGAAAGCTTCCCAACAACTAATTCATTATTTTCAGTAAAAATCAATACGCCTTGTGTTGGACCTGACTGGTTTTATCCAAGTAGCGAATAAAGATTTTTATCAGTAGGGGTAGTCAATGATTAAATTAATCTTCAAAAAAACATTTAAATGGTTTGGCATCATTCTATTAGTAAGTATCATTTCAGGATTTATTCCTGCTGCTTTGGGCTTTTATGGTTTATTTTGGGAGCGATGGACAACTTCACTCCTAGGTAATCCACTCAATCCAAGACTTTCTTGGTATCAACCCCTAGAAATGACTAAAGGAGATTATACAAACCCTCTTGAAATCCTTGATTCTAATAAAAGTGAGATACCTCTAGAGGCTTTTCAAAAAGCCAGTGATTATGCAGAGTCACATAATAGCAATAGTTTAGTGATACAACACAAAGGGAAAATTGTTTTTGAAAACTATTGGAATGATACTAATTTTGATTCACTTTTTGGACTGCATTCATTAACTAAAACTATGAATGGAATTCTTATGGGTCATGCCATTGAAGATGGGTTTATAGAATCAGTGGATGTTTCAGCTTCAGTCTTCATTAATGAATGGCAAGAAACGGAAAAAGAATCAATCACCATAAGAAACCTTCTCAATATGGCTGGAGGACTAAAAGAAGATTATGATTTTTCACCTAGCTCTCAAAGAATCCAAAGAATAATGGGTTTGGATATAACATCTGCAAACATCAATGTCTCAAGTGATAGCCCTCCTGGTACAGTTTTTTCTCATGTAAATCCTAATAGTCAAATGCTAGGAATTATCATCGAGAGAGCAACAGGTCAAAGGTATAGTGAGTACTTCTCTGAAAAAATTTGGAAACCTTTGGGAGCAAAAGATGCTTATTTTTTCGTAGATAATCCAGGAGGCATGGTGCATACAGATTGCTGTATGTGGACCACTGTTGGTGACATGATTAGATTGGGTGAAATGTTATTAAATAAGGGAATATTCCAAGGAAAAGAGATACTTCCATCTGGATGGGTTGATCAAATGACCAAGCCCTCTAAGACAAATATTAATTATGGTATGCAAATCTGGCTGGGCAATAATTTTGAGCCAAAAAGGCCATATGACTCAAGAATGGAAACCTTTGCAAATATTCATAGTGAGGCTTTTAAAGCAGATGATCTTTTCTTCATGGACGGTTTGGGAAAACAACGAATATATATGATTCCTTCAGAATCATTAGTGATTCTAAGAACTGGAAGCCAAGATTCAGAATGGGATGATTCACGACTGCCTAATATCATTCTTGAAGCCCTAAATAATAAATAAGAAATAAGACATGAATATTGCAATATTAGGAGCTGCTTACACGGGTTTTGCAGCATGTCGTTATTTCAAAAATTTAGGGCATAACATCACAGTCACTACGACTAAAGAATCTAGAAAACAAGAATTGGAAACTGTTTCAGATAAAGTGATTGTCATGTATGGAAGTGATCAAAAAAAGATGGAAGAACTATTGGAAAATCAAGATATTCTGATTTTGACAGTTGCTGGGGGCATGGTTGAACGAGATGGTAAAACAGTAATGGACCCTGATCTCTATAGAGATTCCTATGTAGGTACTGCTGAAAGTATTGTTGCTGCATGTAAATCGAATAAAACGTTGAGTCGTATAATTTTTACTAGTTCATTAAACGCCTATGGAGATGGAAACAATGAATCAGAAATCACAGAAGAGACAAAAGCAAACCCCTTAAACCCATTCCAAAAAGTCTATATCGAAACAGAAGAATTACTAAATAATATTCAAAACCCTGCTATTCAGAGCTGTATATTCAGAACGGGCACGATACATGGACCTGGAAGAGAATGGAAAAATCAATTAAAACAGATATCTGGACAGAAAGTCCCTTTTGATGGCCAATCAGATGCAATGATTATCCATCGAGATGATGTTATTAAAGCAATTGAGCTTGCAATAAATAAAAAACTCAATGGACTTTATAACCTTTTTAACGAAGTAAAAATAACTAAATCAGAGTTCTTTGCCTCCGTATGCGATCGGGAGAAATTAGACCATGTAGAATGGTTAAATCTCAGCCCCGGCCCAAAAAATGTATCCAATCAAAAAGTAAAAGAGGCAGGTTTAGACTTTCTTGATCCTGATGCAACACTAGATGCTGTCGATTTATTGGATTAAATTTTTTGGCAACGCATAAGCAATAATTTCATCACTGATACCATCTCTGTAATTCCACATATGCCCGCCCGTAGCAATCACTACATATTGTCTTCCATTAGCCATGTAAGTCATTGGAGTAGCCATAGCAGAAGTTGACGCTTTCAATTCTAGAAGTTTTTCACCTGTTTCAATATCAAATGCTCTGAATCGTTCATCAGCTGTGGCTCCAATAAAAATTAATCCTCCTGCAGTAGTAATAGCTCCACCTGCAAATGGTGTTCCCCATTCAAAGCCGATTGGTAATGGACTAAGCTTGTCTATTTTTCCAAAAGGTTTTTTCCATAAAATTTTACCTTCGATCATATCGACTGCAACTAACGAAGACCATGGGGGCTTGGTACATGGCGTATATAAAGGTGAAAGTAATGGAGCCTGCTCTAAGCCATATTCAGTTCCTTTAATTAATCCTGGTGGTCCCATTGGATTTCCAGCCATTGGTGACTTAGCTAATTTCTTGTCTATATTCTCTTGTGGAATCAAACGAACGTAAAAAGGAACCTCTGCTACAGGAACAACTAGTATATTTCTCTCTGAGTCAAATGAACCACCTCCCCAATTAGCTCCGCCTCCAACTTGTGGGTACATAATTGTGCCTTTCGTAGACATAGGGGTGAACATTTCTCCATATCTAGCCCCAGCAATTTTCTCACGGCAACCTTCTCTTTCTATAGGCGTAACACCCCATGCATCATCCGGAGTAATTCCCTGTCTTATCAGTGGAGGTGGTTTCACAGGAAATGGTTGGGTTGGCGATAACTGATCTCCTAAAATACCATCAGTTGAAACGGATCTTTCTTCTATCTCAAAATAAGGTTCACCCGTTTCACGATGAAAAGTATAGACCATGCCAGTTTTACCTAACTGAATAACAATAGGCTCCTTTCCCTTTTTTGTAGTGATATCTACTAAGAGCGGATGAGTAGGTAAATCCCAATCCCATATATCGTGATGAATCGTTTGGTAATGCCAGACTAATTCTCCGGTTGATGCTTTAATTGCTAGAACAGAATTAGCATAACGATTATCTCCAGGGCGTAAACCACCATAAAAATTTGGAGATGCGCTTGCAGTAGGCACGAATACTAAATCTCTATCACTATCAACAGACATAGTCGTCCATACATTTGCACCCCCTACATTATATGGGAGAGACTCGGGATTCGTAACATCACGTATCAATGTATCAAAAGCCCATAAAAAAGATCCATCAATAGCACTAAAACCACGAACTGCCCCATTGACTGAACTAGCATCTTTGAACTTATTGCCTGTACCACCGATAATCACCACTCCATTAACAACTGCTGGAGGTGATTTTAACTGCATCGCCCTAATCTGGTTTGTTGGTTCTAAAGTTTTTATAATTGGTGTAACATCAACAATACCTTCCTCTCCAAATTTTGGACAAGGTATGCCTGTTTTCGCATCGACTGCTATTAATCTCTTATCATTAGCAGCCAAAAAAAGACTATGAGCACATACCTCTGACAGTTGTAGATCTGGATTTCTCCATTGAGCCAAGCCTCTGCAACTGAAGCGACCTGCAAATGGTCTTAAATCAATCTTAGGATCATAGGACCATTGCTTTGTTCCATTATTAGGATCAAGAGCAATAATTTCATTGAAAGGTGTGCATAAAATTAGTAAGCCTCCTACATCATCAGGAAGCATAATAGGTGTCACCTGAAACCCCACCATTTTTTTCAAAAAAGAAAGTTTTTCTGGCACACCATCCAAATGACCCGTTTTATACTTCCAAGCAACTTCTAATTGTCCAACATTATCACGATTAATTTGTGATAAAGCTGAATAACGACCTCCTCCTTCATCTCCTCCGTATTGCATCCAATCACTTTCTGAGGCTAATGCATGCATGGTTAAGAGCAAGAGTATTAACAATAAAAAAGGTACTTGTTTAATCAAAGTGATAACTTTCATGTGCATAGTATATATGTTTTTAATGATCATATGGTCCAGGGGCTACACGGCACAAAGCAACTCCATAATTCTCTCCTTCATAAAGACTAGCTAGAGAATCTGGCATGGAAAGAAATCCATTGAATATATACTCAACTGGCTTGATTTTTTCTGAAGAAATCCAATCTTTCATTTCCTTTTCAGCTTCATCAAGATCATCCATATGGTTGTAAATAAAAAAACCCTGCATTGTAGAATTAGTTTTCCTAAGATTAGTATAATTTTTTAGTCCATAAGGTTCAGAAGAGAGATATTCTGATATTGAACCACATAAAACTACTCTTGAGTTTTGTGCAAGATTATTCAAACAAGCTGATAGTATTTCACCACCAACATTGTCAAAATATAAATCAATACCATCAGGGGTAGCATCCTTAATCTTTTCAGCAATATCACCACTTTTATAATCCAGTGCAATATCACAACCTAAATCTTTTATAAACCTGCATTTCTCGTGACCTCCCGCAATACCGATAACTTGACAACCTAGATTCTTAGCTAGTTGTACAACAATTGATCCTACCCCTCCAGCAGCACCAGAAATTACAACGGTATCTTCTTGGCGGGGAGCGCCACTATTAAAAAAACCAAAGTAAGCAGAAAATCCAGTCATTCCAAATAAACTCAAACCAATGGAATATGAAATTCCAGTATCTGGAACTTTTCTAAATTTCTCACTGCTTGTAATTGAGGACACTTTATAAGTTTGCCAACCCATTTGACCTTGTAATATATCTCCTACTTTATAATCATTATGACGACTCTCCACTACTTCAGCTACACCTCTGCCATGAATCAAGTCGCCTATATTTAATGCAGACTCTCCAGCAATAGATTTCCCAGACATATACATTCTCATGACTGGAGCTAGGTTCAAATAAAGGGTCTTGAGTAAAACTTGGCCATCCTTTATTTTTGGTATATCAACTTCTCTATATTCAAAATCATCATTCACTACATTCCCTGAAGGTCTCCTAGCTATTCTCCATTGACAATTCTTATTCTTTTTCACTATGATTTTTGGTCCTGTCGTAAAGTTATTGATCGGATAATCAATATATCATTATGATAAAATATCATCATTATATTATCGCTATCGAAACTATTTAGAATTGAGATCATAAGCTAATGTTTTTAAACTGTTTAATTATCCTTACTGTTTTTTGCATAATGGAAGCAGTTGCGTTCTATACACATAAGTATGTTATGCATGGATTTTTATGGAATCTGCATAAATCACATCATAGGCCTAGAGAAGGTATGTTTGAAAAGAATGATTGGTTTGCAGTCTTATTTGCTATCCCTTCGATACTCTGTATTTATTTTGGCTATCATAATGATACAGCTCTACTTTGGGTCGGTGTTGGTATTGCCTCTTACTGTCCTGCATATTTTATCTTTCACGATATAATCGTACATCGAAGAATTAAAATTAAATATAAATTCAAGAGTCGTTATATGAAAAGAATGATTCGTGCTCATCATCTTCATCACTCTACGTCTGAAAAAAATTTTGCATCTTCATTTGGCTTCCTCTATGTACCAAAAGACTTGAAATTAGGGGTTTAGTTTTTTTTCCAAAGTAAAGGATCTCTTTCTAGCTCTTGTGCAGTGTTGTTTTTATTCCATAAGTAATATCTTAAAAAATACTTCACTGCTAAAAATAGTTTATAAGGACGTTTTACATAAACCCTCTGATTCCATGCATTGGAACCCAATGTTCTAATCTTAATGCCTATTTGTCGATATACCGATAAAGCCACTTTAATCCCCCATCTTATTCTCAATGGTAGATGGGTGATTCCAATGTTTGCAGATTCATAATATTGTTCTGATACATCCAAAAGCTTTTTGATAACTAGAAAAAGCTTCACTCTATTGTTAGTTTCTAGAATTGACCCAGGCTTTATATCATACTCTGCTAGCCATTCGCTTGGTAGATAGACTCTTCCCATTTTGGCATCCTCAATAACATCTCTTGCAATATTAGTGAGTTGAAAAGCAATACCCAAATCTGCTGCTCTTTCTATTATCTTTGAATCCCTTATACCAAAAATATAAGCCATCATTATTCCTACTACACCTGCAACATGGTAACAATATTCAAGTGTGTCTGTAATGCTATGATATTGCTTTTTCTTTGCATCCATTCTGAAACCTTGCAAATGCTCCAATGGGTATTGCTGTGGAATACCATGTTTTTGAAGCACTCTTCTTAATGCTTCAAATTCAATTGCTTCTGATGGGATATCATTGATAGCATCCTGAGTTTTCTTCTCCATTATTTTAACAATCTCAACTGCATCCAAATTATCTTCATTACTCTGTTGATTGATACCTAGAATTTGATTATCAATTTGATCGTCGCAGTAACGACACCAGGAATACAATAATATTGCAGACTCTTTGCTGCTTGAATCAAGAAGCTTAGATGCTCCTGAAAAACTCTTGGAACCCTCTCTGATCATTGCAGCACTATGCGAAAGCACTTTATCCATGATCTAACCTGTCCATTATGATTTTTGCAGTGGCTTTCGCAGAATTAACCACTCCAGGAACTCCTGCACCCGGATGTGTGCCAGCTCCTGTAAAATAGAGACCTTTAATTTTCTGATCACTATTATGTATTCTAAAATAAGCACTTTGAACAAGTAAAGGTTCCATGGAAAAGGCGGCGCCTTTATAAGCATTGAGCTCTTTTTTAAAATCAAAAGGTGTAAAGACTCGATCTACAACTAGGTCCTCTCTCAAATTAGGCAAACAAGTCTCCTCAAGCTGTTGATAGATAATATTCTTATATCTGTCCTGTTCCATTGACCAATCAATATCTAATTTACCTAAATTAGGAACAACGGCAAGAGCGTAATAAGTTGAACAACCCTCAGGTGCCATAGAAGAATCAGTCACTGAAGGCGAGTGCAAATAAAGGGCGTTATCCTCGGGTAAGACCCCATTCTTATATATATCCTTGAGTAATTCTTTCCATCTCGGACCAAAGAATATTGTGTGATGTGCTAGCTTTGGATGTTTTTTTCGTAGACCAAAATGCAACACAAATAGAGAAGGGCTAAATTTTTTTCTCTTTAGTATCTTTGTTTTCCTCTGAGCTATTTTATTCTCAGAAAGCAATTCATTATAAGTGTGGTAGATATCAGCGTTGCTTGCTACAGCAGACACCTTAATTTCTTCTCCATTGTGAATAATAATAGATTGTATTTCATTATTTTTATTTGTCTTAATACTTTTTACTTCACAATTGAGATGTAAAGTGCCGCCCAAATCTTTATATAACTGAGTCAAGCCTGCAATGAGTGTGCTTGTTCCTCCTTTTGAAAACCATACTCCCCACTTATGCTCTAGTGCATGAATCAAAGAATAAATAGCAGAGCTAGAATAAGGGCTGCCACCTAATAATAAAGTGTGGTAACTGAAAGCTTGTCTTAGTTTTGGATGCTTAATATATTTAGACACCATTGAATAGACTGATCTAAAGCTTTGCAGAAGAATCAATTGAGGGGCAACTTTAATCATGCTCCAGATGGATTGAAATGGGTGATCAACCATTTTTATATAGCCTTCCTCGAAGACTGCATTTGAATATTTTAAAAATTTCTTATAACCATAAACATCTTTTGGATTCAGTTTATGGATTTGAGAATTTAGTTCATCCATATCAGAGTTATAATTAAACACTTCGCCATCAGGCCAAATCAATCGATAGAAAGGATCAATTGGAATAAGCTCTATGTAGTCTTGCATTTTTTTATTGGTTAAATCAAAGAGCTCTTGAAAAATATGAGGCGCTGTAATAACTGTAGGTCCAGCATCGAAATGGAAACCCTTTTCTTTGTAAAAATATGCTCTGCCTCCTGGTTTATCCCTCTTTTCATAAATTACAGTATCCAGACCTGAAGCTTGAAGCCTGATAGCTAGTGCCAAACCACCAAACCCGCTTCCTATAATAGCAACCTTCTTATTCATTCCTATATAATGCCTTTAGTGCTTTACTAATTTTTATGGGTGGCTTAAAGCCATCCATCATTCCAATCATCATTTTTATTTTCTCGATAAATAAATACTCTCTGGAATAAAACTTAGCTATCAAAGATTCAGGTAATGTATAAAAACGCTGGAAGACTTTATATCTAGAGCTAGGCTCGCATGCCCAAAAGAGCATTCTATTTAATACTCTAAAAAATTCGTCTTTTTTCCATGATTGGATTGAATATTGCTTAATATCATCATTAATCTTATTACTTTTATTGTAAATTTTACTGGAAATAAGATCAGCAATCTTAACAGCATGAGGCAATGAGTAACCTGTCGTTGGATGACATAAGAGTGCTTTCATTCCAATCATTCCAATTTCCTTATTAAACACATTAGAATAATTACCATTCAAGATGATGGGCAGCACTCCTTTTTCTTTTTTTATAATTTTACAGTCTTGCCAGCCTTTCATATCAAGATACTTCATAATCTGAGCTTGGTATTCTTCTTCGTTTATTTGCGAACTATCGCTGTATCTTGTGTCCTCGACTAATAATTTCTTTTCAGAAAAAGGTAGCGTATACATAAATCGGTAACCATCAATTTGCTCAACTGCAGCATCCATCAATATAGGTCTTTCTATGTTATGAGTTTTATTTAGCTCAATCTCAATTCCTAAAAATTTTTGATACGCAATAGTAATACCTTTAGAAGGTGAGTTGCCCATTGCATCGATAACTATATCCGCTTCAATTACTGTGCCATCATCCAGCTTTGCTACTTTATTATCTAAATAATTGATAGCGTTATCAAAAAGAACATGATTGCCAATGAGAGGCATCAATTTTTCATGCATATCGATGGAAGTAATAGTGTTATATCCTCCCTTAATAGTTCTAGAGTACTGGGGAAAAACAACATCGTGTTCATTCCAACGAAAGGTTATTAAAGGGGAGAGCCATTCAAATTGAGAATTACTAATATCGGTGGTGTGAAAGGACCAATTATGATTACCTCCCAACTGATGATCTTTCTCAACTACTAAAAAATCGATATCAGATGACAATGATTTAATTCTATAAGCGAGTATGCAAGAAGCGAGTCCGCCTCCTGCTATTAGTAGATTGGTCTTAATTGTCTTCACTATAGCTAATACGCCATATTTTCCCGCCTACATCATCTGCAATAAGAATAGAGCCATCATTCATTTCGGTTATACCAACAGGCCTACCATGAATTTCCCCTTTGGCCATATCGGCAATAAAACCTGAAAGAAAAACCTCTATCTCTCCTGTGGGATAACCATCTTCAAACGGTATAAATATAACATCGTATCCAACTAACTTGGATGTAGAAACGCCACCCCTCCTTGCAATAAAAGCTCCATTTTTGTATTTAGGGTTAATATTTTTTCCACTATGAAACAACAAGCCCAAAGGAACCGTATGAGAACCCACAGGTAAATCTGGTACTCTTGAATGTGTTAGTGCTTTTTCTACTTTTAAGGGGTTGAGTTTTAACTGACTTGGGTCAGGATAAATTCCATAATAAACATATGGCCAACCATAGAATTCACCTTCAACCACTTCAGTGAAATAATCAGGTGGCAAAAATTCGCCCAACCCATCTCTTTCATTCACTGTTGTCCAAAGCTTTTCACTAATTGGTTCAAAGGCCATTCCTACTGGATTTCTGAGTCCAGTTGCAAACAATTTTTTTCCAGTTCCATCTAGATTTATTTCCCAGATGGATGCACGTTCATTATTATCCGTTCCTTCTTCATTTACATTCGTTCCAGAACCAACTGAGATTAATATTTTATCAAAATCTTTATTTAAGATAATATTTCGAGTCCAATGATTATTAGGAGGTCCTGCTGGTATATCTATAATTTTCTGAGGTGCTGAGTTAATCTTAAAATCTTCATAATCAAATTTTAAAATTGAATCGGTATTAGCAATATAGAGATGTTCTTGAAAATAAATCATTCCAAAAGGTTGGTTTAAGTCAGTGATTATAGATTTTGACTGATACTTGCCTTCGCTATAATTGACTTCTATTATATTATTAGGTGAAGGGCCAAAAAGATTCATTTTTGATAGTATCTTCAATGTCTCAAGAGGCAAACCTGGTAACGATTCTGTTCTTGATTGTGCTACCAAAATATTGTCATTAGGAAGCACTAGCAACCATCTTGGTGAACTCAAGTTATCTACAAGTAGATCTACTTTAAAACCTTTTGGTACTTTTAAATTAATGGGTGATTGTTTAAGTAATGTTGGTAATCTCATGACCGTTGGTCCCACATCGGGTAATTTTGGCGGCATAGGCTGACTTAACAGATACTCATTACTGAATACCAAGCAGATCATGACAGTTAAATAAAGAAGCTTATTTTTCATGGGTTTTTTTTCATGGGTAGTCTATAAACTACCCATGTTTATTGTACTAAGTCCAAATAAACTTGGACTTTTTTGTTTACATATATTGTGCTCTATACCAATCATTGATGTCATCGCCGGTTGTAAGCAATACATCATCATGGCTAGCAATATATTCAAAGGCTCTTTTCAGATGTTTGAATTTATTAGGCTGACCAACATGAAAGGTATGCAAACAAATTGGCATACATCTAGCATTGGTAGCACCTTCTTCATAAAGAACATCAAACTGGTCAACGATCATATCTCCAAAAGCTTCAGAAGAAACACCAACTCCGGAGTGTCCTAGGAAAGCAGGTATATCGTTCAATTCAACTGTATAAGGAACTGCAATGAGGTTGTTATTTGGTGTATTAAACTTAAAAGGATGATCATCAGCTGTGTAATCACATAAATATTCAACCCCATTTTCTTCAAGAATTCTGGGGGTATTATCGGTGTGTGTTAAAAAAGGACTTAACCAACCCTTTGTTTTCCTTCCAATGGCTTCTTCCATTGAATTACAAACCGTGCTAATAATTTCTCTTTCCCTATCTTCACTTAATGGAGTATGGCCTCCTTGGCCATCAGGAGCATTTCCAATAAAATTTGCTGGTGCATTATTGATACCATGACCAATAAAAGCCCAATTACTGGCTAATGCTTCTTCAACAATTCTAGGATACTCTCTAATAATTTCTGAATTTAAGCAAACCGTTGCTCTCATCCCCAGTTTATCCATAAGTTCTTTCATTCTCCATAACCCTACTCTATTGCCATAGTCTCTCCAACCATAATTTAAAGGATCTGGAGAAAAACCAGCTGTGCCAGGTATTAAGGATGTTCCAGCTATTGCTGCTGGAAAATGCTCAATATTAAGATAAGGCATCACTGCAACTCTTGCCCCATCAGGCAACTTGAAAGGTTCACGATCGATGATCGGAATATAATCATAATGTTTACTTTGTGTTAAATCGCTCATTCTAAATTCCTCTTACTTAATTAATTAAAAACAGTTTATAAATTATTGAGATAATCCATTGCTACATCCTTACCTATTACATCTCCATACTTGGCATTGATGTCAAATAAATTAGCTTCATGCGGTCCCTCAGCCCTATCTCCGATACACTCTCTTACACAAATGGGTCTAAATCCATGTTGAACGCAATCAACAGCTGTAGCTCTAATGCAACCAGAAGTTGTGCAGCCTGTAATAATAAGTGTGTCAACATCTAATCCATTTAGTGTTGCAACCAATGAAGTTCCAAAAAAGGCACTGGCATATTGCTTAACAATTACTAGTTCACCTTCAGCAGGTTCGACGCCTTCACAAAACTCTGCATAAGGATTACCCAAAACAAGATCTTTGAGTACAGGGGCTTTTTTAATCCAAATACCGCCTTCTGGATAATCAGGTGGTGTATACAAAACTCTTGTATGTATGACTGGAACCTCTTTAGATCTTGCTAAAGCTAATATGTCTGGCATCTGTGCTACACAATCGATGACTCCTGGTGCATACAATGCAGAACCCTCGGTCGTATAACCTTGCAATAGATCTATAACAATAAGTGCTGACTTTTTCCCAAAACCTAGACCTGTGTCCCAAACACCAGCATAGTTTTCTTGTGTTGATTCATCTGACATATTCAAAATCTCCTCTTTCGTTATTATTAAGCCCGCTCAATTTCTTTAAAGGCTAGCCATTAATCATAGTAGATATTTACTCTTTTGTTAATGTTTTGTTGTAATGAAATAAACCATAAGATAGAGCCAAAAAAGCAACAGGGGCAGAAACAATATTAACAATCATAATAGACTGCCCCACATCTAAAGGATTTTCAAAAATATAATCGGTAATAAAACCAATCCCTGAAGTAGCAATAGCTGCTGTCAATAAATTCATAAATAACATATAAATTGCACCTGTTTGTGCTCTCAATTGATTAGGTGAAATAATTTGAAGTACAATTGGACCAATAGCAAGAGGCATACTGGCAAGGAAAATAAATGGGCACAATAGGATTATCGTAGCATCTATATCTGACATTGATGACACAAAAAGAGTAAACGGTACTGGAGTGATTGCTGCAATCAAACCCACTCGAAAAAAACTATCTTGATAATTTCTTCGTTTTAAAAAATCAACTAACCAACCACCAAAAAAGACTCCTGAACTTGAAAGAAAAAATAGAATTAATCCTAGTATTTTTCCACTCTCGCCTATTGTAAGATCATGAATTCTTTGTAGATAAGTTGGATACCAAGTAAAAATAGTCGTAATAGGAATTGCAAGCATACTGAATCCTATAAAAACTGAAAGATACACTTTCGAATTTTTAACCATATATCTGACTGCATCTTTTATAGTAACCGATGTCCCAAGATCCTTTTTAATTCCTGTTCTTTTGGGCTCCTTCACACTTAACATTACAAGAGCCATTAAAACACCAGGAAGTCCTACTATAATGAATGCCAATTGCCAAGGTTGAAGCTCTCCTAAGAAAGGCAATGATGTAGCACTGGAATTGACAATCAAACCAACAATCGCTCCTCCAATAATAAAGGCAATACCGCTACCAAAGAGTGCTCCAGACTGATAAACGGCAATGGCTTTGCCTAACTTATTTTCAGGAAAATAGTCAGCAATCATAGAATAAGCCGCCGGTGAGAGTGTTGCTTCACCCACACCAACTCCTATTCTTGCTAAAAATAACTCCAAAAAGCTTCTAGCAAGCCCGCAAACAGCTGTCATAATACTCCATAGAAAAATACCTATAGAGACAATAATTTTCCTACTTTTTACATCAGATAATCTAGCTATTGGTATACCTACTACAGTATAAAATATTGCAAAAGCAAGGCCCATAAGAAGTCCCATCTGAGTATCTGAAATATCTAAATCTTTTTGAATAGGAATCACAAGAAGACTCATAATTATTCTATCTACAAACGATAAAACGTAGGCAAATAGCAATACGATGACTGCATACCATGCCGATAATGCACTGGGTTTATTCTCAACAGAAATAAGGCTCATTCAGAGTTACTGCTAGCCGATTTTATAAAAACTGCAATGTCTTTAATCTCTTCATCAGGCAACCATGAAAAACCAGGCATTACGCCGCCAGATATGCTATCAGTAGAATTAGACATTCGCCCTTCTTTTAAAAAAATTATAATTTCATCTACATTCATTTTCTTTAGAAACATAGAGTCTTTGATAGAGACTCCTAAACCGGGTATACCCTCCAAATTAGAACCATGACAAAAAACACATCGACTGTCATAATTAACATTGCTTGTATTGTTGTCAGTTTGATCATTTTTTTCAGCATTGGCAGTGGTGATAATTTTGAATGATCTGGATGACATTCCAAAAGGACTGATTGGATTTTTATCATTATTAGTAAGATTTGCTGAGAGGTCATCTTTCTTAAGATAGCCAGGTGCATTTAAACTAAATACAGCGATGGATAGAAAAGCAATAAGCAGTGAAGAAGCAACTATAAGAGAATGTTTAGCAATATTGAGTTGAATTTTCGGTAGTGAATTAATGAATGTAATAATAAGTATACTTGTGCACAATAAAACCCCAATATGCAAAATAAAAACAAGCATTTCAGGAGACCATTGACTGCCTTGATGATAGATATCAGTAATGCTTAACGCTGAGCTTTGAGACATGGGATCTATTGAAGAATAAGCCCATTGAAGATCAAAATAATTTTGAATAGCAGTAAAAAGACTGGCAGTAATAGCAAAGCCTAGAGCATAACCTGATTGTCTTAGAACACCAAAAAGTCCGGACACCATTCCTGCCCTTTCTGGAGGAGCGCTCGATAACATTAAATTATTATTAGGAGAAAAGAATAAACCTGTTCCAGCTCCAATTAATGCCATAGCTGGCAATATTGAAAACACCGTTGAATCAGCTGATACTAGAAAAAGACAAAGATAGCCGATAGCAGTAATTAAAGCACCCATCATACATAATTTACCAGGTCCAATTTTATCAGACTGATTTCCAGCAACTGGACTAATTAGCAAAGTTGCTAAAGCTGCCAAGCCTAAAGCAAGGCCTGCATCCCAAGCTTTCATCTCTAGACCACTAATCATAATAATTGGGAGTATAAAAAGGTAGACAGGAAAACTAGCAAAAACAGAGGCAAAAGCTATTGAAGCTTTTGAAAAATCATTACTATTTGAAAAAAGAGTCAGATCAATTAATGGATCACTATGCTTGCTTTCCTGTTTGATAAAGAAAACAAAAAAAATAAAACCAAGTGCAAATATAATCCAAGTTGAAAGATCTAGATGATTATCCTCTACTGGCAATTTATTACATCCATAAAGTATGCCAAATAATGCAACCGTTAAATAAACTGCTCCAAGATAATCGTATGTCTTCTTTCTTTCAGAGAACTGAAAAGGATGCTTAAAACCAAGGGCAAAAAAAGCCAATAAAATAGCCAGAATAGCGAAAGGTATGCGAGACCAGAATATTGCTGTCCAATCATAAGCATCAATTAACCAGCCAGCAAAAACAGGTCCCATAACAAAGCCAACTGCATTGGCTGCTTGAAGAATTCCAAGTGCGCTTCCTCTTTTCTCTGGCCCATACATGGCAGTAGCAATTGCAAATGTAGTGGGTAAAAATAAGGCCATACCAAAACCTTGGATAAAGCGGATTGCAATAAGTGTGTTTGCATCAGGAGCCCAGGCACATGCAATCATTGCAAGACTATAAATCAATGTACCTATCTGGAAAAATCTTGCATGGCCAATACCATCTGCCATTTTTGCAGCTAGTAACATTGGTCCACTTGCAGCAATTAAGTATCCCAGGGCAACCCAAACCACCTCACTGGTGCTTGAGTCAAGTTTATCGATCATGTCTGGGATGGCAATGGGAGTAAAACTCGAGTCTAGACTTGCCATTACTGAAGACAAGACCAGCGATGTCATAATTAAAAAAATTCGGCCTTTTGAAAGCTCCATTTGAAGTTTCCTTAAGAGTTATTCACTAATTAATAAATCTTCACATCAGGAATGCTGAACAATGATTTCCATTCTTTTGCTATTAAGATATCCATTAATCTAGATTCTTTACCTTCTTGTTTTTTCTCCATCTCATACTGCATCGTAATCAATGCTTCATCAACATTTTCTCCGAAAAGACTTCTAAGATATTCCGTTGGAACTCGAGGCTCATCAGCAAATTCACCTTTTTCATCAAACGTTGGAGGCAACATTGGAGGTACATAAAAAACATTAGGATCGGTTCCATATTCTGGATGTAAAGGCAGAGCAACCTTCCATTGATAAACTAATTCATTGATTGGTCCATTTTCATCTTCAAGATAACCAACAAATCTTAATCTTCCTGGACACTGTCTTGCACACGCTGGTGCGACTCCTTCTTCCAATCTAGGAAAACAAAAAATGCATTTCTGAGATTTTCCAGTGACATAATTAAAGTATATTTTGTCGTAAGGACATGCTTTATTGCATTCTCTAATGCCTTGACATTTATCCTGATCAATAAGCACAACCCCATCTTCTTCTCTTTTATAAATAGCTCTTACAGGACAAGCTTCTAGACATGCTGGCTTAGTACAATGATTACACATTCTTGGTAAATAGAAATGGTAATTATTAGGGTAATCTCCTGAACTTGTATCTTCATCCCAATTTGCACCCTTACCTTTAGCCATGGGCTCTTCTTGTTGCAATCTTACCTCAAGGCCCTTGAAATACACTTCATCATGATTCAAAGGAACTTCTCCACCATGATCTTCCTTCTTAGGCATCAGACCATCTCGATTGAGATTGCCTTGTTCATCCCAACCTCCTCCTCCTTCTTCCCAATAACGTGGATACCCAGGACCAGGCTTAGTTTCAACATTATTCCAGAGCATATATTCTTGACCAGGTTCATCTGTCCATAAAGACTTGCAAGCAGTAGTGCAGGTTTGGCAACCTATACACTTATTTAAATCAATCACCATTGCAACTTGACCCATACTTAACTCCCCGTTTTATGAATACTATTAATTGTTTCTTTTTGCCAATTATTATCGATTAAAAGAAAGTTGTTTAATTCTACAACAATTTTAGAATAGATATCACCACTGCCTAGACGATTAATTGTAGCAGACAAGTCAGGTATCCAATTCACTAGATGCTTCTCTGAAAAATCTAACTGGCCAAGCTGGAATGATAATTTATTATCGTTTGACTCTAGTTCTTGAAAAATAAGAAAATGCATGAATTCAATCTCAATCGACAGATGGTCCATCTGCCATTGAAACTCATCGTTTAAAGTGTATCCAAAATAATCATAAAAACGCACCAAATCTTCTCTTAATTTTGCTGGTTGTGATAGAAATAGATCTTCTCTGATTGGCGCTGGAGGCCCTTCATCGCCTACTTCAAATAAAGCACTATACTGACGCTTCAAATCAATGATTTCAGTCTCACTATATTCCTTAATTAAGTCACTGATTTCAAAAGTATACGGCAACCCTTTCAAAATTGAGTCATTGAATTTTATCTTAGATTCTAATACTAATTCATGAGGTGAACCCAACAAAAGAGAAAAATAAGTATATAGATTACTTCTGGGTTTAGCGGTTTCTTCTACTTTTCTTAAAGATTGATCGCATACTCTTTCGTAATTGATTGCTGTCGATAAATCATTCATGCTGATTTTTCAAAATCACAAGTAAAATCTTTATAAGTTTGATTGGGTGCGAATGCAAGTGGTTGATAACCTAAATGCCCATAATCTCCGGCCATTGAAGTGGGCTTAATCAATCCCCCAGTTGGAATAACTTCACCAAAATTTTTCCCATTTTGAAATAATTTAGGATCCCATCCATGGTACATAAAGAGCATACCAGGCTGGATCGATGAACTGACATGCGCCATAGCAAAAAATTCACCTGCTATATTAAATACTCTCACCATGTCTCCATCAAGAACATCTCTTGCTTTTGCATCATCTGGATTAATATAAATATCAGGTTCGCCTCGCTGCAAACTTAAAAGTAAAGAGTCATCCCTCCACATACTATGGATACCATGACGTGCATGTCCCATCATCATTCTCATAGGAAAATCTTTGATTTCAAGAGGCTCCTTATAGGTTGGTAACGTCTCTTCAAATTCAATAAACCATTCGTGATCAATATAAAACTGTTGCCTGCCTGTAAATGTTTCATAGGGATGTTTGTCTCTAACACTCTTTGCTACTTCAGTATGGTAAGGTGAGTCCTCATTATCCCACATTGTGTTATCCGAACCATCCACTCTAACAATACCTTTTTCGGATAACTCTTCAAATGAAATTTTTGGAAGTCCATGACTAGTATTGATGATAAATTGAGCAACATCGGTTGAATTTTTAAGTCTTCCATTCATTGTATATAACTCTAGCGTCTTGGTGTAATCTCTTCTAACCGTCCTTCCATCAACCACATCTCTAATTGGCCTTATACCTCTTTCTTTAGCTCTAATGCTGATAGCTTCAGCCAGTCTCCTGTTTGCTTCCCAGTCATCTACAGATTCACCGAGTGGTCTCACTGCTTCATTAAGGACCTGCAAGTAAGGCACTCTTGATTGCAACATTAAATCATTTCTTTCGTAGTGATGAGCTATTGGCAAAACATAATCTGAGGTAAGTGCTGTTATTCCCATGTCGGGTGCCAACGAAACAATAACCTCAAGGGATTCCAAAGCATTTTTTCTCCAATGACTTCCAGTAGCTCTCCAGTTGGCTCCATTGTTTCCAGCAAATATTCCCATTTTATAGCCATTTTGGCTGTAATCTGGGAACCAATCTTCGCTGATACTTTTTTTATAATATTGATCGAATGTTTCAGCAAGATCCTTTCCGTATATCTTCTCATTCAACTGCTTCATATTCCCGTGATCATAATCCCATGTGGTAGCAGAAATTAGTCGAAGTGCAGGACCAATATCAGAAAAACCAAATTGATTTATTCCTCTAGAAACGGGTGCATTTGCTATTTGTAGCCCGCCACCTTCTTTACCCGTACTTCCACTTAGAGCTAACATTAATAGCATTGCTCTTTGTAAGAGATCACCATGAAGCCATTTACATGAAGCATAGCCTGCATAAATCATGGCTGGTTGAGCATCTGCAAAAACTCGAGCTGTTTTTTTGATGACGCCAGGATTAACCCCAGTGATCTCGGAAGATTTTTCAGGTGTATACTGTTTGCATTCTTCTTTTAATAATTCGAAAACTGTGGTGATTTCAACTTCACCATCCAATGTTTTAATCTTCCATCTTCCTTCTAAAATTGGCTTTATGTTTCCAAGATCTAATGTTCCATGCTTACGCCTATCTCTCCCCATAGGTTTATCAGCTCTCCCTGTCCCAGGTGCCTGTACAATGGCATCTGTCTCCTCATCCCACATATAATAAACATTATCATCAACAGCCAGTAAACCATAGAGTGATAGATCTTCTCTTCTTAAAAATTCTTTTGTATCAGTTCTTACTAAAAGCGGTAAATCAGTTTGCTCTTTTATATAATCTGATTGATAGAGTTTCTCATCGATCATCACACCGACCATTGACATAGCTAGGGCTGCATCTGTCCCTGGTTTCGGGTTGAGCCACATACTGGAATGCATTGCTGTAGGAGTAAATTCAGGAGAAATTGAAATGACCTGGGTACCATTATAACGAGCCTCCCAAAAGAAGTGTGCATCAGGTATTCGTGTCACAGCTGGATTACTCATCCAGACTAAAACACATTTTGCTTTATACACAGAAGCAAATGTATCGCCTGTGTAGACTTGGCCTAAGGTCATATATGAACCGGTGGGAAGATCTCCAACACCTGAAAAGAATTCAGGAACAGTAACACCCGTAATATTGCCAAATCGTAAATGTGA
This sequence comes from Gammaproteobacteria bacterium, assembly GCA_029242945.1. GTDB lineage: Bacteria > Pseudomonadota > Gammaproteobacteria > Steroidobacterales > UBA11654 > CACPJA01. The sequence continues at coordinate 27,073 of JAQWSZ010000009.1, read as the reverse complement.
AGAAAAGGAAGCCATTTTCACAGACATCTGTGTACCGCTTCCATAAGAAATACATTCAGGATTATATTCTATTGCGTAATCAAGAAACTTATCTGCAATCTCTGTGGTAGCCTGTTCCCAACTAATCCTTTCCCACTTACCTTCACCTCTTTTACCAGTTCTTTTTAATGGATAAAGTATGCGTTGCTTGCCATACATATATTTATGATGACGCATACCTTTTTGACAACCTCTGGGTCCAAAGTCAGGAACATCTCCCAATTGTTCATATTGTCCTTGTTGCTCTTCTCGCCAAACAACACCATTCTTAATATATACGTTAAAGGCACAAGTGCCAGCACAGTTAGTACCGTGCGTTCCTCTTACAACTCTATCCCAAGTCCATTTTTTTCTATAGAGATCCTCGAAACCGCGATAAGTTTCGCTTGAAAATGTTTTTTCCATAGATCCATATTGCAATCCAAGACTAAGTCCAGCTGCTGCTGAGCCTTGTAAGAAATTTCTTCTATTAATCTTAGTCAATACGGTTACCTAATTATTAATTAATTCTATCTTAAAAAGGTCTTATGCTTTAAATTTAAAAATTTTTCCATCCCTCATTAAAACAATGCACAATAAGCTTAGACTCCAAATAAAATATATATAAATCATGATCAATTATAAAGAAGCATTAAATATTATAGAAAAAAATGTGACTTCGCTAGCAGTAAAAGATACTGATGTTAAACAGGCTTTTGGCATTAATGCAAAAACCTTAGTATCCAAATCGCCTGTGCCTGCTCTCTCTAACTCTGCAATGGATGGTGTAGCAATTCAAACCAAAGAAACAATTGAGATAACAAAAGATAATCCTAAACGCTTTGAAATTAAAAATACTATCTACGCTGGAGATAAATTTATTGCTTCGGATGAAAATGATGTTAGTTTTGAAATCATGACAGGAGCATTGATGCCCAAAAGTTTTGATGCGGTCATTCCCATAGAGCAAGCCAAAATTATTACTGAGAATAATAAGAGATTTCTAATTCTTGACGAAGAAATAAAAAAAGATAGAAATGTTCGCCTAGCTGGAGAAGATTTCTTACCTGGGGATATTATTTTAGAAAAAGGAAGTTCCATCAACCCATATAACTTGATGGCAATATTGATGAATGGTATTGATAAGGTGCAAATATTCCAATCACCTAAGATTGGCATTATTGCAACTGGAAGTGAATTAGATGGGAATAATGAATCAAGCATACCCAATACTAATGGGCCTTATATTGAAGCTTGCGTCAAAAGATTAGGGCTACAATGCACCAATCAGCTCCATGCAAAAGATGACCCTTGTGAAATCAAAAATAAAATCAAAAAATGTATAGATTCTGGATCAGACATTATTATTACAAGTGGTGGTGTCTCTGCTGGAAAAGCTGACTTTGTGCCATCTGTATTACTTGATATGGGTGCAGAAATATTATTCCATAAAGTCTGGATCAGACCTGGAAAGCCAATATTAATGGCAAAATTACCAGATGGAAAAATTCTCTTTGGTTTACCTGGAAACCCAGTATCAGTAGCAGTCGGCTTTCGTTTTTTTGTCAACAATGCCATACGATTAATGCAAGGACAGGCAAAAGAAAACTATCTAGTTGCAGTAAATCAATTGGAATTTAAAAAATCAAGAAAGTTCTGTTTTTTTGCTAAAGCAAAAACAACAGTAAATGATCAAGGTAAGTTAGAGGTCATAATTTTAGAAGGACAAGAATCCTTCAAACTGAACCCTTTCAGGGAAGCAAATTCTTGGGCAATTATTCCAGAAGGTTTGGAGGCAATTAATAAAGATCAAGAGATAGAGATAGTGCCACTTAATATCGGAGAAGCGATCAATCTTTGACTTCAATTATTCAAGAATTAGAAGCTATTCGTTCTTCATTTTTATTTCCAAATTTGATAGCTGCAAGTGTAACTGCAAAAGTAAAAATTGGCTCACCGGCATTGCTAAGTATAGGACCAATTGACGTTGGTTGAGCTGCAAGCAACATAATTGAACAACCTACAGCAAGCCAAGGCCATTTATGTTTTATCCATATTGCTATTCCTGATAACAGAAGTATAACTGTCAAGAGTATCGCTGCTGCTGGAGATGTACCCATACCCATGCCTTCCATTCCTGTAGTACATGCTTGCCCGGTTGGAACCTTTGTTGCATATCTGAGAGTATCGCCATAACAAGCAGGATAAAAATCTACAATAAAAATATGCCTAAAGTCTTCAATAATAAAAAACAGGGTCAAAAAATAAAATAGACCCATAATGTATTTATTTGATGCAAATTTAAAACCCGCCCCTCTCAAAATCATTCCTGATGCTATAAAAAGTAGTGGCAACATCAACCAATGCGCTGAGTAGCGAATATATGTTGCACCTAAAAGGAGATTGCCTTCACCCACAAATTGTCCCATCGCGATCACAAAGGAATCAAACCAGAGTAATGAGGTTGGACAAAGTATTAAAAGAAGTATGTTATTGGGTTGCTTTAAGTAGGCATTTGCAACATAAACTAAGCATGCTGCAGCTAGAAATGCTATAAAGATATATCCAATTGTGATCATTTAGTTAATTATGTTTTTGTATCAAAATATTCTATCTTTAATTTATCTTCAATTTATTAGATGATTGTATAAAGTCAGAGAACCAAATTAATTTATATTAAATTATTAGTCAAAAAAAATTATGTTCCCAGATTACATACAGCTTTATTTCACAAACCACCAAGATCTACTCTATGGAATTACTCTAATTCTTGATCTTAGCTTTACTATATTAATGTATAGGTTTTTTGGGCAAAAAGGTCTTTTAGCTTGTATTGTCTTATCTATTTTATTAGCTAATTTACAAGGCCCAAAATTAACAGTTATTCTAGGTATGCAAACCAGTTTAGGAGTAATTTTTTATTCTAGTATTTTCTTTGCAACAGATTTATTAAGTGAAAAATTCGGCAAAAAGGCAGCGGATAATGCTGTAATGATGGGATTTAGTATAAGCATTATTATTTTGGTCATGCTTAGCATCTCACTTCTGTTCTTACCATCCACTCAAGGCAATCAAACCTTTTCAACAGAAGTTCATCAATCGTTTGTTAGAATTCTAGATTTCACACCTCGGTTTATTTTTGGTTCACTTTTAGCTTATTTTATTAGTCAGCGTTTTGATGTGTGGTGTTTTCACAGAATTAAAACCTGGACTAATGGAAAACATCTATGGTTAAGAAATAATCTCTCCACCATAGCTTCACAAACCATTGACACTTCTATCTACTCCTTAGTTGTTTGGTGGGGCGTGGTTGATTTCAATACAGCCATTCAATTGGGCTTAGCAAAAATGATTTTTAAAGTAGCAATAGCCGCATTTGATACCCCATTTATATATTGGGCAAGAAGCTGGAAAATTAACTAAAAAACATCAAATCAATGACAAGCTTTTCCATATTTTTTCAACCGAAAGTAGTTATAAGGTAAAGGTGTAATAAAGCCTGCCAATAACATTATTGGAATCACCCACCAAGTAAGCATTGCACCACCCGTTAGTAAGACATCAACGATATTCATGGCAACTTCCATAGAGATCATTGAAATAAGAGACATCCCGATGGCTACTTTAAACGCTTCTTTTAAGATCATCTGTCGAGAAAGAATAAATGTCTCCAACATTATCGAAGTAATTAATCCGTTCATTATCGCAAGACTCATAATTAGGAAAACTGAAAATTCCCATGGGTTACCCGTTATTTGAAAGAAGTAGATCGTACCAAAGTCACCAATGGAGCAACCAAGAAGGCACCACAATGTGTTGATAGATGCTCTTTTCCAAGTATGCTTGCATTTCCATGAAATTGAAGTCGAGTTAGCAGCTGCACTTTCCATAATTACCTCTATACTGTTTTAGTTAATAAGAATATTAAGCCAATTATTTAAAAGATCAATTAATAAGATTAATTCTGACCCTTACAAGTCTCATAACTATGAACTCATTTAACGATTGGGTTCTCACTTGTTCCCAGAAATGTTTCGCATCTGGTTTCAGCAAATACTAAGCATTCACTCTCATCGAGATTGTCACATCTGTTTTTAGCTCTTTCTACACAATCATTGAATTTAGTTTGAAAGTTTTGATTGAATTCTTCAGGTGTTTGCCCTTCGCAAGAAATTAGTAAAAATAGATAGCTGTGTTTAAATAATTTTTTCAATTGATATAAGATCATTTAGATCCACCTTCTAGTTTTCTTTTTATAATTGAGGTATTCCTCTCCAAAGATCTTCTTCAGTTTGGCTTCTTCGTAATCAATCCATATTATTTTAACTAACACTGCAAATAAAATCGGAATTATAAAAACAGACAAGCAGTTATATAGCATAGAAGAGCCAATCAAAATTACAGTCATAGAAAGATAAATTGGGTTTCTTGAAAAACTATAAGGACCTTGAGTGAGCAATACCTCAGGATCACCATCTGGGAGTATTGCTGTTTCTTTTTTCTTAAAAACATCAAGAAGAAAAACAATTGAACACAACCCTATGAAGATAAAAGCAATGCTTAGAATGAGAGGAAAATAGTCAAAAATGTATAAAGGAAAGTAAGCACTTAATAAGCTTTGGACAATAAGACCAAAAAGGACTAGAAACGGGGGGTATTTGAATCTTTTCATAAATTATTCTTCAATATAGACCTAATTATAGCCTTATAGATATCGAAGTTGAAGTGTAATGCCAGAAAGGCACTACACTTCAATCATGAAAAAAAGAATAAAAAAAAAGCTAGATTTAGCTTCTGTCTTCTCTTGGTTTTGCTTGATTCACTTTAAGCGCTCTTCCTGATTGCTCAGAATCGTTAAGTGCCTCAATAGCTGCTTCTGCAGCAGCATCATCTTCCATTTCTACAAATCCAAATCCTCTAGATCGACCAGAATATTTGTCTGTGATTATATTTGCTGATACAACAGTTCCGTGTTCTGCAAAAAGTGCTTCTAGGTCATCTTCTGTCATGGACCAAGCTATATTTCCAACGTAGATATTCAATGTAATAACTCCTAATTAAAATTTACAAGTGGCATCTTATAGGTTTCTACACAAATGTATAACCTTTTTTTACATTTTTTTTATAAAATCCACAATTGAATCAACCCATTCATTTGTTTGCTCATCCACAATATCGTGAGTACCATCAATTAAAGCGGTGAAAACAAAATCAGATCTGAGCTCTTTTGCCCTTATTGCAGCGAAGTAAATGTCATCCCCTGTGTTTGTTAATATCATCGTTGGTTGTTTAATTTTTGTTATTGCATTCTCCAAATCATATTCAAAAGCGGCTATGAATCCAAAATGATCATTCGCTCCTGCTCTAAGCATTTGAATGACTCCATTATGCATGGCATTTATGTCTGTCCAACCAGGAGTAAAGCTTATTCTTTTTTCCCATAAATTTTTCAAATGACTGCCATCTTTTTTTGGAATAACTTTAGGCGCATTTTTTATAGCATTCATAATTTGATTTTTTTCTTGAGTGGTCATTACTGGTGGACCATTGAGTATGACTCTGGAAATAAGATCAGGCCTTAAAAGAGACAACTCAGCTGCAATACATGCACCCGTATGATGACCCAAGATACTTACAGGCTCGCACCCAAGATGGTTTATTACTTCAGCAATACATTCAGCATAATCTTTGATGGATGGTTGAGTATCTGGTTCATCGGATTGTCCATAACCTGGAGTATCAATTCCAATAGCTTGAATACCATTGTTTTCTAATAAAGAATAAGCTGGAGCAAACATCTCCAAGGAACTTGGAGACTGATGACATAGGACTAATGGCTGTCCACTGCCATAGGATTGAAAATGTATTTGTCCATATTTACATTCAACATAACCTTTTATTTTTTTTGTTTTCATCTTTGATTCTTGTAAAAAAAATTTTCAAATAATTTAACATGCAACTTATCCAAAGGATATAATCATTCCTTTGAAAAAAATATTAATAAGGAAAAAAATGAGTTCAGTTGAAATTGCATTCAACCAAATTTCTGACATCGTTGGTAAAGATAATTTTATTCAAGATGAACATACACTATCTTTTTACTCTACTGATGTCTTTGTATCATCTATAGAAAAACCACTCGCAGTAGTCAGACCAAATGACTCCAATGAACTTATAAAAGTTGTTAAAACCTGCATTGCAAATGATGTCTCCATTATCGTAAGAGGTGGAGGAGCTTCTTACACGGGTGGTTATCTTCCTATCAATAATAATACGATTATTGTTGATAGTCAGAACCTTAAAAAAATTGAAATCAATGAAGAAGATATGTTTGTTACAGTTGAGCCTGGTGTCACTTGGCTTGAGCTATATGAAGCACTAAACCCCTTAGGCCTGAGAACTCCTTTCTGGGGACCATTTTCAGGAAGAGTAGCAACGATTGCTGGCTCTATGTCATATCATGCGCTGAGTCATGGAACAAATAATGCAGTATCAGCAGATTCGCTTTCAAGTCTTCAAGTGATCATTGGGAATGGAGAAGTCATTGAAACTGGCTCCCAAGGAGACAATGATAATAGCTCAAGATTCTTCAGACATTATGGACCCGATACTGGTGGTCTATTCCTTGGCGACTCAGGTGCTTTGGGTATAAAAACAAAAATTACTTTAAAGCTAAAAAAGAAGCCTTCTGGCTTTGCAGCAATCTCATTTGGTTTCCCAGATTTTAAAAATTTATTTCTAGCAATGAGAGATATATCAAAAATTGGAATAGTATCTGATAACCACGGACTTGACCCTAGAAAACAAAAAACAGCCATCATGGAAATGGAAAATGCAAACCCATTAATGGCCGCAAAATCCGTTTTTCTCTCCTCTAAAAATCCAATTGATGGTTTATTACAAATAGTAAAAATGGGTTTTGCTGGCAGAGGTTTTCTAAAGCATGCCGCATTCTCTGGACATTTTACAACTGAGGGCATCAATAATAAGGAAGCTAAAATTAAAATAGCTGAAGCAAGAAGAATTGCTCAAAAATACGGGAAGGAAGTAGCCAATTCTATTCCTGTTTATCTCCATGCTAACCCTTTTATGGAGCTTACCCCTATACTTGGTCCTAATGGTGAAAGATGGAAACCTACACATGGTGTTTTGCCTTTCTCAAAAGTACTAAAACACGATAATGATTTTGAATCCTTAATGTTGGAATACAAAGATAGAATGAAAGAACATGGTGTTGCAATGAATCGAATGTTCTCATTTATAGACAGTAATGCATTCTTATATGAACCGACTTTTTTATGGAAAGATGAGCAAACTATTTATCATAAAAATGTCTACCCGCTAAACTTAGATGATGTGCCTGTTCATGAGCCAAATCCTCAAGGCATGGAATTGGTTTATGAAATTAAACAAAGAATAGAGGATATGTGTATCAATAACGGCGCTATTCATTTTCAGATAGGAAAGGATTATCCATATCTAAAAACAAGAACAAAAGAAACAAGAAATTTTCTCTGTACATTAAAAAAACAATTGGATCCCAAAAACCTCATCAATCCAGGTGCATTGGGATTCGATGAAATAATATAATATTAAAAGGAAGTTCAATGAGTGAAGAAAAAAAATATGATCTACTTATAAAAAATATTCGAGTAGTCAAACCCAGCTCCGATGAAGTAGAAGTATCTGATATCGCTATTAAGGATGGTCTGTTTAAAGAAATTAAACCTAATATCGACTCAAATGAAGCTAAAAATACTTACGATGGTCAAAATAAACTAGCTTTTCCAGGATTGGTTGATGCTCATATGCACACTGGCATATATAATCCTTTAAATGAAGATGCCATCATTGAAAGCAGAGCTGCTGCAATGGGCGGCGTTACCTCGAGTCTTAATTATATGAGAACCGGTGGTTATTATTTAAACAAGGGTGGACCTTATAAAGATTTTCTTCCTGAAGTCTTGGAGTTATCAGAAAATAATTTCTTTGTTGATTATGCCTATCATATAGCACCAATGGATCGATCACACATTGATGAAATACCCAATATCATCGATGAATTTGGTATTACTTCTTTTAAAATTTTCATGTTTTATGGTGGACATGGTTTGCATGGTGCATCTTCCAGTCAACATGAATTCTTAATGATTGATGAAAATGAGAAATACGATATTGCTCATTTTGAATTTGTAATGAGAGGGATACAAAAAGCCATTGAAATGTATCCTGACAAGAAAGATGATATTAGTTTAAGTCTTCATTGTGAAACTGCTGAAATAATGGCTGCGTATCAGAAATTAGTACAAGAAGAGAATAAATTGGAAGGACTGCATGCCTACAGTGCTTCAAGACCTCCACATTCAGAAGGTTTAGCTATTTTCATAGCATCCTATCTTGCTAATGAAACACAACTACCGAATGTTAATTTACTACACCTTTCTTCGAAGAAAGCGGTAGATGCAGCTATGCAAATGCAAGCTGTCTTTCCTCATATTAATTTTAGAAGGGAAGTAACAATTGGTCATTTAATACTAGATGTCGATGCAGAAACAGGCAATTTAGCAAAAGTTAATCCTCCGATAAGACCAAGAGAAGATGTGGAATTTCTATGGGAAAGCGTTCTAAATGGTGATATAGATTGGATTGTTAGTGACCACGCATGTTGCAAACATGAAGACAAAGTTGATAACGATAATGCTGATGATATTTGGTTGGCAAAATCAGGTTTTGGAGGAACGGAATACTTATTATCAGCACTGGTAAGCGAAGGCTCTAAAAGAGGCTTATCATTGAATAAAATGGCTGAATTAACCAGTTTAAAACCAGCTAGAAGATATGGGCTTCCTAGTAAAGGTGATATTGAAATAGGTTTGGATGCTGATTTAGTCTTAGTTGATCCAAATCAAACTTGGACGATTAGAGCTGAAGAATCTGAATCAGGTCAAGGTTATACCCCTTTTGAAGGACAAGAATTGAATGCAAAAGTGACTACAACCTTCCTAAGAGGCAATAGAATCTATGACGAAGGTCAAGTTCTGGGAGAACCCAAAGGTCATTATCTTAAAAGACCTTATTAAAAAAAAGCCCCTATTAAGGGGCTTTTAATTTATTCAAACTACCAAATTAGAATTGATAAGTAATCTCTAGTCCTAATCTTCTTTGAGGTCCAGGATGTGCAAACACACCACCAAACTCAGGAGCAGGAATTACCTCGGCTAAATAATCTTCATCAGTTAGGTTTTTAGCAAAAGCAACAATAGTCATATTATCACGCTCTATTCCCAATCTTAGATTAACCGTATCGTATCTTGCACGATCTGTTTTATCATAAGCCATAGGAACCCCAAATAAGGTATTTCTGGTATTTTTAGTTTGCATCAAATGAAACCATGTTGGTCCAACAACAGCGTAATCAAGCTGTGCAAAGAAATTCATACCATTGGACATTGGGTAATCTAGAGAAAGTCCTGAATTAAAGGTGTAATCAGCATGGTAAGGTACATTATTACCAACACTATCCGTTCTAACTGAATTCTTAAGAACCTCACTATCAACCGCAGCTGCTGATGCATAGACACTGATATTATCATTGATAATGGCTGTGACAGCTATTTCTCCACCAGACAATTCTGATTCATCAATATTCTCAACAATTCTTAAAAGACCAAAAGGCCCTACTATGAATTCAAAGAATTGAAGATTCTTGGCATTTGTTTTATAAACTGATAAATCAACACTAACTCTATTATCAGCCAACAAAGCTTTAAAGCCTGCTTCTAAGGATCTATTAACTTCTTTATCATAAGAATCCATTAAATTAATAGGTGAGCTTGGATTAAGAGGATTGATAAAGGTATCAATAGTTTGTCGAGCACCGGAGTTATTAAATCCTCCACTCTTAAACCCTTCGCCCCAACTCACATAAAATGAAGCATTATCATCAACTGCCCAAGATAAACTGATCTTAGGTTGAAAATGTTCAAATGTCTTTTCTTGATCAGGAATTGAACTCGCACTACAAAGACCAGTATTCAATGGCCCACCTGTATATGGAGGTCCATCACAATCAATATAAGTTGAAGTCACATTGGTTGGTACTAAGTTATGCACTTTTCTTTTCTCTTTGTCATAACGACCAGCAAGAGAAAGTTCAAGAGTATCTGTTATATCAATATCAACAGATCCAAAGAATGCATGAACATTATTGGAGAAATCATCCCAAACCATTTGTTCTGTTGGATTTAATCCGCCTTTAGGATCATACATAGCCATTACAACGCCATTACCTAAATCCGTTCCTTGGTTAACGCCTACTTCTCGATTTACATCAAGGACATAAGCTCCCATACTCCATCGAATTGGTTGATCACCTGGAGAATTCAGTCTAACTTCAAAACTTAAATCATCTTGATTTCTTCTTTGATACTGTGTCCCATCACATCGAGTGGGAGTGTATGGTCCTAATAACAAGCCATTAGGAACTGTTGGATCGGATGTAGCAATATATTGCGGTGAAGGTAATGAAAATCCTTTTCCAGCTGATACGATTTCATCCAATGATGCCAAACACGATGCATCAGCAAAGAAGAATCCAAAAGCACCACTGGTTCCATCAGCTGCAAATTCATTTTCAATATCACTATATAAAGTCCAAGCAGTCAAATTAGCCCACCCCAAATCTTTTTCCATCTTCAAAGAAAACTCTAATGATTCTTGATCATTGGTATGTGGAAAATTACTCACAAAATCAAATTTATGAGTATTAACATCTTCATAGAGTGTAGGAATTCCTAGGAATGCCTCAAATGCTGGCAACTGAAATACTGCATTAAAGACAATGGATGTTGTATCAACTTCACCATATCTCAATTTTGCATCCCATGATGTATTCTCATCAGTATCCCAAGTCATTCTTGCGTAGACATCAGTTGACTCATAGTTATCAACACAATCATCACAATTAAGCCATGTGTTCTCTCTGAAGCCATCGGTGGAATTGTGATTAGCAATAATACTTAGATTATGATTTTCCATAGGGATATCTGCACGTGCAGTAATTGCATAAGTAGAATCATCGCCTACACTTGCTTTAATAGCTCCACCCCTTTCTTCTCCTGGCTTAGCTGTTTTGATAATGATTGCACCCGCTGATGCATTCCGTCCATAAAGAGCTCCTTGAGGTCCTTTTAGAACTTCAATTTGAGACAAGCCTAGATACTCTCTATTGAGTGCTGCCGGATTGGTCATAGTAATACCATCAATCACTAATCCAAAACTGGTTTCAGCATCTCTTGCACCATTCAAGCCTCTAATACTAACCTGTGTATCACCAACTTCAGCGGTATCAACAATAGTCACACCTGGTGTTAACGCAATAAAATCTGTTGCTCTCTGGATCCCAGATCTTTGAATTTGACTTTCTGTCAGAACAGTAATTGCAGCAGGTACTTCTCTCAGTGATTCCTCTCTTTGACGAGCTGTAACAGTAATCTCTTCGATAACAGATTGTGAAGACACCAGTTCAAGCGGCAATGATATAAGAAGAGCCAAAGCTATCCCTGTATATATTTTGAAATGTTTGTACATTATTTTTTCCTCATGTATTTTCAATTAAGATTAAGTATTTGAATTAGGTCTAGCACTTAAGTAAATCACCATTAAGCACTGTAAATCTTATTGTTATATATATTAATTGGATTTTTCTTTCAATAAAAGTCATTAATGTTAAAGTTCATCTTACAGAGATAGATATTTGTTGCTTAAATACAACTTTTCACAATATTTCAGAAGATTTTATTAAGGTATCTTTTTCTTTTCTTCTCATTTTTTAAAGGTTAGATCAGATGCTTGTAATATTTTTAGTCACTTTTATAGGTTTAATGGGATTTGGCATTATATTGCCTTTGTTTCCTTTTTATGCTGAAAGATTAGGTGCCGGCCCAGAAATTATTACCCTCAGTATGGCATTTTTTTCAGTTGGTCAATTCATTGCAGCTCCTTTTTGGGGAAGGGTCAGTGACTCCATAGGCAGAAAAAAAGTTCTTATATTAACTCTCTTTGGATCCGCAGTTTCCTATGTCATTCTCGCTTTTGCACCAACCATCACGACTGTAATATTAAGTCGGATTCTTTCAGGCTTTATGGCTGGAAATATCTCCATTGCTTTTGCCTATGTCACCGATATTACAGATAATGAAAATCGATCAGCAGGTCTTGGTAAGGTAAGTGCCGGACTTGGTCTAGGCTTTATGACTGGACCAGCAATTGGAGGTTTCTTAGCTGGCAATGATGTTGCAAATGCAAATTATATACTAGTCGCTCTTTCAGGAGCAGGAATCAATGTGTTAGCTATATTAGCTACCATATTTTTCTTAAAAGAAAGTTTAGTAATAGAAAATAGAAAACCATTTGGATCAATTCTAAATTTATTTGAAAAAGGGACATTTTCTCCTGAGAAGATCATTCTTCCTCTTTTTATTTGTGGTCTAGTCTTCTATACAGCAATGTCATTAATGGAAGCTATTTTCCCTCTATGGTCGAACAGTATTTTTGATTACGGTCCAACAAACATAGGCACTGTTTTTTTTATGCTTGGTTTTATTGGTGTTGTCGTTCAAGGAGGTCTTATTGGTCCTATGACTAAGATTGCTGGAGAGATAAAACTTGTTCAAATCGCTGCATTTTTTGTAGCCTTAGGACTCATGCTGATTGGTCTTTCCAAAGAGACATCAATATTATGGATGGGTTTATTTTTCTATGGCCTTGGTGCTGCAATTTTTAACCCTTGCCTATCAAGCCTAGTATCAAAATGTGCCAAACCTTATGAAAGAGGAAAATTTTTAGGACAATACCAATCAGCATCAGCCATGGGTAGAATTATAGGTCCAACATTCTCGGGAGTCCTATACACCAATTTCATAGCATCAGCACCACTGTATGTTGGTGCACTAGTAATACTACCTATTATCGTCGTTATCGCTAACTTTACTTTAAGAAAGCCTATCTAAGTAATAGAATAATAAAGATTAATTATTGATGGAGTTGAATATGAAGACAGTTGTAATTACTGGAAGTTCTCGTGGAATTGGATTAGGCATGGCGAAAGAATTTCTAAACCGAGGTCATCAAGTAATCATTTCAGGAACCAGTGATTCCTCAGTTGCCAAAGCTCTCGATTCAATACAAATTATGAAAGATAATGTAATTGGTGTTCCTTGCATGGTTCAAGATATTGATTCAGTCAAAAATCTATGGCAAAAAGGATTTGATCGCTTTGGTAAAATAGACATCTGGATTAATAATGCTGGGGTTTCAACTTCAAGATTGGGTATTGAGAATCTTGAATTGGATGAGATTCTTACTACAGTTAATACAAACTTAGTTGGTAGCATACTCTGCACAAAAGTAGTTGCTAAAGAAATGTTGAAACAAGGCTCTGGGCAGATTTATATGTTTGAAGGTTTTGGAAGTAATGGGCAGTTACAAAAAGGAATATCTGTTTATGGCTCTACCAAGCGAGCTTTGAGATATTTCACAGCAGCAGCAGCAAATGAATATAAAGACACACCCATTATTATTGGTTCGATCAGTCCAGGTATAGTGGCTACAGATCTATTAGTGAGATCATCAAAAGAAAGCGGGGACAACTGGGAAAAATCTAAAAAAATTCTCAACGTTCTAGCTGACAGAGTTGAGGTTGTCACTCCTTGGCTGGTTGAACAAACCTTAAAAAATAACAAAAATGGTGCTCAAATTGCCTGGCTTACAAAAACTAAAGTGATAGGAAGATTGCTATTTGGCAGACTCTTTTGCAAAAAGACAACTGTGGATGATTGGGAAGCTGAAACAAAACAACTAAATTCATGAGTATTGATTCCAAAAATAAAGGTAAAGACTTTATCAGGCATATTATTGATGCCGATTTAGAACAAAATAAGAATAATTCTCGGGTATGCACCCGTTTTCCGCCTGAACCCAATGGTTTTCTTCATATTGGGCATGCTCAATCTATTTGTTTAAATTTTGGCATAGCGAAAGAATACAATGGGAAGTGTTATTTACGATTTGATGACACAAATCCTGCTAAAGAAAAAGAAGACTATGTCAGAGCTATAAAAGAAGACATTGATTGGTTGGGCTTTAATTACGATGATTGTTTAACTTATGCCTCTGATTATTTTGAAGAATTCTATCAATATGCCATGCAATTAATTGCTGATGGCAAAGCATATGTCGACAGTCAACATTCTGATGACATTAAAAATACAAGAGGAACACTAAGCACTCCAGGAATTGATAGTCCTTATCGAGAGCGTTCTATTAGTGAAAATGAAGGGCTGTTTGAAAGAATGAGAAGCGGTGAGTTTGAAAATGGTGAGAATGTCTTAAGAGCAAAAATAGATATGTCTTCGCCCAATATGAATCTAAGAGATCCAATCATCTATCGCATACTTCATTTAGAACATCAACGGACAGGCAATCAATGGTGCATATATCCAATGTATGATTTTGCTCATACGCTCTCAGATGCGATTGAGGGTATTACTCATTCATTGTGCACTCTAGAATTTGAAGACCATAGACCACTCTATGAATGGTTCTTAGATCAACTAGTATTACCTAGTCAACCTAGACAAATCGAGTTCTCTAGGTTGAATATTGAGCACACAATTACCAGTAAAAGAAAATTAGCAAAATTAGTCTCTGATAACACAGTCAATGGTTGGGATGATCCAAGAATGCCAACAATATCTGGGATGAGAAACAGAGGTTACACGCCTTCATCAATTAAAGACTTTTGTAAGAGAGTTGGCATTACAAAGAAAGATAAATCAATCCAAATGGCACTTCTTGAAAATTCCGTAAGAGAAGATTTAGATGTTAATACACATAGACGTATGGCTGTTCTTGACCCACTGAAAATTGTTATTAGAAACTACGATTCTAATAAAGTGGAATGGTTGGAAGCGGTAAATCACCCAAAAAATCCAGATATGGGAAAAAGAGAAATGGCTTTTGGTAAAGAAATTTATATTGAGAGGACTGACTTTATGGAAGACCCTCCATCAAAATTCTTTCGATTAAAACCTGGCGGTGAAGTGAGGCTTCGTTTTGCCTATATCATTAAATGCGAAGAAATTATCAAAGATGCTTCCGGAAATATTACAGAAGTTCACTGCAGCTATGATCCTGATACAAAAAGTGGAACTGGAACATCAGAGAAAAAAGTCAAAGGCACTATCCATTGGGTTTCAGCAAAAGAAAATCAGCCTGCTCAAGTTAATCTATTTGAAGCACTGTTTAACAGTCCTGAGCCAGAAATAGAAACAGATCTTAATCCTCACTCATTAATTACCTGTAAAAATGCTGTCATTGAAAAATGTATTAATGAAGCTAATTATGGAGATAGCTTTCAATTTGAAAGAAACGGATACTTTGTTCTTGCTCAGAATGAGGATGATGGAAACCTACATTTCAATAGAATTATAACTCTGAGAGACAGTTGGAAAAAAATAAAAAAGAATTAAGACCGTTCTTTTTTGTCGAACAAAATATTTAACCAGTTTCTATACAATATTCTTCCAGACTCTTGCCAATTTGCCTCAATAGTACTCAGTAGTTCGTTCTCAGGTATAACTTGTTTCTCCATCGTTTCGATTGTACGCTTCTTAATATCATCAAGAAGTTGTAGTGATTCTTTAGAAAAATATTCAGTAGGTAATGGAGGATAATCGGACCTTAATCCATTAACAAAATTCTCAATCTCTCTTTGATACTCTTTCAACAAACTTTTTTTATCGTATTCTGGATGGCCTTGAAAAAGAACTAAATCTGAATTCTCTGTAGAAGCTAAGAAAAAACCTGCCTCATCATTTTCAGCCAATATTTGCAATTCAGTTTTTTCAATCTCTTCTCTAGGTATATCATAGTAATGAGAATGAGGACCTTCAAAATCATTGGTTAAATCTTGGGTCAATGCATGATTGGTATTTAATAAATTATGAGAAAAAACACCCCAAGATTTACTGTCTCTTATTTTACGATCAATATTAAATTTTGCTTTCATCAAAGCATGGGTTGCTAAACATGAACATAAGATTGAATTTACTTCTTGATCGGCCCAATTCATGACCTCAATCAAAGGAGACCAAAAAGATTCTTCTGAGATATTGGGTTTAGAAGGATTAGCTCCTGAAATGATTAGACCATCAATTGGCATACCATAGATTGATTGAATATCATTGTAATAATCTTGAATATACTTTTGGTATTCCTGACCTCTCGATCCAATATCAATAGAAGTTGGATAAACATGAACCAAAAACTCATTACTAGAACCTAGCAAACTTATAAATTGTCTCTCTGTCGCCTGCAAAGCTGCATCGGGCATTAAATTTAATAAAGCCACATGGAGCTCTTGATAAGAATTATTAGAATTAGATGAATGATCAACCTGAAGCATTTCTTTTAATTCAGGTCTATCAAGCGAAGGAAGCTTTGGGTGAGCAACGACTGGCATAACTAAAAGGTAGTCAACTAGATTAGAGTAACTAAGGCATCCAACATTTCATTTGGTGCTTCATTGACAATTGCATGACCACAATTTGGAAGAATAACTGTTCTTGATTCAGGGATTGCATCTGCCAATGCTTTTGCATTTTTTACAGGAGTCATCATATCGTCCTCTCCTAAAATAAGTAAGGTGGGAGCTTTTACATCCTGGCTTCTTTCCATACCTTTTGTATATTCTGCACAAGCCAAGAGATCATTATGAATAACTCCTGGACCTGCCCGTTCGAGCAGTCTATTTAATTTACCAATCATCCAAGTACCTGGCACTTGTGATCCACCCAAATGACCAGCTTGACTGTGTGACCAAAAATTAATCATATCTTTCGCTAAAGGACTGTCCTCTTTTGCACTGTTAAGTAAAACTTCACCCACAGGCATGGGTAATGCGGTACCCACCATCGCAAGTGCAGTTATTCGATCAGGATATCTGGCTGCTACATCAAAGGCCACTAATGAGCCCATACTGTGCCCTACTATAATAGATTGTTCCTGGCCAGCAGCATCCATAGCCTTAATAACCCAATCTGCCATTCCTTCAATCGATGGAATCAAATCGCCATCAGAGTGGCCATGAGCGGGCAAATCAACTGCTAAAATATTTAAATCTCGTCTGGCAAAATGCCTGCCTGCTAATGTCCATACGGTATGGTCCATTCCTGTGCCATGAATAAAAGTCATTCCTATTCGACCTTTTACATGTTCCTTACTTCCAGTCGCAATATAAGTTTTTTGATTTTCAATATTGATATACATAATTCTATATTTATCCTTATCTAGAGAGCCTTAGCAGCTGCTCTAAATCCTTTTTCAAGATCTTCAATTAAGTCATCAGCAGATTCAATACCAATCGACAAACGAATCAAACCTTCGGATATCCCTGCTGCTTCAAGATCTTCTACTGACATTCTTTGATGTGTTGTACTGGCTGGATGAATAACTAACGATTTGGAATCACCAATGTTAGCTAGATTGGAAAATAAATCCAAACGATCAATAAAAATTTGCCCAACCTTTCTGCCTCCTTTGATGCCAAAACTGAAAACGGCTGTTGATCCTTTGGGTAGAAGAGTTTTTGCTAACTCATGATTTGGATGATCCTCAAGATCAGGATGACTCACCCACTCCACTACCTCATGATTTTTCAGATACGCTACAACTTTTTTCGTATTACTAATGTGCTTATCCATTCTTACAGAAAGTGTTTCGGTACCATTTAGAACCAAAAAGGAAGAGTTAGGAGCTAGACAGGCTCCAAAATCCCGAGCAGCCTCATTTCTAACTCTTGCAATATAGGCAGCAGGTCCAAATTCCTCAACAAAAGACAAGTTATGAAACCCTGCGTATTTCTCGGTCATTTGAGGAAACTTATCCGTTGATTCCCAATCAAAGGTGCCCCCATCAACAATCAAGCCTGCCATTACTGTGCCATGACCACTGAGAAATTTAGTGGCTGAATGAACGACAATATCAGCACCTAAATCAAAGGGCCGAATCAAATAAGGAGTTGTTGTTGTTGAATCCACTATTAGGGGTATGTGATGCTCATGAGCAATCTCAGCTACTTTTGGAATATCCAGCACTTCTGTTCTTGGATTGGCAACCGTTTCTCCAAAAATCAGTCTTGTTTCTGGTTTGATTGCATTACGAAAAGCTTCGATATCATTAGGGTCTACAAACGTTGTATTGATCCCAAAACGTGGCAAAGTATATTCCATTAAATTATGAGTTCCACCATAGAGTGCGTGCGAGGATACAATATGTCCTCCTTGATCTACTAGAGTAGCAATGGCATTAAAGACAGCCGCTTGACCACTGGATGTTGCCACAGCACCAACGCCACCTTCAAGTGCAGAAATCCTCTCTTCTAAGACCGCATTAGTTGGATTGGAGATTCTTGAATACACATGACCGCCACGCTCAATGTTAAACATGGCTGCACCGGCATCAGAGTCTCTAAAAACAAACGAAGCACTCTGGTAAATAGGAACTGCTCTTGCACCAGTTTCCTTATCCGGTCTTTGCCCAGCATGATTGGACAATGTATCGAAATCAAATGTTTTTACTTTAGCCATAAATTCTCAACCTATTTTTTCAAGACAAACGTTTTTCTAAATCGTTCATCCATGATTTTTCATTGTCTGATATTGTATCGTATTTCTGTAAAATCATAAGCCAAAACATATTAATATATTGTGACATGAGTTGCCAAGACTGCAGTAGTTTGTGATCAATAGGAGCTAATCCTTGCTCATAATGAGACAAAAATACTTCAATTTCACCCTCATTCAAATTATGAAACTCGATCACTGTAGACAAGTCAAAATAGGGATTATTTAAAGACGAGTACTCCCAATCTAGAATTTTTAGGCTGTTCGAAATCAAAACATTCGTATGATTAAGATCATTATGACAAAAACATAAACTTTGTTGATCTTGATTCAATTCCCTGAATAGATCAAAACCTCGACTAAGGATTTTAGAATTCCTTAGATCTCTCAATTCCGCTTGATAGTTTAGAATGAAATCATTGAACTGAGTCAACTCAATAGACGGTTTTAATTGATGAATGGATCGCATTGCTTCTGCCAAAAGCTTTAAATGATCAGCCTGTCGAATCGACTGTTGTGTTAAAAGCTGGCCTTCAATTAATCGTGTGATGAGTAATCCACCCTTTGGTTTGGAGTACAGTATCTCAGGGGCATAGGCTTGATCCTGAATGAATTGTAGTATTTCTGTCTCTTGAATTCGATTTAGATTGAAGTGCTGTCTTAGTGATTTATCAATCCGAATTATGCCTGGGTCACCCTTGAAGAAACAAGAATATATTTGTGAAACAGGTCCATCTTTAATTAAAGAACCAATTTCAATTAACCCTTCAATGGGTTTAAGTTTGTATAAATTATCAGACATCTCTTAATCGAGCCTGATTCCAAGATCGATAGCCTATGACAATAATAAAAAGATAGAAAAAGAATAAAAAAGCGGTTAAGTAAAGCTCTCTTGAAGCAAAAAGAAAAACAGATATTAAATCAATAGCAAACCAATAGAGCCAATTTTCTAAAACTTTTTTAGCAACCATATAAGTTGCCATTATGGCACCCCAAGTTGTCAGAGCATCCCAAAATGGAAGGAGCGCTTGGGTAAACTGGTCCAATAAATAGCCTGAAGCAATGGTTAGAAATAAGATCAGAAGAATTGAAAAACAATGCTGAATCGGAGTCCATGTAAACACTTCAAAAACTGTATCTGATTTGGATTGCTTCCATTGGGACCAACCATAAATACCCATAACGATATAAAAGACTTGCAAACCTGACTCCATATAAAGTCCTACGCTATACATGATGTAGCAATAAAGACAAGAACTCAGAATCCAAGCTAACCAACACCAAATGTTTTGCTTCACTGCTAATAGTAAATAGACAATCGCCAAAATCACCGCAATGATCTCGGGTAAGTTTGTTAATAGAGTCTTAAAACTCATATCGGACTAGGACGCCCATGTGCCTCGGATCACCTTGTCGTTGAAATAGAGTTGCTGGAAAACTGGGAGGTTCATTACCAAAATAAAAACCTCGAACAGAATAATATCGATCAAAGATATTTCTTGCCCAGAATTCATAGCTCCATTGATCTTGTTGATAGCCAATAACAAGATTAGTTAAAGCGTAAGATTTGGATTTATTGTTATGGGAATCCGAATAATAGAATCCGCTTTTTCCAGTAACATCAAGGGAAGCATAGATCTGCTTCGTTGGTTTCCATTTCACACCCACTGCATAAGTGGTTCGAGGAGCATGCGCTTGATCTCTTCCCTCCAAATCACTCTGGGAGCCGTATTTCGTGACCTTGGTTCGCAACAAGCCTAGGGATGCAAAAAGATTAAAATTATCATCAAGAATTGCGGTCCAATTCATTTCAAGACCATAGTTCTCACCGGCTGCCGCATTTTGAGTTAAGAACAAAAAAGTATTGGGATCATTAGGATCGACTTGGGTAGAAGACAAGATCTGTTGATTGTCTCGATCGGAATAAAAAAACACAGTATCCAAACTCATATTAGACTCAGGATAACGAATATTCATTCCCATTTCATAATTCCAAAGATATTCAGGATCGTACATTAAATTGGCATCCGATGTGATTCCCTGCAATCCTGTGCCTAAATTAAATCCACCAGATTTATAACCCCGACTGACACTCACATAGATATTGCTATACTCACTCCATTCATTCAATAAAGAGAGTTTACCACCCAGCATTTGGTCCTCAGGTGCGAATACCTCACCATATGTATCATTATAATTCGCTTGCCAGTCTTCCCAACGCAAACCAAAACTTAGGGTTGTTGAGGATGAGATTAAATAATCAAAGCTAGCAAAAAAAGCAGTATTTTCTGAATCGTAATTATTCGTAGAAGCAGAGTCCGCTACATAGGGAGAGCGACTGCTGAAAGGATTGCTATAGAGTCCAAGATCCATAGAATCATTTTGCTCATCCAATCTCAGATAGTACATTCCCAACACCCATTCCAATCGGTTGCCTAAATTGTAATCAGCTGGATTGGATAGCCATCTAAATTCTTGATTAAACGATCGTCTGGACCTTTTGGTTTCAGAGAAAAAATCATAAATGTAAGGTGCGCTAGACTCTGGATTACTCCAATCGGCATCATAACTGACTGTAATATCAGAATCGGTAGTACTGCTCAGACTTTCAAAACGATAGTCATCAGCCACATGTTTGATCTTTAAACCCAAGGCATTAGTATCTTGAGAATCCACACCGGGTTTATCCGATAAAGTATTCAAACTGCCATCGATGGTCCACATATCAGAACTGGCATCCGCATCAACATTGAGTATAAGAAGATCCACAATCGTCTTGTCATTGGCTTGCCAATTAATCTTTAATCGTCCTGTGAATTCATCCTTGCCAGTTGTATCATTTCTCTTTAAATACAAATTGTCTCTAAATCCATCACTGTCATCTTGCCTTAATGAAAAACGGTATTTCACTGCTGAATTGCCTTGCATTGGTCCGCCCATAGCAAAACCAATACTTGCAATGCCATCCGAACCGACATTGAGTTCGGTCAATCCTTCCAGTGTTTCGGTCGGTTCTTTGGATCGAATATAAATCATACCAGCCAATGCATTGGCTCCCATTCTTGATCCTTGGGGACCACGATGCACCTCAACCTGTTCCAAATCAAAACTGGTGGCGATGCCGCCTTGTCCTGAGAAATCGATATCATCAATCATAAAACCAACGGAAGAATTAGGCGTTCCCTCATAACCGGATCGCTCACCAATCCCTCGTATCTGAAAGTATCGAGGTCTGGAATCACTGGCTGAGAAATTCAGATTGGGTATTAAAAAAGAAAGCTGCTCAAAATGCTTCATTGGCTCGCCATCGAGGCGATCTTCATCAATCACCAAAATACTGCCATCATTTTGATTCAATGCGGTATCACGATAACTCGCTCGAACTACGATCTCTTCGATATCTTTAGCATGCAAAGGTATGCATGCACACAAGATCATGAGAGCAATTAAATAATATGAAAACTCAATAGGATAAAAATAGTCTTTAAAAGACTTAGTCATGGTACACCTCCGCCATTTGCATGGAACAGAACCAGTGCGGTATTGCACTTAGTCCTTCACCCTTTTTTTCAATTGTAAAAATAGCATGCTATTCCTCCGCCATAATTAGATGGTTCAGGTTCAAAGGGTTCCTTAATCGAGATCTCAGGCTTTTGCCACCCCTTGCACGTCGGCGATATCATAGTATATTTGGGGAATATTTGCTATTGTCTAACTTCGAAATTTATCAAAAAATAACTATGTCTGATCAAATAGAGAATGAATACAAAGCCATCGATGCGGTGGTGAATATTTGGACCGATGAAGCACTGTCTCATCGACCCGATTGGGGCGATGAATTTTTCGTCGATAAAATGAATGCACAAAGTGGTTTAATGGCTGGTTTGAGCTTGGAGCAAATGATTGAAAAAATGGAAGAAGCCGGCATTGAAAAGGCTTTTCTGATTGCTGCACATTCAGGTCGGATTGGCATGCCTGGTTGTTATCACATGCCCTATGAAGTAGTAGCGCGAGCTTGTGAACAATACCCCGATCGATTCTATGGTCTGGCTGGTATTGATCCCTTCGATGGCATGGATGGGGTTCGAGCCTTTGAAGATGCAGTGACCAATATGGGCTTTATAGGCGCACATCTCTACCCACATTGGTATGAGTTGGCTCCTGACCATGCTAAGTATTACCCTTTTTATATGAAGTGTTGTGAGCTGGATGTTCCCATACAAATGCAAGTTGGACAATCCATGGTTTACTCCAAGGAATATCGCACACGAAGTGTGGGCCAACCGATCACATTGGATACGGTGGCTTGCGATTTTCCTGAATTAAAATTAATTGGCATTCATGTGGGTATTCCTTGGCATGAGGAAATGATCTCGATGGCTTGGAAACATGAGAACATCTACATTGGTAGTGATGCTCATAGACCGAAGTATTGGCCAAAAAGTTTTATTCATTACCTTAATAGTTATGGGCAAGACAAAGTCATTTTTGGAACGGATTTCCCTGTCTTGGAGTTTAAAAAATCAATCGATGATATCGATGGACTGAATCTCAAACCACAAGTGAGAAAAAAACTACTGAGAGACAATGTGATTAGAATCTACGGACTCGATATTGACTAACCCGATTGACATCACCACCTTTGAGGTGCAAAAAGATCAATGGACTAACACCCGAGTCAACACCACAACTTTTGACGGCAATCTTGAAACTGATCAAGTGCTCTTTGCTATCGATCGGTTTGCCCTCACTGCTAATAATATTTCATATTGCCTAGCCGGTGACACGCTCGGTTATTGGCAATTTTTTCCAACCACCGATGGATTTGGGCGAGTGCCAGCCATGGGTTATGCCAATGTAGCGGCTTCTAATCATCCAGATATCAGGGTTGGAGATCGTTATTGGGGATTCTACCCAATGTCGAATTATCTCATTGCAAAAGCCGGTAATGTCACCTCCTCCGGGTTTAGTGATGTGGTGCCACATCGGCAACAATTAGCCCCTATCTATTCACGATTTGACAACACCAAAGCCAACCCGTTATACGAAGAGGCAAGAGAAGACCAAGATTTATTGCTGCGTGGATTATTTTTAACCTCCTGGCTGGTTGATGATTTTATGTTTGATAATAATTATTTTGGAGCCAACGCTTATGTCATTACCTGTGCATCGTCTAAAACCAGTATTGCACTAGCTTTTACTGTAAAGCAACGAGGCGGCAAGAAAACCATTGGCATGACTTCAGAAAAGAACGTGGAGTTTTGCCAAAGTCTGGGGTGCTATGATGAAATCATTACTTACGATCAAGCCCAAACACTTGATAAAAATGAACCCATCATGATTGTTGATATGGCTGGGAATTTTCCAGCAATGCAAGACCTTCATGAACATTTTCAAGACAATGTGAAGTACTCCTGTAGCGTGGGTGCCACTCATCAGGCTGAACAAAAAGATTTCAATGTAGGTGACATGAGTTCTTTTCCGGGTGCCAAACCTACGTTTTTTTTCGCACCAACACAGGCACAAAAAAGAACCGAAGAATGGGGGCCAGGTGAAGTGCAAAAACGAATTGGCCTTAGCTTAATTGATTTCCAACAATACAGTCATCAATGGATGAGTATCACCAGAGGTCATGGAATTGAAGCAATAGAAGATAATTTCACCAAGGTTGTCCAAGACAAAATTGCCCCAACTGAAGGTCTGATTCTCTCAGTCTAGGTGCTCAGCTAGAAATCGAATAGTTTTCTGCCAAGAATCTTCAGCAGCAACAGGCTCATAAGCTGTACCTGATGCATTGGCAAAAGCATGTCTAGCGCCATCATAAAAATGAATGCTGGCATTTTTATCTAATGCTTTAAGATCCTTATCAAAGGCGATAAATTGTTTATGCAAACGGTCCTTAGTTCCGACAAAACCAATAATGGGCATCTCAAGGGTTGCTAATCTCTCTTTATCATCTATCAAACTGCCATAATAAATAACGGCAGCATCAATGTCTTTGGGCAACATTAAAGCACCTCTTAAAGACCATTTTCCACCCAAGCACCAGCCAATAATGCCAATCTTTCCAGCACCCACTTCATTTTTCAGATAATCATAAGCTGTTTTTAAATTTGCCAATGCGATTGCTTCATTATTAGATAGATTGGTACTTAGTTGATATGCATCTTTTGGCTTGGTTGCTGTTTGCCCATCATAGAGATCCACTGCCAATGCGGTGTAACCCAATCCAGCCAATTGATTTGCCATTAAATGGATGTCTTCATTCAATCCCCACCATTCATGAATCACGATCAATGCTGACTTAGGTTGACTACTACTTGGTTTTGCTAAGTAACCCTTATGAGACTGATCATTGGTTTGTCCGTATAAAATCTCAGACGAAACGATCTTATTAATAGGTGAGCGATTGGCACCTTCTGAAGTCACAGGCATATCATGTCTATGATCCTCAAACTCACCGAAACTTTCACCAAAAGCAAAACTTGGATTTAAAAACCCAAGCATTAATATAAATAAACTAAATTTTTTGACTAATTTCATTGATTCCATCCTATCTCATTGCTCATTCATTATATGATGATAAGATTAAAACGTGAATCTTGAAATAATTTTAGCTCTTATTATTGGCATCCTTATCGGAGGACTAGCTACATTCAAAATTATGCCTGGCTTCCTTAAATCTATTTTTAGAGAAACAGCTCGGGATGAACTTTCAGAAATACAACAAGAAGTCACTGACGATCAACAACAGAATGAAGATGACATTACAAAAAAACTAGAAGCACTAAATACTGCCATCATCAAAGCAACATCCACATGGAATACTAATACTCAGAATCTTTCTCAAGAAGTTGGAAATCTAACTAAATCACATACGCAATGGGCAGAATCCTTATCAAACCCTGGAGAACAAGGAGCATTGGCTGAAGAAGGATTAAAAGTGATGCTGGAAACAGCAGGATTTGTTAAAGGAGTTAACTTCAGTGAACAACAATCAGAAAAAACTGATGCAGGTGATTTCAGACCAGATGTTTATGTCAATACTCCAGATAAAGGGACGATAATAATTGACTCTAAAGCCCCGATGAAACTTTATAAAGAAGCTGTAGAAATTGATGACAAAAAGCTTAAAAAACAAAAACTCAAAGAGCATGCAAAAAATGTGCTTGATCATGCAAAAAAACTGGGCAAGAAAGATTACTCAGGTGTCATAGAAAAGAAGACACCAGATTTTGTAATCATGTATGTACCCAATGTCTCAATATACATGTCAGCGATTGAACAAATACCTGATCTTGTAGAACAAGCAGCAAAGCATCGAGTTATGGTTTGTCCACCCTCTTTGGTTTATGCGGCATTAAAAACAATCATGCTTACTTGGCAACAGCAAGAAGTCTATGAAAATGCAGAAGAAATAAAGAATCAAGCACTCGAGATGCATACAAGACTCAAAAAATTCTATGATGATTTCTTTAAAAAAATTGGAACTGATCTTGGTCGTGCCGTTAAAGCCTATAGCAATGGAGTAAGATCTTGGGAAAGTAGAGTTATGCCGTCAATTAGGAAAATTGAAGACATGGGAATTGCTGACTCAACAAGAAAGATAGAAAGTGCAAAAATTTTAGAAGAAGACTCAAACCTAATAGATAACAATAATGATGTCTAATTCTATTCTATTGTTCTTTTCTTAGCAGTCACAAGTATCGGTTGTATATTTGGAGATAGATCTACTGATGTTTCTTTTACTATTACTTCTTCTTCAAGAACTAATGCATTATAAACATCATCAGCGAAACCCCAAAACATCCATAAAAAACTTAATACTATTATCCCCGCTGATGCAGAAATTAGAACTGATAAAGCTACTCTAGTGAACATAAAGATTGGAAGATTCATTACTCGTTCGATCATATTCGCCTCCTATCACCTGATTCATTAAGATAGAAATCTATATTCTTATCTCTTAAAGAATTACAGTATGGCTTTAAAGTTCCATGCAGAGAACCATAGAAGTTATAGTCCATTATGTCTTCATTATTTTTCATAAAATCTAAATAAAGTTGTCCAAATTCTCGATGACTGAGACCTCCAATATTACAACCCGTTAGTTCATAAACATCTGCAAAATCAACCATCTCCTTATCTTCTTTCTCAGTAAAGTATTCAATAAAATGTTGATGATATTGATTCTGCTCCTGCACCATACCTAAATAGACTCCACAGATGAATTTGTGTAATTGAATGGATGTTTCATCTTGGTCTTTATCAGGGTTTAACCAACCAGTACAAGCATAAACAACTTCATGGTTATAAATGAGCTCACCGACTTTTTCTTCATCTGTGTTTTCATTAGCCGATATGGAAGGTTG
>JAQWSZ010000002.1:0-11641 GCA_029242945.1 Gammaproteobacteria bacterium | reverse complement strand
TCATCACCGATTAAAAAGAAGTTGCGATAAAACGTATAGCGAAATGCATAGACACGCTCTGAAATTTTTTCAATTTCCCAAGTCTTTAACTTTCCAAATAACTGGGTATCTGATTCGGCTACCTGAACTGGTTTTGGCTGAATGGCACAACCATTCATCACAATGACAGCAAGCACTAATAGCAGTTTTATAACGTCTGGAGGCTGCATAGATTATCTGCCCATATTTTGAAATGATGTATAGCGTCTAATAATATTGATTAAGTCTTCTGAGCTATAATTTTCATATTGTTGGTAAGGTTCTAAATCTAATTTTTCAAGGTCAATAAAGTTATCTAGATTAATAATGCCATCTTCTTCAGCTTGTTCGGCTGTCGTTTGCATTAATTCCCAAAATACTCTTTGTTCTGCAATGATTGATGTGGATCCGGTTAGTTTTATCCCTGTGTGTCCAGTGATAAATGATTTTATTTCTTTTTTTTCAACAAGTGTTTCTAGCTCTATAAAAAAATTAATTAATGTTGCCGGTCTGAGGTAGGGTAATGTTGGATCCATTGGGAATCTCGCTCCTTTTGTATGAAGCAGGTCTGGTATAAATAAAAGATTTTCTTTTACCAGATGGATAATAATCATACATTCTCCATGGCTGGGTCCATAGTAATAAAGGTCTATAGTTTTCCCACCAACAGTTATCTCAAGGTAGTTTTGAAAGTATTTAGTTGGCTTAAGGACAGCTTGATTACTAGATAAGTACAAGCCACATGCTTGTTGAGCGATAACTTCAACATCCTTATTTAGAAATGCTGTGCCTGTTGATATTCGGTCCCAATGTGAATGGGAGTAAATGATATGGCTAATCATTGGCTTGCTTTTGGTGGTTAGAAAGCCTTGAATCTGTTTTGCGGTATGTTCATTCAATGGGTCAACTAAGATAGAGCTTTCTTCGTTAACAATAAGTATACTTTGCTCGCCCCCTTGATTAAAAACAATGAGATCTTCCGATATTTCTTTGATTGAAAAGTCATCTGAAGCTATAGAGGCACAAGCAAACAAAAGAGTAAATAAAAATACTATCCAAAGGCTGTTTTTCATTTTAATTATTTTTAATTATAGACATTGCAATCTTACCAAGAATTGGCACAACAGCACCAATTTCCTTAGCGTTATCAGCAGAAGCATTGCCTTGCAGGGATCTTTTGTAAACACCTTGAGCAATGCCAGCAAGCCGAAAGAAGCCGAAGGCTAAATAAAAAGACCAATTATCAATCGAATCAATATTCATTTTTTGACAATAATTTTCTATGTATTCTTTTTCGGTAGGAATTCCAAGTGATGAAACATCAATATCTGCTAATCCGGGGGTGATGCCTACTTTTGGTACATACCAGTTCATGCATTGATAGGCTAAATCTGCAAATGGATGACCTAAGGTGGATAGTTCCCAATCAAGAACAGCTAAAATTTTAGAGTGGCTTTGATCAAAAATCATATTGTATAATCGATAATCTCCATGCACTACTGATACCATCCCATCGTCTTCTGGCATATTGTTTTCTAGCCACACAATTAAGGATTCTACATGGGTGTACTCAGCAGTTTCTGCTGCTCTGTATTGCCTAATCCACCGATTTACTTGGCGTTCAAAGTAATTGCCTGGCTTCCCGAAATCTTCTAGATTAGATGTCTTTATATCAACCTGATGAAGGGCGGCAAGCACCCTATTGGTTTCTTCATAGATTTCTTTTCTTTGCTCTTGATTAACCTCAGGCAAGGTTGGATCCCAGAAAATTCTACCTTCTATAAATTCCATTAGATAGAATTTCGTTCCTATGATGGAGCTGTCTTCACATAAATGAATCATTTTAGGAACTGGAACTTCGCTATTATTCAGAGCCTTCATAATTCTGTATTCTCGATCAACCGCATGAGCAGAAGGCAATAATTTTCCTGGAGGTTGTTTTCTTAAAACATATTTGTGTTCATTGGTTTCAAGAAGATAAGTAGGATTGGATTGCCCAGTAGAAAATTTTTTTGATGTTTTAATAACATTAGAATGGGGCAGTTTATGCTCTAGATATTTAGACAGTGTTTGTAAGTCTAAATTATGAATATCATTATTCATTCTTAATTTTATATTCTGCCTGCATCGATAATCTCTTCCTGCTTTAAGATTTTTTTTGCTAGAGAGGCTAAATGCACTTCATCGGGCCCATCTGCTAATCTGAGGGTTCTCGCATAAGAGTAGGCACCAGCTAAGAAATAATCATCGGACAAGCCACCTGCTCCATGGACCTGTATCGACCTATCTATAACACTACAAGCCATGCGTGGACAGACAACCTTAATCATACTGATAAGATCACTAGCTTTTTTATTGCCATAACGATCCATTTTATCTGCTGTCATTAAAGTGATTAACCTTGACTGTTCTATCTCACTGGCCGATAAAGCAATATTTTCTCTAACAGTGCCTTGAACACTTAATGGTCTTCCAAAAGCTATTCTAGTTTCTGCTCTTTGACACATTAATTCTAGAGCTCTTTTGGCAAGTCCTATTAGTCTCATACAGTGATGAATTCTTCCTGGTCCCAACCTTCCTTGTGCAATTTCAAAACCACGTCCTGACCCTAAGATAATATTATTTTTTGGAACCCTAACATTATCAAAATTAATTTCAGCATGACCAAAAGGTGGGTCCATGTAGTTAAACACTGATAGTGGTCTTATAACCTCAACCCCCGGTGTATCCATTGGAATAAGGATCATGGATTGTTGTTTATGTCTATCAGGGTTATCAGGATCTGTTTTTCCCATGAAAATAATAATTTTACAGGCTTCATTCATGGCACCTGAGCTCCACCATTTTCTGCCATTAATGACATAATCATCCCCATCCAACATAATTGGCGCTTCTATATTAGTCGCATCCGAAGAAGCCACATTGGGTTCAGTCATTGAAAAGCAAGATCTAATTTCACCTCTAAGCAATGGTTCCAACCACTGTTCTTTTTGTTCCTCTGAGCCATAGCGATCTATTACTTCCATATTTCCAGTGTCAGGAGCATTGCAATTGAAAATTTCAGAACACCAAGGCACACGACCCATGACTTCTGCAAGCGGTGCATATTCTAAATTGGTAAGACCTGCTCCTCTTTTAGATTCTGGAAGAAATAAATTCCATAACTCTGCTTTTTTTGCTTCCTCTTTTAGGTCTCTCATTAAAGGTGGAGACTTCCATAAATTATCGGTTTTCTTGTAATGATCTTCATATTCTTTTTCTATAGGATACACATGCTTATCCATAAAATTTTCCAACCGTACTAGCAAATCTTTAACTTTTTTTGAATGTTCAAAATCCATCTTAATTACTCACTCCTTTTTCAATTAATTTATAATATTTTCTAGTTGCTTGGATCACTTCAATGTTTTCTTTCCCTGTGTTTTCAACTTTTTCCAGTGAGGCCCAAGCATCTTTTAATGTTCTCCAAGGTACATCATCTTCACTTAAAAGTCTTTGTGCTTCAAACTCTTGGAAGTGCATTCTAATTTTTCGATCGCAGTTTTCATGTTCCATTGCAATGATTCTTTTTGAGAAATCGATTAGTCTTGGATCATTCATTTGTTGCATGATCTCCATTCTGTTCTGTAAGTCGTGATCTGTTAAAAAAGCATCACTTAGGAGACGATCTCTTTTATCAATAAACTGACTATAAATTTGAGATTCAGAATAAACAGCAGTTTCCCAAGGCGATCTTTTTTTGCTGTTAATGTCACAAGCAAGCACTATATTATTTTTAAATCCATTACTCTCTTGAACCTTTGTTGCCCTTTGTGTTGCCTCTGCTGTAGTGAGCTGATTTTCTTCGCATAAGCTTGGGTGCAATATGACTGGGCTGGCATTGGCTTTGATGTTAAAAAAAGGTGAATTTTTTTTATTAATAAGAGGCGCTATTTCTTCAGCTGTCATATAAAGATAGTCTTCTGGATCATAGACTAAATCAAAATGAACCATGTTATTTGAATAACTAGGGTCCTCGCAAATGAAAGTAGGCGTTCTTCCTACCGCTAAACGGTCTTTATATTTGACTTCACCAAAATTAAAAAAGAGTTGGCTAGTCATTTTCTTAACAGCTCTTTTTTTGGTGCCTGAACCGATAGCAGAGAAAAATATTTCTGGTGCTTTTTCCTTAAACAGGTTGGCTAATTTTAATAAAACCTTTACATCATCAATTGCTGAATGAGCATCACCCGGATCAATACCATTGGCTTCAGCAAGCAGTGATTGTTTTAAGCTAACTTTTCCTGTTGGATCTCTAAAAAAGTCAATGCTTCTTGGGGCAAAACAATAAATAGCCTGTACTACTTTATAAAGGTCAATATGAATTCGATCTTCTAGGCCATTCGAGAGCAAATAAGGATTGTATAAGGAGGAAAAAAAAGTATGTCTAAGAATAATCAGATCGTAAGAGGCTCCATTGTAAGTGGCTATGATTTTTTGGGGGTTTTCAATCAAATAGCTTGCAAGCATTTTTGTAAGCTCAAAAAGGGAGAGATCCTCATTCATTAATTTCATTGGGTTTATATTGGTGATTTCTAGAGCTCCCGCATCAGGCAATATATGTGAAGGCAGGCGGCACATATTATTAATGATGACATCAGGTTGATTAATATCTTTATTAGACTCTAGAATTGCAGCGGATGTAGGCCTCTCATATTCGATATTTCTATTGAGCCCAGTGGTTTCCAGATCAAGGCCTATCATGCCTCTTTCGGATAGTAGGTCTTGGTATTGCTGCATCCAGTCTTCTTTCATAATTATTCTCAGTTGGTAATTATTTTTTTGGCTTTGAAAATGATAAAATCATTTCAAAAGAATTAGGTAATAATGTAGTTATGGTATCAAAAAATATATTGTTAAAACTAATTTCTCTTTGCTTGGTTTTCCCCCTTTATTCTTGTGGGCAAACTGGGGAGCTCTATCTTCCTGAAGAGCGAGAAGAGAATAACATTAGAGTCATTGAAGACGAAGATAGAGCACTTAATGCCACAAACTAAAACACTTTTGCTGGTAGACGGTTCTTCATACCTCTACAGAGCTTTTCATGCATTACCAGATTTTACCAGTCCTAAAGGACAGCCGACGGGAGCTATTTATGGTGTCTTAAATATGTTGCAGAAACTAATTAAAGAAGAACAGACTGATTTGGTTGGCATTATCTTTGATGCTCCAGGAAAAACTTTTCGCCATGATTTATTTCCAGAGTATAAAGCCAATAGACAAAAGACCCCTGATGATTTAATTAGTCAAATCAAACCCCTTCATCAGGCAATAAAGAGCTTAGGCTTGCCACTGATTATTGAATCCGGTGTTGAAGCGGATGATGTGATGGGCACTTTAGCAAGAGAAGCGGAAGCTAAGAACATAAAAACTATTATTGCAACTGGCGATAAAGACATGGCCCAGTTGGTATCTAATCATATCACCTTAGTGGACACGATGAAAAATACTCGCATGAATAGAGAGGCGGTGATAGAGAAGTTTGGTTTGCCTCCAGAACTTTTTATAGACTATTTGGCATTGGCTGGAGATGCATCAGATAATATACCTGGTGTTGAAAAAGTTGGGCCAAAGACAGCTGTTAAATGGCTCAATGATTATAAAAGCATGGATGGCCTCATTAATAATCTTGATCAAGTCAAAGGAAAGGTTGGAGACAACCTAAGAGCAGCATTGCCACATCTGGAGCTGTATCAAAAACTTGTGACCATTGATTGCACCCTTGCATTGGATCAAAAAGTAGAAGATCTAGTTATCCAACCCTCAAATGATGATGAATTATATGAACAGTTTAAAGATCTTGGTCTGCATGGCTTAATCAAGCAATTTAATATTGAGCCTAAACAAAATTTAATCAGAGACGGTGTTGATTATCAGGTTGTTTTATCAGAGAAAGAATTAACACATTTGATAGATAGGATAAGCCTAGCCGATATTGTCGCTGTCGATACTGAAACCACTAGTTTGAATTATATGGAGGCTCAAATTGTTGGTATCTCTATTGCCATTGAGCCCAATCAGGCTTTCTATATACCATGCATGCACGATTATGATAATGCGCCTAAACAACTTCCAAGGGATTACGTTCTTCAGCAGTTAAAACCCTGGCTAGAAGATAGCAACACTAAAAAAGTGGGGCATAATTTAAAATATGATAGCCATATTTTTAAAAACCATAATATAGATATACAGGGGGTTATGTTTGATACCATGCTGCAATCCTATGTATTGAATAGTACAGCAACCAGACATAACCTAAATGCTGTTTCAAAAAGGTATTTAAATTTAAATACTGTGAGCTATGAAGACGTTGCAGGTAAAGGGGCTAAAGAGATTTTATTCAGCCAGGTGGATTTAAAAAAAGCAACCTATTATGCTGCAGAGGATGCAGACATAAGCCTACAACTGAACCACAAAATTTATCCACAACTGGAAGAGCATAGGTCTTTGTTGTCTATTTATAACAACATCGAGGCACCTGCTCTACAGGTTTTACAAAGAGTAGAGAGAAACGGTGTTTTAATCGATAAGGATTTATTAGGCGAACAAAGTGAAGAATTTGCTATCACACTCAAGGAATTAGAAAACAAAGTACACTCAGTGGCCAAAACAGAATTTAATTTAGGTTCACCGAAGCAGCTACAAGAAATTCTTTTTGAAAAAATGGGCCTACCTATTTTGCGAAAAACACCAAAAGGACAACCATCGACTGCTGAAAATGTTCTTCAACAATTGGCCTATGATTATCCCATTGTGAAAGATATTTTAGATTACAGAACCATTGCTAAATTGAAAACTACTTACACCGATAAATTGCCTCTAATGATTAATCCTAGAACAGGAAGAGTTCATACCTCATACCATCAAGCTGTTACAGCCACGGGTCGGCTTTCTTCATCCGATCCAAATCTACAAAATATTCCTATTCGAAGAGCCGAAGGCAAGAGAATTAGAGAAGCATTTGTTGTTTCGGAAGGCTATCAAATGATGGCTGCTGATTATTCTCAAATTGAGTTGAGAATCATGGCGCATATTTCACAAGACGAGGGACTATTAAATGCATTTAGCCAAGGGTTAGATATTCATCAGGCTACAGCCGCAGAAATATTTAATCTATCCATTGAAGATGTGAAACAGGATCATAGGCGATCAGCAAAAGCTATTAATTTTGGGTTAATTTATGGCATGTCAGCGTTTGGCTTATCCAATCAATTATCGATTTCTAGAAAGGAAGCGGAAGAGTATATTCGTCTTTATTTCTCTCGCTATCCTAAAGTGAAAGATTATATGGACAATACCAGACTGAGAACCAAAGAAACCGGTTATGTTGAAACAGTTCTAGGCAGACGATTACATCTTCCCGATATTAATGCAAGTAATTATCAACGAAGGCAATACGCTGAGAGAAGCGCAATCAATGCACCTATGCAGGGAACAGCAGCAGATTTAATTAAGATGGCAATGATCAATTTGCAGAAACACATTGATAATGAAAATCTCGATGCAAAAATTATTATGCAAGTGCATGATGAATTGGTTCTTGAGGTGCGACAAGATATTGTTGATTCACTAAAGGAGACAATTAATCATATTATGTCTTCAGTAGCCGATTTAGATGTTGAATTAAAAGTTGACGTTGGTTTGGGGGATAATTGGCAAGAGGCCCATTGAGTGGGTAGGAAACTTCGGTTTATAAATCTCAACTATTAACCTGTAAATGTAAAAATTTCATTTATTCTCTTTTGGGCTGTATCCACTCCAGTTTTTTTTGTTCCTGA
The DNA here is from genome assembly GCA_029242945.1 of Gammaproteobacteria bacterium. Classification (GTDB taxonomy): domain Bacteria; phylum Pseudomonadota; class Gammaproteobacteria; order Steroidobacterales; family UBA11654; genus CACPJA01. The sequence goes on along the minus strand of JAQWSZ010000002.1, from coordinate 3,806 downwards.
GAAAAGTTGAGCAGTTATATGTTGCTCATACTCTGTTTTTACCTTATTAAGAATTTTTTCTTGCTCTCTTTTATTTAATTTATCTGACTTTGTAAGAACAATGTGCAATGTTTTTTTCATGGGTAAAAAGAAATCAATAAAAATTTTATCTGAGTCTAACAGGCCTCGCCGACTATCAATAATCAGCAATACGGCTCTCAATGCTTCTCTATTCTGAAGATAGTCTGTGATTAGATAATCCCATGACTTTCTTTTGGTTTTAGAAACATTGGCATAACCATAGCCAGGCAAGTCTACTAAACTATGTTTGGTGTCAATTTCAAAAAAATTAATTAGTTGAGTTCTTCCTGGTGTTTTACTAGTTCTTGCAATATTTTTTCTATTCACAATCGCATTAATCGCTGTTGACTTTCCAGCATTGGATCTTCCAACAAAAGCAATCTCCTGCCCGCCATCTTCTGGAAAATCATTGGCGGAACTAGCACTTTTTAAAAATTTTATTTTTTCAAGGTTCAAGATTAATGCCTGTTTCAATAGTTTTGTGTAAAATGCACAAAATATTAGAATTAATATTAATGGATGATAATAGCTAATTCTATGAAATTTGTAGAATTAGAAAAATATGTGAGGGATGATTTTGCTAAATAAATACTATCAAAAAACGATAAACATGATGACTGCTTTAATGCTTTTTTCGATAAGCTTAATGATACCAATAGCCTATTCCAGTGGTGATATTGAGGCAGGAAAGAGTAAAGCAATACTTTGTTCGGCTTGCCATGGACAGGATGGTAATAGTATCAATCCAGATTGGCCTAGTTTGGCTGGACAGCATGAAAAATATTTAACCAATGCGTTAACTGCCTATAAAAATGGAACTAGAAATAATGCGGTGATGGGTCCTTTGGCCATGTCACTTTCTGAGAAAGACATTGAGAATATTGCTGCTTTTTATAACTCACTATCAATGAGTAAAAAAGATTTTGACCTAACACTGGCTAAAAAAGGAGAGGCTTTATACCGGGGTGGAAATAACAAAGGTGTTGCAGCCTGTATAGCCTGTCATGGACCGACTGGGAAAGGTAATCCAGGAGCTGGCTATCCTGCTATTGCTGGACAACATGCCCAATATACAAAACTTGCTTTAATTGAATACACTAATGGTAATAGACAGCCTATAATGAATGATATGATGCAAACAATAGCTCTTCGTTTGAGCCAAGAAGAAATGGAAGCTTTATCAGAATACATTAAAGCAATGGGCAGCAACTAAAATGTTGAGATTGAATTATAAGTCTTATCTCTTTTTTATATTGTTTTTACTTTTAACCCCTATTGAGGCTCAAAATGAATGGCAATTTGAAAATAATAAGCATTATAGAACACTGCCTTTAGCTGAAGGTGTTGCATCGCTTAACGATAAGGTCGAGGTCATAGAGGTTTTTGCATATTCTTGTAACCACTGTTTTAATTTTGAGACTAATATTGAATTATTTGAGAAAACTAAGGCTCAATATATAGATTTTAAAAGAATGCCTGTTGTTTTTAATGAAGCCTATAAAATGCATGCAAGAATGTTTTATACAGCAGAATCTCTAGGAATTCTTGATGTGATGCATAACAAAATATTTAAAGCTTTTCATTTAGATAGAAAGCAAATGATGACCGAGTCAGAAATTTTTGAATTATTTTCAGAGCAGGGCATCAGTAAGGATCAGTTTGAAAATCGTTTTAGGTCATTTACTGTAGAGAGTAAAGTCAACCGAGCAGAACGACTAACTCGTAAGTATAAAATTAGATCTACCCCGACTATGGTAGTGAATGGCAAATATACTTCAAATGGACCTTCCACAAGAACTTTTGAAGACATGATTGCAGTGACAAGAGAATTAGCTTTAAAGGAATACAGCAGTAAATAAATTTTTATCCTGCACCTTTAAGCCAACCCGAATCTCCATTTTGATAAATTTCTTTTTTCCAAATAGGAACCCTTAATTTTACTTCATCAATAATATATCTACATGCTTTGAATGAATCCTCTCGATGTCCTGCAAGCACTATTACTACAACAGCAATATCTCCTATTTCTAATACCCCTGTTCTGTGCATACAATAAGCTGATTCAATATCAAAACTTTCAAGGGCCTCATTGATAATATTTCCTCCTTCTTTCTGAGCCAATTGATCATAGCTTTGATACTCTAATCTCAAAACTTCCTTACCTAAGTTATTTTTGCGAACGACACCTTGAAAAGATGACATTGCACCAGCATTGGGGTTTTTAAATTGTTGGTTTAATGCAACAAAATCAATCTCATCCTGGCTAATTATAAAGTTATTCACCCTCCTGTAACCGGCGGAATAAAAACAACAGTATCATGTTGATTCAGAGGCTCATTCCATTCCGTGAAGTTATCATTAATAGCTACCTTGAAGGTGTTTTGATCTGGGAAAGAGTATTTTTCTTGAAGTATATCGTAGAGTGATTGAGGAGTTGTACCTGGATCAACTGATAATAACTCTTCCTTCTTTTTAGTAAGATCTCTTAATACTGCAAAATAAATAACTTTGATATTGATAAGTTTCATTATGTTAATAATTATAAATTAGATATCTGTAGATAGTAATAACATTCGAAAACTAACATAGATAACTAATAGAGCTGTAAAACGACGAATTAAAATAGGTTGGAATACCTTTATATTAAGTTGTGAACCTATTTGACCACCAACAAAAACTGCCAGTAGTAGCCACCCATATTCAAAAAATATAAGAGTTAAATTATGGCTACTGCTTTTCATGAGTTGGCCTAAAAGTCCAGAGATTGAGTTCATCAGAATGAAAACACTGGTAAAAGCTGAAATATTTCTTGTTGGCAAAGCTTTTGAAAGATGCAGAATAGGGGAGAAGAAAATACCACCACCGATACCCACCAAGCCCGCTAAAAAACCTACCAGTAGACTTACAATACAATTGAGAATTCTACCTAAAGATGTTTCTAACCATTTTGAGGGCAGCAATACTTCTTTTTGTCTTAATAGCATTAGACCACCAGAGAGTAGTAATGTAACTCCTAAAACAGTAATGAAAAATTCTTTGCTGATGACTATGTTTCCACCCAACCAGGCAAAAGGCATGGATATACTGATTGCGTATATTGTGAATTTCCAAGGGATTAAACCATGTTTGTAAAATTTTATACTGTTGCCACTAACCACTAAAATATTACACGAGAGGGCTATTATGGGTATCAAAGTATAGTCAGTATTGGCTAGTATCAGGAGCGCATTGTATGTAGATCCCCCACCAAACCCTACAGCTGCATAAAGCAATGCTGCTAAAAAAAAAGAAATTGCCAGAACTAAAATAGTTAATTACCTTCAATTCTGAGAGCTGTCATTCTGGCTATACAACATAAGTCTCTGTCCGTAAAACTATCTTCAGATTTATAAATCTTGATCTCCCATACTTGTGACCTTTTACCTAAGAATATGGGTTTTGCAATTCCTGTAACGACTCCTGTAGTGGCAGCACGAAGGTGGTTTGCATTGATTTCTTGACCTACTACTTTGTATTTAGAATGATCAATGTATAGGCCAGCACCAATACTAGCTAAGGATTCCGCCAATGCTAATGATGCACCACCATGAAGAATGCCATAGGGCTGTTTGGTTTTATCACTAACAGGCATAGTGCCCTGTATAAAGTCATCCCCAATTTTAGTAATTTTTATATCTAGTGCTTCTAAAAGAGTATTTTTATGAACCGCTATCATTTGATCCAGATGGTTTATATTTTTTTCATGC
>JAQWSZ010000049.1:0-77809 GCA_029242945.1 Gammaproteobacteria bacterium | reverse complement strand
AGATAGAATCAATCAAATTGTAAATAATAATGATTCAGTAGTAAAAACCAATAAAAAGAAAATGAAGAAGATTGATTATCTAGTAATTTCACCATCAAAGAGCATTAATGAGATAGCAAAGAATAGTTTTCACCAGATGCCCTTAACCATGAGATTAATATTAAGGGGTTTAGGAGTTTTAAATGCTCAAAACTTTGATTTAACTAGTTTTTTACTATTTGAATCTTTATTTACTAAAGAATTAATTGATTTAGGTTACAAAGATGGGATTACACTTAAAAGCAAGATATTAAAGCTTATATAGCCAAGCTTTTATCAAATTATATAAGGTAAAAACACAGTTGCCAGCCCTAGAAAGGTAATAAACCCAAGCACGTCGGTTAGTGTTGTCATCATTACACCTCCAGCAAGAGCCGGATCAATGCCAATTCTTTTTAGAATGAATGGAATTGAGACTCCAGCAATAGCTGAGGCTATTATGTTAATTAACATAGATATCCCTACAATGATCCCTATTTCCCATTTAGTTTTAAAAAGTATAACAGCAATTATAGAAACAACTATTGACCATATAAATCCATTCAGTAATGCAACTAAAGCTTCTTTATTCAGTAATTTTATCGCATTAGATTTTTGTATTTTACCCATTGCAATACCTCTTATAACAAGGATTAACGTTTGGTTACCAGCTACTCCACCCATACTGGCAACTATTGGCATAAGAACAGCAAGAATTACAATTTGGTCTAATGTTTCTTGAAACAAACTGACAGCAGTGGCCACAATAAATGCTGCAACTAAATTAGCACCCAACCAGACTGCTCTTCTTTTTGAGCTGATTAAGATTGGAGCAAACATATCATCTTCATCGTCTAAACCTGCCATATTAAATATTTCACTATTAACCTGATCTTGAATTACATCAACTACATCATCAATGGTTATTTGACCAAGGAGCTTATTATTTGAATCAATTACAGGAGCTGAAATTAGATCTAAATCCTGGAACTCTATTGCAACTTCTTCAGCTTTAACATTTGCATTAATAGCCTTAACATTTGAATCCATGATTTCTTCAATTAGCATATCTTTTGACTGTGTAAATAGGTCAACTAATTGAATAGCACCGATATATTGATTATCTCTATCGATTACATAAATATAATTTGTGTTCTCAGGGAGAGACTTCATATTTCTTAGATACTTTATTAATCCATCTATATTGACCCCTCTTCTGATTGAGATAATCTTAGGATTAGTTAACCCACCTGCAGTATCCTCATCATAGGATATAACTGATTCAAGTCTATTTTGATCTTCTGTATCCAATGCTTTTATAACTTGATCTGTTATTTGATTTGGAAGATCAGACAAAATATCAGCTAAATCATCTAGTTCCATGTCTTGAGTTGCAGCAATCAGTTCAGAGGTATCCATTTGGCTAATTAAATTTTGCCTAACTTCCTCTATAAGTTCTTTTAGAATTTCACCCTCATCTTCTTGGTTAACCATTTGCCATAAAACATTCCTTTCTCTTGTAGTTAATGATTCTAATAATCTGGCAATTTCTGATGGATTGAGTGAAGAGAGAGTGTTTTGAATATTTATAGCTTTATCTTTTTCAAGAGCATTTATTATTTTGGTTAGTTTTTTTTCAGACTTTTCCATGCAATGGCTTCATATTTATTTCTTCATATAGTAAAAATTGTAATCCATCTTTTTTTGACATGGAAATATAATTTTACATTCTAAAGTCTTCACCTAAGTAAACTTTTTTTACTTCTGAGTTTGTTAAAATTTGTTCTGGGCTGCCTGATGCAATGGTTGTTCCATCATTAACAATATATCCTCTATCGCATATTTTTAGCGTTTCTCTAACATTGTGATCCGTAATTAAAATTCCAATTCCATCATTGGATAATGTTTTAATAATTCTTTGTATGTCAATTACTGATATTGGATCTACTCCAGCAAAGGGTTCATCAAGAAGTATAAATTTAGGCTCCATAGCTAGAGTTCTTGCGATCTCAACTCTTCTTCGTTCTCCACCAGATAAGCTGATGCCATTTATTTCTTTAATATCATTTAAGTTAAGTTGATTTAAGAGTTGATCAAGCAAATTTTCTTTCCTCGCTGTATTTAATTCTTTTCGAGTTTGCAATACAGAAAGAATATTTTTTTCTACAGATAGTTTTCTAAATACAGATGCCTCTTGAGGAAGATAACCTAAACCTTTGATTGCTCTCTGATGTATCGGTAGGTTTGTAAGATTATAATCATCCAATATTATTTTTCCTAATTCTGGCTTAACCAAGCCTACAATCATATAAAAGGCTGTAGTTTTACCAGCACCGTTTGGCCCAAGCAAGCCTATTATCTCTCCACTTTTTATATTGAAACTAAGATTTTGTACAACTTTTCTCGAGTTATATGATTTTTGTAATTCTTCTGCAATCAAAATACTCAAAATCTACCGCCTATTTTTTAATTTGCGATATTGATATTAATATTTGAGCTAAAATTCAACTTATTATCTTTCAGTTGTGCATTTAAACCTTTAGCTTCTATAATATTATTATTAATTTCTATAACTACTTTTCTATTAGTGGCAACTGTAAATGTATTAGGGTTAACCTCAAGATAATCAGTTGAAATTTTTGATTTATTATCTTCACTATTATTTGTGATCATGACATTACCAGAGAGTGATAGTATATTCATATCTGAAATAATTTGACCATTATCTGATGTAATAATCCAATTTATATCCTCATCAGTATATTTAAGAGTAACTTGTTCAAGTTCAATCTGATTATTTAAATCATTAGCTTTTGCTTTCTTTGAGAAAATTTTATATGAAAAATTTCCATCTTTATTTCTTCCTATTAGTTGTGCATTTTTTACTATAAACTCAATTTCTTTTATGGTATTGGCATCTTCTTCAATAACCTGATTGGGTGAAAAGAAGTAAAGTAACGTGGTGGTAGCCGCCATCAAAGATAAAATAATGAAATTTCTAAGGAAGTTTTGCAATTGAAAAAACTATTACATTAAGCCGGCTCTGAATAGATCATGGATATTCAAAGCTCCAACAATTTTATTATTTGACGCAACAATTAAAGAGGTTATCTTACTAGTTTGCAAAATGGTGACAGCTTCACTAGCCAATTGATCTGGAGAGATTACTAAAGGCTTTTTACTCATAACCTCATGCATAAGAGTTTTTTCTATATTGACTTTTTGTGACAAGGCTCTTCTAAGGTCTCCATCAGTAAAGATTCCAGTTAATTGATTTTTCTCATTGATGACAGCAGTCATACCTAATGCTTTTTGAGACATTTCAATTAGTCCAATAGATAATTTATCATTTTCTCTTACCAAAGGAATCTCATCATTTGTATGCATAATATCTTTTACAGAAAGTAATAATTTCCTGCCCAAAGTTCCTCCAGGATGAGATTTTGCAAAATCTTCTTCAGAGAAACCTTTTTTATCTAATAACGCAACTGCGATTGCATCACCCATCGCTAATGCTGCTGTTGTACTTGCAGTAGGTGCTAGATTCATGGGACAGGCTTCCTCTTTAACCGCAACATTTATATGAGCAAATGAAGACTTTGCTAATTTAGAATTATTATTTCCAGTAAGAGAAATAATCAAAATTCCCATTCTTTTTAAAACAGGTAAAAGTTCTATTATTTCAGTAGATTCACCAGAATTTGATAGAGCAATAATTATATCATTTTTATCTATCATACCTAGATCACCATGAAGCGCTTCACTAGGGCTGACAAAAAAAGAGGGAGTGCCTGTGCTTGCAAAAGTCGCTGCTATTTTATCTGCTATATGGCCCGACTTACCTACGCCCATAACAATTATTTTTCCCTCGCATTGGATGCAAGCATTACAGACAGTAGTAAAGTCTTCATTTAAATAGTCTTTAAGATCACTAATGGCATTAGACTCAATATCAAGAACTTTTTTTCCTATTTCTATAAAGCTAAATTTCTCTTTTTTTTCTTGCAAAGTTTTAATAATCTGAATTGTTATTATCTATATAATTAATATTCTAAATATATATAGTTTATCTTAAAATAAAATTAAGGATATAAAATGAATATTGAAGAAATTAAGATTTTGATCCAGGAATCCATGATTGATGCTGAGATTATTGTAAATAGTGATGACAATGTTCACTTTGAAGCCATCATAATTTCTGATGAATTTATCAATAAGACTTCTATTCAAAGACATCAGATGATCTATCAAAGTTTAGGCAATAAAATGGATTCTGAAATTCATGCCTTATCAATCAAGACTTTGACTAAAGAAGAAAATAAATAAAATTTTTATTTTTAAATAATAGGTTAAATTTTTTTGAAAAAATTAAAGATTATTGGAGGAAGACCATTATTTGGTGAAATTGATATTTCTGGATCCAAGAATGCTGCTTTACCTATCATAGCATCTAGTATTTTATCTTCTGGCAACCTTATCCTTAGCAATGTTCCAAAATTACATGATGTTTCTACAATGATTAAGTTGTTAAAAACAATGGGTGCTTCTTTTATAGATCATGGTGATCATTGTTTAAAAATAGAGGCACATAGTTTGAATAATTACATTGCTTCTTATGATTTAGTTAAAACAATGAGAGCATCAATTTTAGTTCTTGGGCCACTTTTAGCTAAGTATGGAGAAGCCAGAGTTTCTTTGCCTGGAGGTTGCGCTATTGGTGCACGACCAGTCAATTTACATATAAATGGATTAAGAAAGATGGGTGCAGAGATTAACATTAAAGAAGGCTATATAGATGCAAAAGCAAATAGACTTAGAGGAGCGACAATATCTTTGGAAACGATTACTGTCACTGGAACTGCTAATCTAATGATGGCTGCAACATTAGCTAAGGGAAAAACACTACTGAAGAATGTAGCTATTGAACCTGAAATTATAAATTTGGGAGAATGTTTGCAATCTATGGGAGCAAATATTGAAGGCTTAGGTACAAGAATTATTTCCATAGAAGGAGTGGATAGCCTAAGGGGGCATAGTCATGAAATTATTCCGGATAGAATTGAGGCTGCTACATATTTAATTGGGGCATGTGTCACAAAAGGATCGTTAAAATTAAATAAATTACGAATAGATCATTTAGATTCTGTTATTGATTTACTAAAAAAAGCAGGCGCACAAATTTCGTTTCAGAAGAATCAAATAGATGTGAGTTTAAATGGTGATATACAACCTATTAATTTTTCAACAAATCCATATCCAGGAGTTCCAACTGATGTTCAGGCGCAATTTATGGTTCTAAACGCGCTTGCAGATGGAGATTCAGAAATAAAAGAAACTATTTTTGAGAATAGATTAATGCATGTTCTAGAGTTGCAAAGAATGGGAGCTGATATTAACCTTGATAAGAATACGGCTTATATAAAAGGCGTAAGAAAACTTAATGCAGCGCCTGTAATGGCGACTGATTTGAGAGCATCAGCTGCACTTGTATTGGCTGGCTTAACTGCAAATGGAGAAACAATTATTGATCGAATTTATCATATCGATAGAGGATATGAGGAAATAGATCGAAAGTTATCTCAATTAGGGGCACAAGTTCTTCGATTAGACTCATGATTAATTATATATTCGTGTATAATCGCGACGAGAATTTAATGGAGTAAAGATTCTTTTATTGAATATTAAGAGGGATTGATGAGTAAATTAGGTAGAAGAAAATTTTTATCAATAGCTACTAGTGTTACTGGTGCCGTTGGTGGTATTTTTGCTCTCACACCTTTTGTGTCATCCTTTCAACCTAGCAAGAAAGCTAAAGCACTAGGTGCAGCAATAAAAATTAATATTGAGAAGATTGAACCTGGATCTATTGTTAAAGTTATCTGGAAAGGTATGCCAGTTTGGATATTGCATCGTTCTGAAGAAATGCTCGATAAAATAAATTCTTCTGTTGATCAATTGAGAGATCCTAATTCGGAATTATCTGTTCAACCTAATTTTGCAAAAAACAATTTCAGATCTATTAAGCCAAAATATCTAGTGGTTGAAGGTGTGTGTACGCATCTTGGGTGTGCTCCTATAGAAAAATTTGCGATTGCACCTGCTGATATGGGACCTGATTGGAAGGGTGGTTTTTTCTGCCCTTGTCATGGATCAAAATTTGATCTATCAGGAAGGGTATTCTCAGGTGTACCAGCACCTTCTAATCTGAGAATACCACCCCATCGTTATGAAAATCAAACAACACTCATAATTGGTGAGAATGAAGAGAAATCAAATGTCTAGCGATAAACAACAAGAGGTATATTTTTCGAATCCTATTCTAAAATGGGTTGATGAAAGATTTCCACTTTCCAAAGTTTTAAGAGAGCATGCTACTGAGTATTATGCTTCTAAGAACTTTAATATTTGGTATATTTTTGGAGTGTTGTCAGCCGTAACACTAGTTTTAATGCTTCTGACCGGTTTATTTTTAACCATGAATTATAAGCCATCTGCTGCTGAAGCTTTCAATTCTATCGAATATATCATGCGTTCAGTTGAGTATGGATGGCTTATTAGATACATGCATTCAACTGGAGCTTCTTTTTTCTTCATAGTTTTATATCTTCATATGTTCAGAGGAATGCTTTATGGCTCTTATAAACAACCAAGGGAGTTGATTTGGTTAATAGGTATGATGCTCTACTTCTGTTTAATGGCGGAAGCTTTTTTGGGCTATATTTTACCGTGGGGAAATATGTCTTACTGGGCAGCACAAGTCATTGTTAATTTATTCGGACTAATACCGTATATAGGGGATACTTTAGTTGAATGGATTAGGGGGGATTATTATATTTCAGATATTACACTAAACCGTTTCTTTGCCCTGCATGTAATTGCTATGCCTTTAGCAATTCTTGGTTTAGTTTTCGTGCATATTGTTGCATTACACCATATTGGATCAAATAACCCTGATGGAATTGAAATCAAGAATCATAAGGACGAACAAGGTAAACCTATTGATGGGGTTGCTTTTCATCCATTTCATACAAGTAAAGATTTGGTTGGGATTATCATTTTTTTAATGCTTTATTTTGGAGCAGTTTTTTTTGCACCAGAAATGGGAGGTTTATTCCTAGAGGTTGATAACTTTGAACCTGCAGATCCATTGAAAACACCTGAGCATATTGTTCCATCTTGGTATTTTACACCTTATTATGCAATCTTAAGATCTATTCCTGAGCCATTGCTTGGCGCTATAGCTCTTGTATCAGCCGTTCTTTGCTTTGTTTTTTTACCATGGCTTGATAGGTGTAAAGTGAAATCAATAAGGTATAGAGGTTGGCAATTTAAGCTGGCACTATCTATTTTTGTAATTTCATTTGTATCATTGGGATATTTAGGTTTACAACCTTCATCGGGTATTTATTTAATTTTAGCCAGATTATTTACAGTGCTTTATTTTTCTTTTTTTCTATTAATGCCTCTATATACCCGTTTAGAAAAAACAAAACCTGTGCCAGACAGAGTTGTATATAAAAAATGAAGACACTTAAAAAATTAATAATGATATCTCTATTTTTGTCACTATTTAGTGTTGCTAACTCAGCTTCTGTTGAGAAAAAGCCTGATGATTATATGCCAGCATTAAATGATGTAACAGACTTAAAATCATTGCAAAGAGGAGCTAGAAACTTCTTTAATTATTGTGCTGGATGTCATTCATTAAAATATGTTAGATATAATCAAATGGCCAAAGATATTGGTATTTCAGAAGAAGAATTAAATAGTTATCTCATATTTACAGATTCAGCCCCTCAAGATGTTATTTCTGTCAATATGCTTGAAGAAGATGGCAATCGATGGTTTGGAAAGGCTCCACCTGATTTATCCATGATCACAAGAGTTAATTCAAATACACATATCTATAACTTTCTTAGATCTTTTTATCCTGAAAAAGGTTCTCCTACAGGAACAAATAATAGAGTTAAAGATGGAACAAGTATGCCTAATGTACTATCGGTTCTCCAAGATGAAATGAACAAAAAAGAATTTGATTCATTCGTTCTTGATATTGTAAATTTTCTTGATTATGCAGGAGAACCAATTAAGGCAAAGAGGAAATCTTTAGGAATATGGGTGATGTGTTTTTTATTTGTTTTTCTAATTTTTAGTTTTGCACTGTATAAAGATATCTGGAAGGAAGTTAAATAGTTTATCATTGAAATGATTTTAAGAGGTTAAGTATGACAAATGTTTCAAATAGAAGGTCTATGATGGGTTTGTATTCGGGTAATACCTGTATTCGTTCGCATCAGGTAAGATTTGTTTTATCAGAGAAAGGAATACTAACTGAAATCAATAATATTGATGGATCAAAAGTACCTGAAGATTTGATAGCATTAAATCCTTTTGCCACATTACCAACTTTAATTGATCGAGAATTAGTTTTGTATGATTCAACAGTTATTATTGAATACTTAGATGAAAGGTATCCTCATCCCCCTTTAATGCCAGTGAGTCCTGTAGAAAGAGCAAAAATTAGATTGGCGCTTGCTTCACTTGAAAAAGAAATTGTTGAGCCTGCCATGCAACTGGATCTTGCTATCGGAACAAGAAATGAAAATGCACAAAGAAAAAAGTTGAAATCAATACTAAACTCATCAGCTGATATGTTTGATGCCAATAAATATTTTCTTAGTGATGACTTTACGATAGTGGATTGTGTCTTAGCCCCTATACTATGGAGGCTAGATTATTTTGGAATAACATTGTCTAATGATCATAAAAGTATACATGAGTATTCTGAAAGGGTATTTTTGAGAGACACTTTCAAAGAAAGCCTTAGTGAAGATGAAGAGGAAATGCAACTATAATTATTATTTACTTCATTGAGATGTCTTAGTGAAAGGAGAATTATTTATAGTCTCTACACCTATTGGTAATCTGGATGACATTACTCTAAGAGCAATTCAAACACTCCAAAATATTGACTTTATTCTTGCTGAAGACACAAGGGTTGCTAAAAAATTATTAAAACATCTTGGCATAAAAGCTAATCTTCAGTCACTTAATGAGCACAATGAGTTAAAAAAAATTCCTATCGTATTAAAACATTTATTAGAAGGTAAGAATATTGCACTTATCTCTGATGCAGGAACACCTTTGATTAGTGATCCAGGATTTCAGTTAGTTAAACAGGCTAAAAAAGAAGCATTAAGAGTGATACCTATCCCTGGCTGTTCGGCTGCTATTGCTGCTTTGTCAGTATCAGGTATTCCCACGGATAGATTCTATTTTTATGGCTTTTTACCTAAAACTAAAAATAAACGCCTTGATGTTCTCAAAAAATTAGTCAAAAAAGAAGAGACAATCATTGTATATGAATCAGTTCATAGATTAAGTTCATCAATTAATGACATGATTGAAGTTTTTGGTAAAAAGCATATTGCTGTTTTATGCAAAGAGATAACAAAATTACATGAAGAGCTGATAGGGGTTAACCTTGAAGAGATTAGAGTATTTTTAATGGAAAATCCATCTAAAATAAAGGGTGAGTTTACTGTAATTTTAAATGGTAAAAAATCTTCTGAAATTAATAATACTGAGAAAATTGATAGCATTCTTAAGGAGTTATTACCTATAGTCTCAGTTAAGGTTGCAGTAAAAATATGCTCCATATCCACAGGCTATAATAAAAATAAAATATATAAGCGAGCTTTAGAGTTAAAAATATGAAGCTTGTATTTTGTTGATGATTATTGAATAATCGCACGTGGAGTTGACCAGACAATCGCCCAATGTTTATTGGGAGGAAAGTCCGGGCTCTAACGGGTACGATGCCAGGTAATACCTGGAAGGCGTGAGCCTATGGAAAGTGCATCAGAAAATAAACCGCTTTAATGTAAAGTAAGGGTGAAAAGGTGTGGTAAGAGCGCACCGCATAAATGGTAACATTTATGGCTTTGTAAACCCCATCGAGAGCAAGACTAAATATAGGAGTAATGATTTCCCGTAATCACTCCAGGGTAAGTTGCTAGAGGTACTTGGTGACAAGTATCCCAGATGAATGATTGTCCATGACAGAACCCGGCTTACCGGTCAACTCCATTTTCTTTAATATTAATATCTTTTTTACCATCTTTTAATTGACATCATAAATCAATGACATATAGTGTTGTTAAGTGGTAAAAAGTGGGATAAACATCTTGATCCTATTAATAAATATGGTTTTTCGTGGCTTAAATAAAATAAATCTTGATTCCAAGGGTAGAATTTCTATCCCTTCGAATTATAGGGAGATTTTGACAAAGAAAGTAATAAAAAGATTGATATGCACTATAGATGTAGATAATTGTTTATTACTTTATCCATATAAGAATTGGGAAAAAATTGAAAAAAATATTTTGGAATTGCCCTCATTAGATAGAGCTTCTAGAAATTTGCAAAGACTTCTGATCGGGCATGCAGTAGAAATAGAGATTGATTCAAGCTCAAGGATTTTAATACCTAGAGAATTAAGAGATTTTGCTACTTTAGAGAAAGAGGCTATGTTTGTGGGACAAGGTAATAAATTTGAGTTATGGAATTACAAAAAATGGTGTTCATTGAGAGATGAATGGCTAATGAGTAAAGAAATTAAACTACCTAAAGAATTTAATGATTTATCAATTTAGGATAATGGAGAGTATCAATGAGTGAATTTGCCTTTGAATTAATGGACACAGAAAGCCAAAAGGCAAATATAAAAGTTATAGGAGTTGGTGGAAGTGGAGGCAATGCAGTTTCTCATATGGTTAATCATGGTATTCAAGGAGTAGATTTTCTTTGTGCAAACACAGATGCTCAAGATTTAAGTAAGTCCAATGTTGAAACAAAAATACAAATTGGCATAGAAACAACAAAAGGTTTAGGGGCTGGTATGGATCCAAATGTTGGAAGATCATCAGCTGAAGAAAGTAGAAAAGATATCGAAAATGCTATTGACGGTGCTGATATGCTTTTTATTACAGCAGGTTTTGGTGGAGGTACAGGAACAGGAGCCAGTCCTGTTATTGCAAAAATTGCTAAAGATATGAATATATTGACTGTTGCAGTCGTAACAAGACCTTTTTATTTTGAAGGAGCCTTAAGATCTGAGTATGCAGAAAATGGTATAGAAGAGTTGGAGAAAAATGTAGATTCTTTAATTATTGTTCCCAATGATAAATTACAGGAATTAGGAAAAACAATAAGCATGATTAATGCCTTTGAGGCAGCCGATGATATTCTGCTGAATTCAGTTCAGGGGATAGTTGAACTTATTACCGTGCCTGGAAAAATTAATTTGGATTTTGCTGATGTCAGAGCGGTAATGCTAAATAAAGGTAGAGGAATCATGGGATCTGCAATTGCAATTGGGCCTGATAGAGCTAAAAAAGCCATAGAGGAAGCCATCAATAGCCCATTGCTTGAAGATACTAATTTAGAAGGTGCTGAAGGCATACTCTTAAATGTTACTTTTGGCAATGATCTTGCAATATCAGAATTTAATGAAATTGGAAATATTGTTAGAAGTTATGCCTCAGATGAGGCAAAAGTTATAGTGGGTACTTCAGTTGATGAGTCTATGTCAGACTCTATAAGAGTTACAATTGTTGCTACTGGTTTAGGCGAAAGACCAGAAAATCAAAAAACAAATTTTAGAAATTACGATAACCCCATAACACAAAGGAAACCATTAGTAGAGACACAAGATCTATTTAAGGATCAAGAAGTGAATCCTATCCATGATAAGGATTCAATACTATTTAATGTACCAGAGTATCTAAAAAGAAAGGATGATTAATTTGTTTTGTAGTTAGTAATGTCCAATATCATTCATGAGCCTGTTTTATTAGAAGAATCTTTAACTAACCTTATAGACAATTATTCAGGTAATTATCTTGATGTGACTGCTGGTTTTGGGGGCCATTCATCAGGAATACTGGATATTATTAGTCATGAAGGGAGGTTAATTTCATCTGACAGAGATCAAGATTCCATCAATTATTTAAACAATAGATTCTCTGAAAATCCCAATATAAATATTATTAAATCCAATTTTAGTCAAATATGTCAGGCTTTAAAGAAAGAAAATATTGAATTCAAGTTTGATGGAATAATTGCTGATCTTGGAATGTCATCTTTTCAGTTAGATAATTCTGAGCGTGGGTTTAGTTTTATGAGAAATGGAAAATTAGATATGCGTATGGATCAACAACAGAATCTAATAGCAAAAGACTGGATTAATACTGCTCCAGAAAATGAAATCGCTAATGTTATATGGCGATTTGGCGAGGAAAGTTCTTCTAGAAAGATTGCTAAAGAGATAGTGAAAAAAAGAAAGAAAAAATTAATCGAAACAACTGAAAAACTTGCTGAAATTATTACTGATGTGAAAAAGAATACTGCTTATAAAAATAAAAAACATCCCGCTACAAAAACATTTCAAGGTATAAGAATTTTTATTAATAATGAATTAGAAGAGCTTAAATTATTTTTAGATAATAGTTTAGAACTGCTTAATCCAAAAGGCAGGCTTTGCATAATAAGCTTTCATTCATTGGAAGATAGAATAGTGAAACGTTTTTTTAGAGACAATTCAAGAATTGATCCAAATTTAGCAAAATTACCTAATATGCAGGATACTAGCATGCTTAAAGTAATTGCTAAAAAGATTAAACCTACAGAATCTGAAATAATTCACAATCCAAGAGCTAGAAGTGCTGTACTTAGAGTTGCAGAAAGGACTTCATTATTATGAATAGTAAATGGTATAAAAGGTCTTTATTTATGTTTCTTTCAGTATTTGCTTCAGGATTATTTGAGGTAGATGTTCATTTTAAGAAAAGAGAGTATTTCAAGAAATATGAATCTTTGATGCAAGATAAGATTCAGCTAGAAATAGATTGGAGAAAAATACAATTTGATCTCTCGGAAATTTCTTCAGGTTTATCTTTAGAAAAAGATGCCAAGTTAAAGGCAAACATGATTATCTTAGATCCATCTTTAGCAAAAATTGTGATATTGAATGAGAAAAAAACTGAAAAATAAAAATAAATTCGTTAGGAATCGATTTCTTTTTCTTTCTTTAATACTAATTGTTTCATTGGGTTTGTTGGTATCAAGATCCTTTTATCTTCAGTATATTGAAAGAGATTACCTGAATATGGAAGGTGAAAAAAGACATATTAAGCATGAAAGAATTGCTTCAAATAGAGGTAATATTTTTGATCGGAGATCAGTTCTATTAGCAGTAAGTACCCCTACTTACAATGTTGTTGTGGATCCAAAAAAGTTCATAGAGTCTAAAACATATAAACGCCAGATCCAAAGATTAAGCAATATTCTTTCAATCAAAATTAATGATATTGATAGTGCCATTAAAAAGAGACCCAATAGAAGACATTTGATAATTAAAAAAGAAATAACTGATAGCCAAATTGATCAAATTCGTGCAAATAAATGGAGAAACTATCTCTATCTTGAAAAAAGTTATAAGCGTTTTAATCCATCTGGAGAAGTGACAGGTCAGTTATTAGGATTTACAGACATTAATGACAAAGGACAAGAGGGCCTTGAGTTTATGTTAAATGATTACTTAGAGGGCACAGATGGTATTAAGAAAGTATTGAAAGATAGAAAACAAAATATAGTGCGAGATTTAGAATTACTACAAGCAGCTAAGGATGGAAGCGACTTTTATACTAGTATTGATCTACGTATTCAATTTCTTGCACATAGAGCGCTTAATAATGGATTGAAAAAGTTTAAGGCTAAGAGTGCTTCTGCAATTGTTATGGATATTAAAACTGGAGAAATTCTAGCTATAGTTAATCAACCTTCTGCTGATCCTAATGACAGAAGCTTGAGACAGGCAAAATACTTTAAAAATAGAGTTGTCACTGATCAGTTTGAGCCGGGCTCCACTTTTAAGCCTCTAATAGTAGCAACTGGCATCGAAAATAAAATATTCAGCTCTAAAGATATGATAGATACAACCCCATTTTATATTGGAAAAAAATTAATTGGTGAGGATAACCGTTGTTCAAGCCAAAAAGTTAAACCTGAAAAAATATTAATTAATTCTTGTAATGCTGGTACAGCTAGGATGTCTTTGCAAACTGAAAGTAAATTATTTTCTCAAATGCTTGAGAGTTTAGGTATAGGAAGTATTACAGCTTCTGGATTTCCTGGAGAGGCATCAGGAACCCTTGATAATAATTATGATCGATGGAGAGATATTAGGCGGGTATCTCTTTCATATGGATATGGAGTGGATGTAACTCTATTGCAGTTAGCAAGTATTTATTCTGTAATAGCCAATCAGGGAATTAAAAATCATGTAAGTATTGAAAGAATAGACGGAAAACCAATTTCAGAAAGAGTTCTTTCTGAAGAGACATCTAAAGAACTATTACTTATGTTAGAGCAGGTTGTTGAAAATGGAGTCAGAAGAGCCAAGGTAAATGGCTATAGAGTTGGCGGCAAAACTGGGACAGTTCAAATTTATTCATCGGGTTATTCTAATGAATCTCATAACGGAATATTTGTAGGAATTGCACCAATAAGTAAGCCTAGAATTGTAACAGCAGTTATTGTCAATGAGCCAGGTGGCGAACAGTATTATGGAGGACAAGTTGCTGCCCCTATATTTTCATCTATTACATCTGGTACTTTAAGAATACTAGGAATTGCACCCGATAAGGTTAATAATTAAAAACTATACATGAGTCATTTATATAGAATAATAGTGTATTAAATTACTAAAAAGGATAACAATTGTTTTTATTTTTCTCAGAACAGCTAACTGATTTTTTTTCGGCCTTTAATGCGTTCACCTATATCACTACTAGAGGTATTTTAAGTGCTTTATCCGCCCTAGTAATTTCATTTGTTTTTGGACCAAAATTAATTAGAGCTCTTAGTAATAATAAAATTGGTGAAAAAATAAGATCGGATGGTCCATCAACGCATTCATCAAAATCAGGAACGCCAACTATGGGCGGCTTGATTATATTATTATCGATAACTGTGAGTACTCTGATATGGAGTGATTTGAGCAATCCATATATTCTCAATATATTAATATCGACTTTACTCTTCGGACTCATAGGTTTCATAGATGATCTATCTAAACTGAAAGGCAACCCTAACGGTATGAAACCCTCTGTTAAGATTTCTCTACAAATTTTGATTGCGTCTTCTTCGGTCTATTTTTTAAATTTTTATAGTGGGACTGAAATAAATACAGAACTACTTATCCCTTTTACCAATAACTTTAATATAGATCTAGGTGTGTTATTTTTCCCATTCATTGTTTTCGTTATTGTAGGTGCAAGCAATGCTGTTAATTTAACAGATGGACTTGATGGCCTAGCAATCATGCCAGTTTCAATGATAGCAATAGCATTAGGAGTATTTGCGTATGTTACTGGCAATATTAATTTTGCAAATTACCTAGATTTACCTTTCTTGAATGATTCTGGTGAAGTTTTTGTTATTTGTTGTGCTATTGCAGGGTCTGGGTTGGGTTTTCTTTGGTTTAATACTTATCCAGCTGAAGTTTTTATGGGTGATGTTGGAGCTTTGGCATTAGGAGCAGCTTTAGGTTTGATTGCAGTGATTGTGAAGCAAGAGTTAGTGCTAGCAATTATGGGTGGTATTTTTATTATTGAAACTTTTTCAGTTATTCTTCAAGTTGGTTCATTCAAACTGAGAGGCAAAAGAATTTTCAATATGGCTCCAATACATCATCATTTTGAGCTTAAAGGATGGACTGAGCCCAAAGTGATTGTTCGTTTTTGGATCATTACAGTTTTTTTAGTTCTAATAGCATTATCAAGCTTGAAAATTAGATAAAAGTAATAAAATATTTATTGAAAATAATTTGAGTCCTAATAGAAAACAATATCAACTTTGGGAAGGGCTAGATAAATTCTTCTTGATTGCAATTATTTTTTTACTTTTTGGAGGAATTTTGATGCTTGCATCAGCCTCAATGCCTATTGCTGATAGAGATTTAGGAGAGCCTTATGGCTATGTGTACAAACAATCATTCGCAATATTATTGGGCTTACTGTCTGGTCTAATTTTTTTCTATATTCCGAGTTTTTTATTAGAGAAGCTTGGAATCATACTGCCTATTATTGCAATATTTTTATTGTCTATGGTTTATATTCCAGAAATAGGAATAAAGGTAAATGGAGCTACAAGATGGATCAATTTGGGTGTTGGACCTAATATTCAGGTAGTTGATCCAGCTAGGCTATTGTTTTTGATTTATATTGCGGGCTATTGTTACCGACAACAAAAAGAACTTAGAGAGGGATTTTTAAGCCTTCTTAAGCCTATGATCTTCATTTTTCCAGCTTGCATTCTTCTTCTTTTACAACCAGATTTTGGATCGACGGTAGTACTCTTGACTGTAACTGCTGCTCTCTTTTTTCTCGCTGGGTTTAAATTAAGGTATTTCTTTTTATTGATAATAATTTTGGCTTTATTATTTTCAGCACTAGTTTATTTTTCACCTTACAAGTTAGCCAGAGTAGTTTCTTTTATGGATCCATGGTCGATGGCTGATAAAGGAGGCTACCAGTTAGTTAATTCACTTATTGCAATTGGGTCAGGTGGTTTTTTTGGAGTTGGATTGGGAGAGGGAATTCAAAAACTTTTTTATCTACCAGAGGCACATACTGATTTTATTTTTGCAATTATTGCTGAAGAGTTAGGCTTAATGGGGACAATACTATTTTTATCTTTCTATACTCTATTAATTTCTAGAATTTTTATAATAGCTTTTAAGGCGATAACTGTAGATAGATTATTTCAAGGTTATCTTTGTTTTTCTATTGGAATATGGATTTCAATTCAGGTGATCATTAATTTAGGTGTAAATATGGGACTATTGCCAACAAAAGGACTCATCTTGCCTCTAATTAGTTATGGAAGTAGTAGCATGATAATGACATTAACAACCTTAGCAATTGTATTGAGGATAGGCTGTGAGATTCCTAGAGAAAAAATAAATAAAAAAATCAATGTTTAAAAAGAAAAAATATAAAATTATTATTGCTGCTGGAGGTACAGGTGGCCATATTTACCCAGCGATTGCCCTTGCTAAAAAATTTGAGTCCGATGGTCATCGGGTTGTTATTATTGCTACTGGGAATGATTTGGAAAAGAAGATATTCTCACAAGATCAGATAGATGTAGTTTATTTTGAGAGTAGATTTAAAGATGTTTCCCGATTCAGAAAATATATTTCATTGTTTACCCCACCAAAGGCAGATCTATCTATCTATGTGAGAGACTTTAAACCTAATTTAGTTCTAGGAATGGGCGGTTATGCATCCTTAGATGTTTGTAAGTCTGCTGGTTATATCCTTGAGGCTGAAGATTCTGATGATCATTTCATGATGCACAATATGATTAGGCCTTATATAGCTATTCATGAACAAAATTCAAAGGCAGGCAGAGCAAACAGATATATTGCAAATTCACGTGCGAGAGGTGTTATAGAGGGATTTCCAGGTGCCTTTGATTGGAAAACAAGGTTTCTTCAAACATCGACTGATGATCTTATCTTTCTGGGTAATCCAGTCAGGAGTGAGATCCTAGATGTGAAACGATGTGTTAGATCTTATTCTGAGTACTCAAAAAATCCTAGAATCTTAGTATTGGGAGGAAGTCAAGGAGCCCGTTCAATCAATTATACAATACCAGATGCGGTTCAAGAACTTTCTAGAGAAATGGATGTTGAGGTCCTGCACCAAACAGGTGAACTTGACTATGTCAAAATATGTGAAATGTATAAAGAGAATGAATTTTCTGCAGATATATACCCTTTCATTAAAGATATGGCTCAAGCTTATGCATGGGCTGATTTAGTCATAGGAAGGTCCGGAGCTATGACGATTTCAGAACTCTCAGCAGTCGGTATACCATCTATTCTAATTCCTTATCCCCATGCTATGGACAATCATCAACTTTTCAATGCACGATTCTTAGAGGAAAAGAAAGCCGCAGTCATCATTGAGGATAAAAAGCTTAATTCTTTATATTTAACAGAAACAATAAAGAGGATCCTTTCAAAGGATGAAGTTCTCAAAGATATGGCAGAGGCAGCGTTTGATGAAACTTTCGTCAATGCTTCCGAAAATATCACACAATTTTGTTATAAGATGATTGAAAAATCACCTCTTGTAAGTTCAATTTACCCTGAATACTAATGACTAAAGTTTTAAAACAAGCAGATAATTGCTATTACAATGAACTGCTATCGAAACATACCTCATGGAAAGTTGGTGGACCAGCAGATGTTTTCTTTATCCCTCAAAGTCGCAGTGATTTGTCTGACTTTCTGAAATCAAACCATAATAAGCCTATTACATGGCTAGGTAATGGAACCAATGTTTTAGTTAGAGATGAGGGTATTAGAGGTTCTGTTATTTCTACTAAGAAATCTCTAAATAAGATAAAGATGGAAGCTCAAAATTCTTGTAGAGTGGAAGCAGGAGCTTCATGTATGGATTTAGCATTGTTTGCTGAGAAGAATAAATTAGGTCCAGCAGCATTCTTTTCTGGAATTCCAGGATCAATCGGAGGGGCTCTAGTAATGAATGCAGGCTCTTTTGGCCATGAAACTTGGGATTTTGTCGAATCTTTAGAGGTTATTGACCAAACTGGAACTATACATCACTTAAACCCAAAGGATTTCAAATTTTCTTACAGAACAGTGAAGTTCCCCTTTCCTCTCTGGTTTTTATCTTGCCTAATGCAATTTTCTGAATCTGTAATAACGACCAAATCTGAATTGAAGGATTATCGAAATCAGAGGCTTAAAACACAGCCTCTAAGTGAAGATACTTGTGGATCAGTTTTTAAGAACCATAAAAAAGGACATGCCGGAGATCTCATAGAAAGAGCTGGCCTTAAGGGACATAAAATTGGCGGCTGTTCAATATCAACCAAGCATGCAAATTTCATCGTGAATGAAGGGAGTGCCACATCAAAAAATATAGAAGATTTAATTAAGTATGTTCAAAAGGCCGTTAGAAAGAAACATAATATAGACTTAGAAACTGAAGTTCGAATCCTAGGAGAGGGTTAGATAATGGGCTTAAAAGAAGAAAATGAAGATAAGTTTGGTAAAGTAGCCGTTCTTTATGGAGGTTATTCTTCAGAGAGAGATATTTCTCTAATTACTGGTAAAGCAGTTCATGAAGCATTACTTAATTGCACTGTAGATTCACATCTAATTGATACTAGGGGTGGGTTTATTGATCAATTGGTTCAAGAAGATTTTAAATCCGCTTGGATTGCTCTCCATGGTTCTGATGGAGAAGATGGAAAAATACAAAGCATACTTAATTTATTGGGTATCAAATATACAGGGGCTAATACTTTAAGCTGTTCAATGACTATGAATAAGCTATTTTCAAAAAATATTCTTATTTCGAATGGCTTCCAAACTCCTGATTTTGTTCTTATAGACGATGAAAAAGACTATGAGTTTATTGAACATAGATTAGAAATACCTTTTGTTATAAAGCCATGTTCTCAAGGTTCTAGCATCGGAGTTTTTATTATTAAAGAAAAGAAAGATTTTAAAGAAAAATTAAAAACGCTTTTACAATTTAACGATTGGATTATTGCAGAAAAATATTATAAAGGCTCTGAATACACAGCAGGATTATTAAATGGTGAGGTATTACCATTGGTAAAAATTAATGCTAGCAATGAAGAATTTTATAATTATGAAGCTAAGTATTTTAGCGAAGATACTACATATATATGTCCGAGCCAATTAGCTGAAAGTATAGAAAGTAAAGTTAAAGAAACTTGTTCGGATGTATTCAATTTATTTAATATCAATAGTTGGGGTCGATTAGATTTTTTTATTAATGATGATAATCAACCTGTTTTTCTTGAACTTAATACTGTACCAGGCATGACTTCCCATAGTTTAGTACCTATGGCAGCAAAAGAAATGGGTATTAATTTTGATAATCTATGTTTGGAAATCTTAAGAACTAGTATTAATTGAAGTGAAAATATTCAGACAAAATAAGGCTAAAAACAAAAAAATTAAAAACAATTATTTTTCAAAAAGAAAAAATACTTCTAAAACAATAAAACCAATTAAATATTTTTTAAGTATTTTGTTTTTAGCCTTATTACTGTCTTTTTATTTAGTCATGAATAGACCCATAGAGATTATTAATTTGAATGGAGATTTCAAGCGTGTATCAAAGAAAGTTGTTCAACAAAAAATTTCCAATATCAATGGACAAGGTTATTTAAATTTTAATCTCAAAGAAGTGAAGTTAGAAATAGAATCAATTAGTTGGGTTCAATTAGTTACGGTTGAGAGGAAGTGGCCGGATACAATTGATATTACTATTTTTGAGGATGATGTTGTTGGATTGTGGAATGATCAATTAGTATTAAATTCATCAGGCAAAGTTTTTGATGTAGATAAGCGGACTATTCCTTCCAATTTAATAAAATTTTATGGTCCCGAAGGAACTAATGTAACTGTTTTTGAGAGATATAATATTTTTTATAAAGAGCTTGTCGCAAGAGGGTTGATATTAGAGTCAATGACGTATAGTTTACTTGGATCATGGTCTTTTGTAATAAGGCCAAGAGTCGAGATAAAATTGGGTAAAAGCAATCTAAGTGAAAGATTTGATCGATTTTTACTGGTTTGGGATGAATCACTTTTAGATAATTATGATCAAATATCATATATTGATTTTAGGTACACTGAAGGTTTTGCAATCAAGAGAAAAGAATAAGAATGTCTAAGCACAAAACAAACGAGATTATTGCAGCAGTTGATATAGGTACATCTAAAATAGTTGTTCTAATTGCAGAAACTAATCAAGAAAATCAACTAAAGATTATTGGCATGGGTATGGAAAAGTCAAAAGGACTAAAAAAAGGAGTTGTGGTAAATATCGAAGCCACTATTGATTCAATTCATAGTGCTATAAGTCAAGCAGAAGAATTGGCTGGGTGTGAGATTAATACTGTCTTTGCTGGTATAGCTGGAAATCATGTTAGAAGTTATGATGGACATGGTTTTGTTAGAATCAGCCAAGGAGAAGTATCCCAGACTGATATTGATGGGGCAATAGATGCATCCAAGGCTATGAAAATTCCAGATGAGGAGCACATACTTCATGTCTTGCCTAAAGATTATACTATAGATGGCCAGGATGGGATTAGTGATCCAATGGGCATGTCAGGAGTTAGATTGGAGGCGGATGTACATATAGTAACTGTCTCTAAGAGTGCTGAAGAAAATATTATTAAATCTCTGCAACATTGTGACTTAGAAGTACAAGAGCTTGTTTTAGAACCGTTAGCTTCCAGTCTTTCAGTTTTATCAGAAGATGAGAAAGATCTTGGTGTCTGCTTGGTTGATATTGGAGGTGGTACATCAGATATTGCTGTTTTTAAGGATGGTCAAATAATTACTACGAGAGTCATACCTATCGGAGGAGACCATGTCACTAAGGATATTGCACATGAACTACGAACACCTCAAGATGAAGCTGAAGAGTTAAAACTAAAATATGCGTGTATACCTGAAATGTTAGATAAGCTTCAGACTATCGAAATACCAAGTCTTGGAGATAGGGCACCTAGAAGAACTGATTTAATGGTTCTAGCGAAGGTAGTTGAGCAAAGATATAAGGAGTTATTTGAAGTCATTTTATCTGAAGTAGGTAAAATAAATTTTGAGAGTCTAAGAGCAGGAATTGTTCTAACGGGAGGTACCTCTCAGTTAAATGGGTGCATAAAGATAGCCGAAGAAATATTTCAATCAGATGTGAGGCTTGGCTCACCGAGACCAATGAGTGGAGCCTTTGAGACGATAGACAGTCCACTTCATTCAACGGGAGCAGGCTTATTGTTGTATGCCCTCAATAAATATAAAACAAATCCTCTTAGCTTCGAACAACAAAAGATATCACAGTCTATTTTTGAAAAAGTAAAATCATGGTTTGACTCAAATTTATAAAAATTATATAGCATAAATATGTTTGTAATACTTTCTTTGTGGTATCTTGAACTGCTTTATTTATATGATTTAAATGAATTTATTTAAATGCTTCAACAACGAACAATAGGAAAAAGTATATCAGCATCTGGTGTAGGCTTGCATTCAGGTA
This sequence comes from Gammaproteobacteria bacterium, assembly GCA_029242945.1. Classification (GTDB taxonomy): domain Bacteria; phylum Pseudomonadota; class Gammaproteobacteria; order Steroidobacterales; family UBA11654; genus CACPJA01. Next base: position 55,607 of record JAQWSZ010000049.1, on the reverse strand, counting down.
AGAAGGTTAATATGACACTTCGTCCTGCAAATGAAAACATAGGTATAGTTTTTAGGCGAGTTGATTTGGAGCCAGTTCAAGAGATTGAGGCTAGGGCAGAGCTTGTTTCAGATACAATGCTTGGGACTACTATTACTAAAAATAATGTTTCAGTGATGACAGTTGAACATCTTTTAGCTGCTTTTTCTGGGTTAGGAATAGACAATGTTTATGTTGATCTAAAAGGTCCTGAGATACCAATAATGGATGGGAGTTGTATTTCATTTATATTATTAATTGAATTAGCTGGAATCAAGGAGCAAGACTCTCCAAAAAAATTTCTTCGTATTAAGAAAAATATACGTGTTGAAGATGGAGAAAAGTTTGCTGAATTTAAACCATTTGATGGGTATCGAATTTCATTTGAGATTGAATTTGACCACCCAATGATAAAAAATAAGATAACCCAATTGAGTCTAGATTTTTCTACTATGACTTTTTTAAAAGAAATTAGTCGTGCCAGAACATTTGGATTTTTGAAAGAAATAGAAACATTACGATCTAATAATTTGGCATTAGGGGGAAGTTTAGACAATGCCATAGTGCTTGATGATTATAGAATATTAAATCAAGATGGATTGAGGTTTGACGATGAATTAGTAAGACATAAGATTTTAGATGCTGTCGGCGATCTCTATTTAATGGGACATATCCTTGTAGGAGAATTTAACGGATTTAAATCGGGGCATGATTTGAATAACCGATTGATAATGAAATTATATCAAGATGCTTCAGCTTGGGAGGAAATAGATGAATCAGATATTAAAGATATTCCAATCTCATACTGGACGGCTGCATTAGGAAAAATTTAACTTTTAGTAAAGGTCCTATATTTTATTTTTTTAGGGTTAATATCTAAATTTCTACATATTTTTCTTATATTAGTGTCTTCATATCTCAGTCTTGCTGAAATTTCATTGCTTTGAGTTTCAATAATCAACGTCTTGTTCTCATCTAAATAGGCTGCAACTATAAACTTTCCATAGGTTTTGATATTTTTTTGTAAATATTTAGTAAGGAGTGTCTTGTCTTTAAGAAAATCGCTAAAATTATCTATTTTTTTAAATCCTTTTCCAATTATTTCTGATATATGCTTCATTACTGTTGGTAATTCTCATAACTAGGTAATTAAATTTTGTTCTATCTAGGTATAATAGCGTTCTAAACAAACCTATAAAAGAATTAGATTGGAAGAACATCTAAAAATATTAATTTAATTTTATGAGTAATAGTTTCACTAACATTTTTAAGAAGATATTTGGCAGTAGTAATGAGAGGCTACTAAGTCAGTATTCTAAGACTGTTGATAAAATTAATGATCTAGAGGAATCTTTGAAGAATCTTAGTGATGAAGACCTAAGAACTAAATCTGATCAGCTTAAAACAGAGTATAGTCAAAATAAGAATTTAGAAAAAATTCTTCCTGAAGCTTTCGCAATAGTTAGAGAGGCATCACAAAGAACTATTGGGCTCAGGCATTATGATGTTCAACTAATCGGTGGTTTAGCTTTGCATAATGGCAAGATCTCTGAAATGAAAACAGGAGAGGGAAAAACTTTAGTCTCGACGTTACCTGCATATCTGAATGCACTTACAGGTACAGGAGTTCATATTGTCACTGTTAATGAATATTTAGCAGAAAGAGATTCTGATTGGATGAGGCCTATTTATGAATTCTTAGGGCTATCAGTGGGTTTTATTCATTCTTCACAAACACAAGCGGATAAAAGAGCAGCTTATAGTTGTGATATTACTTATGGAACCAATAATGAATTTGGGTTTGATTATTTAAGAGATAATTTATCTTATGATGAGCACTCTCAAGCACAAGGTCAGCTTGGCTTTGCTATTGTAGATGAGGTTGATTCTATCTTGATTGATGAAGCAAGAACTCCGTTAATTATCTCAGGTCAAGCAGATCAAGGCACAGACTTGTATCTTAGAATGAATAAAATTGTGGATAAGCTAGAACCAGCAGTAAATGAAGATCTGACGATGGATTACACGATCGATGAGAAATCAAAACAAGTCTATTTAACTGAAGAAGGACATAGTAATCTTGAAAATATTCTTATCGAACTAAAAATTCTCAGTTTTGGCGAAAGTTTATACGATCCTAAAAATATAAAGCTAATGCATCATATTAATGCAGCGATAAGAGCACATAAATTATTCAACAAAGATGTTGACTATATTGTTAAAGATGGTGAAGTGATTATAGTTGATGAATTCACCGGAAGAACAATGACAGGAAGAAGGTGGTCAGATGGATTACATCAAGCTGTTGAAGCAAAAGAGGGATTAAATATTAAGGAAGAAAACCAAACGGTAGCATCCATTACCTTTCAAAATTATTTCAGATTGTATGAAAAACTATCAGGAATGACAGGTACAGCTGATACAGAGGCTTTTGAATTCCAACAAATTTATGGATTGGAAGTTGTTGTTATTCCTACTCATGAAGAAATGATAAGAGATGATTCATCAGATCTTGTTTATTTAAATAGAAAGGGGAAATTTGAAAATATCATCAAAGACATAAAACAAAGGAAATCCAAAGGTCAGCCTACTTTAGTTGGTACAGCTTCAATCGAAAACAGCGAATATATTTCAAGCTTACTCTTAAAAGAGAACATAAAGCATGAAGTTTTAAATGCTAAACAGCATAAAAAAGAATCAATTATTATTGCCCAAGCTGGCAAACCTGGAGCTGTGACAATAGCCACTAATATGGCTGGAAGAGGAACAGATATAGTGTTGGGCGGTAATTTTGAAGCAGAAATAAAACTATCTGGTAAGAAAGTAGATGATGAAAATATTAAAGCATTAAGACAAGAGTGGAAAGAAAGAAATAGACAAGTAATTGAATCCGGAGGATTGCATATTATTGGAACAGAAAGACATGAATCCAGAAGAATTGATAATCAGCTCAGAGGAAGGTCCGGTAGACAAGGCGATCCAGGTTCAACAAGATTTTATTTGTCAATGGAGGATGATCTTCTAAGAATATTCGGTGATCCTGAGAGGACTAAAACAATGTTATCAAGAGTTGGCATGGAAGAAGGAGAAGCTATTGAGAGTAAATTATTAACAAAGCAAATAGAAAGAGCTCAAAGAAAGGTTGAGTCACATAATTTTGATATAAGGAAAAATCTTCTAGAATATGATGATGTTGCTAATGACCAAAGATCAGTCATATATCAGTTAAGAAATGATATTTTATCATCTGAGAGTATTGAAGACATAATATCTGGTATCAGTGAAGAATCTATTAAAGAATTAACAACTCAGTATGTCAGTCAAGATTCACAAGAAGAAGAATGGGATCTTGAGGGGCTATCTCAGTCCATTTTTAATGATTTTTTGATTACTCTAGATTTAGAAACAATAATCAACCAAGATGATTCCATTGGCTCTGATGGAATTTGGAAGATAATTCATGATGAGTTTAAAAAAAACTACAATGCAAAAGAACATTCTATTGGCCAAAAGCCAATGAGAGAAATTGAAAAAGCAGTTATGCTTCAACAGTTAGATTTTTATTGGCGAGAACATTTGGCTGCTATGGATCATTTAAGGCAAGGGATACATTTAAGAGGTTATGCACAAAAAAATCCTAAGCAAGAATATAAGAGAGAGTCTTTCGAAATGTTTGCATATATGATGGATCAATTAAAATTTAATGTGATTAGCATTTTATCCAGAGCTAAGTTTAAGGGGGAGGAAGATGCCACAGCTGTCAATGATCAATTACCAAGTTTTGATGATGCTGAATTAAAACATCAAGAATCCTCAGTCTTTAACACTCCGTCACAACAAAAAGATGAAAACAAAGAGAAAGTGATGCAGTCAACTTTTATTAGAGAGAATAAGAAAGTTGGAAGAAATGAACCATGTCCTTGCGGATCGGGGAAAAAGTATAAGAAATGCCATGGTATTCCCCTTTAATCTCCTCTAAGTATTTATTGTCTAGAAGAATACTATGAAGGTATCGGTTGGAATAATAAAAAATTCTAGAGATCAAATTCTTATAAGCAATAGAAAAAATAATAAAATATTCAATGATCACTGGGAATTTCCAGGTGGTAAGCTTAAAGGTGAAGAATCATCAGAAGAGGCATTGGGTAGAGAATTAAATGAGGAGTTGGGCATCGTTGCAACCCAAATACAACAAATTGAGAATGTAAAATACAAGTACAGTGACTTTACGATTCTGCTTATACCTTTTTTAGTAATAGATTATTCAGGAGTCATAATAAATAAAGAGGACCAGGCGTTAAAATGGGTTTCCTTGGGACAACTAAATCAGACAAAAATGATGCCTGCTAGCAAACCTGTTATTAAATATTTGGAAGACAATAATTAGCAAAGAGAGATCTTAAAATTAACATTACTTTTGTATTGATGTGATTCATCAGACTTAGAATCATATTCAAAAAATCGAACAGCAATGAGATGTTTTCCACCGCTGATTTCAGGATAAATAGATTTAACCTTCAAGAAAATTCTAACGAGTGAAATTTGAGTTTTCCTTTCAATTTGATGATTATAGAGACCATCAACCGCAACAGTTCCTATGGGTTCTGCACTTTCTCTAATCAACCATAAAAGTTTTTCAATGCCCATACAAATTGGTTCTATTTCATTAATCCATGAATCAAGGAGCCGTTTGACCTTAAAATCACCCGACTCTAGCCAATGTTTATACTTTGGCATATCAAATTCTGCTTTTCCACCCGGAAGGGTATGACGATGAAGTAAGCTTGAGATAAATTCATTGTTTCTTAGTGGTTCTAAATAACCTGTGCCAATAGAATCTACATTATTTTTAATATTTTCAAGATCTAAAAGTATATCTGTTGCAATTTTTGAATCAGCATCTGGAACATTTTGAAATCTTTCCATTTGCACAATAAATCTTTCAAGATCTGCTAATACTTCTCTTCTGACATCTGTTCTGGATAAGATAGAATATATTTCTAACAAACTGTGTATGGATGATCTAATTGCCCAAGGCCCTGAAGATTCTTGTGAGAAATACTTGAGTCTCTCATATAAAAATTCAATTCTCATGAAAGTTCTTAACCTTTCATTTAGTGGTAATTCATAAATTCCTTTTGTCATATATTTTCTTATTGTTTTAAAAGGATCATTTAGTATTTACTTTTCTTGTGTTCTAATCAAATCTAAATATAAGTCATGTATACTCTTAACTTGTTCCTTTATCTCAATGAGTAAATTCTCTTTTTCATTTGTCACTATCTCGGTGGCAAATTCTAATCTTTTTTCTCTATCAATTTGATTATCCAGTATATTTCTAGCATGTTCTTTTGTAATTCCATCTCGTTCAATTAATCTATCTATTTGAGTCTCAGTTGAGCAGTCTACTACCAAAATTCTATCGGTAAAATTATGAAATCCTGACTCAATCAAAAGAGGTACCTCAATGATTTTATATTCTCCCTCTTTTATTGCTAGCTCAGTTTTAATAATATCAAGCACTTTTGGATGTATTATAGATTCAAGTTTTTCTTTCTCTCTTTTATTCGAAAAAACAATAGCACTTAATTTCTTTCTATCGATATCACCATTTTCTTCAGTAATTTCTTTTCCAAAATGTTCAATAATTTCTGGGTATGCTAAGCCATTTTTTTTTGTCAAATTATGTGAAATCTTATCTGCATCAATAATTGGTATTGATAAATCTGAAAAAAATTTACACACAGTACTTTTGCCAGAGGCAATTCCTCCTGTAAGTCCTATAATCAAATTATTATTCATAAAAAATAACTAAAATATTTGTTTAATTACACCCTAGTTTAGATCAAAATAGCGTAGTTGTAATAAGTTCTGTTTTAAATAATTATTTTTTCTCACTTTATGAATTTACACGAGTATCAATCGAAGCAAATATTTTTAGAATCAGGTATGCCTGTCTTGGAAGGCGGAGTAGCAATAAGTCCAGATGAAGCTTTAGAAGTTGCTAAAAATCTTTCCACAAATATTTGGGCTGTCAAGGCACAAGTTCATGCTGGAGGAAGGGGTAAAGTGGGTGGTGTAAAAATTACTAAGGATCTGGATGAGGTTAAGGGCTTAGCTGAAAACATGTTAGGCAAGAAGCTTATTACAAAACAAACAGATGGAGATGGCCTTCCAATTAATCATGTCTATATAGAAGCAGGAACTGAAATTGTTGCAGAGTATTATTTTAGTTTGGTTATTGACAGAGCCCAGGAAACATGGACTTTTATTGCTTCAACTGAGGGAGGCATGGATATAGAAGCAGTAGCTGAGGATACACCAGAAAAAATAATTAAATACTCAGTAGATCCAAGTAAAGGTTTATGCAATGATTCATTGCGCTCCTTAGCAGATAAACTAAACTTTAAGAGTCATCTATCCGATGAATTTATTGATTTTTCAAGCAAGATATTTACGCTAGCTAAGAAAATTGATGCAAACCTAATTGAAGTTAATCCATTAATTATTGATGGAGACAATCATTTGATGGCGTTGGATTCAAAAATAGCGATTGAAGATAATGCTCTTTTTAGACAGCCTGAATTGTATAAAATGAGAGATCCAGAGCAAGAAAATAAGTTAGAAGAGAAAGCATCTAACAATGATCTAAGTTATGTTTCCTTAGATGGCAATATTGCATGCATGGTCAATGGAGCTGGCTTAGCTATGGCGACCATGGACCTTATTAAAATTCATGGAGGTAATCCGGCAAATTTTCTCGATGTGGGAGGGGGAGCAACTACTGAAAGGGTGACTGCTGCATTTGAAATAATTTTAGAAAACCCAAATGTTAAATCCATTTTAGTAAATATTTTTGGTGGTATTGTCAGATGTGATGTTATTGCTGATGGCATCATTAATGCTGTCAGAACTTCTAATATATCCATACCCATTATTGTTAGATTGGAAGGCACTAATGTTGAAAATGGAAAACTGAGATTGGAAGAGTCTGGTTTAAAAATAATTTCGGCTAATGACCTTACGGATGCCGCAGTTAAAGTAGTTGAATCTGTTGGACTATAATTATGAGCGTATTGATTAACTCTTCTTCAAAAATATTATGCCAAGGTATTACAGGGAGTCAGGGGACATTTCATACTGATCAATGTATAGAATATGGTAGTAATGTTGTTGCAGGAGTCACTCCAGGAAGAGGAGGACAAGAGCATTTAGGTGTGCCTGTTTTTGATTCCGTTAGAGAAGCTAGAGAAAATTTAGAGATAGATGTTAGCATGATTTTCGTTCCTGCAAAATTTGCATCCGAAGCAGTTATTGCCGCAATAGATGCTGAAATTGGATTGATTGTTTGTATAACAGAAGGAATACCCGTGCAAGACATGATTGCTGTTAAAGCAAAAATGCAAGATTCTAACTCAAAGTTAATTGGACCTAATTGTCCTGGAATTATTACACCTGAGGAATCTAAAGTTGGAATTATGCCAGGATTTATTCATCAAAAAGGCTCTATTGGTATTATTTCAAGATCAGGGACTTTGACTTATGAAGCTGTTCATCAGACAACACATTATGGCCTAGGACAGAGTACTTGTATTGGTATTGGCGGTGATCCAATTAAGGGATTAAACTTTATTGATTGTTTGGAGTTATTTGAAGCCGACTCTGATACTAAGGGTATTGTGATGGTTGGAGAAATTGGTGGATCCGATGAGGAAAAGGCTGCCATGTTTATCAAAGATAATATTTCAAAACCCGTAGTAGCTTATATTGCTGGAGTTTCAGCACCTCCGGGAAAAAGAATGGGCCATGCTGGTGCAATTGTTACTGGTAAGGAAGGTACAGCATCTGCTAAATATGAAGCTTTAAATGAAGCAGGAGTCCATACTGTTGATTCTTTAGCCTTGATCGGTAAGAAAATGCATTCAGTTCTAAAATAGGTTTTTTACCAGATTTTATACCAAGGCTTTTTTTCTTCATTGTCAATTGTTTGGATTAATGAATTAGGAGCATTAGCTAAATAAATACTATTGGCATTTTCTGCTAAATCAGTCATCCCTAAATTTCTATAACCATCCGCAATAATTTTTAAAGATTCAATTGTAGCTGGAGCACCATTGTATTGTTCGATAGAAAACTTTGCTCTATTGATTGCTGCAACATAGGCGCCTCTTTCCATATAATGTTGGGCCACATGATTTTCATATTTTGCTAGTCTATTTCTAAGAAAGACCATTCTTTGTCTAGATTCATCAACATAAACACTGTTTGGATACCTACGAATAAGTTGAGAAAATACTGAAAAAGATTCTTCTGTTTTATTTGGCGATCTTTTTGTTAGATCGACATCAAAAACATCATGGTACCAAGAATGCTGACCTTCAAAAAGAGCTAACCCTCTCATGTATAATGCATAATCCACTCGTGGATGAGTTGGGTTTTCTTTTTCAAATTGTTTGGCTTCATCGATGGCTTCTTCAAATGCTGAACTTCTATAATGAGCAAATATAAGATCTAGCTGAGCTTGTTTCGCTTGATTGCTAAATGGAAATGAAGTTGTTAGTACCTCTAGGTAATTGGTTGCATTTCTATAGTTACCATTTCCCATGGAATTAGATGCTTTTTCATAAATAATATCAGCAGATGATCTTAAGTCAGTAACTTCGTCTTTACTACATCCCGCAATATAAAAGCATGAAACTATAGATATTAATAATATTTTTGATCGTGATTTCAATATTCTAAAAGTAGTTATTTATTTAAGTTGTAAAATTATATGGAATTATAGCTTAAAATTAGATTAAAGGAATTCTACTAATAAAGATATGGACCAAAAGAAGATAATAATTACTGTTGATGAAAGCTTAGCAGAGATAAGAATCGATAAAGCAATCAGCGGTATTTTGAATGAATATTCTAGAATGAATATTAAACAGTGGATCCATTCTGGAAATATTCTAGTCAATGAAAGGAAAGTTGAGCCCAAGACAAAATTAGTTATTGGACAAATTATTAGTATTGAACCTGTTTTTGAGAATAGAAAAGAAACGGTTTCTGAATCAATGGATCTTAATATTGTATTTGAAGACGACCATATAATTATTATTAATAAGCCTTATGGACTGGTCGTGCATCCAGGCACGGGTAATATGGAAGGAACATTGCAAAATGGACTTTTATATCATCATCCTGCTTTGAGTAAGTTGCCTAGAGCGGGTTTAATTCATAGACTTGATAAAAATACAAGCGGTCTCTTAATCATCGCAAAAACAAACCTATCATATAAAATATTAGTATCTGACTTGCAAGAGAGACTTATTACTAGAGAATATCGTGCCATTTGCATTGGCGTTATGACTAGTGGAGGGACAGTTGATGCTAATTTATCGAGAGATCCTAATAATAGAATACGATTTAAAATCATGACTCAAGGTAAAAGGGCAGTGACTCATTATCGTGTTCTGAAAAAATTCAAGCATCATACTTTTTTAGGATTAAGGCTAGAAACAGGAAGAACTCATCAAATCAGAGCTCATCTTTCACATATAAAATATCCTTTAATAGGCGATCCACTATATGGTGGAAGATTTTATACCCCCAAAGGAGCGAAAGAAGAATTAATCACAAAACTTAAATATTTTAAAAGACAGGCCTTACATGCTTGTCTGCTTTTATTTGATCATCCTATCGAAAAGAAGAGAATGAAATTCGAAGCTGCGCTACCAGAGGATATGGAATCTATTTTAATAGAGATGTCTGAAGGGTCTTTAACAAAGGATTCAATGAATAAATTAATTTATCCTGAAGCTAAAGTTTAGATATTTTTTTAGCACTGGAGTAAGATACTGCAAATTTAGAGACATATTTTAACCGAAAGTAAGAAATTATAAGTTTATGCCTATTTATGAATATCAATGTCGGGAATGCAATCATCTTTTAGATGCGTTGCAGAAAATTAATGAAGAACCTCTCATTGATTGTCCTAATTGTGGTGGTTCTGCCCTCAAACGTTTGATTTCAGCTCCAAATTTTAGATTGAAAGGACAGGGTTGGTATGAGACAGACTTCAAAAAAGAAAACCAAAAAAATTTAGCAGATAGCAAAGAAGATAAGCCAAAAAAGAAGGACGAAAAGGGTGCAAAGAAGAAAAAATTAGAAAAACCTGAAAAAAAGAAAGCAAGCAAAGATAAAGCACCAAAAGGTAAAGAGTAATATACTAGTTAATTAAAGTTGAAATTATTTGTAATCTAAAGAGTAGTTAAAACATTTATATGAAGAGAATAAGACGCATCATTGTAGCAGGCCTGTTGGTTTGGTTGCCGCTGGGCGTCACAATATTTATTATCAGAGTTTTACTGGATCTTTTAGGACAAACTTATAAGATTATTCCAGAATTTTTTAGACCGGAGAACCTACTTGGTTTTTCAATTCCAGGATTTGGAATTCTTTTAGCAGTTGTCATCATTTTCGTTACTGGGCTGATTGCTGCAAATTTTATTGGTAAAAGCCTTGTTGATTGGTGGGAGTCATTTCTGGATAAGATTCCTTTCGTCCGCAGTATATATTCACCGTTGAAGAAATTTGCTGAACTAGTGTTGTCAGACCAAACCCAATCCTTTTCTAAAGTACTTTTGATAGAATACCCCAGGAAGGGCTTGTATAGCCTGTGCTTTCAAACATCAAAGAATCTTGGAGAGATAGAAGAAAAGAGTGGTGTAGATGTGGTTTGTGTTTTTGTTCCAACAACTCCTAATCCAACTTCAGGTTTGATCTTAATGGTTCCTCAAAGTGATGTTATTGAGTTAGATATGAGCGTAGAAGATGGATTGAAAATGATTATTTCATTGGGTGTGGTTGTTCCTGGCGAGCAGTTAGAAAAAATACAGAAAATAGATTAAATATGTCAGAAAATAAAATAATGAGATCAAACTACTGCAATCAAGTAGGAAAAAAAGTTATTGGGGATAAAGTCACAGTAGCTGGCTGGGTGCACAGAAGAAGAGATCATGGGGGCGTTATTTTTGTTGATTTACGAGATACCAGTGGCTTACTGCAATTAGTTTTTAATCCTGAAAATATTGAACTGTTTCAACAAGCTGAAAAGATAAGAAGCGAGTTTGTTATTTCTGTTAATGGTGTAGTTAGAGATAGGCCAGAAGGTACCATTAATGACGATATGCCAACAGGTGCGATAGAAATTCTTGTCAGTGATATGAGTGTTTTGAACACATCATTAACCCCACCATTTCATCATGATGAAAATACGAATGAAGACACGCGATTAAAATATCGTTATTTAGATCTTCGAAGAAGTGAAATGGCGGATAAACTCAAAATTCGTCATAACATCATTCGTTCATTGAGAAATTTTTTAGATCAAAAAGAATTTATAGAGATTGAAACTCCAATACTCACAAAAGCCACTCCTGAGGGTGCAAGAGATTATCTTGTTCCTAGTAGAACACAGAAAGGTGAATTCTTTGCTCTGCCTCAATCACCACAACTGTTCAAGCAACTGATTATGATGTCAGGATTTGATAAATATTATCAAGTAGCTCGATGCTTCAGAGATGAGGATTTAAGGGCAGACAGACAGCCTGAATTCACACAATTAGATATTGAGATGTCTTTTATAGATCAAGACGAAGTCAGAGACACTATGGAGGCTATGGTTAAAAACCTTTTTGACGAAGTTTTGAATTATCAGTTTGATAGTAATTTTGAGAAAATTTCTTATCAAGATGCAATGCAACGATTTGGTACTGATCGCCCTCATATAGGAATTGACATGGAGTTACAAGATGTCAGTGATTTGATGAAAGAGGTTGAATTTAAGGTATTTTCAGGCCCCGCGAATAGGAACGATTCTAGAGTTGCTTGTTTGAAACTAGAAAATGCTTCTGAAATCACAAGGAAACAAATCGATGACTATACAACTTTTGTAGGTGACTATGGCGCAAAAGGATTAGCTTACATAAAAGTACAGAATATCGGTCAAGGTCTTGAGGGTCTGCAATCTCCTATACTTAAGTTTTTAGATGATTCGACTATTAATGCTCTCATTGAAAGGCTTGATCCTCATGATGGAGATATTATTTTCTTTGGAGCGGATCAGTCAAATATTGTAAATGCCTCTTTAGGCGCTCTTAGGGTAAAGTTGGCTGAAGATTTTAATTTAATTAATGAAGGTTGGTTTCCTGTTTGGGTTATTGATTTTCCTATGTTTCATTGGGATCCTAAAGATAAGAGATGGATGTCCGAACATCATCCTTTCACTTCACCCATTAACTTATCAGATGATGCATTGATAGAAAATCCAGGCGATGCTTTATCAAGAGGGTATGACTTGGTATTGAATGGCAGTGAAATTGGCGGAGGATCGATAAGAATCCACTCTCAAGCAATGCAACAAGCTGTTTTTCAAGTTCTTGGAATTGATCCAGAAGAGGCCAATGAGAAATTTGGATTTTTTCTTGAAGCACTAAAATATGGTTGTCCACCTCATGGGGGGATTGCCTTTGGCATTGATCGAATAGTGATGCTTATGACTGGATCCACTAGCATTCGTGAGGTCATTGCTTTTCCAAAAACTCAAACGGCAAGTTGCCTATTAACTGATGCACCAAGTCAAGCAGGAAAAGGACAACTAAAAGAATTAGGAATTTCAACAAAAGAACAAAAATAAATATAAAGAATTGAAAATTTTCATTCTAATTTGTTTGTAGATCATTGATAATAGTCCTGAATTTTATACTGAAAAATCACTGAGATGCCTCAACATAAACCAATTACCAAATATTTAGCACTAATCTATAATGCCGGTAAAGTTAGGCTAGGTTTTTTAATTATGGCCTGTGCTCTTGCTGGAATAGCTGTTTCTCCATCCACAAATTTAAATGGTTTAGAAATTTTTGCTCTAGCTGTCTATGTGCTTGTTGCCTCATCAGCTTCTGGTGCGTTCAACCAATGGTATGAAAGAGATATAGATGCCGTGATGGAAAGAACTAAAGATAGACCATTTGTCACTAAGGAGCTTTCCCCAACAAAACTTTGGAATTTATGGTTAATTATCATTAGTTTACTAGCTCTATACGCCACTTATAAAGTGAGTAATCTAGAGGCAGCAATTTATTTATTTGCAGGTATTTTTACTTACGGTATTGTCTATACTGTTTGGCTCAAAAGAAGAACGTGGATGAATATTGTAATTGGTGGGTTGGCGGGTAGTTTTGCAGTATTGGTCGGTTCGGCAGCAGCAGGTAATACATTTGCTATGGGTCCATTAATACTCTCTGTTGTTTTATTTTTATGGACTCCACCTCATTTCTGGGCTCTAGCCATTGGGTATAAGGAAGAGTATGCTAAGGCCAATATACCAATGTTACCTGTAGTTGTTGGAAATAAGATTACAAGCCAGGCTATTTTTTGGCACACATTAGTTTTAGTTCTTCTCTCATTATCATTAATTCTTTATAAAATGAGTTGGATTTATTTTATTTTTGCTTTGAGTGGAGGCAGTTATTTTCTCTATTGTTCTTTTTTACTTTTAAAGGATCAATCAAAAGCTTTAGCGAGGAAAACATTTTTTGCTTCAATATTTCATCTAGGACTTCTTTTATTAGGTACCATGTTTGATGCTATGATATTTGACTAATAAATATTTAAGGTTGATTGCTTCATGTACAAAACAATTAAAGTATTCTTTTATATAGCTGTTCTTGGTTCAACATCCTGTTCTTTTCAGCAAAGCATTAAATTTGAAGACATTAGTTTTGAAGCAGGAGTAGCTGATGTTGGTGTTAATAGTTCAGGACCCTCATTTATTGATTATGACAATGATGGTGATATTGATATATATGTTAATACTGAGTATCACGGGGATGGTCAGGGTAATCGATTATATGAAAATAATGGGAGTGGAAGTTTTATTAATGTTGCAGTTGAGAGAGGGGCAGATAACAAGAATGCTCTAGGTCGAGGTGCATCTTGGGGGGATTACGATAATGATGGCGACATGGACTTAGTTGTATCAAACCTACCTTCATCAGGGGAACCTAAAATACCACCTACAAGTCTTTTTAAAAACCTATTAGTGGAAACTGGAGCTGCTAATTTTAAAAATGTCACCATACAGTCAGAGTTATTTAGAGCTAATGTTAAAGAAGATCGAGAGATTGGCGGCATCGGTGATACAGGTGCTGGTGTTGCTTGGGCTGACTATGATAATGATGGCGATTTAGATCTTTATTGGAAATGTGCTGATTATGATATTGATAATGCATTGTTTCGTAATAATGGAGATGGAACGTTTACTGATGTGACCGAAGAGGCAGGAGCTGGAATAATAGATTTGGTTGTAGAGGCCGGTTCTCAAGGTTCACCCAATTGGACTGACGTTAATCAAGATGGTTGGATAGATCTCTTAGTCACAAATGAAGGGTCTGAAAAGATATTATTTCTAAATCAAGCAAATGGAACTTTTAAAAATATTACAAGGTCTTTTAGGCCTCCAAGTGGTACTGTTTTTTTAAATCCAGGTAATGCTAATGGAGCTTGTATTGGAGATATAGATAATGATGGTGATATGGATGTTTTTCTACCAACAGCAGACCAGTCCAATAGGCTTTATATCAGTCTTCTAAGTGATACTGGAAGCTTGTCTTATAAAGATATATCACTTTCTTCTGGTATTGATCATAAATCAGGTGCAAGAGGATGCACTATGGGAGATTTTGATAACGATGGATTGATAGACATTTATGTGAATAATGGCGGACTACAAAATACTTTAATCAATGATGTTATTAATTTACCAATTTTTGTCCAATTCTATATTGCAATTGAGCCAGCTTATAACAAATTATTTAAAAATAATGGTAATTTAACTTTCAGTGATATAACAGAAGGTTCTGGTTCAAATATTCTAGGTATAGGAAGCGGTGTGGGGAATGCAGATTTAGATGATGATGGTTTTCTGGATCTATTTTTAACCAATAGAACATTTTATAATTCAGAAAAACAAATTACAGAATCTGATCGTAATTATCTTTTAAGGAATAAAGGTAATGATAATAATTGGATAAAGATTGAACTTACTGGAACCAAAAGTAATACCAATGCTTATGGAGCTAGAGTCAAAGTGATGGCTGGAGACTCTATTCAGTATCGAGAACACACAAGTGCTCATGGGTATAATTCGGCAAATGATTATAGACTGCATTTTGGCTTGGCAGATGAAGAGCATATCGATTTGATCGAAATTATTTGGCCAAGTGGCGAGAGAGATCTTTTAACAGATATTGCAGTTAATCAGACATTATCTATTGAAGAATAAAAAATATAAGAACACCTTATGATTTCATACAAAAGAAGATTAGCTTTAAAATCATTAGCTGCACTACCTGCTTCGGCACTTTTTAATAATGGACTAAAAGCTGAAACAAGTTCAGATATTATCATTATTGGCGCAGGATTATCTGGGCTAACAGCAGCATTAATTTTACAAGATGAAGGTTATAAGGTAACAGTTCTTGAGGCTGATAATAGAGTTGGTGGAAGGGTATTATCAGAAAGAGGAGTGCCTGGTAGCCCTGAAACTGGAGGAACAGCTTTTGGTTCTGGTTATGCTAGAATTATTGATATTTCTGAGCGATTGGGTGTTGAGCTTATAGATCTCAATCCAATCATTCCTTATTTTAGAAAAAGAGAGCTGGCATTGGATCAGACAATTATTCCAATGAATGAATGGCCTGATCATCCAAAAAATTTACTACCAAGAGAAATGAAGCAATTACCACCCAATGCTTTTTTTCATCAATATTTAGGAGAGCGAAACCCATTAGAGGCAAACAATGAATGGATGAATCCAAAGTATTACATTCATGATATTTCTGTCCATGATTGGTTGATAAGTGAGGGTTTTAATTCTGATTTTATTGATCTGGTTTATAATCTAAATATCAGCCATGGGCATACTGCAAAAGATGTTTCAATTTTAATGCTGATGTTTGTTAATGCATTTAGCAATTCTCAAAGCCGACTTGGTTTGAGTACCAGTTATACTGCGAAAGGGGGGAACATGAGTATCCCTGAAGCAATGGCCGATAATTTATATAAACCCGTACTGATGAATAAGTCAGTAAGAGCTATTTCAACACAATCCACAAAAGCTGAAGTGGTTTGTGGAGATGGGACAAAGTATCGAGCTGACCATGTGATTTGCTCCATCCCATTTTCAGTCTTAAAAAATATTGATATTGCTCCAATTATCCAAGGACCTCAGGCTGAAGCAATTCAAAAGCTTCGTTCTCAAAAAATCAATATGTTACACCTTGTACCTAAATCTAATTTTTGGGAAGAAGATGGCATGAGTCCAAGCATGTATACAGACAGTTATGCAGGCATGGTTCTGGCAGAAAGAAAAGGAGAAAATCCTCAAACTGTAACGAGTTTAACAGCCTGGTTAAGAGGCGGTATTGCTGAAAAATTAGATTTGATGACAACAAAAGATGCTATTAAAACCGTAATGAATTCTATTGAAGAGTTAAGGCCAGCGGCAAAAAATAAATTAGAAGCAGTGGCTTATCATTCATGGTCATTGAACCCTTTTTCTCAGGGTGATTGGTCCTACTGGGGACCAGGACAGATTACAGCATTTGGACGACATATTGGGAATAGACATGGACAAATTCATTTTTGTGGTGAGCATACTGCTGTATCGAATAGAGGTATGGAGGGTGCTATGGAATCTGGAGAGAGAGCTGCATTTGAGATTATGGGAATTATTTAATTATCACCATGGAATGACTCTTCCATCTTCGTAATCAATGAATTTTCCATTATCGTCCATATTTATTTCCTCAATCAATTCGACCATTTTAGTGACACTTTCTTGAGTTTCAATGGCACCAGGTAATTTAATTCCAGGAGTTGTATTAACCATTCCTGGAGATAAAACAACGGCTGTAATACCTTGCTTTTTTGTTTCAAATGATAAGGTATACATCATACTATTCAGAGCTGATTTGCTCATTGCATAGCTATACATCATAGGTATTTTTAGCCTTTCACCAAAAGAACTTGCTTTACTAGATAAAGCGATTATCTTTCCATTTTGAGACTTTTTTACATTTGGTATGAAAGCTTGAATTATTTTTAATGGACCAAGTGCATTAATTTCAAAGCTTTGTCTAGTAATGTCTTCTTCGACTCCTGAAATTTTTTTGAAACTAGATCGATATCTAGGAGTCAATGCTGCATTACTTAAAAGGAGATCAATAGTTTGATTGCTGTATTTTTTTGCCAAAGCACTGATGTCTTCATTGTCAGTGACATCTAGTTTTTCAACTACAATATTGGGTTTATCTTTTGCAAAAGTATTCAATTCTAAAGAGGTTTCTGGTTGACGGGTTGTTGCAATAATATTCCAATTTTTTTCACTGTATTGTTTAACAAACTCAAGCCCGATATTTCTATTTGATCCAGTAATTAATAGAGTCGGTTGTTTGTTATCAAAAGCTTCTAATTGAAAAGATAAAAAATTAGTGAGGATGCCAAATATCACTATGTAAATGTTAAATGTTATTTTATTCTGCATCTTTATAATATTTTATTGAGGCTTTTGATTATGCCCTATTGGTGGAAAACTACTAGGATCACACTCTTGAGGTGCTGCTAAGATAACACCTTGATACAGTTTTTCTTCAGTTTCTACACTTTCTTGAGTGACCCCAGCTATCTTCTCCCAATCACTTGGCTCAAAGACTTCTTCTTCAAGGTCAAATGTAGAATGTCTATTAGTAGCTAGCATATTGAGAAAAATATCCAAAAAATCATGAGCTTCCTTTTTAAAATCATTGACTTCATATAATCCTGATCTAATGAGGTTTTCCTTGGACTGGTTCAGTTTTTTTAATGCTTCTTCCATTGCTTTTAGTCCAGTATTTAGACTGTCTAATTTATCTAGATATTCTTGATTATTCGATTCTACATGAGGGACTAATAGATCATGCAGAATGTAATCTTGAGCTACCAAGCGATTGAGAGAGAAGTCTAAATAATCGCAACTCACTACATAAAAATTAATTAATCCTGGATCAATATGACTCTTATCCAAACTTTTTGTAAATGCTCTTCTTACCTGCGATAGATGTGTTCGCTCAGTCATTACATGAGTTTGATAATTTTTACTGACTGATTTCTTCATAGATCTATTATAGATCACATATTAATAATTTTTTGTCAGTAATTGATCCCATAAATAATTTACTATCAAAAATTGCACCCACACTTGTTGTAGAAATGTCTTCTCCATTACTTAAAAAAAGCTCCTCTATTGTTGCCTCTGAATTAAAATCCCATTTAATTTGAAATACTTGTGAGGGAGCAGGCATAATTTCTTCCTTTTGAAAGGATATAAAATGTTGAATTAAGGCCATAACTTTGGGTATAGCAGCAACAATTAAATCATCATTAGAAGAAACATTAATATTATCAGGCGAACCATTTATTTTTATGGTTTCTAGTTTTTTCAATACTCCATTATTTTCATTGATAGAGAAGATAGCGATTCTTTTAGCAGCTGTTTCTGATGCAAATAAATATTTGTTATTTTTAGAAGTATTAATACCAGAAATTTGCGATAAATTTTCAGCAGCAACACTTGCTGAATCTCCATTAAAATAAATAATCTTTGACATAGGTCTACCGAGTTGTTCTTGAATTTTGCCAAATGCTGTCTCAGCACCTTTATCGTTTCCTAAATAGAACTTATTTTGTGCCATTAATACAAGAGCATTAGGGCTTTTAAAAAGAGGATCAGTTATCGTTTGCTGATGCATAAATAAACCATTTTCATCTTCTGAAAAAAGTTCAACATTTTCAGGTTCCAACTCTCTATTTTTAGGGTGATTGATAATTCCTAAATGTCTTTTACCATTAGTATCAATATATAGACTAATACCATGTGGTCGAAAATGAGGCGGTTGTTGATTTAATGCCAGCTCTACTTTATAAGGAGTTTTTTTGAGATTAATTTTAACTACAGTGCCTTGAATATCATCCCCTGTGATAAGAGCAGCACGGTCTTCAAGAGAGAGGTAAGCTATTCCTCTTTCAAAATCTATTTCAAGATCTTCAGCGCTTCCATTGATTGGTAAAGCCGAACAGACATCTGGTGTCTTGACTGTTAAAGTCTTAAAAACATCCATTCTATTAGCCATGTAGAGTGAAAAAAGTACAACCAGAGCAATTATTAATAGCAGTCCTTTAATTATTATTTTAAACATATATTACATCTCTTCGCTTTTCTTAAATTAAATAAGTTTAAAATCTTACTTGTTATTCTGGTCACTATCGAGCAATATTTGATTCTATGAAAATTCAATCAAAACCATCTAATTACTCTCCTGAAGAATTTGGAATAAAATTTGGACCTTGGCAACTAATGCCTGATATTGAAAAGAGGCATTTATTCACCTTATTTTTTGGAGCTTTTTTTGGCATCGCAACCATGGCTTTTGTTAATGTTTTTGGGCCATATATTTTTGACAATATACTGAATATTCCTAAATCAGAGCAAGGAAGGTTAGCAGGCAACTTGACTGCAGTACAAGAAATAGTCGTGCTTTCAGTAATTGGCTTCTGCGGTGCTTTGTCTGATCGAGTTGGTAGGAGATTGGTCTACTCTATCGGTTTTTTAATTTTAGGAATAGGTTATTTCTTATACCCATTGGCTTCTACTTCAACTGAACTAATAATATTTAGAATGATTGTAGCACTTGGTTGCGCTTGTAATACTGTGATGCTGCCTACTGTAGCTAACGATTATACTCATGAGGTAACTCGGGGTAAGATGATTGCAACTACTTCTATTTTTAATGGACTTGGCTTAGTTCTTTTGATTAGTACCTTCAGAAATCTACCGACTGAATTTAGTGAGAGATGGGGATTTGATCCAGTTTGGTCAGGTATTTATACGTCTTGGTTCGTTGCTGTCTTAGTAGTTTTTGTATCAGCAGTACTATTCTTTAATCTAAAAAAAGGAGCTCCAGCCCAGGTTTCTAACAAAGAACCTTACTTTGCAACACTTAAAATTGCTTTCAAGGCAGCTAAAAATCCAAGAATTGCACTGGCCTATACTGCTGGAGTTGTTTCAAGAGGAGATTTATCTGTTGTTAGTACTTTTTTTACTTTATGGCTTTATCAGGTAGGAACATCTCAAGGACTCTCAGGACCCGAAGCCATAAAAACGGCAGGCGGGTTTTATGTAATGGTACAAGCATTTGCACTTCCTGGCGCATTTTTAATTAGTACTTTTATAGATAAAATAGATCGCGTGGTCAATCTTGCAATAGCTATGGCTGTAGCGGCATGTGGCTATTTATATTTAGGCTATATCGACAATCCCTTGAGTAGCCAAATGTACTTTGGCGCTGCCTTACTTGGACTAGGAGAAATTTTTGCTAATTTATCAGCGATATCTCTCATTGGTAGTGCAGCACCCGCGAAAGGTCGAGGAGCTGTTATTGGAGGCTTTAGTTTTTTTGGAGCACTGGGCATATTTATTGTTGCCTTTGCTGGCGGGCGTTTATTTGATTCCATTAGTCCAACTGCACCATTTACAATGGTGGGCATTGCTAATATTGGTTTATTAGTACTTGCTTTATTCGTGCTATTTATAGAAAAGAAGAAAAAAAATTCTCAAACATAGGGGAAAAAAATGAAACGAAGACAATTTTTTAAAAATGTTGGTACTCTAGGCGCTTTCAGTGCTGGATCTACAGCACTTAGTATGTTCACAGAAAGTGCAAGGGCAGATCTACCATCTGCTTATGGAGGATCTTCGGGTGCTGCCTTAAAAGGCCCATATCTAGATTTAGCTACTGGGGAAGGTAATAAATATGCTTATGCTAGGTTAAATGGAGACTTGAATGAAGCCAATCAGAAATATGGATGGTTTAAGGGCTATGTTATGGCTATCAGACCGAATAAACCCATATTGGATGTTGTAGGATTTGCAGGTTTTGGTGTTTCACGTTTAGAGCAACAAGCTGATGGGTCTTTTGCAAAAATTCTTCGTGAGGTTGGTTTTTATACTGATCTTCGCTCTGGCGAGATTCTTGAAGAATTTAAAAACCCCATGACTAATGAATGGGTAGATGTCGTCCATATAGCTAATGACCCTTTTAATTATGTAATTGAAGACTATTTTCCAGCTCCTCCAAAATTTGGTGATTTAAACCAAGAAGAACCCCCTAGAATTCCTTTTATATTGCCATGGCAGCAAAGGGGAAATCGTTTGGATATGGAAATTCATATTAATCTTTTTTATCCCAATGCGCTCAATCCAAAAAAATGGGTTAAGGAATCCTCAGGACCCATGGTTCAAGTATCGGAGGCTTTTGCATATCATATTGATGCTAATCATATGCAAGATAGTACTATGACAACATTGCCCTATAACGGGACATGGAATAGAGTAACACCATGGCTGCCTTGGTTGCATATGGGTCAAACGCCTGGTCATATGCTCTATAGTGCATTTATGGGCTCAGGTGAAGATTTAGAGCAGGTACATAGCAGACAGCTTTTAGATTATGTTGAGAAAAATTATAATAAATATTTCACAGCTCCTGAAACTTATGATCCTAAAACACCTAGTCTTTCTAGCCTAGAACTTTATTCCTTAGAGCAAGAGCCGGCAGAATAAACTCTTTGTTTTATCAGGAAGTTTTTTAAGTTTGCTAATTAAAGCTATTGTTATTCTAGATAAAATTCGTGCAACTTAGACATTTTTTAGTTTCTTGATATAAGATTAGATATATTGGATAAAAATAGAATGCCAAAAACAAATTTAAAATTAAAAACAAAGCCAAAGTCAAACTCAAAGAAAAGACTAACACCTAGTGACCGCGAGAAAGAAATAATTGAAGAAGCTGTACAGTTTTTTGCTGAGGTTGGCTTTGAAGGAAAAACAAGAGACTTAGCAAAACGCATTGGTATTACTCAACCACTTTTATATCGATATTTTCCTAATAAAGAAGATCTAATAGAACGCGTCTATAAAGAAGTTTTTTTAAATTGGATTAATCCTGAATGGTCTCTAAAAATTAAGGATAGGTCTGTACCACTAGATCAAAGGTTGGTTGATTTTTATCTTTCATATGCCACAACAGTTCATCGTTATGAGTGGATAAGAATATATTTTTTCTCGGGTTTAATGGGTAAGCCTCTTAATAGAAGGTATATCAGGTTAGCAGAGGATGAGTTTTTAAAACCAATATGTGGAGAAATTAGAGTGGAGTGTAATTTACCTGATGTAAAGAAAGTACCAATTACTCCTCTTGAATTAGAGAGATTGTGGGTGATGCATGGCGGTTTATTCTATTATGCTGTGAGAAAAAATATCTATCATTCAAATGTATTAGCTGACTATGAGGCAATAGTTACTAGTTCTGTAAGAGTAATGCTTGAAGGCGCAAAAGCTATTAGTGTAAAAGAATTAGATTTGTAGGGTTTATAGTTCTAAAAACTTTTTTAAATGCATTATAAAATCTTTTTGACACTCAAGTGGTGATACATGTTGTGCAGGAGATAGCCACTCTACCTTTGTATTTTGAATATTTTCATTAAACCAATGTACTGCCTCCTTGAACAGAATATTATCCTGATCACCACACATAATTAATGTATTGGCAACTATCAAGGGAGCATATTTTTCCATTTCACCTAAAGCTAATGCTTCACAGGCTAGTGCATACCCTTCAGCTGAGATAGAATTGATTGCTGATCTGCAATATTCAATTTCAGCAGAATCTTGTGTTAAAAAATCAGTAGTAAAGAATGCTTCTAAGAGCTTTTCCCGCATAACCTTAACACCTCTAGTTCTTGCAATACTTGCTCTTTCTGCCCAATTTTTTTTCCATTCTTCAGAGTACGTTGGTGTGGTGTCTATTAAAACAAGTTTTTCAACTATTTCAGGATTGTTAGCAGCCAAATGTTGAGCAATCATCCCACCAATTGATAAACCTACAAAGTTAGCTTTTACTATGCCATGTCTTTTCAGAGACTCAACAAGATCATTTGAGAGATTTTTTATTTCATATGAGTGACTTGGCGGGGGATTATTTCCATGACCTGGTAAGTCATATGATAATGTTTTAGATGTTGCTGATAATTCTTCGATACAAAAGTCCCATAACTTATGATCAAGTCCTAATGAATGAATAAAAACAGTTGGCTGACCATTACCACGAATGTGGAAATCAATTTCATGAGTCACTTTTATCTCCTGTTTTTTGATTAATGCTTTGTAAAATTTCGTAAACAGCTGCTGTATCTTCATCCTCTAAGCCTTTCTCTGAGGCTGACTTATAAAGTTCTTCTGTGGCAGAAAACAAAGGAGTAGGAATATTATAAAGATTGATAAATTCTCTGATTAAAGCCATGTCTTTTTTCCAGACATTCATTTTCATGGTTGCTGGTTTGTATTCTCTTTTCATCATCATGGGTGCTCGCAGTTCAAATATCTTAGAAGTACCAGCACCTGAGGAGATCACTTCGAATATTTGATCAAGATTGATGCCAGTTTGTTCAGCCAATAAAATAGCTTCAGCAGATGCTACGTTATGTATAGATACTAAAAAATTCGCTATTAGTTTAATTTTACTACCGTTACCAAAGTCTCCTACAAAAAAGCAGTCTTTAGAAAAAGAGCTAAAAATTGATTCAATTTCTTTATAGTTTTGTTCATTACCACTAGCATAAATCACAATATCAGCTTGAGAGGCTTGTTCTCCTGTTCCGCTAATCGGACAATCTAATAAATAAGTACTCAAAGAGTTTAATTTTTCTTTGTTTTTAGTCTTACAAGCAATACTAAGAGTGCTCATTTCTACGATAGTTTTCACTGTTGAAATATTCATAGAAACTAGTTGATCAATAGTATCGCTGAGTGATTTTTCGCTTGGTAAACAAGTTATAATGACCTCACAACTATTCAACAACTCTTCGAGGCTTGAACAAATACTCAGTTGTTTTCCATTGTTTTTAATAGATTTTGTTTGATCAATATCAAAACCAATAACTTGATTATTGCTTGAAAGTAAGTGTTTTGAAATTGCAGATCCAATAATACCTAAACCAACAACTCCGATTTTAAAAGATGTATCTTGCATGATAGTGAGCCTAATTCTTTTAGTTTCAATCTTATTGATTGAGTTTAGGCATAACTTCCTTTGACATCAACTCCATAGATCTTTTTGAAAGTTCGGGTTCAACCCAATCGTGAGCTGCATAAACAAGAGTGCCAAAATCACCAGTAATTTCTCTAAAGGATTCAATTTGTTCAACGACGCTATCTACTGTGCCTGCAATTACCAATGAGTCAAGAACATAGTCAAGGGTCACATCTGAGTCAGACATCTCTCTGTCATGTTTAAATAAATCAGGTCTACCATTCCCAATTAGTTTCTTCATTATTTGTTTAAAATAAAAATGATAAGGGCCATCAGGTCCTTTACCATAGCGCTGAGCAGTTTTTTCATCGTCGGCTACGAAAATACTTTTAGCTACCTTCCAATCTTCAGTTTTTGCTTCATAACCACCCAGTTCACAACCTTTTTGATACATAGGCCAATGAGAAGCCACCCATATTGGTTGAAGGAAATTCGCTGAAATAGGAGTCCATCCTCTTTGAGCAGCTGCTACCACTCCTTTTGAGAAAGGCGCTACCACAGTAACAACAATAGGTGGATGAGGTTTTTGAAAAGGCGACACTATAATGCCTTGTCCTGTCTCTTTATCGAGGTTTTTTTCAGTTGTAATATTCCAATATTTACCTTCTAGGTTATATGGAGCCTCTTTGTCCCAAATATCTAAGATGTGATTGATTGATTCAACAAACATCTCGGTTCTGTCTTTATCTAAATTTCCAAATATTTCAGCATCTGATAAAAGGCCACCTGGGCTAATACCAAAGATAAATCTACCTTCCAACATATTATCTATCATCGAAACTTGAGCTGCTACTGCTGCTGGGTGAGTACTGGGAAGATTGACAGTTCCACTGCCAAGTTTAATTGTTTTTGTGGCATTTATTAAGCTAGCAATGAATATAAGACAGGAAGTAACTGCTTCTGCTTTATCAGTGACATGCTCTCCTATAAAAGCTTCTTCAAATCCCAATTGATCTGCCAGAATGATAGCTTCTCTGTCTTCTCGTAGAACTTCTGTGTAGTTTCTATCTGGTGGATGCAAGGGCATTGTAAAAAGTGATAATTTCATTTTTTATATTTTTAGAGAAGTTTATTTATTGATCAATTGATAAATAGTATTATATCTTGAGGAATTTAACAATTAACATTGTTTAATATTGTGTAATATCTTTATGGCAATGAATTATCAATGGTGAATTAATGAGTGATAAATCAAAAGAAATAACAAAACCAATAGCTATTTGGCCTGGATTGGAAGACGGAGTGCCTAAGCCAGTTATGCCCTATAGTCCTGCAATTAAGGTGGGGGATTGGATTTTCGTCGCTGGTCAATTGGCCAGTGATTTCAAAACTGGCCTTCCAAAAGAAGTCATTCCAAATAGTAAAAATGGAATCAGTGGTTTGGAACTTCAATCTGAGTTTGTATTTAGAAATATGGCTCAAACACTACAAGCAGCTGGCTGTAATATGAAAAATGATACGGTTAAACTATGGGAGTGGTTTGTATCGGATCGTCCCAATCAGAACGATTTTTTATTGGGTGATAACCATCATCAATTAGATATTAGACCATATGAGTCATCTATGAATAATAATTTTAAAGATTATTTACCTCCAAGATCTTCTATAGGAATTGGTGAACTAATGTGGGTTGGTACACAGATTGAATTAGAGGTTATTTGTCTAACCAATCAAGGCAATTCCACTTATTATTCATTGGAAGCTGATGGATTAGAAAATGCTTCAGCGCAAACAGATGCTGTTAGAAAAGGAGACTGGATTTTTATTAGTAATCAGAATGGAATGAGTAAAGATACTTCTTCTGTATCAATTGAGGATCAAACAGAGTGTTTGATGGAAAAACTATTAAAAATCGCAGAAAAAACGGGTAGCAGTTTAGATCAAGCGATTAAAGCAGAATTATTTATTGGCGATACAAGGGATTTTGCGGTTGTTGATAAGATATGGAAAAAATGGTTTCCTAATAATCCTCCTGCTCGATTTGTTCTTCCTCATTCAGGTATGAATGCAAATGACATTAAAGTTGAAGCCTCATTGATACTATTGAGTAATGATAGTAAGTTGCAGAAAGACATTATTGAGACCTCCAATGCTCCAATTCCTATGGGACATGAATCACAAGCTGTAAAAGTTGGAAATTTATTGTTTTTTAGTACTCAAATGGCTTTTGATAATAGTGGTAAAATAGCAGAAGGAATGATTAGGAATCCAGCAGCACCATGGTATGGAAGACCTGCTCAGATGCAAATGAGGTATATGATGGAGAATATTAATGCAATTTCTGAGGCCGCTGGAACAACGGTTGAAAATATTGTAAGACGTGCGTGTTTTCATAACGATCTGCAGTGGTTTGCTGAATCTATAGAAGCTTGGGCAAGTTATTTTCCTGATGATAAACCTGCATCAACCACAATTGGATTGAATCATTCATTAGGCATTGAAGGAGCTAATACTTCATTGGATTTGATAGCTTATGTGCCAGATAGTAATTAATACCTTTAAATTATCATGAAAAAAACAATTAGTTTTCTTGGTTTGGGTAAAATGGGTATAGTGATGGCTCCTTTATTTCTACAAGCAGGTCATCAGCTTACTGTATATAATCGTAATGCAAAAAAGACCATCGCTTTGGTTGATGACGGTGCTCATTTAGCATCAACTCCACAAGAGGCATGTGATTCTTCGGAATTTATTTTCACCATGCTCAGCAATGATAAAGCCATACAATCTGTTTTTTTTGATGACAAAGGTTTGCTAAGTACTAATGTAGAAGGAAAAATATTTATCGATATGAGTACTTTGCAAGTTGAAACAGTAAAAATACTCTCCAACGCAGCCATTAAGCAAGGAGCTGATTTCATAGATGCCCCTGTATCTGGGACAGTTGCTCCTGCCGCCGAAGGCAAATTAATGTTTTTCTGTGGTGGGGAAGCTGCAGTGATCGAGCGGGTAAGACCATTGTTAGAAATTCTCTCTAGAAGAATTATCCATGCTGGTGATGTTGGTTCTGGTGCTTTATTAAAGCTTGTTGTAAATTTACCTTTAGCGGTTTACTGGCAGTCCCTTGCAGAAGCAATCAGTTTAGGAGCATCAGGGGGGTTGGATGAAGATTTAATGCTTGATGCTATTGCTGATAGTTCTGCAGCATTAGCAGTGCTATCTATGAAAATACCCACCATTTTAGGAGTTGATCTTCCTGTGGCTTTTGATATGAAAAGCATGGAAAAAGATATAAATTCTATATTGGCTACAGCACAAACCTTAGATCTTGATTTACCGACAACAGCATCCACATTGAGAAGTTATTCTGAAGCTATTGAAAAGGGTAATATGGGAGATAAAGATGCTGTGGCTGTAGTGAATTATTTAAACAATAAATTAAAATCAAAAAAAGGCAAATAGTAAATGAAGCAGAAATCAGAAATAAGAGATGGTATGCAAATTGAATGGAATCATCCAATTAAGATGGACGATGGTTTAATATTACGAGCAGATATTTTTAGACCTATCGGAACTGGACAATATCCTGTCTTAATGACTTATGGCCCTTATGCAAAAGGCCTTCCTTTTCAGCAAGGTTATCCTAGTGCTTGGGATAGAATGGCAGAGAAACATCCTGATGTCACTCATGGTTCAACCAATAAGTATCAAAACTGGGAAGTTGTGGATCCCGAGAAATGGGTACCTGATGGTTATATTTGTATCAGAGTTGATTCTAGGGGCTGTGGTTGTTCTCCAGGCTATGTTGATCACTTTTCACCTAGAGAAACATTGGATTTCTCCAATTGCATTGAATGGGCAGGCGAACAGGAATGGAGTAATGGAAAAGTAGGTCTAAATGGTGTTTCCTATTTTGGTATCAATCAATGGCTGGTGGCTTCAAAACAGCCTAAGTATTTAGAGGCGATTTGTATTTGGGAAGGGGCAAGCGACTGGTACAGAGACATGACACACCACGGTGGTATTTTGAGTACTTTTTGGGCTAATTGGTTCGATATGCAAGTAAAAACAGTTCAATATGGCTTAGGTGAAAATGGACCTAGAAACGAGTTAACTGGCGAATTAATTTGTGGAAATGAAACACTAACAGAAGAAGAATTGATTTTAAATAGATGTCAGTTTGGTGATGAAATTAGAGATCATCCATTGGAAGATGATTATCATCATGAGCGATCAGCAGTTTGGGAGAATATCAAAGTTCCTCTTTTGTCAGCAGCCAATTGGGGTGGGCAAGGACTTCATTTAAGAGGAAATACTGAAGGTTATTTAAGAGCAGCATCCAATCAGAAATGGCTTGAAATTCATGGGTTAGAGCATTGGACTGAATTTTATACTGACTATGGGGTTAAATTACAAAAAAGATTTTTTGGTCATTTTCTTAAAGGCGAGAATAATGATTGGGTTAATCAACCAAAAGTTCAATTACAGGTTAGGCATTTGAATGGTTTTCAGCAAAGAAATGAAGAGCAGTGGCCCATTGAAAGAACTCAGTGGAAGAAATTATATTTAAGTTCAGATAAAAAAATATCAGCAGAATATGAAGAAAAAGAGTCAAATAGTTTAGTTTTCAATGCAATGGGAGAAGGGATTGATTTTCGTTCAGAACCATTCAAAAAAGAAACTGAGATTACAGGACCACTGGCACTAAAAATATTTGTCTCTTCTTCAACTAACGATGCTGATATCTTTGTAGTGCTTCGTTTATTTGGGCCTACAGATAATGAAATTGTTTACCAGGGGGCTGTGGACCCTAATACTCCTATTGCACAAGGCTGGCTTAGAGCTTCCCATCGAAAATTAGATCGAGTGGAGTCTAAACCTTGGAGACCTTTTCATACACACGATGAATCATGGCCTTTGGAGCCGAATGAAACTGTAGAGATGGATATCGAAATATGGCCAACATCTATAGTAATACCAGAAAATTATTATTTAGTTTTATCCATACAAGGTAAAGACTATGAATATCCTTTAGCTGAGAATCAAACTTTATCTAATTTTAAAAATCAACTCACTGGATGCGGACCCTTTCTGCATAATGATCCATTAGACAGAAATGCTACTTTTGATGGGAAAACAACAATTCAATTTAATCCAGATCAGGCTCCTTATCTTTTAGTACCTATTATTCCTAAGAAGTGAACAAATGAAGGGTGCCAAAAAAATAGCTCTTATTCATGCATTAGAAGAATCTAAAGAACCTATTTGGAAATCTTTTCAACATCTTTGGCCTGATGCAGTTTTAAGTAATTATTCTGATCTATCTTTGTCAATAGATCGTAATCTTGGTCAAAATGAACATACAATTAGTCAAAGAATTAGTGAGTTAGCAAAAATAGCTGTGACTGAGAATACTGATGCCATTTTATATACTTGCTCTGCATTTGGCGATGAAATCAACCTAGTAAAAGAACAATATAATATTCCAATTTTTAGACCCAATGAAGCCGCATTTTATGAGGCCATACAATTGAAGCAAAAAATAAAGTTATTGGTCACATTCTTACCTTCATTAGATTTATTGACTAAAGAAATAAAAACTATGATGAAAGAGTCTAATATTGAAATAGAGGTTGAAGGACTTTACGTAAAAGAAGCTCTAAATTTACTACAAAGTGGTTTATTAGATGAGCACAACAAATTGATTTCAAGTATTGCATTGAATCAGAAAGATGACAGCACAATTATTTTGGGTCAATTTTCTATGGCTTCTGCATTGCCAAGTATCAAAGCAGAAAATCCTGAGTTGAAAGTTCTTACAACACCTGACTCATCTGTATTAGGACTGAAAAGGTTGTTAGACAGTTAATTATCTTAGTCAATCCAAGTAAAACGACTTCTCTTTCTTAGATACTGTCTTGCATTGGTTTCGTCTAGAAGTATTTCTTGTACTTGGTCTGATTTCTCAACTATTCTTTGGTGATTTAAAGATTGGTGTTGTCCTTTTTTTACTATGACTTCCCCATGAACCATAACCGCTTCTATTGCATTTTGATTTGGACCATTGCCATAAACTAAACTAGCAATTAATGAGCCCATAGGGGTGAGATGACTTTCTTCTGTACGGTCGATTAAAACAAGGTCAGCTTCTTTTCCAGCTTCAATTGAGCCTATTTGATCATCCATCATCAGAGCTTTAGCACCATCAATAGTAGCCAGTTCTAGAGCTTGTTCAGCACTGCCATAGAGTATTTCCTCTCCAGTCCACTTAATGTCCGTCTCAGACATCATTAATCTATGCTGATCACCCATTCTTTGAGCAGTTAGATAACCTCGCATTGCGGTCCAAATATTATGCCCATAAGCTACAACAGCTCCATCAAGACCGATACCGCAAGTTATATTAGAATCTAAAAATGGTCTAGCATTGAAATTCACCAGGCCTAACACTTGTTCCATGTCAGGAACTAAAGCAATCGAGGCACCTGCATTAGCTATTAGCTTTTCTTCCCCAGGTCTTAAGTTTTGAGCATGTGCTGCAATTAGATTGGGACCGAGTATTCCAACATGGTCCAACCACTCAAAAGACCCACCTTCCCAACCTCTTCTTGCTGCTAGATATTTCTGATCAAACACTGCAGGAGCATGAATATCAAACTGTCGATCATTTTCATCAGTCCATTTCCATAACTCTATTAACTGATCAGGTTCACAATAGGTAATACCGATAGTGGAAGCTGTCACTGAGATTTTTTCATTTTCCCATTTTGACTTAACTCTCTCTGTTTCAGCTATACCTGCATCAAGTGTTTCCCCAAATCCTTCAGGAACTGCATCTTTATCATTGATTGTTAATCTAGCCATTCGACACCGAATACCAGAATCATTAACCGCCGCTAAAACTCCATCAATGGATTTTTTATGCAAATGGGTAAAATGATCATCGGCAGTAGTTGTTACTCCTCTTAAGGCTAAATCCATGATAGAGGGCATCGCTGCATCGTAAGATCTTTCTTCATCGCAAGCACCCGTCATTGGATAATAGAATCCAAACAGACGTTCCTCAAAAGTGGTGCCTTCCGCCATTCCTCTCATGCATCCTTGAATCAGATGAGAATGCACATTGACTAGACCAGGTAGAATAACAAAATTTTCCCCTCCTAAGTTAGTATCAGATTGATAGATGCATTCGCTGTAAGCTCCTACAGATTCTATTTTGCCATTATTAATTGCTACATAACCGTCCATAAATACTCGACGGTTTTCATCCATAGAGATTACTATTCCTCTCATTAATTTATCACATGTTTTCATTGGATTCCTTTGGGCTAAATATTATCTATTAATTCTCTTTCAATGTATCTTGATCCACATTATAGAGAAACATTAAGAGACAACTAATAATTAATGTTATGACAGGAAAGCCTGCAGCTGAAAAATATATCATGCTAATTACATTATCAGATTGTGTTATTTCACTGGCATTATAGCCAGAAGAACCTAGTATCAACCCTAAAATAGAAGGACCTATAGCAAATGAAAGTTTTTCAACTGTTGTGTATACTCCAGCTAAAATACCTTCTCTGCGTTGACCGCTATTTTGAAAATCGTATTGCATGGTGTCAGGCAGCATTGATTGTCCTACCAATAATAAACCACCAGCTCCAGTACCTAAAAATATACCCCTCGCTATAATCTCAATATTAGTTTCGCCTTCACCTGCTAGTATCCAAGATAATGCTCCTAGACCCCATAATAATGAAGCAAGATAATATGCATTTTTCTTACCAATTCTAGAAACAACACGAACCCAAATAGGTTGAGAGATAAACATCACACTTCCTTGGATGAGAAAATAGAAGCCAATATAACTAAGAGAGAGCCCCATAACTCTTGTAAAAAGGTAGGGGAGTGAGCCTAGAAAAATAGCGAAACCGGTCAGTTGAGTAACTTTGATACCTAATAATATTGCAAACGGTTTGATTTGAAATGCAGTTTTAAATTGTTTAAAAAAAGAAGAGGTATTTTGTTGAATTGCAGTTGTTTTTGTATACGAAGCACTTTTAGTTAATTGGAAACAAATCATTCCTGCAAAAATCATAATGATTGCCAATGAGTTTGCCATCCCAGTATGTCCAGTGACACCACTTCCAAAATAAACAACTAAAGCTGGACCTAGAGCAGATCCTCCCAGTTGTCCAGCAGCCACTGCCATAACACGATAGGACATCAAATCTGTTCTAGCATTATAGTCCGTTGTTATTTCTGATGGCATTGCCAAGTAGGGCACATTGAAAACAGTATAACCAGTTGCATTAAGGATGAGTGCAAATAATGTAATCATTACAATATTAGGGGAATCAGAAAATGCTGCTAAGTTAAAAAGCAAAATAAAAGATCCAGCACACATAAGCGTACCAAGAAAAACATAAGGCCTTCTTTTACCCCAAGGACTCTTAGTTCGATCACTGATTCTCCCCATAATGGGATCCGTTAAGGCATCATAAATTTTAGACAAGCCGATAAGCAGTCCAGCGGTTGTAGCATCGAGCTTAACAAAATCAGTTAAATAAAGAAGCAGAAGTAATCCAGTTGCTTGGAACATTAAAGAAACAGTTAATGTTCCAATACCCCAACCAAATCGTATTTTAAAAGGCAGCATATATCTTTCCTTTGATTAACGTAATAAGTCTTTAGCAATCATACTTCTCATAGCTTCAGAAGTACCTTCATATATTCTCATAGGTCTTATATCTCGATAGCAACGCTCTAATATTGTTTCATCAGATAATCCAGCAGCACCATGAATTTGCATGGCGCGATCGACAATTTTAGCGACCATTTCTGTTGCATAGATTTTAGCCATTGCTGTTTGTATAAAGACTTTTTCACCTTCTTGTGCTCTTAAGGCAGCATCATAGACCATTAATCTACACGTATGTAATTCAATCGCTGAGTCGGCTATCATCCATTGAATTGCTTGCCTTGAAGACAGAGGTTTTCCGAAGGTATGTCTTATTTTTGCATAGTCAATTGCCATTTCAAGGCAACGATCTGCAATACCCATTGCTCTTGCTGCAATTTGAATTCTTCCTGAAAAGAGATAGTCTGTGCCAGAACTCCAAGCTTCTCCAGGTTTACCTAAAAGTTGATCTTTATTAACCCAGCAATTATCAAAGAAAAGCTCATAAGTGTTTTGACCATGAATCATTTTTTGTTCTCTACCTACCTTAAAGCCAGGAGTATCAGCATCAACGATGACCCATTGCATTCCATCATGTCGTTTTGTGCCTTTCAATCTAGTTAAAACGAGTATAAATCTTGCTGTGTTAGCTTTAAAGATCCAGCATTTATTGCCATTAATTACCCATCCCCCATCTTTCTCTTCAATGGTTGTTTGAATACCAGCCATATCTCCACCTGCAACTGGTTCACTAAAGGCACTGCTTCCATGAAACTCTCCTTTAACTGAAGGGACCATGTATTTATTTTTTTGCTCTTCCGTTCCTAATTCATAAAGCATCGATGCAAAAGTAGCTGAGAAAACACCACATCCTGCTGTTGATCTATGGACTTGTTCAGTGATTATACAATTGTCGAGAGGCCCGAGTCCTGCTCCACCTGCATCTTCTGGAGTCTCTCTTGCAGTCAGCCCCATTTCATGGATTTTTCCAGTTAAATCCAAGTGTAGTTCTTGAGGCAATTCATATGAATTAGGTCTTTCCGGTAACTGTGTTTCCAGTGGAATTAATTCTTTATCAACAAAGCGTTTTACCGTATCTTGTAGCATTAAAGTTTCATCTGGTAATTTGTATTGCATTATCTCGTCTCTCTTATCTTGTATTGAATTCTATATTGAAAATTATTGTTTTAAAAAATCGATAAAGGATTCAACCCATTGTGTAGGTTTATCTCTTATTATAAATACTGATCCACCTTCTATTTCATTGTAATTAAAGTCTTCTCTTAAATTTTTTACTCTAGGCACAATATAATGCAGCGGATCTCCTGTATTAGTAATCACTAAACAAGGTTGTTCTAATTCTAATATAGTTTGTTCAAGATTATATGCAAATGCAGCATGATGACAAAACCATTCATTTTCACCTGCAAGAAATACATGGAGTAAAGACATATGACATGATTCTAAACTAGCTCTATCGCCAACTCTGCTTTGTATCCAATTCCAATAATCCAAGAGGTGTGTACCATCTTTTTTTGGTGATAAATCTGCTTTTAGGTTATCCATTCTTTCATTTTTTTCTTCTTCAGTGTAAAGAGGTACGCCGTGCAAAATAATTTTTTTAACCTTATTCGGGCAAGATTTTGCAAACTCACAAGCAATAGAAGCTCCGGTGTGATGACCTAGAACTGTGACTTTATCTACATTAATCTGCTCTAATAATTCTGGTATGACAGATGCATATTCTTCAATAGTTAAAGGATCATCAGGTTTGTCTGACATACCATAGCCTAGGGTATCCGGAGCTATGACTTGATATCCAAGTGTATTTAATTGTTCAAAGGTATGGAGAAATTGCAGTGAAGACTGAGGTGTCATATGCAACATTAGAAGAGGCTCACCTTCGCCACAAGTCAAATAATGCACTTGCCCCAAGCTTGTCTCTGCGTAATGTTTTCTCAAATTATCACCATATTTATATTTTAAGACTTAATGGGATCAATTTCTGGAAAACCCCATGGCGTTTTCCATGGTGATCTGAGATAAGTATCATCTCCACTTTTATCAAACATTCCTAGGAACTCTATTTGTGGATGGTTGATTAATTCTTCGATATTAGAAAATTCGACTGCCCATACTTCATAACGATTAAAAATTTCTAGTACTTGATCGGAAGACATCTGAGTTAAATATTTATCCCATAATGGTCTGGCATGGCTTGCTTTTGTTCCTACTCCAAATGAGTTCCACCAGTTCTGAACTAACACTTCATCCTTCATAAAATCATCATACATACCAAATTCTTTAATCATTTCATAAAACTTATCTTCTGTAAGTGCAGGGGAGGGAGTTGCAAAAATAGATTTATCACTTGTTCTTTGACCATAATTTGAACCATCTGTTTCATTTTTACAAAAATTTCCATCCCAACTATCTGGGTCACTGAAGCCTGACCACTGGAGTGTCTTTAGAGTCATCATTGTTCCAAGCATACTGGCAGAAACTTTTTGGCCTTCACCGGTTTGGATTCGATGATAAAGTGCTGCAAGAATTGCAATTAGGCTCATAGCAGCAGTGCATGTCGAGACTACATCTGCTCCTACTCTTATGGGTTTTTCTCCCACATCACCTAATGTTCTAAGGTATCCTGACATGGCCTGAATGACTAGATCACTACCTGGTTTATTTTTCATTGGGCCATAATGTCCAAATGAAGATAATGAATAGTGAATTATGTCTGAATTGTTTAGTTTTATTTTTTCATAGTCATATTTGATGGCTTCAATGGAATCTTTCGACCAATCTTCTATGAGCATATCAGTTTGACTTAAAAGAGATTCAAAATCTTTTGAACCCTCTTCGGATTGAATATCCATTTCAATGATCTTTTTATTTCTATTAAAAGATTGATATAGAGCACTTACCCCTTTCTTTGTTTGTGGGCTTAGTTCTTTTGACCAGTCACCACCTTTGGGCTCAATTTTTGTCACTTCTGCTCCAGCTTCAGCCAGCATAAAACTGAGATAAGGTCCTGTGTAACCTTGAGTGACATCCAACACACGAATTCCTTTTAACGGATACTCTGGGGATTCAGAATTTGGTGATCTAGTATTTGTTGAGTCAGTCTCAAAACCTTTTTTCATTGCAGTTTCTGTGTCTTTGCCGGGAACTGGAATTGATGTGTTTATTTGAGCAGGGGTCTCACTAAATTCCCAAGGTAGACCTCCCACATAGAATGGTCCAGTATGCTCACCATCAACTTCTACCAAGAAATTATTTTCAATAATTTGTTGGTGGTACTGAAGATCATCAAAACTTAGATCAAAACTATTGGGTACTTTATATTTGTCGAGTCTCAAAGACCACCATCTAGATGGTTTTTCAAGAAAATGAGTTTCTAGAATTTCATCTAACTCATCACGATTATTAACCCTTTCTGCATTGGTCAAAAATCTGACATCTTCAGTTAAATTCTCTAGTCCTACAGCAATACAGAAGCCTTCCCACTGTGTTTGATTATCACAAGAAATTGCAATGTATCGTTTATCTTCACAGTGATAGCAACGGTTTGGTGCAGAGGTTGAAGAACTACTACCCAATGGTTCTCCTGGAGAATTTGCTAATAAAACTTCAGAAATTTTATTATTCATATTTGCTATAGCATTAGCTAAATGAGATGTCTTAACCCAACATGAATGTCCAAAACGTTCTCTTTCTATCAATCCAAGCATCAGTAGGCCACAAAAGAAAACTGCACCGGTAGGGTCCAGATGAGTGAATCTAATTAACTGTCCATCATCACCTGGGTAGCCTGTTACTCCGCTCATCCCACTGAAAGCCTG
This sequence comes from Gammaproteobacteria bacterium, assembly GCA_029242945.1. Taxonomy (GTDB): domain Bacteria; phylum Pseudomonadota; class Gammaproteobacteria; order Steroidobacterales; family UBA11654; genus CACPJA01. Next base: position 18,891 of record JAQWSZ010000049.1, on the reverse strand, counting down.
CAGGTGTGGTTCAAGAGCTGCTAAGTTTTTCATAGGTCCATCATCACCATAACCAGAACTAGAACCAAAAACCAAATTTGGATTGGACTCGTGTAATTTTTCAAAACCAAGACCAATTCGGTCTGCTACGCCCGGTCTAAAATTTTCAATCAGAATATCAGCTTTATGTGCCAACCCTAGCATAGCATTCATTCCTTCTTCTTCTTTGGTATTAAGACCAGCAGATTTTTGATTAAGATTGGTAGAACTGTATGCGGTAGCAAGTTTATTTTGATGAGGGTAGAGCATTCTCAAAAATTCACCTTTAGGAGGCTCAACTTTGAATACTTCAGCTCCAAGATACCCAAGTAATGTTGCAGCCCAAGGACCCACTATTGAAGTACCAATACTTAAAACCTTTATTCCATTAAGCGGTCCTTTATTATCTTTCATGATGTCTCCGTGTAAATCCGGTTAATATATCATTAATTTATCATATGATAAATAGTGATTTGTTATATATATACTCCTATTATTTATGATTTAAGAGCTTTATTTCAAAAGCTCAGATGCAGCTAAACCAGCTAGCCTTCCAAATGTGGTTGCAGTTAACAGACCATTACCAGCCATATATCCCCAGTCTGAAGGTCCAGAAATTCCTCTTGCAGATCCTCCTCCAGCATATAAGTTGGGTAAAGGTGTACCCTTTTTATCTAAAACTCTAGCTGTTTCATCAACAACTAATCCTCCCTGAGTATGAAACAAAGCTCCAGTTACTTTAACAGCGTAGTAGGGCGATTCTAATTTTGGTTTGCCTTTGAAGTTTCTACCAAATACATCGTCTCTTTCACCATCAACCATTTCTTCAACCTTTTGTATAGTATTTGTAAGTGCTGCTTCTGTTATTCCAGTCAGTTGGCTCAATTCATTCATTGTCTTTGCGTGGACAATCGCTTTAGCTTCTATTGCATTATGATAATCCTCAAATTCCATCATTAATTTATGCAGCCTCTCATCAAAAATATTCCAAGCAATTTTGTTTGGTTGACTCACAACTTCAACAGCTTGTTCAGAGTAACCTTTAGACTCGTCTGAGAATCGTTCTCCATTTTCATTAATTTGAAATGCGCCTTCCATAATCATCGGCCATAAAATAGGTACACCTCTACCAGCAGCTAATCCGCCATGACCTTGGAAAGAAGATATATCCGCTAAACCTGCTCCAAGAGCTTTACCCCATATAATGGCATCCCCTTTGTTTCCAGGATGCCCAAAAAATTCAGCTTCTTTTATTTGTGGGATATATTCTTCTAGCATTTCAGGGTTTCCTGCAAAACCACAACATGCAAGAATTAATGCTTCACAACCTATTTCTTCAACCTCTCCATCTCCTCCTAGAACCTTTACACCAATAATCTTTTTATTATTATCCGCATATAAATCCGTTACTAGAGAATTTGTTAATATGTCAATTTCTGATCTTTCAGCTGCTCTACACAACGCTCCCATTAACTCACTGCCTGTTCGATTAGGTGTTCCATGCATTCTCATAACAGTGTGCCCAGGATAGAGAAAACTATCTACTAGACTCAAAGGAATACGATGTTGATCAACCAACCATTCTATAGTTTTTGATGATTCATTTGCTAGACAATGGGCAATATTTTCATCTGTTTGTCCTCTAGCTTTATCTATAATATCTTTTGTAAATAAATCAGCATCGTCTTTAATTCCCGCTTCTCTTTGAAACCTTGTATTTGCACCAGGTATTAATCCTGTGGACATAGCTGTTGTCCCCAGAGGTGTTGAATCTCTTTCAATCACCAGTACTTCTGTTTTATTTTCTTTAGCAGCTAGTGCAGCGGTTAGACCACAGCCTCCGGAGCCTATTACAAGGACTGGTATTGAGTACTCGAAAGTTTTTTTATCATCAAAAATTACAGTCAATACTTACCCCTAATCAAATACTTTTATAATAATTGATGCCATCATTATTTTTTTTCATTTCCATTCTGCCTTCACCAATTAAATAATTTAAATGTGCAAGGCTCTCTCCCACAGCCAATATGAGAGCATTTTCATTAATTTTATTTGCGAATAATGCAGGAAAAACTTCAATGACATTCTTTGACTGATTACAAAATGCATACAGACTTTCAAGCTTCTCCATATGATCTTCAATGATTGAATCAATTCTTTTATGAGCGCCATAATAAGGGTAACCATGAGATGGTAGTATCAATGCATCATCTGGAATTCTTTTTTTGATATTTTTTAGACTGTTTATCCAATCATCAAGTGGATTGCTATCGGCATGGAAAGGTCTAACACTAATATTAGGTGTAATTCTGGGTAAGATGACATCTCCACAAATAAAGATATTATTTTCTTTGGAGTATAAGCAAGCATGCTCTGGAGAATGCCCATTAGCAATAACCACTTCCCACTCATTATCACCAAGAGTAATAATTTCATTATTTTTTATTTTTTTGTAATTCCTATTAATTGGGGTCACCAGTGTTTTTCTGTATGTGACTCTTTCCAAATAACGTTTGATGGATGCATCGTCATAGCCACAACTCTTATAGAAATCCAGTGCAATAAATTCTTGTGATTTTTCTATGCCTTTGCTTAATAATTGGGTTTCTTGATATTCTTTTTCTGTGAAATGTGGATCCACTTCCCAGTAATCAGAAAGCCATCCTGCTAAACCTGAATGATCCAGATGCATATGAGTAATTAGGAGATCTTCTAAAGCTTTACCTTTGAAAATCGTTTCAAATAGATTAATCCAAATGTCCTTGGATTCATCATTTGCCATTCCACTATCAATAATGGTCCATCCATTTTTACCTTCTAAAAGCCATAAATTAATATGATTGAGAGCTATTGGTAGTGGCATTCTTAACCAATAGAGGTTTGGTGATACTTCTAGCACTTCTCCATTGGGAGGTCTTTTTGAGTATGGATAGTCTAATGTATCGTTTACTGTTATTTTTTTTGTCATATTATCTTTATTTTACTATTAAATTCATTTCATTTTATGTCAGTTTTGTTTCCTAATTTTTCTATAAAAATCTAAAGAATGAGGATTATCAAGAGCCTCTATATTTTTTATTACATTTCCATTAATTGCTGCTTTCACTGATAGTTCTGAAATCTTTCCACTTCTTGTCTTTGGAATATCAGGAACAGATGTTATTTTTTTAGGAACATGTCTAGGGCTTGCTTTTAGCTTAAGCTCTTTTTTTATCTTATTGATTAAGTCTTGAGTCAAAAATACACCTTCTTTTAGAACTACAAAAAGAGATACAAAAGAGTTATTGCCATCGATCTCATCAATGACAACCGATTGGAGTATAGTAGGGAATTTTTCCAATTGTCTATAAATTTCAGCAGTACCAATTCTTACCCCACCAGCGTTGAGTGTCGTGTCTGATCTACCAAAGATAATGAGACCATTATTTTTAGTGATTGTGGCATAATCTCCATGCGCCCAAACATTATTATATTTATCAAAATAAGTATCCTTGTATTTTTCTTTTTTAGGGTCACCAAAGAATCCTATTGGCATGGAGGGAAAGGATTGGGTGCATACTAACTCACCTTTCTCATCTTTTTTCACTTCCTTTCCTAAATCATCAAAAACTTTGACAGCCATACCTAATCCTATTGACTGAATTTCTCCTTTATATACTGGTTGATTTGCATTGCCTAAAGCAAAACATGAAATAATATCGGTTCCACCAGAAATGCTTGAAATTTGCACATCATCTTTTACAGAGTTATTAATGTATTCGAAATGATCCATTAGCAAAGGAGATCCAGTGGATAAAATAGTATTAATAGCACTTAAATTATTATAATTTTTTGGTTTATGCTCTTGATTCATTAGCGAACTTAAGTATCCAGGGCTGATACCAAAGACATTAATTTTTTCTTCTTCAGCAATGCTCCATAAATGATTAGTATCTGGATAGAGTGGAGAGCCTTCATAAAGTATGATGGTTGCTTCACTGGCTAATGCGCTGATTAACCAATTCCACATCATCCAACCACAAGTAGTAAAAAAGAAAACACGATCATTTTTTCTTATATTTGTATGCAAGCGATGTTCTTTTAGATGTTGCAGAAGAGTTCCTCCAGCACCATGTATTATGCATTTTGGTTTCCCTGTTGTTCCAGAGGAATACATTATGAAAAGTGGGTGGTTAAAAGGCAACGATACAAATTCTAGATTATGTTCTTCAAGTAGACATTCCTCATAGTTAATTGTATTGACCAATTGCCCGATCTCTTTGGATTCTTTTTCGTGAATTAAGATAATTTTATTCAGGCTATCCAGCTTCTTTTCAAGAGTTAATATATTCTCAGTCAGGTCAAAATGCTTTCCTCCATATTGGTAGCCATCAGTGGTGAATAATATTTTAGGTTTAACCTGACCAATACGATCAATAACCCCCTCTGTACCAAAATCAGGAGAGCAAGAAGTCCATATAGCACCGATGCTAGAAGTAGCGAGCATAGCTACTACTGTCTCAGGTCTATTAGTCATCACTGCAGCAACCACATCGCCTTTTTTGACACCCATTTCTTTGAGTGAACCAGATAAATTAGCGACAGAGCTATAAAGTTCTTGATGACTCATCTCCATTCGTTTTCCTGTTTCATCTCGATAGATAATAGCGGCTTGATTGTCTTGCCTTTGGAGTAGGTGATGGGCAAAGTTTAATGATGCGCCTGAGAACCATTCATCATTCATGATATGGTCAGCTTTATTCAGTGTTGTTATAGGTGCAGTTGTAAAATTTATATTGGAGTATTTTGCAAAAGAACTCCAAAACTCTTCAGCTTGATTGATTGACCAAGAATGCAATTGCTCATAGTCATCAAAACTGAGATCTTTATTCTTCTCTAGATAATAAATAAATTCAGAGAGTAGAGTTGTATCCTGATTGTTAGGTTGCCAATTTAAATGAGGTTGTTCTGACATATTGAATAAAGTATGTGTTAATCAGTTGATAAATTAAAGAGAGATATTATAATGCTTATTTATCAAATGATAAATAGTAAATAATTATATGGTCTCATTCTCTCTTGAATACTTTCCACCTCAAGTGGAATCCGAAAAGCTTGATCTTATTGCTCAAGCTGAGAGTATGTCTATGTATCAGCCGAAGTATATGAGTATCACGCATAGTTTCAATGTTGAAGGACATAACAACACATTAGAAATGGCAGAAGAAATCACATCAAGAATTAATACACCAGTTATACCTCATATGACTTGCGCTAAATATTCAAAAGACGATATCCTCTCAATGGCTCATGATTATCACAATCTAGGATTAGAGTCAGTGGTAGCTTTAAGAGGAGATTCTAAGAATCATGATGATCTGGATAGATATACTGATGCTAAAGAGTTTACCCAAGCTCTTTCAGATCAATTCAATTTTCGATTATTGACTGCAGGATACCCAGAGGGTCATCCTGAGTCAGTTAGTCTAGAAAAGGACATGGGCTATTTGAAAGAAAAATGCCTCATAGGTATAGATGAGATAATTACACAATGGTTCTTCAGCAATAAAGATTTTTTGATGTATCGAGATAATGTTAGTGCTTTCGGCATAGATACCCCTATCTCAGCTGGTATATTACCGATAAGCGACTTTGAGAAAGTTAAAAAATTTGCAGCAGTATGTGGTGCAAACATTCCACAATCACTACAACAAAAATATGACGCAATCAGTGATAATGATGCATTGGGTATCCAAGAGCTAGGGCAGAGCATTGCTATTGATCAAATTGAAAATTTACAAAAGGAAGGGATTGATAACTTCCATCTCTATACACTCAATAGAAAAGGTTTAACTCAAGATGTTATTCATCATTTTAATAAACCAATGAAGCCTCAAACTGAAGAGATGTTAAAAAATAATAGAAAAGCATCGTAGACATTATGAAGGTTGTTGTTATAAGGTTAGATTTCATAATCAATGAGAATAATCATGTCTAAACCACAACCACAGATAAAGAAGGTAGAGCGAGAGTACTTACCTGACAATATGAAACAGGGATGGGATCAGGCAGTAGAGCTGACAGGCGATGCAACATTTGTTGAAGTTTCAGGTAATAATCCTGAAGTTTATGAGTGGTATTTTAAGGATTTTTATAAAAAGCTTTTCTATTCAGGTCGCTTTGAGAAAACTTTGGTAGAATTGGTAAGACTGAGATTAGCCAATGTTCATGGTTGTGCATTTTGCAATAAAGGCGATACCGTCCATGCACTAGAATCTGGAGTGACAAAAGAGCAAATTAGTTCATTGAATGATTATAAGAATGGTCCTTTTACCACAAGAGAGAAAGGAGCATTAGAGCTAGCAGATCAAATGGTTCTAACTAATAATAAAGGTGTATTAGATCAATCATTGTATGAAAAATTAAAATCAGATTTTAATGATGGCGAACTCTATGAGCTTGGAATGATTATGGCAGTGCTTATAGGGGTAGCCAAATTTACCTTTGTTTTTGATTTAGTTGAAAAAGAGGATTATTGTCAATTTTAGGATTAAAAAATGGATCGAAGAGATTTATTAACAGGTAACTATACGAAAAACAGACTTGATTTAAGTAAATCAATCGATAGCACATATGCTTATGCAAAGCTTGTAGGTACTGCTGATAAAGCAATGGTCCATTACAGTCTAGAAGGAACGATTTTTGCATATTTACCAGGTGGGCCTATACCATTTATAGGGTTTCAGGCGATTTTAAAAGGTGTGTGGGAAAAGTTGGAGCAGGATTCTTTTCGCTATACGTTATTTGAATCTGGTTTTTTTCATTCATTAGATTCTAAAAATCATATCGAGATTTTTCAAAATCCAATTACAAAAAAAGAAAATCAACTGTCATATATAAAAGGTGGACCTTATGAGTCTATTATTAAACCGAACCAACTTGATTGGGTTGTTTCAGGGGATGATATATGGATTCAAGAACCTAAAACTAGAAAGGGATACTTTGGTAATTCAGAATCAGGTGAACAAAAAAAACAGACCTCATTTGCGAATGTTATTTTTAAAGGAAAGCTCTCAGAGTTGAATGACTCAACTACCATAGCATCATCAATAATGACCTATAATTATTTGAGTCCATGGTATCCATTCTTTGATATGGATGACGTCGATGGAAATATGTACTGGCAGGCAGTAGGAAATAAAATACAATCTTGGTCGGATGTCCCTGAGACGATGAAGAATTTTTTAAACCAACAATCAGATAATTATTTTGAGTCAACAAATCCTTGGTCAGAAACAACAAGTACATTGAAGAATTTTAGAAAAAACAGTAAATAATATAATGCCAATAAAAAAATACATAAATAGAAGAGAATTAATTGGTGGTATTGGTGCTATAGCAGCTACACCGCATTTAGTATCAGCACAAGGACTTCATTCTATTCATCAAAAGGTTGATTTTAATGATCCAATACAAAATGCTCTAGCTTACGCTAAATTAGTGGGCACTTCTGCTAGGAGTATGGTGCACATTTACTACAAAGGAACCATATTTGGAATGACACCAGAGCAAGGTGTTAAGCCAATGATTGGACATACGGGTGTTTTGAAAGGTGTCTGGAAGCCTTGGTTTGATAATAGTTTCTACTACACGCTTTATGATTGTGGATATTTTATGGATCTTGAGACTGGAGGGCCAGTTGAAGAATTTGAAAATCCTTTTACAGGTGAGATCAATCGACCAGTCAAGATTATTGGTGGACCATTTGATCGAGTTATCAAGCCCACTTTAAGGCCATTCAAGTCAAGAGGCGATGAACTGTGGTTGGAAGAACCTGCTTATTTAAATTTTGCGAATAAGCTTGATCCAAAGATTTGGAAAAAGGCATCCACAGGAGATAAATTGAGCTTCCTTTATGTTGAAACCTATCATGGAAAAATATCTGATCTGAGCAATCCTGATCTAGATAGTATTCCGATGACAATAACATCTACTCATAATACAAGTTGGTATCCTTTCTTTCTTATGGGACAAAGACCTGGTGGTCATTATTGGCAGGCTGTTGGAAAGAAGGTTGAAAATTTAGTGGAAGATGTACCTCCAGTATTGATCAATTATATTGAAAAAGAATCACCCGGTTACTTTGAATCAGAGAAACCTTGGAAAAAAAGAACAGGTACATTTCAAGCCTACAAAGATCAGAGGGAGCCTCAAACCTAATTTACTTTAATTTCTGCCTTTACTCCTAATATCAAAGGTTCAATTAAATTATGGTTTAAATTATAGACTAAACAGTTGGTTTGATATTTGCATTTAATCTGAATAAATTGGTGGGATCATATTTATTCTTTATTTCTACAAGTTTTTCATAATTACCTAGGTAATTTGAATTCACTTCTGCTGCAGTTTCAGAAAATTCATCAACTGTATAAAAGCCATCTGTATATGGAGAGACTTTTTTCCAATATTTTCTTGACCAGGCAATATGTGGAGCTGTCTCTACTCCTTCCAGCCAGAAAGATCCTGTAATTAAATTTTGCTGTGCATATCTGTGAGGAAAAGCTGTTGCATCCGTCGCAACTGTATTTATTTTTCCACCAGATTGCTGAAAGAATGCCATGCTGCCTCTTTCAGGATGGGCTTCTAAATTTCCTACCAATGCGTCAATCAAACCATCTGAGATTTCGTTAGTAAAACCACCTTTTAAATATTGAGATCGTCCTCTCGGATCATTATCATCACCACTTTTCTGAAGAGCTCTGTAATCAATAATGTCTATATCATCATGTATTACTTTTCCTGCTTTTCTTAGGGGCGCATAAGCTTTATCTGCCATTTTATGTGGCCCTGAATAACATACATCAAAATAAACTGTATTGCCGAATCCGCCGGGAGGTGCAAAAATGACTGGATCTTGGTACATCTCGTTTGATGATTCAAGAGAGTGTTCACCATGAAATTTAAGTAGCTGTTTCACATCTGAAAAGTCAAATGTGATTCGACCACCAATAACATCCTTATTCATTTCGTAAAGCTGAAACTCAAATGTAGTTACGATCCCAAAATTTCCGCCACCACCTTTAACTGCCCATAAAAGATCTGGATTATGTGTTTCATCAGCATATCTCAGTTCGCCATCTGCATTTATGATCTCAATACTTTTGATGTTATCAATCGTTAGACCATATTTTCTTCCTAGTCTGCCAAATCCACCTCCTGTTGCAAGGCCACCTACACCGGTATGTGAAACAGTACCAGCAGTTGTGCCCAGGCCATGAGGAATGGTAGCTGCATCAACTTCACCCAACCAAGAGCCGCCCTTAACGAAAAGTCTTTTATTTTTTTTGTCTAATCTAGAACCTTTGAAAGGTGATAAATCTATTATTAAACCTTGGTCACAAGTGCCTTTACCTGAAACACTGTGCCCACCACATTTTACTGCTGTTAATAAACTATGATCTCTAGCAAAATTTACAGCTTTTTGTATATCACTTTCATCCACACACTGTGCAATCATTGCAGGTTTTTTATCAATAATTCTATTTCTAACAAGCCTTGCTACCTCATAGCCATAGTCATCTTTGAGAAGAAGTTTACCTTTAAGACTATTCCTAAAGTTTGCTACATCTGTTCCTTTTATTATGAAGTTTTCTCTATTGCCTTTAATTGCCAATAATTCTGAAGGAATTAGACTTTCAGCAGTAAAGCCCTTCCATGAAGGAAAAAGAATTGTTGAAGCTGCAACGGTAGATGAAGTAATAAATTCTCTTCTTTTCATATCAATATTATCCTCATTGTCTATTGGATTATCGAGTAATAATAAAACTAAATTTCTTATTAATCAAATGATAAATAAGAAACTAATAAATTTAATGTTATTTTATTATTGAAGATGGAAAGATGGGACCATTCCCTATGGTTGTTCCTTTACCATATTGAACTTCCAGCCAAGTCACTCCAGATTTTGTTAATTCATTATCTCCCCAATTCCATATACTCATCGGCGGTTGATTGATAAAGAAGTCTTTTGTTGCTTCTATTTTTTTAATTGCATCGTCATTATTTACAACTACATTCATATCCCCCGATAAAATATATAAGAATCGATAACCTTCCTTATTGTAGCTTTGTAGATTTTTCTTTGGGTGTGCCCAGCCGGCAGGTGCATACCTAAGTTTTGCAGTGAATCCTTTTGCTGTATGATCACTTAACCATTTAACAAAGACACCTGGTAGCATTTCATCTTCTTCCCACTCCATAATATTAGTATCAGCTGTGTGTTGAAAATTTGCTGAAAAGAATTCTTCCACTAATTTCCATTCATCACTGTGGGAGCGATTTAATGGATTTAATGAAACTGTTTTTCCAGTTTCATAGAATATTAATTGAGTTGATCCAGGGGTTACAATTTGTTTTTCCATTGTGCTTGCTCGATTGCCATGAATACTGAAAGCTGGACGATCCATAAAAGTTCCTGGCCTCATATTCATAAGAGTCCCTTTTTTTTGGTTTGGGCTAACAAACTCATAGAGTGGAAAGTCTCCATCCAAAACATAGCCCCATTCATGAAAGGTATGGTAGTGTGCTTCGGTCCCATCAGCATTCCAGCCTGGGTTGAATTTTACATATAAAAGGGTGCCACCATTTTTTAAGGAGAATAGTAATTTTCCATTAGTCGTCCCTTTATTACCCATTCGAAACCTTTCATCCCATGGTAATTGATTAACGTCAATAATTTGAATGGCTGTATTGGCAATTGCAACACTGGTAATAAAAAGGCTAATAAGTGATATCAAAAAATAATTTTTTACAAACTGCTTAGCTTGTTTCATATAAATCTCTCCTTATAACTAAAGTTATTTTAAAACTTTAATAATATTAATTCTTTAATCGTTTTCGCTGTCATTAAAGCACTGAGCATAACGAAATGCTGTTTTAGCAGCAATCCTCCCAAAAGTTATCGCAGGTCCAACACTCATTCCACTGACCACACTTTTACCCATAAGATGACCATTTCCCATAACTTCTCCTACAGCATATAATCCAGGAATTACTCTAGCGTTTTTATCTATAACCTCCAATGAGGAATTAACAGAGATTCCACCATGAGTGGTTAAAACACTCCCTCCAACACCAAAAGCATAATAGGGTGCTTTTGTGATCTTTAAACGTTCTCTTTTTCTATCAAACTCATCACTTTTATTTGAGTCTATATTCTCATTATATTTAGCTATCGTCTTTGATAAATTTTTTGTATTTATATTAATTTTTTTTGCTAACTCGTTAATTGAATTCGCTTTTACTATTAGATTTCCTTGGTTTATAACTTCATCCATTTGTTTTGGAGTCCAATTTCTAATGTCTAATGAATTGTTCTCTAGTCGGATATTGTCATCAAATAAGACATAGAAAAATAATTCTTCTTGTGAAAGAAAAGCAACCTCTCGATTATCGGGCGTAGTGTGCTCATTGACAAATCTGTCTCCTTTTTTATTAACCCATATGCTTTTAGTAAAATGTTGCGGAGGATATTGTAATCGTGTTGAGATTTCTGTGGGGACTCCTTTTAGATTGAAAACAGTACCAGGATATGAAATTAAATGATCCATATTTGAAAGGCGAGCACCAACTTGTTTTGCCATATTAATACCATCACCTGTGGCATGAGGAAGTCCTACATATTTTGCTGATACTACTTTAGGGTTGTATTTTTTTTGCATCTCTTTATTTGCACCATAGCCTCCTGATGCAAGGATTACTGTTTTTGCTAAAATATCTAGGATTTCACCATTTGTATTTTTAACTTGCACTCCAATAATTTTTTTATTTTTACTTTGAATTAAACTTAAAACCTTTGTATTTAATCTTAATTCTAAATCACCTCTCTTAATTCTTTTGTCCAGTTCTTTTTTTAGTGGTAAAAGTAATGAGCGAGCTAGGTTAGTTCCCACATAGGTTCTTGGTACTGAATAATGATCATGATCATCAACCAAGATTGGTGATTCATCAGTGAATTCAACTCCTATCTCTTCAAGCCAATCTATCATCGAAGCAGCATGCTCAGTAGCCAATGCTAAAAGCTCTGAATTAGCCTTGTATTTTCCAATACGCATTGCATCCTGATAATGTTTTTCGTAAGAGTCTTTGATGTTTTTTCGCATTTGAATTTTGGCATTGGCACCGCTGATATGCCCACCTGAAATAATTAACATACCTCCAACAAATGAATTTTTATCAATCAAAATAACCTTTGCTCCCATATCTGATGCTTGAATAGCAGCTGGAATGCCTGCATTCCCAGCACCTATAATTAACACATCAGCTTGAGTGTTTACTTCATGAGCAGCGCTATTTTTTGAGTTTATTGTGCTGATAGCAGCACCTGATCCTAAGATTGTTGCCTTTAATAATTCTCTTCGTTTTATTGGCATTGTTATTCGATTGCAGTCCCTAAAGATGAATCGTATGCATGATAGATATTATTGAAACACTGACTCTTTAAAATACACTCAACAGTCAATTGAGCTAAGTCTTTTCTTGTTATGATTCCAACAATGCTTTGATCTTTTATTAACTCCGCATTCCCTGTAGCCGCTTCATCCTCATAAAGAATAATGCCTGTTCTGATTATAGTGAAGGGTATAGCGCTATTGATTAATTTTTCTTCAGCTCGCCCCTTTTCTTGAAGTATATCTTTCCACATCGACCAAACAATGTCTGAAACAAGCTCACTTTGTTCTTCGCCTGCTCCAACTGAGCCAATTAGGATAAAATGCTTAACTCCGTTTTCTTCAGATGACTTAAGTAAATTTTCTTGACCAATAGCATGTGGATTGGGACTATCGCCAACTTTGGCTAAAGCATTGATAACGACATCATATTTATTTCTTGAAAAAACTTTTTCTATGTCTTCCGATTTCATTACATCACCCAATAGGAAATTGATATCCAAATTGTTTAGGCGAGAATAATTATTAGTGGTTCTTGAAAAGACTGTTATTTCATTGTTGACCATTGATAATGCTTTAACAATTTCTGAACCCACTCGACCTGTGCCACCTACAACTAAGATTGACTCCTTGGCTACGAGAGTTGTGTTTAGCAATAGTATTGCCATTAATACTAAAAAATGACTGACGTTCCTATGTCTTGTTTTTTTATTGTTATAAAGAATCGGCATAATCGATATATAATCTTAAATTAATTTGTCATAAAAGCTATAAACTTATTGATAATTTATCATATGATAAATAGTATATTAAATAATAATTATCGGAGACAATCTTGATGAAATATAAATTATCTTTTTTTGCAATACTCACCAGTTTATTGGTTCTAAGTTGTAGTGATTCTAATAACGAAGCAGGCAAAAATTTTGATCTTGCAATTGCTTATTTAGGGACTGAAGACGTTCTTCAAACTCTTCAAGGCTATACTATTGAAAGCGAAAGAGATGAATACATTATGGGGCAAGGACCAGAGCCTGGGAAGGGGATGATGTTGTTGCCAGCTCCCTCTACTCGAGTTTCACATCAATTGGATAGTCAATCCATTAAGATCGATTTAATAACTACTTTAGCTGCTCGAGCAGGCGGTTATATTACAAGAGAAATAAATACTTTGCTTTTAGGAGATGCAGGCTATCTTAGTGAAGACGATGCGATGGGTATAGTAAAAGAGAGGGATAGAATTCTGACTTCTGATAAAGCAGCAGCAAATATAAAAACTGAAAGGCTTCTCAACCCTCATCTTCTTTTGAAAGAGGTATTGAATAATCCGAGTCTTTTAGTGAGCCATACAGTAGCAAATAATGCCCAAAGAGGTTGGAGATTCAAACGGTCAGAAGTTATGCCTGTGACAATAGATCGGCTACGTCAGACTGGTTTGAGAACTTTAATTGCGACCCAAGAATGGGTAAATGATTCCAGTAAGAAAAAATTCTATCCTAAGATGATCAATAAGGCAGTTATTAATCCTAATTGGCTAAAAGATTGGCAGGATAAAACTTCAATTAATGAAACTGATTATGGCCAATTTAGTATCAAAGATAAATTACATCCCATAACTTTTTTTATTAATCGCGAAACTGGAATGATTGATAAGTTGACCACAATGGAATGGGATGTTGTTTATGGTGATATTGAAATTGAAGTCAAGTTTGATGATTGGAAAATATTTGAAGGCATTCCCTATCCAATGATTGTAAGGATGTCACAAGGTGGTGCACCAAGATGGGAAGTAAGACGTACGAATATTGCTGTGAATCCCAGTTTCTCAAAAGAGACTTTTATTCCACCGGCTGGACTAGAATATAAGCATGATAAAGAAGCAGCGAATAGGGGTTGGGAAATCAGTCAAACAATGAGAATGTTTACTCTTTCAGGCGCCTATCGTCCCAAAATTAATGCTGTTGAGATTAGAGAAGGAGTGCATTATCTATCTGCATTACCTATTGATGGCGTGTATACAATGGTCGTAGAACAAGACAATGGTGTGGTAGTGATCGAACCAGGTATGAATGATTTGAAGGGAGAAGAAATCATTAAGTGGATTGAGGTTAATATTCCAAATAAACCCATTACCCATATTATTTCCTCACATCATCATAATGATCATGGAGCAGGTATCAGGCCATATGTTGCTGAGGGCGCAGCAATTGTTGCACATGAAACTGCTACAGAATTTTATAAAGCCCAGATTAATCGACCTAAATCATCAATAGTTATTGATGCTCTTGATAGGAAGCCAAGTAATGGAACTGAAAAAATCATAGGTATTTCACCTGATGAATTTTTTACAATCAGTGATTCAGTAAGAACGGTAGTTGTCTATCCTGTTTTCAATGGCCATGTGGAAGATATGGTGGTTGCATTTTTACCCAACGAGAATCTTCTTTATGCTGCTGATTTATACATAAGCGGTGTTGCTCGTGACAAAAGATCAGGAACTGTCAGAGGACCTAATGTGGTTCCTTATCATTCAGCAATTTCTTTAAATGAAACAATTAAACAGTTTGATATACCTGCAGACAACCTACTAGGTTCCCATGATAAAGATATAGTGAGTTATCAGGATTTAATTGACTATATAACTGATTGAGAATTGATATGATTAATGCTAGGAAAAATATTGTATTAAAACCTTTTTTAATCCCTATTTTATTGGGCTGTATCATCTTTTCGTTTTCGATAAGTAGTGAACAGAAATTGATTCAAGATTGTGATTATTGTCCAACAATGGTGATCATAGAGTCAGGCAATTTTATTAAGGGTTCACCGTTAAGCGATCAAGGATCAAGAGATGATGAGAGGCCCCAACATCAAGTGGATATTGGCTATGATTTTGCAGTTGGCAAATATGAAGTGACTAGAATAGAGTATGAGAGATTTGTACAGAGCACAGGACATGATAGTAGTGGCGGATGTTATGGTGCCACTGAAGATGGAATCAAGTTAGGTATTAATTTAAATTGGTATGATCCAGGTTATCCAATCACAGATACACATCCAGTTGTTTGTGTGAGTTGGAACGAAGCGGTTGCTTATACTGAATGGTTAAGTGAGGAGACAGGTGAAACTTATCGATTATTGACAGAGTCAGAATGGGAGTATTCTGCACGAGCTGGTACCAAAACTATTAGATTTTGGGGTGACATAGATGAGGGTTGTGATTTTGCTAATGGTGCTGATTTGGACATAACTCCGGAAAGTTTTTTGGAAGAGATGAAAGGACGAGGAAGCAAAATAGTGTTACCTGAAGATTGGGTTGTTGCAGATTGTCATGATGGGTATGAGTTTTCTTCACCAGTAGGGTCTTTTATACCTAACAATTTTGGAGTTTATGATGTTCTAGGCAATGTTGCAGAATGGGTTGGCGATTGCTGGGATAGCTCTTATGAAAACTCACCTAGAGACGGATCAGCAAGAGTATCAGGAAATTGTAATCGTCCTATACTCAGGGGAGCCTCATACTATGATATGCCTATATATCTTAGGTCATCTAATCATTATGGTTTTGAGTCTAAACAATCAGAGAATAAGGAAACTCGCTACATCAATTTTGGATTTAGAGTATTAAGAGAGATCAATTGAGAATGTTTATAAAGTACTTCAATCTTATTTTATGTCTGTTTTTCATAACAGATGTCTACAGTAAAAATGTTGACCCTATTGAAGAAAAAGTTGCAACCTGTTTGGCTTGTCATGGCAAAGGTTTTCAAGGCAATCAGATTCTAAATGCTCCTTCTTTAGCGGATTTAAGTGAGTTATATCTGGAGCGACAATTGGAGAATTTCAAAAATGGTATCCGAGGCAGTCATCCTAATGATGTTTTTGGAAAACAAATGATAATGTCCACCATTAGCTTGTCGAATGAAGACATCAAAAAAGTAGCAAAATATATCGTAAAGAACTCCAATTCTAATCTGAAAAAAACTGTTACTGGAAACATAGAAAGAGGTGAATTTGTATATCAGCATTGTATTTCTTGTCATGGAGAGTTTGCAGAAGGAGATATGGATATTGGTGCTCCAAAATTAAGTGGGCTTAACGATTGGTATTTATTGAATCAACTGCTTAATTTTAAAAATGAAATCAGAGGAACTCATCCTGAGGATTTATTTGGTAGGCAAATGATGGAAACCGCTAAAATGTTCAATGAAGAAATGCTAAAAGATGTTGTGGCTTATATCTCTGAGGAAGAATTTTTCTCACAGAACAATAGTGGAGATGGAAAAAACTAAATTAAATCCTTGAATTTAGTATTAATTTTATTGAATACATCAGGAAACTCAGTCTCAAGGCATTCACGGTTTGTTTTGGCAAATTCTAAATTGGTTTGAATTTGATTTGAATTTTTCATTGCATTGATAACTATTCGGCTACCCTTACCTCGTTCAGTGGAACTAGGGTCACCAGATAATGCATTAGCTTTTTCAATAATCTCACTTGATGAGAAAGGCTGCCATCTCGAACCTATAGCATGGAGGACCTCATGCAGATTATGAATATCTACTTCTGAATCAAGAAGCACAGTTATTTTTGCAATTTTAAGTGATTTTGAGATTTCAGAACCAATGGACATGGATTCATCAAAAGAAGAGGATTCAAGGTTTACAAAGCAGAATCCTGGTATTTCTAGTGGGTAATGAAGCCCTAAAAAACTTTCAAATTGTTTCTTATATTTTCGATTCAAAGCTGCTTCAATAGGAGCGGTAAGACAACCACGTGTAATTCCCGTAAATTGATTAGAGAAGATAGGTTTTTCTCGATGCGTGATAGCTAAAACATCCATATAAAAGTTTTCCTCTTTTTTCTCACCTATATACCCATACATTTCACCAAAAGGACCTTCCTCTTCCATTTTATCCAGAGGTATTGTTCCCTCGATAACCATTTCAACATTAGCCGGCACTAAAATATCATTATTTTCACATTTCACTACCTCAATGGCCTCACCAATAATTCCTCCCGCAATACCAAGCTCATCTTCCCCATACTGAGCTACCTTTGATCCACTCAGTGAAAATGTAATTGGATCAGTACCCAGAACAATAGCTACATCAGCAGTCTTTTCTCCTCTTTCTTTCATATTCATTAGAAATCTCCACCCATCTTGATTTACTTGTGGATTGAGACTAATTTTTTTTGAATTTTTTATTTGGCATCGATAGGTTCCAATATTTCTTCCTAGATCCTTATCTTTTAAAATCACATTACCCATATTGATATAGCAACCTCCATCAGCCGGGTTTGTTTGGATAAAGGGAAAATTATGTAAATTGATGTCATCACCTAAAATTTTTATTTCTTTGCAGGGTGCTTTTGATGCTTTTATTTCAATGGGCTCTATAGCCTCCCATTTATCATTATGATTGATATGATTGTCTAATTTTTCTAATGCATTTTTGTAGCTTTGTTGTGGTGAGCCTTTGACTGGCATGATACCTAATGCAATTGATTCAAAGTCCCATTTACCATAGAGGTTTCCGACTAATGAATGTTTGAATTGTTTCCCTTTTGACTGTATCTGATCAAAGAATAACGCAGGCGCTTCATATACTTTCCTATTATCCATTATTTTATAGACTAGAGCAGTTGCCTCATAAGCATCTTGATCGATCATATCTACGTGTTCAATGTAGTTGAACTGTTCCAGAGCACTAAGATAATCTCTGAATGATTTGTATGGACCTAGGTAGTTATCTTTCATAAAAATATAAGATTTAATTCAGTCATTATCTTATCAAAAAGGTTTAACCTCGCCTAAAAAAGCCATCATAATAACAAGCAACCATATCAGTAATGCTGCTTTATTTAATAAAGACTGATGATTCTTGATTTCATTTTCACCACGTTCTTTTATTTCATAGTTACTATTTTTTGCACGTTCTATAGCGGCAGCCATTTTTCCAACAATGCTTCTAATCCAGATGCCGTTGAATAAAATTGCACCGAATAAAATAATTTTTAGCGATAGCCAATCTGAAACAATTATATTATTTGTGGATAAAGTATAAGTTCCCAAACAAGCAAGGATTGAAGCAATGAGGTAACGGATGATAAGATCTATTTTTCTTAGTAATTCTCCTAGCGATGTTCCTTTTTTAAAATGAACCATCCAGACAAGAATCAACCAGGCTATGCAAAAAACCCAAATTATGGCAAGCAATGATCCTCTAATTGATGAGCCCCATGATGTAGCCAAGGTAAAGCCAATTGGTAAGAGAAGAACCAAGCTAGTTCTGGCAGACATGTCAACGATAAAACGCATCGATCTGACTCGAAGTCTTTCTTCTAAGCTTAATTCATCCTTGGTGAGATAGTTGCCAATATAATAAACTGCTATGTCTCCACCAATCGCATAGACAAATAAACAGACATGAAAAAACGCCAT
>JAQWSZ010000003.1:0-15799 GCA_029242945.1 Gammaproteobacteria bacterium | reverse complement strand
GTAGGTCTTTTCTTTTTCTACAATTATTATTGAAGGAAGTTTATTTGAGCTAAGAAAAAGTAAACTCTCATAAAAAGCTCCCTCTTCAATCGCTCCATCACCAGTTACTATAAAAGTCACTCCTGAGTTGCCTTTAACTTTGTTTCCAAACGCGTACCCAGAACCTACGCAAAGATTATTACCCAAGATGCTAGAGGTATAAATAATATTTTTCTCAAAATTATGTAAATTCATAGAACCAAGAAAAGACCTACCAAGACCAGAATCTTTCAAAAGATATTCCTCAACATCTTCTTTTACTGATTTTAATCTTGCCAGGTTATAGTGAATATTTCTATGCGTTAGAAATAATGAGTCTTTATCTTCCATAGTGTTATCGACTGCAACCGCTATTGATTCATGACCCAAAGCTAGATGAACAGGTATCTTGAATTTACCATCTTTATAGAGTTCGTTGACATAAATTTGAGACAATCTTAGCCAAATTATTTCCCTAAGAATGTTATCTCTTTTAATTGACATCTTTACTAATGATCTTTTAATTAAAGATTACGGAATAGCTCGTGATTAGCTATCACCACCCATAAAACTTTTAAGCTTCTCACTTCTAGAAGGATGCCTTAATTTTCTTAAGGCTTTAGCTTCAATTTGACGAATTCTTTCACGAGTCACATCAAACTGTTTACCAACTTCTTCCAGTGTGTGATCAGTATTCATATGTATACCGAATCTCATTCTTAGAACTTTTGCTTCTCTCGGAGTAAGGCTTTCAAGAATACTGATAGTACTTTCTTTTAAACCTGTTTTTGTTGCAGCACCATCTGGTTGATCTATTGTAGTATCTTCAATAAAATCCCCTAAATACGAATCATCATCATCACCGATAGGCGTTTCCATAGAAATTGGCTCTCTTGAGATCTTAAGGACTTTTCTGATTCTTGATATAGGCATTTCCATTGCTTCTGATAGTTCTTCAACACTTGGTTCTCTGCCTTTTTCTTGGATCATTTGTCTAGAAATTCTATTGAGTTTATTGATTGTTTCAATCATATGCACAGGAATTCTGATGGTCCTAGCTTGATCAGCTATGGATCTTGTTATTGCTTGTCTAATCCACCAGGTTGCATAAGTTGAGAATTTATAACCTCTTCGATATTCAAATTTATCCACTGCTTTCATTAATCCAATATTTCCTTCTTGAATTAGATCAAGGAACTGCAATCCTCTATTTGTATATTTTTTAGCTATAGATATCACTAATCTTAAGTTAGCTTCAACCATTTCTTTTTTAGCACGATCAGCTTGTATTCTTCCCATATTGAGCTTTCTATTGATACCTTTGATTTCTTGAATGCTTAAATACGAGGTTTTTTCTAATCGTCCTAATCTCTTCTGGTTAGCAACTATTTTTGACTTATTTTTATTTAAAATTGACGAGTACTTTCGTTTTGCGCGAATGTATTTATCAATCCAATTTAGTTTTGATTCATTTCCTATGAAAGTCTTTCTAAATTCTGGCATTGGAACCCCAGCAGTTTCAACTACCATTTGTCTAATTTCTTTTTCATATCTTTTTATTTCAGCCATATACGCAAGTATAATTTTTTGCAAGATATCAAATAATTTAGGTGCTATTTTAGTACCCATTAGAGTTTCTTCAATCGCTTTATTGAGCTTTATGACTTCCTCTTCATTGGCATTTTCTTCCAAAAGAGTTTTCATTTTATTCGTTTGTCGAATTAGTTTATTGATGCATCTTTTAATGGCTTTAACATCGACTTGATTATCTGCTTCATCACTATCTGTATTAATTTCTATTATTTCATCATTTTCAAATGCAAAGTCTGAGAATATTTCTAAATACTTAGAGTCATCTTTATCAATTTGTTCCTTAATTTCTGTTGTAAGAGTGATATACCTTTCTTCTATAAACATTAGTACTGGTAAGAATTGAGAGAGAGTGCTTTGTATTTTTTTGTTTCCTTCTTCAATTTTCTTTGCAATAACTATCTCACCTTCTCTATCCAACAATTCAATAGTTCCCATCTCTCTCATATACATCCTGACAGGATCAGTAGTTTTACCTATTTCATTCTCTATAGGATTCGTATTTTCTTGGGGATCTGCTGATTGCTCAAGTTGTTGGGTAGTGGGAGCACCCTCTTGAACAATAATGCCAAGTTCTGTGATCATTTCGACTATTTCTTCTAAACGATCAGCTTCTATGATTCCTTCAGGTAGATTTTCATTCAGCTCAGCATACGTTAGAAAACCTTCTTGTTTGCCTTTTTCTAGAAGTAGCTGAAATGGTGTTTTTTCTTTATCAGATGACTCTATTTCTTCGCCTTTATCACCACCAAAAACAGATTCAATCTCTTCATCATCAATTAACTCTTCAACTGCTTGACTTTCTTCGATATGAAGTTCTTTTTCCTCTTTTTTAGTAGATTCTACTTTTTTAGCTTTTTTAGCCTTTTTAGGTGCAACTACTTTTTTTGATTCTTTTTTTGCCATAGTTTTGTCTTTTCAATATGAAAAATCTTATAAAAATTGGTGGATCATTATATATCTATTTGTTTCCTATAGTTTATTTAATTTTAATATTTGCTGATAACTCAATAAATCTACTTTTTTCTAATTTTGTTAAATTGTTTTGACTGGCTTTCTTTAGCAGTACTTTCATTTCAGTTTTATTGTTTAAAATATATAGCCTATTAAGTATGTCTTGAAATTCATTCTGTATTTCAGATTCTCTTACTATAAGTGTTTCTAGACTTAGATTTTGAAGGTGTTGCCGAATTTTTTTATCTTGGAAGTGTTCAAGTATCGTTGCAAGCCTTATTGAATCTTTACCTTGAGTTAGGGTGATAATTTTCTTTAAAATATCAATACCTTTTTCATTAATATGATTTAAACGATCTTCTATTGTTATATTATTCAATAGGTTAGGATAATGAAGTAGAATGCTAATTGCTTGTTTTATGAGACTGGGTCTTAATTCAACTTTTTTATTATTTTGTCTATTTTTAGAAAATCTTTTTCCTGCACTCCTCTTTTGATTTTTATCTTCATAAAATCTTTTGATCTGATTTTCATTTAATTTAAATTCAGTACTAAAGCTCTCAATTAGAAGATCTTTATATATCCCTTCTTTAACCTTACTTAAAAGCGACATACCGTCTTCTATGGCATTAGCTTTCCCTTTGACAGTTTCTATGTTGTACTTATCTCTCATAACTTCTATTAAAAACTGATCTAGACTATACGCATTGCTTAGTGCAGTTTTGAAAGCATCAGGTCCATTATTTTCCATCATTTCATCAGGATCTTGACCCTTTTCTAGAATAAGAAAATTTACTTCTTTATTTGTTTTTATTATCGGCAAACTTAATTCCATAGCTTTTAATGCGGCTTTATAACCAGCTTTATCTCCATCAAAGCAGAAAGTAATTTCATCAATGGTTCTAAACATTTTCCTGATATGAAATTCAGTGGTGGCCGTCCCTAGTGTGGCTAATGCATTATTAAACCCATATTTATGCAGAGCGATAACATCTGTATAACCTTCCACGATAATTACAGATTTTGTTTTATTAATTGCTTCTTTGGATTCAAAAAGAGCATAAAGTAATTCACCTTTTTTAAACAAAGTTGTTTCTGGTGAGTTAAGATATTTTGGATCATCATTGCCAATAATTCTACCTCCAAAGCCTAGAACATCCCCTCGATTATCTTTTATTGGGAACATAATTCTATTTCTGAATCGATCGTAGAATCCGCCATCATCTTTTTTTATAATTAATCCCGCATCTAAGAGTCTTTGTTTATTTTTCTCTGAGCTACCAAATTTATCTAGTATTTCACTCCAAGAGTTATTGGAAAATCCCAGTGAAAAGTTTTTAGCATTTTTTCCATCAATACCCCTATTTTTGAGATAATTAATGGCTTCTTTTGATTGACTAAGATTGGAGGTAAAGTGAATTGAGACTTCTGAGAGCAATTCTTTCAAACTATTATTTCTCTTATTCTTTATTTTATCTTCTTTTGTTTTGGGTACATCAATGCCAACGACTTTCGCTAACTCTTCTATAGCTTCAATAAAAGTTAGGCGCTCATATTCCATTAAAAAACCAAGCGCTGTTCCATGAGCTCCGCAACCAAAACAATGATAAAAACCTTTCTCTGGACTGACAGTAAAAGACGGTGTTTTTTCTCCATGAAAAGGACAATTAGCTTTATACTCTTTTCCCGCCTTCTTGATATCAATTCGATTACCAATAATTTCACCAATATCAACTCTTTGGACGAGTTCATCAATAAAATCTTGTGGAATACGATCTGACATAGGGTTAGTTATTCAACTTAGTGTTACTCATAAAGGCTAATGAATTAGTCTATTGAGAAATGTATAAAAAGTAAAAAATTAGTTAAATTGATTCTATGAATAGTTTATAAGAGCTTTTCTCTAACGCTATTGCTAGCTATTTTCATATCAATTTTGCCAGCTGCTTTTTCTTTTAATTGAGACATGACTTGACCCATATCTTTAATTGATGTGGCTCCTATGGAATTAATTATCTCTTCAATTATTTGATTTGTCTCTTCTAGACTTAATTTTTCAGGTAGATATTTTTTAAGTATATCGGCTTCCTCAGACTCTTTTTCAAAAAGATCTTGTCGATTGGCTTCTTTGTATTGCGTTGCTGCTTCATATCTTTGTTGAACTTGTTTTTGAATGATGGCTATGACTTCATTTTCTGAGACATCTTTTCTAGTATCAATTTCTTTTTGTTGCACGGCTGCCACTAGCATTCTAAGTGTGCTTACTTGTAAGCGCTCACCTTCACGAAGTGATGCTTTAATATCTTCTTTGATTTGATCGATTAAAGACAAGGGCTATTTAATAAAGTCTTCTTGAGCGGTTTTGTTCTCTAGAGATTCTTTTTTTCTCACGTTTAGCTGCAGCAGCTTTTTTTCTTTTTCTTTCTTGAGTAGGCTTTTCATAGAATTCTCTTTTCCGAGATTCATTGATGATTCCTGCTTTTTCACAAGAACGCTTGAAACGCCTTAAAGCGTAATCAAAATATTCGTTATCTTTTAATGTTACTAATGGCAAAACTTATCCCTTTTAGTTGTATTAAATAAATATATACTTAATCCTTCAATAGACGGTGAAATATACAGTCTAAGAGTAAAAAAAGCAAAGAAAATGAAGTCTATTTTGATATTAGGTATAGAAAGCAGTTGTGATGAAACTGCTACTGCCCTTTATGATTCTGAAAAAGGATTAATAGCTCATAATATATTCAGTCAGATTGATCTACATAAACAATATGGAGGAGTAGTTCCTGAACTGGCTTCAAGGGATCATATTAAAAAACTCCTGCCATTGATTGATAGTTTAATCAAAGAGAATCAATTTGATCTTAGGGATCTTGATGCCATTGCATACACCGCAGGGCCTGGTTTATCTGGAGCATTATTAGTGGGATCAGTTGTTGCTAATGGTTTAGCTTATTCTTTAGGGATACCCTCTATACCTATACATCATATGGAAGCTCATTTACTTGCACCTTTATTAGAGCATGATCAAACAGAAATGCCTTTTGTTGCTTTGTTAGTCTCAGGAGGCCATACATTGCTTATTAAGGTGGAACGAATAGGCGATTATCAATTAATTGGACAGACGTTAGATGATGCTGCTGGTGAGGCATTTGATAAGGCAGCTAAGCTACTGGGTTTAGATTATCCTGGGGGTCCAGCGATTGCCAAATTAGCTCAATCAGGCAAGGAAGGCGTCTATGAATTTCCAAGACCTCTACTCAATAAGAAAGATAACCTTGATTTTAGTTTTAGTGGATTAAAGACTTCTCTATTGTATAAAGTTCAAGAACTTGAGAGTAAGAATTTGTTATCACAGCAAGCCAAAGCAGATCTGGCCTGTGCTTATGAGGATGCAATTGTAGATACTTTGATAGAAAAATCTCGAAGAGCGATTCAATATGCAAAAGTTAACTCCATTGTCATAGCAGGTGGAGTAGGTGCAAATAAAAAACTCAGAGAAAAAATGAAGGATATTTTCTCTAAAAAGGATATAGATGTCATCTATCCTAGTATTGAATATTGCACTGATAATGCTGCAATGATTGCATTGACTGGGTTATATAACTTAAAAGAAGGAATTAGCAATAAGAGTTATGAAATAAATGTGAATCCTAGATGGTCAATTGATAATATTTATAACAGTCATGGATAAAATAGTATTAACAGAACTTAAGATAGAAACCGTCATAGGAATATGGGAGTGGGAGAAAAGAAATCCACAAACCATTTTGATTGATTTAGAAATGCAAACAGATATAAAAAAAGCATCTGAAACAGACTCGATAGAGGATGCATTAGACTACAAAGCAATTACGAAAAGAATCAAGAATTTTACGCAAAATAATACATTTGAATTAATTGAGACCCTTGCTGAAAAATTATCGCAAGTCATTTTGCATGAGTTTAATGTATCTTGGCTCAGATTATCTGTCTCAAAACCCTTTGCAATAAGGGATTCAAAGAATGTAGGATTAATTATAGAACGAACCAGTCGATGAATCATACTAACAAGCCAGTGGATGTTTTCTTTAGTATTGGCAGTAATATTAATCCAGAAAAAAATATCCAGTTTGCAGCAGACCAATTGAAGAAAATTTTCATCCAATTAGAGTACTCATCAATTTATAGAACAAAAGCAGTCGGTTTTAAGGGTGATTATTTTCTTAATTTAGTCGCCAAAACTGTGACAGAAATTTCTCCAGAAATTATCATAAAGAAACTTAGAAAGATTGAAGCGGAAACCGGAAGGGAGGTTGGTACCAGTCAGTTTAGTTCCAGAACTCTAGATATAGATATGATACTTTATGGTACCCAAGTTGATGAATTAATAAGAGTTCCTCGTGATGATATTGATCTCTATGCTTTTGTAATTGAGCCCTTGGCTGAAATATACCCAAAAGGAATCCATCCTATTTCTGGTTCTCAATATTCAACTTTATGGGAGCAATTTGATAAGAAAGAACAACAAACTGAAAGAATCTCTTTTCAGTTATCTTGATTACCAGCCAATACTTCTTCCACCATCAATAGGTATAATTTGGCCAGTGATATAAGGAGCTTCTTTGATTAAAAATAATGCACAATTTGCAATATCTTCTGGAGAGCCAGATCTTTTTAGGGGTATTTGATCTAAAATATTATTTTTTATTATTTCTGAAGGCTCATTCTCTGGCCAAAGTATCATGCCCGGTGCTATTCCATTAACTCTTATTGATGGCGCTAAATCCTTTGCTAAAGATTTTGTGAGCATAGCTAAGCCTGATTTAGCAGGCCCATAGACGGGATGGTTTTTTAATGGTTTTTTTGCATGAATGTCTACTATATTTATGATCGATCCTTCTGAATCTTTTAAGTGTTTGGCAGCATGTTTTGATAAAAATAAGGGAGCCTTAAGATTAGTTCCAAATAGGTTATCCCAATCATCGAGTGTAATCTTTTCAATAGGGGTAGGGTAAAAAGTTGAAGCATTATTAATTAATACATCCAGTCGACCAGTTTGTTCAATAACGCTCGGAATAAGAGTCTCAATAGCGCTATCATCTGTTAGGTTGCCACCAATTATAATTGATGATTCAGTTCTATGTTGATTTAACTTTGAACATAATTTACTTGCTGCATCAGACGATGAGTTGTAATGAATTACTATATTGAACCCATTGCTATGGAGTACTTCAGCCATTTTAGCGCCAACTCTTTTAGCTGCGCCAGTAATTAGAATCCACTTTTGTAATTTGTTATTCATATTTTTATTTTAATTGAAAATTTACCCCACTGATAATAATTCTAGATAATAATAGGATGAATATGAGCAAAATAGATTTTAAAAGACCAGATCAGGAAGCATTAAAGCATACAATTTTGGTTCAAGAGCATTTAAAAAGTGAAGTCAATAATCACCAAGGGTGGTTAAGTTTTCATGACTTCATGAACTTTGTTTTATACAAGCCTACTCTTGGTTATTACAGTGCAGGCACACATAAAATAGGATCGGGTGGAGATTTTACTACAGCTCCAGAAATCTCCAATCTATTTGGAGTAGCTATAGCCAATCAGTTATTACCAGCACTTAGGAGATATAAAAAGCCATCCATTCTAGAAATAGGAGCTGGTAGTGGTAAATTAGCATTGGATGTTATTAATCATTTAAGTAATTCGAATCTTGAGTTGGACCATTATTATATTCTAGAGATCAGTGGGGACCTTAGGAAGAGACAAAAAAGAACTCTGTCTCAATTACCAACAGAAACCAAAGTTAAAATAAAATGGCTTGATGAGATACCAGAAGAGGGCATAGAAGGTGCTTTGATTGCTAATGAAGTTATTGATGCTCTTCCATTTGAGCGATTTAAAATAATTGATAATAATATTGTCCAAATTGGCATTGCTTACGAAGATGATCAACTGATAGAAAAAGAAAAAGTAGCTTCCCCAGCATTAAAAGAGGCTATTCAGGATATAGAAAAAGATATTGGCAGATCATTTGCACCAGGTACTGTCTCTGAAATTCGAGTTGATTTTGAAGATTGGTTTGAAAGCATTAATAAAGGATTAAAGTCTGGTATCGCTTTGTTTATAGATTATGGTTATACAAGAAAGGATTATTATTCTTCAGAAATAAACAATGGGAATATGATTTGTCATTTTCAGAATAAAGCTCATTTAGACCCATATGTTTATCCAGGCCTACAAGATATATCTGCTTCTGTTGATTTTAGTCTACTGGCTGACTCTGCATTCAATCTAGGTTACCAAGTGGAACTCTACTGTCATCAATTTGATTTCTTAATGAGTGCTGATGTATTGTCACTCATTGATTCTGAGACTAATGATAAAGAACGTATTAGAATGAATCAGCAAATTAAGCAATTATTTTTGCCCAATATTATGGGAGAAAGCTTTAAGTGTATGCTATTGAGCAAAGGATGTAATATTGACCACTTAGAAGCAGTAAAAGATCTTAGGCATATGCTGTAAAAAAAATATGGAAACCATACAAATAATACTTTTAGCAATCATTCAAGGGTTAACCGAATTTTTGCCTATTTCAAGTTCTGCTCATTTAATTCTATTATCTGAAATTCTAGGATGGAATGATCAAGGTTTAATTTTTGATATATCGCTACATTTTGGAACACTGTTGGCAGTAGTCTTCTATTTTAAGAATGATATTTTTCAGATGTTTAACTATTCTTATTTCAAAGATTTTAGAACTCTAATTAATTCACCATTGGGGATTATCTCTATTGCGACACTACCAATTGTGATCATAGGAGGTTTATTTAGCGGTTTTATTGAGGAGAATCTAAGATCTCCTTTTGTTATATCACTTGCGACTGTTTTTTTTGGTGTTTTACTGTATTTCTCGGATAGGAAAGCTCATTTGGCACTCGAACAGAAAGTAATGACAGTCAGTTTAGGCTTGATAATTGGTCTATCACAAATTTTAGCAGTAATTCCTGGAACATCCAGATCTGGGATTACAATAACAGCAGCACTTTTTTTAGGTTTTTCTAGAACGGAGGCAGCTCGATTTTCTTTTCTATTATCAATACCAGTAATTATTGCTGCCAACATACTGGGAATCTATGAGTATAGTCAAATAGAGAATATGATATTTGACTACTCTGATCTTTTTTTAGGCATAGGATTCTCTTTTGTGATTGCTTACCTAACCATTAAATGGTTCATTAGTTTTGTCGAGAAAATTGGCATGTTACCTTTTGTCATTTACAGGTTATTGTTAGGCGTCATTATTTTTCTAACTATATTTTAAGGCGTATTGGCTATGAGTGAAATAGACGATAAAAAACGCTATTGGTTATGGGGAGAGCTCGATGCAGTGAGTCATGAAATGCTAAAAAAGATTCAGCTTAGTGTAAATAATAAATTAGAAGGTCCAACCTTCGATCTTCATTTAACATTATCCGGACCTTTCTATGATATTAGTCAAGATAGACTCAATAGAATTGAATCTTTTTCTAAAAAGAATAAACAACTTTCAATTAAATCAAGTTTATATCAAGCAAAAGATTTATTTTTTCAGTCGCTTTTTATAGAGATTGAAAAGTCTAAGGAGTTAACTGATTTAAAAAATCAACTGGATCATCAATTGGGTCTTGAAAGTGAATTATTCTACCCACATATTAGTCTATTTTATGGTTTGGAAGAGCAAGAAAAAAAGCAATTAGTAATTGATCATCTACCAACTATCAATGAGCCATTAATTTTGGATAAGATTAGTATTGTTGAGATTGGAGAGGGTGTTGAATCATGGAAAATTCTTTACCAATATCCATTAATAAAAGATCTTTATGCTTTTAAAACAATAGGAATTGGAAGGCCAATCTAATCTAGAGCGTTTCCTGAATTTTATTCAGTCTTAGTTCTCTTAGTTTTTCTCCAATAGCACTCCCATGGAGACCTTCTTCTTTTATATTATTAATTTGTATGGTGAGAGCTGATGCTAATGATTTTTCTAAAATTTCTTTTTTGTCATTAAAATCTTTATCAAGATCCATGCTAATCAAGCGGAATACCATGTCAATATTTTTTGGTTTTTTAAGGGCATTAAGCTTTTCAATAATAATAAGTATATGCTCCGCACTAAATTCACTTATATCCCTATCGATTAATGAAAATGTGTTATTCAATAGCAAAGGAATTTCCTTGAAACTGTTTGGAAAGTTCATACTTTTCTGCATAGATTCAATTATGTTTTTGATATTGATATTTCCTTCTTTAAGAAGTACATAGAAGATAGAAGCAAATCTATATTTTGTCGAAACTTCTTCTTGCGATGCTTGCTGAAAGATAATGTTCGAGAAAAAATCTTTTTTCAGACCAGCCAGATCAGGGTAGATTTGATTCAACGCATTAATTTGAATTAGAGTTTTGAAATATTGATCAAACCTAGAATGTTTTAATGTTTTTTCTGTTTCAAGCCATATTCTTTCTGGTACCAATGACAATAATTCTCCACTTTTTACTATCTCGCTAATTAAATTCAAAGTTTCTTCAGTAATAGTGAAGCCTAAATTATGAAGTTTTGCTTTAAACCTTGAAATTCTAAGAACTCTTAGAGGATCTTCTTTGAAAGCTTTTGAGACGTGTCTAAGTTTTCTATTTTCTAGGTCTTCTTGGCCTTTGTATGGATCAATGAGCTGCCCATTTTCGTCTTGAGCTATCGCATTAATGGTTAAATCTCTTCTGGCTAAATCTTCTTCAAGACTAATATTTGGGCTAATATCGAAATCAAATCCATGATAACCACTACCAGACTTACTCTCTCTTCTCGCTAGTGCGTATTCTTCACCAGTTTCAGGGTTAATATATACAGGGAAAGATTTACCAACTTTCTTGTAACCTTTTTTTTCAAGATCATCAGGCTTGGCATTAACTAC
This sequence comes from Gammaproteobacteria bacterium, assembly GCA_029242945.1. Lineage (GTDB taxonomy): Bacteria > Pseudomonadota > Gammaproteobacteria > Steroidobacterales > UBA11654 > CACPJA01. Next base: position 4,295 of record JAQWSZ010000003.1, on the reverse strand, counting down.
AACCCAATCATTTTCATAGGGAGGAGAAAAACCTAATAGTCTGTCTCTTATTGCTCCTCCAACTAAATAAATTTGCATTAGTTAATGATAAATGAGATCAATTTTATTTTCTCATCTGAATGATTAATAAGCGTCCCATCCTATTCACTCTTAGAACTAAGATATCTTTATCTTTAATAATCGATTTAAATTCAGATAAATTGTTGATTTCAGTCCTTCCTACGGAGTAAATAATATCTCCTTTTTGTAATCGTGCATTTGCAGCATTACTATTTGCTGCAACTGACAGTATGATGACACCTTGCGCCTTAACTTTACCTTCAGGTATATAATCTGACAATTCAGCTCCAGCTAACAATGAGTTTAGTTCATCTGCTTTAACAGGTTCTTGGGCTACTAATTCACCAAGTTCCGCTGCGATATTTAGTTCTTTATTATTTCTTAAAACTATCATATCTACTGATTCTCCACTTCTTTTTAGACCAATTGTATTTCTTAAGTAGCTAGAGTTTGTAATAGTTTTTTTATTAACTTCAATAATAACATCACCGGCTTCTAAGCCAGCGATTTCAGCTGCAGAATCAGGAGAAACTTCTTGTATTAAAGCTCCCTTGGTTGCTTCAATGCCTAATTGTTCAGCTATTTCTTTGTTAATATCACTAATGATAACACCAAGAAGTCCTCTTTTAACCGAACCAAAATTAATAATCTGATTCATAATATTCTTGACTGTATTCACTGGTATTGCAAAGCCAATTCCTATATTGCCACCGCCTCTAGTAAATATAGAGCTAGGAATTCCTACTAATTCACCCTGCATGTTAATTAACGCTCCACCAGAGTTTCCAGGATTAATAGCAGCATCAGTTTGAATGCTATCACCATAGCCATCTGTGCTCATTTGAGGTCTACCCAGGGCACTAATTATTCCTGATGTTACGGTTTGACTTAAACCGAAAGGTGCACCAATTGCTAATGCAAAATCACCCACACGTAATAAATTTGAATCTCCTAATTGTATTGTTTTAAGAGTTTTTTCTAAGTCTATTATTTGTAAAACTGCTATATCAGTTCCTGGATCTGATCCTATGACTTCTGCTAAGTATTCATCACCATTTTTAGTGAAAACTTTTATCTCATCTGCTCTTTCAATAACATGATGATTAGTGATGATATATCCTTCTTTACCATCAACAATAACTCCTGAACCACCACCACCAAATTCTCTTTCTCTAGGCATTTGTGGTTGTCCAAAAAACCGTTCAAAAAATGGATCATCTGAAAATGGGTTTCTTTGTGAAGCTACTTTACCTCTAATAGCAATTCTGACCACAGATGGAGATGATTCATCGACTAATTCTGCTAGCGAAGATTGAGCAATAAAAACTTGTTCACTACCGACTTCATGGGCATTAATGTAAGTTGAAAGACTAACACCTACATTGATAAAAATTGATATTATGAGTAAAAAGGGTAAAAAATTATTTTTTTTCATAGTTCACTAGCTTAATTATTATTAGAGTTGAATTTGTAGAAGAAATGATAACGTAAATTTCACAATTTCAATACTTTGTTTATTCATATTCATAATTTATTCTTTTTTTAAAAGTGAAGCTTATATTGTGAATAAATTGTGTATAACATGATAATTATAGGTGGATAAGACAAACACAACATCTAGTATCTAAAATAATAAAAATAAATATCATTATTTTTTATAAATTTTACAAATATATTTGTAAAAAATATACATAAAGTATTGATATATAGATATATATTAGGAAACTGACCTATTTTCAAAAGTCCTTGACATTATCCAAAAATCCGCAATAATCTAATATTATCTAAACACAACATATTGTGCATCATTTTTTGGGCTTTTTTTGTTTTTAGATAAATACACTACATAAATACATCGAATAAATTAGAGGGTTAATCACAAAAGTGTCTTCAGCGTTTAAAGAAAAACAATCAAAAACCTTCAATATAGAACATCAAACCGCATCTCTAGATATTTGGGATAAAAAGTACCGACTAAAAGATGAAAAAGGTGAAGCAATCGATCAAAATATGGATGATACTTTTGAAAGGGTAGCCAAAGCTTTGGCTAGTGTTGAGAAATCTGAACAACAAGAGGAATGGGGAGAAAAATTTCTTTGGGCCCTCAGATCTGGCGCTATTCCAGCAGGAAGAATTATTTCCAATGCTGGAGCTGAAGAGTATAAACCAGCTACTTCTACTATCAATTGTACTGTCTCTGGTTCTATACAAGATTCAATGACAGGTATTCTTGAGAAAGTAACGGAAGCTGGGTTAACTCTTAAGGCTGGTTGTGGTATTGGCTATGAATTTTCAACATTAAGGCCAAAAGGAGCATATGTAACTGGAGCAGGTGCATATACCTCAGGTCCCTTATCGTTTATGGATATTTATGATAAGACTTGCTTTACAGTTTCTTCAGCTGGTGGAAGAAGAGGAGCACAAATGGGAACATTTGATGTTAGCCATCCTGACGTTGAAGATTTCATAAAAGTAAAAAGAGAAGATGGCAGGTTAAGACAATTTAATTTGTCATTGCTTATTACAGAAGAGTTTATAAAGGCTGTTAGAGAGGATGGCGAGTGGCCATTGATTTTCCCACTTGATCCTAGTTTACCGGAGTCTAAAGAGATTGATCTTAATGATAAAGAAAAAATTATTTGGAAAGAATGGGTTAAAACAGATGGCTATTTGACTAACGATGAAGGCCTAGTTGCTTGTAAAATATATAAAGTCATACAAGCAAGAAAGCTATGGGATTTAATCATGGCTTCCACTTACGATTATGCAGAACCTGGGTTTATTTTGATTGATAAAGTAAATGAAATGAATAATAACTGGTTTGATGAAAATATTAGAGCTACAAACCCTTGTGGAGAACAACCTCTTCCTGAATATGGCTCATGTTTGCTTGGGTCTGTTAACTTAACTCGTTTTGTCAATGATCCATTTACAGAAAATGCTTCTTTTGATTGGGATACTTTTAATGAAGTGGTGACTGTTTTTACAAGGATGTTGGATAATGTTGTAGAGATTAATGGGTTGCCAATACAGCAACAAAGAAATGAAATACTCAGAAAAAGAAGACATGGAATGGGATTTTTAGGTCTAGGCTCCACTATGACAATGCTACAGATGAGATATGGGTCTGAAGAATCACTCAATTTTACTGAAAATGTTAGTAAGAATCTTGCTCTAACTGGTTGGAAAGCTGCACTTGAGCTATCCAAAGAAAAAGGAGCAGCTCCTATTTTAACTGAAGACTTTATCGTATCTAAAGAGATGCTTAATCATAGGCCAGAAATGCTAGATGATGGTTTTGTAGTTGGTGACAAAATAAAAGGTAGTGTATTGCATGCTAAATATAGTAAATATATGCAAAAAATAGCTTCAGAAGATCCTGAATTAGTAGATGAATTATCCAAAGTAGGAGCACGATTTACCCATCATAGTTCTATAGCACCAACGGGTACTATTTCTCTATCAATAGGAAATAACGTTAGTAATGGAATAGAGCCTAGTTTCGCACATCATTATTTTAGAAATGTTATTAGAGAGAAAAAGAAAACAAAAGAAAAAGTCGATGTTTATTCTTTTGAGTTATTATCATACCTTGATAAAATCAACCCACAAGCTGATATTAATGCTGAGCAAGACTCTGATAATCGATTACCAGATTACTTCATTACAGCAGAAGATATATCGCCTAGGCAACACGTAGATGTTCAAAGTGCATCACAAAAATGGATAGATTCTTCTATTTCTAAAACAGCAAATGTACCCACTGATTTTGAATTTGAAGACTTTAAAGACATTTATCTTTATGCTCATGAGAAAGGCTTGAAAGGCTGTACAACTTTCCGATTTAATCCTGAAGCTTTTCAGGGCGTCTTAGTCAAAGAAAAAGATCTAAAGAATACAATGTATACATTTGTATTAGATGATGGAGAGGAGATAGAAGTTCCTGGTGATGAAGAAATAGAATATGATGGCGAAACACATACTGCAGCTAACCTTTTTGATGCATTAAAAGAAGGTTATTACGGAAAGTTTTAGTTAATAAATATGTCTACTATAAAAATAAAAAATAAAATTGTTGGATATAGAGTCAACTCTCAGCAAAAACAAGAAGAACTTGAAAAAAGCAAGCTCCTATTATCTCAAGAGCAAGAAAATGAAGCTAATGTCGTTAGGATGCATGAGAGGCTTGAACGCCCAGATATGCTTAAAGGCACAACATACAAGATAAAACCACC
>JAQWSZ010000015.1:0-12668 GCA_029242945.1 Gammaproteobacteria bacterium | reverse complement strand
CATCAGCAGTGATTGGTGGAGGAGCTGAAACGTCAGTGACATTCTCTGGTGATCTATTGACTGCGGGTGGAGACTATACGTTCTTTTGTTCCTTCCCAGGTCATTATGCGATTATGAAAGGGTTGTTTGTGGTTAGAGACTGAAGATGGCAACCTCAATAGTCTATTACTCAGGAGAACTGAGAACTGAAAGCACTCATATTCAATCTGGTCAAAAATTAACCACAGATGCCCCAACTGATAATGAAGGTAAAGGCAAGGCCTTTTCCCCAACGGATCTATTAGCAACTAGCTTGGCTAATTGCATGCTAACGATTATGGGTATTACTGCTCAAAGAAAAAATATTAATATCGATAGCACTCGAGCGACAGTTGAAAAGATAATGGGTCAAGAGCCTCGACGCGTGCAAGAGATTAAGATTGATTTTCAATTTCCTACAAATTATACGGATAAAGAAAAGAAATTATTAGAACAAGCCGCCCTCACTTGTCCAGTTGCAAATAGCCTATCCAAAGACTTAATACAAACCATTAAGTTTAGTTACTAAAATAACTATTCTTGCCTAGCCTCAAGCTCTTCTAGCTTTGACTCTAACTTTTTAATTCTTTTTTCCTGCTCTTCAAGCTGGGTACGGTCAACCAAATCCATTTTTTGAATGGCTTCATTAATTAAGAAACTGAGGTTTTTCTGAATGTCTGCTTTTGCTTTTAAAGCAGAATCTGGCAGCATTGACCCTATTTTATCTGACCACTTTCCAAAATTATTTTTTTCCATGTTCGATTACTTCCTAAAACTTCGATACTATCATTAATATACTTTTGAATTTCTAAATAACAATAAAAGACTAATGAATACAAAAGAGACAAAAAAAAATAAATTCAGCTTTGTAGGAGGCATAATCATCTTTTTGATGTTGACTCTCCTTCTAGGAGGCAGCACGCTATTCTGGTATACCCAAAATTTTCTAAACACACTTCAAACTAACCTAGACCAATCTATAGGAAGTATTAATAAGGTTGAATCGAATATTACACTGTTTCAAATGCAGCTAAAAGCTGTACGTGAAATAGAGAAAAATCAATCACTAGAGTTTCTTAAGGTCAAAAATGCCAATCAAAATAATGCAAAATCCATAGAAGAATTAAACAATCGATTCAGTCAATTTGTTAATGTTTCTGAGACACATGATGGAGATTGGTTCCTGTTAAGGGCAAAATACTTTCTTACTATTGCAAACAATGAACTCTCTTTTTTTGGTCGTTTACACATTATTAAAGAATCCTTGATAGAGGCGAAATACTCTATTGATGAAGCAAGCCAATCTGACACAGAAATCAATAAATTAATTGATTTAGCGCTCGATAAAGTGAATGTTTCTATAGATACAATGAATCAAGCCTCTATTATAGAGAGAGTTAATGAGATTGAGTCGCGCCTCTTATTTCAGTCTATAGATTTTGCTATCGCAGATAAACCTATTGATTATGAAATCTCCCTCCCCTCAATTAGAGCTATACTGTTAAGCTCTTGGGATGATCTTCAAAGCTCTATGAAACAATTAGTTCGGGTCAGATCAAATAGTGACAGTCAACTACAAAAACTAAAATCTGAAGAAAAAGAGATTATACAATCCTTGATTCGTTTAAATTTTGAACTCATTCGCTTTTATGCACTACAAAACAATGATATTAGCTATCAAACCTCGCTAGAAAACACTATAGACAAAATTAAAGGGCAGTATGCAGACCAAAATAAAATAGCGGTACAAGCCATTAACGATTTGTTGCTTCTTAAAGAATTGAAACTTAAACCAGAAATTCAAGAAATTGATGAAGCCCTATCATTAATCCAAGTGGATCAATAATCATGAGATCTAAAATATTGTTTTTTTTTACTATTATTATCATTGGGTTGGGTGTTCACTACCTCATTGAAGATAATGGCTATGTATTGGTTGAATTTTTAACTTACTCTGTTGAAGCTTCATTGCCTGTCTTTTTATTGCTGTTGATTGTTCTGTATTTATTGGTAAGAGTACTCTCTCTCATATGGAGCTCTCCAAAATACCTAAAAGAACGCTTAAACCAAAAAAGAGAAAAAAAAGCAAACCAAAAAACCCATGAAGCTATGATACTGATGAGTCAGGGAAATTTTAGTAAAGCAGAGCGTAAATTAAGGTCTATTTCTTCAGAAATATCACTGCCTATAGATACTTATTTAGCTGGTTTTACTGCGGCACATTATATGGAAGAACAAGAATTACGATCTGATTGGCTGGCAAAATCATTGGATGCATACCCCAAACTGGAATCTTATATAAACCTCAAGAATACAAAACTCTTGCTGGAATCAGAACAATATATAGAAGCGTGGAATGTATTGGAACATATTTTAATAGCTGATAATAAAAACACATCAGCATTAAGGCTGATGGTTGATCTGTTTTCAAAAACCTCCATAGATGACTCTATGGCTCATTATTTACCAGCAATTATAAGCCATGGCTCCCTAAACAAAGCCTTAAAAGAAAAGCTTATAGTCTCACTCCAAAAATTTCTAAATGGCTGTACGGATAACCAGGAATTATTTACAAAAAGCTGGCTAACAATCCCAAAAGAATTAAAAAGTCAGCCAGAGCTGCTTTTATGTAAATATCGATCAATGATGAATCATGATGAACATGCTATTGCAGAAAAAGAACTCAGAAAGACAATACCAAAAACATGGAATTCTAGCCTAATTGAAATTTATGAACTCTTAAATAGCCCAGACCTAGCAACGCTTTCAAGACGAGCTGATCTATGGACAGAAGAAAGGCCTAGAGATGCCAACTTATGGCTACTATCCTCTCGATTAGCAAAAAGAGATGGTTTGTGGTCTAAATCAAAACAATGCATGGAACGATCCATTGAGTATCTTCCAACCGTAGAAAAATATAATGAGCTTGGCTTAATTTTTCTTGAGCTAGGCCAAAAAGAAGATGCGGTGGAAGCGCTTCATAAGGCTAAAAATTTAATATAATGCTCTAGAGTCACTGTTTATAGTAAAACAAAAACTGTAGTTATCATTTTCATCAAATAAAACTATGCAGGAACAATTAAAAATATTAAGAGAGAAATTTATTCTTCACCTAGAGACGGAAAGAAGATTATCTCAACATACTATAACTAGCTATAGAAAAGATCTTTCAACCCTGGAAAGTTATTGCATCGAAAAACAAGTTTCTTCTTGGGCTGATCTTAGGCCTCATCATATACGAAGCTTTATTTCTTCTATATTTATCGAAGGGTTAGGGCCTAGGAGTATACAAAGGCGTCTCTCTGGTATTAGAAGCTTTATGAACTATTTATTGAGAGAGAATTTAATCAAAAATAATCCCGCAGACGGAATTAAAACACCTAAGGCGCCTAGAAGGTTGCCAGATGTATTGGATGTGGATCAAGTAAATCAATTATTAAATATCACCAAAGAAGATCCAATAAGCCTGAGAGATAAAGCGATCCTTGAGCTACTATATTCATCTGGGTTAAGGCTGTCTGAATTAGTCACTATGAACCCTGTAGATTTAAATCTGCAAGATAAAAGCCTCACTGTGATTGGAAAAGGAAACAAGAGAAGGATGTTACCTATTGGGTCAAAGGCAGTTCAAGCGATCAGGGCTTGGTTGGATGTTCGTGGGCAATTAGCTAATTTAGATGAAGAAGCTCTTTTTGTTGGCAATAGAGGAACTCGATTGAGTCGAAGATCTGTACAAAGCAGGCTGAATCATTGGGCTAAAAAAAATGGACTAAAAAAAGATGTTTATCCACACTTACTAAGACATAGTTTTGCTACCCATTTATTAGAAGCTAGCGGAGATTTAAGAGCAGTCCAAGAGTTGCTAGGTCATAGTGACATCGCGACCACACAAATATATACTCATCTGGACTTTCAACATCTGGCTGAAACTTACGATAAGGCACACCCAAGATCAGGAAAAAAATGAAAGATGAGAAAAAAGAGCATGACTTTGGTTTCCAAAAAGTTAGTGAAACAGAGAAAACAGAGAAAGTTACAGAGGTTTTTGATTCTGTAGCAGGGAAGTACGATCTAATGAATGACCTAATGTCATTGGGAATTCATCGTTTTTGGAAGAAATTTACTCTGATGCACACTGGCCTTACTGAAGGCATGATAGCGTTGGATGTTGCTGGAGGAACCGGTGATTTAGCAGAAGCCCTAGCAAAGCAAGTGGGTAAAAGTGGTTCTGTAATACTAACCGATATTAATGCCTCGATGCTTTCTGAAGGACGAAACAAACTTTTAGATAAGGGTAGTTTTAATAACATTACTCTCATTCAATCGAATGCCGAGAAATTGCCTTTTGAAGACAACACTTTTGATTGCATCACGATTGCTTTTGGATTAAGAAATGTAACGAATAAAGAAGAGGCATTAAAATCAATGCTCAATGTTCTCAAACCGGGTGGCAAACTATTGGTTCTTGAATTCTCCAAGCCTAATGAGTTGTTGACGCCTTTATATGACTTTTATTCTTTTAATGTTTTGCCAAAATTGGGTGAATGGGTTGCTAATGATTCTGATAGTTATAAATATCTAGCTGAATCTATTAGGATGCACCCTGACCAAGATAAATTATTAACCATGATTAATAACACAGGTTTTGCAAGCAGTGAGTATTTTAATCTAACTGGGGGTATTGTCGCACTGCACGTGGGTCAAAAATAAAAGCATGAACTCATTCAAACTAATTAAAAGGCTTCTAAAAATAAAAGGGGTAATCCTAGACTTTCATTTAGATGAGCTACTCAAAGATGCCCCTAAACTAAAATACGTTCAGTGGGTTTTATTGTTTTCATTTAAAAGATGGTTTAGATCTGATCAGAGTGTCCCTATAGCTGTTAGAATTCGAAAAGCTATGGAAAAACTTGGTCCTCTCTATGTAAAGTTTGGTCAATCTTTGTCCACTAGGCCTGATTTATTGCCTAATGATATAGCGATGGAGTTATCAAAACTGCAAGACAATGTCCCTCCATTTGAAGCAACATTAGCTGAACTAGAAATCAAAAATGCTTTCGGTAAGCCTTCGAGTGAATTATTTGATAGGTTTGACCCCGTCGCATTTGCCTCAGCTTCAATAGCACAAGCCCATTCAGCTCAGTTAAAAACAGGCGAAGAAGTCATCGTTAAGATCCTAAGACCGAATATTATGAAGTCCTTGGAAGATGACCTTGCGATATTATTTTTATTAGCAAAGTTAGTGGCTGGTTATTCAGAGGAATCAAAGCGTCTTAGGCCATTAGAGGTGGTTCAAGATTATAAAAAAACAGTGTTGAATGAATTAGATTTAATGCGTGAAGCAGCAAACTGTGCACAAATAGGAAGAAATTGGCAAGGCTCAGATATTATTAAGGTGCCAAAAATTCATTGGGAGCTTTGTCGTCAAAACATTTTAGTGCAAGAACGTATATTTGGTATCCCTATCAATGATATTGACGCCTTAGAAACTGCTGGAGTAGACATTAAGCAATTGGCATTAAATGGGGTAGAAATATTTTTTACGCAGGTGTTTCATCACAATTTGTTTCATGCAGACATGCACCCAGGAAATGTTTTTGTTGATGTAAGTAATCCAAACAAACCTTTATACGCTGCAGTAGATTTTGGAATTGTTGGCAGCTTATCGGAAAAAGATCTCCGTTATCTGGCCCGTAGTTTCTCATCTTTTATTAATAAAGATTATAAAAAGATAGCTCAATTATTTATTCAGTCAGGTTGGGTACCAAAAGATACAAGAGAAGATGAGTTTGAAGCCTCTATCAGAACTGTGTGTGACCCTATTGCTGATAAACCTTTAAAAGATATTTCATTTGGTCAATTATTGTTGCGATTATTTCAAACTGCTAGAGACTTTAAAATGGAGAACCAACCACAATTGGTTCAACTAGAAAAAACACTGCTGAATATCGAAGGCCTAGGTCGCCAACTGTATCCTGAGTTGGATTTTATCTCTGCTGCTGGACCTGTACTAAAAGATTGGGAATCCAAGCAAACAGATTTTAAAGCTCTTCTCAAAAAGATTCAAAACGATGGCCCTGAAATAAGAGAGTCCTTAGAACAGTTGCCACAGTTTGCAAGACAACTAATTGATGAAGGCTACTCAAACCGCTTGCCTGATAATACCGAACTGAAAACAATCCTAGGAAGTATTTATAAAAGCATTATTGGGATGGGGGTTTTGATATCAGGAATTATAATGCTCAGCTATACTTTGAGTATTGCTTCAATTTTTATTGTGCTTGGTTTGATGATCCTGTTTTTTGGAAAACCAATAAAATAAGAGGATGTATTGATAGCAACAGAAGTTAATTCCATTCTAAACAAAGTTAATGGTCCGCTAGGCGAAGATGAATTCTTGGAGCCTCTATCGATTCTCTTGCTGGACCATAAAAATGCATCTGGATTTAACTTACTGGGCCAATTCTCAACTCGTCAAGCAATCTTAAACCAACTCAAAAATAGATCAAAGCTATATCAATTTATTAATAATAAAAATCTTCCAAAAGCATCAAACCCAATAATTGTCTCTGGCTTACCAAGATCAGGGACAACTTTTTTGTTCGACTTATTGCATTGTGACCCTTCGCTTAGGGGCCCATTAACATGGGAAATATTTCAAATGATGCCAATAACGAACAATGAGCTCAATAAGGCTAAAAAGGTTTTTAAAACTAAATTAAAACTACGTCTAATTAAGGCTTTAATGCCTAACTTAATGAAAATGCATACTATGAGCGCATACCTTCCAGAAGAATGTCAGCAAATTATGTCAATTGATTTTAAAAGCATCTCTTGGGCCTACAATGCTAAAGTGCCTGAGTACGAAGCCTACCTAAAAACATGTGACTATACGTCAGCAATATTATGGCATTCCAGGTTTTTACAAGCGCTTGAAACGGTTCAAAAACCAAAAAACTGGTTGTTAAAAGATCCTTGTCATATACAGCATATACCTGAACTACTAAAAATTTACCCTAATGCAAAATTTATATTTATTCATAGAAATCCTGTTGACGCTATTTCTTCAATTAGTAGTCTCACCTCTCACATTCGAACTCCTTTTACGAAAAATATCAATAGATCTGAAATAGGCATCAATGCCTTGTCATTTTGGAAAAATGCCACTGACTGTTTTCTTGAAGATAGAAAACTAATAGAAAAAGAAAACTATATAGATATCAGCTTTAAGGACTTTGTTGCTAACCCATTGGAGCAGGCTTTGTCAGTTTATCAAGCTCTTGGTCTTGAAATAAACCAACAAAATAAAAAAAGAATGAAAAATTACATATACAAACAAACCAAACAAAAAAGAGCCCAACACAACTATGCTTTAAAAGATTTTGGCTTAAGACAAGGAAAAATAGAAGACCTTTTTAAAGAATACCGTACAAAGTTTGATCTTTAGTTTTTTAAAGCGTTTAAGAAGTCAATCGGATCAAGGCCTGACTCAATGGCCTCCACTAAAGCAGAGCCCACAATTACTCCATCAACAAATGGTTCCAAAAGAACTACATCACTGTTACTTCTTACTCCAAAGCCTGCACAAACAGGAATTGATGATAAGTCTTTAACAGTTTCTAAATAAGTTGTAACCTCGCTAGAAAGGCTCTGGGCTCCACCAGTTACTCCTTTTACTGTGACTGCATATAAAAACCCAGAACTTTTATCAGCAATTTGTTTTATTCGACTTTCAGGTGTGGCTGGTGTTACTAATTGAATTAAACCTAAATCATTACTATTGAGGATTTGCCTTAAGTCATCGCCCTCTTCGATTGGTAAATCAGGGATAATAAATCCATCAACCCCTGCCATTTTTGACTCCTTAACCAGTTCACTATAACCAAAGACATACAGTGGATTGAGATAACTCATAAGAACAATCGGCGTGTTGATTTTAATTAATTTCAATTGGTCAAAAATCCAGCTCAACTTGACTCCGCTTTCGATAGCTATATGGCTGGATCTTTGAATAGTGACTCCATCTGCCATTGGGTCTGAAAATGGAACACCGATCTCAATGACATCGGAGCATAATGACAAAGTTTCAATCAACCCTAAAAAACTTTCCTTTTTGGGGTAGCCTGCAGTAACAAATGGAATGATAGCAGGCCCTGTTTTTCTAGCATTATTAATGCTTACCTCTATTCGTTTACTGCCTATCACTTAACTGCTTCCTTATTCATCGTCTTACTTAAGGTAGGCATGTCTTTATCGCCGCGTCCTGACAAACCAATTAATACTGTTTTACCTGGATTGTTTTGAGCCCATTTTTTTGCTCCAACAAAAGCATGTGCGCTCTCCAAAGCAGGCAAAATACCTTCACTAGAACAACATTCTTTCACTTGATCTAATGCCTCACTGTCTTCTGCTGAAACATAACTTACTCTGCCTATTGATTGTAAAAATGCATGCTCAGGGCCCACACCAGGGTAATCCAGACCTGCGGAAACGGAATGTGTCTCCTGGATTAACCCATCATTATCATGGAGCAACATAGAGTAGCTTCCGTGAAGAATGCCTGGCTTGCCTGAAGCCAATGTTGCAGCATTATCTCCTAAATTTTGGCTTTTTCCTCCTGCCTCAACTCCGATTAGCTCAACCTCTTCATCGCCTAAAAAAGCATGAAAAATACCTATGGCATTCGAGCCGCCCCCAACACAAGCGAAAACTGCATTGGGAAGTGCTCCATGTTGACTGATCATTTGTTCTCTCGCCTCTTTCCCTATAATTGATTGCAGCTCTCTTACTAAAAAAGGATATGGGTGAGGTCCCACAACAGAGCCAATAATATAATAAGTATCATCAGGATTAGACACCCAATCTCTGAAAGCTTCATCAATAGCAGCCCTTAGGGTTTGATCGCCTGTTGTAACAGATACAACTTCTGCGCCCAACTGCTTCATTCGATCAACATTGGGTGCTTGCCTTTCTATATCGACAGCCCCCATATAAACAGTGCAAGGGATGCCAACCCGAGCACAAGCTGCAGCGGATGCAACACCATGTTGACCTGCGCCTGTTTCAGCAACCACTCTTTTTGCTCCTATTTTTTTTGCTAGAAGAGCCTGTCCTAATGCATTATTAATTTTATGAGCCCCAGTATGAGTAAGATCTTCACGTTTCAAATACACTTGAGCGCCCCATAATTTACTAATTGTTTTTGCATAAGTGAGTCCTGTTGGACGTCCTGCCCATTGATGTAATTCTTCAGCCAACTCCTTTTGAAAAGACTCATTATTCAGGTATTGGCGTATACTTTTATCAAGCTTTCTTAATGCAGGCATTAAGGTTTCGGGAGCATACTGGCCTCCAAACTTACCATAACGTCCCTTTTGATCAGGAATCTCTCGGTTGATTAATTGCTTTAAAAAATTTTTATTTTTGTCATTCATTATTTTTCTTTTCATCGTATTCACGAACAATTCTAATAAATTGAATAATTTTTTGTTCGCTTTTTAGGCCTGGCTCAGACTCCACACCCGAACTAACATCGACACCCAAAGGACCAACTTTATTCAATACATTTAAAACATTATTGGAGTTAAGCCCGCCAGCAATAATAACGCGCTTTTTTTTAGACACTGCTTTTGAGTGTTCAATGTTTGTTAGTTTACCGCTGCCGCTTTTTGTCCCTTCAAAGAGGGTGAGTTTTGAGTCGCTAATTAATGAAAGATCCAGGCAACCATCATCCCGATATACTTTTAAGGATTCAATAGATTTGGGGATATAGGTGTTTAAAAAATCTTTAGCGTCCATCTGTAGATAGTCTGGCTTAAAGACATCAATTACTTCATTCACCTCTGTTGGGGTAGGATGCAACATAACCGCAACCTTACTGATATGCTTTGGTATTAAATCAGCCAATTGCTTCGCATTTTTTGGCGTTATATATCTGGGTGATTGCTTTGCAAAAACAAACCCTGCCATATCAACACTGTTTTCAATAATACACTCAACAGCTGATGCTGTTGTTAATCCACATATTTTAATCAATGTTTTCACTTTAGGTGCTTGCTTGCTGCTGCTTTCATCTTCTGTAGTATTGCTTGGGGATCTTCTGATTGCATCAATGAAGTGCCTATTAAGGCAGCTCTATACCCCATCTTTATAACCTTTTTGATGTCATTGGATCCATAAATACCGCTTTCAGCAACACAAATTGTATTCTTAGGCAAATCATTAGCTAGTTTTTCAAAGTTTGCAAAATCAACTGTCAATGATTTAAGATTTCTACAATTCACTCCAAGTAATAAAGAATCAATAACTCCATCTGTTTTTTTTATCCTATTATTAGCGCGCTCCAATTCTAATTGATTAAACACCTCTAATATTGCAAACATCTTATGCTCTAAACACCTTAAAATCATCTTTTCAAGCTGGTCATCATTGAGCATTCCAACAATGAGTAAAACTCCATGAGCACCATAATACCTAGCCTCTGAAACCTGATAAGGATGAACTAGGAAGTCCTTCCTCATTAGGGGTGTATCTAGTCTCATTTGTGAAATAGCATTTAAGTCTTCCAGCGAACCAGAGAATTGGGTAGGCTCGGTTAAGACAGAAATGAGGCTCGCGCCGCCTTTAGTGTATTGCTCAGCCTGAGCCTTAATATCAAAGCTTTTTTCTGACAGTGGTCCCATAGACGGAGACTTTTTCTTGATTTCAGTAATGAAATGAAAATCAGTTTTTGACAACACTATAGGCTCTATTGCCTCCATTTTTTTTATGGACTCTAATAAATCATTTTCAGATAATACTTCAGAGCTTTGCTGATATCTTCTAAAACTACTGGACGCCATTACTGTTAAAAAGTTTTCTTTCATAATCAATCTTTTAAAGTCTGTAGTTTTTGAATCAAATCTAAGGCTGTGCCCTGCTCTATTGCATTCCTAGCTTGAGTGATCCCTTCCTCTAAATTAATTGCTTTGCCAGATAACTCCAAAGCAAGTCCTGCACCCAACAATAAAGAATTTAAATGAGCGCCTTGATCAATACCTTTAAAAACATCCATTAATGCAGTGGCGTTTTGCTTGGGATCTCCCCCCAAAAGATCTAAAGCCTTGCATCGAGGAATACCGAAATCTTGTGGATCTCTAATGGAAAAATTGACACGGCCTGGTGACACATCATACAACTCAAATTCTGAAATCGGTGTCGGCTCATCCCAGCCATTAACTCCATGAATGACAAAAGCTCTCTTAATGCTCATTCCTGATAAAGCTTCGGCCATTAATTTTGCCATTGGTGAACTGAAAGCACCCAATAAATAATAATTTGGTTGAGTAGGATTTGTTAAAGGCCCAAGAATATTAAAAACTGTTCTCACGCCCAATGCTTGCCTGATTGGTGCTATATTTTTCATCGCTGGATGAAAAAAGGGAGCGAATAAGAATACAAAACCTGTTTTCTCTACTATGGTTTTAATTTTTGCTGGGTCTGATGCTAATGCAATGCCCAATGCATCAAGTAAATCAGAACTGCCAGACTGACTGGACACTGACCGATTTCCATGTTTGGTCACATTCAGCCCGCTTGCTGCAGCTAATAATGCTGTACCCGTAGACAGATTAAAACTATTGGATCCATCGCCGCCTGTACCAACGATATCAATGGTCTCTAGGTTGCTATCAATCGCAACTGAGGTCGCTAAATCCCTCATGGCATTAGCGAATCCTCTGACCTCTGCTGCGGTCTCTCCTTTGATTCTTAGGGCTATCAACAAAGATCCCGCCATAGGCGCATCAATAATACCCTCAGCAAGTTGTTGCATTAACTCATAGGCCTTCACCTCGCCAATATCCTCTTGCTTCATTAATGTTGATAATATTTGACGCGCTTCAACTGTCATCGTAAACCTCTTGTTTTTTGTTTAATAAAATTATGCATCAATTGTTGTCCTTCAGGTGTTAAAATGCTTTCTGGATGAAATTGCACTCCCTCAATGGGTAATGTTTGATGGCGAATACCCATGATTTCTCCATCCTCAGTCTCAGCTGAGACTTCTAGATGATTGGGCACTGAATCGCTTTCTGCAGCTAGCGAATGATACCGTCCAGCAATCATTGGATTGCTTAGGGCATCAAAAATTGATCTCCCATCATGCTGAATTTTAGAGGTTTTTCCATGCATCAATTGTTTGGCATAAACAATCTTGCCTCCGAATGCTTCAATAATACATTGATGGCCCAAACAAACTCCTAAAATAGGAATGTCCATTTGAAACTCTTTAATCATATCCAATGAGATGCCAGCATCTTTTGGTCGGCCAGGGCCGGGGGAAATAACTAAATGTGTTGGAGCGATTCTTTTGGCTTCATCAAGACTAATCGCATTGTTTCTAAAGACCATGACTTCAACATCCAACATCATAAAACCTTGTACTAGGTTGTAAGTAAAGGAATCAAAATTATCAATAATGATCATTTTATTCATGCCATTCCCTCTGCGACCATTTTAAGTGCTGTTCTTAGGATTTCACTCTTTGCCAAAACTTCCTTATATTCTGAGTCCGGTACGCTATCCGCAACAATTCCTGCTCCCGCCTGAAAACAATATTTCCCTTTAGAAAAGACAATCGTTCTAATCGCAATAGCCTGATCCATGTCTCC
>JAQWSZ010000006.1:0-5425 GCA_029242945.1 Gammaproteobacteria bacterium | reverse complement strand
GTTGCAGTTGAAACATCCTGGATATTCTTGGTAGTGGCAAATCGTTTCAAACCATTACTTAAAACTCTAGGTAACAACAATTCTTGTTGTGATTCATCTAAATTCTCAAATTGCCTTAAATACATATCAGTATTTTCTGGTTTTATAGTCTGGCCTCTTTGTAAAGGAATAAAATCATTCCTTAAAAGCTTTCGTTCATTTAGGGATGTTTGAGCTTTCAGAGCCATGATTGCAAATGCCCATAGCATTAATATAAAACAAGCCTCTTGCTCGAAGTCACGGATAATCACAAAGAAAGAACGCTCAGGTACATAATTACTATCTTGCGTAATCATGGCTTGTTGCTGTTGTATGATCTCAACCGCTTCAGGCCTTACCAATGACACATAAAAAGCATGGACCAGAATAATGGAGATAATTAAGGCAAAACCTTGATATAAAAATTCTTTGGATAAATTGTTGTTATTCATAATAAATTTTTAGGTATCAGAATAAAATATCATCCCTTGACCGGCATTCACTTTATTTTCCTCTGCAATCTCTTCCTTGAGTTTCTCTTTTTCATATACCTCTTTAAGTCGATCTAATTCTTCTTGCATTTCTCTGTTCTCATTCTCTAAATTATTATTTTCATCCTCATCAGCGATAGCCAATAGTGATAATGAAATAAATAGAAAGAAAAAGACAGTTTTATGTTTGATAAGATATTTTATTTTAGTGGTATTCACTACTCTATCCTATCACTATAACGTGCAATTCTAAATCCAACATCCAATCTTGATGTGACACCGTGATCTCTAAATGAGTATCTCAGAGCACTGATACTTGAATGTCACCAACTTGAGCCCTTAATTACTTTACTACTTCCTTCTAATGGTCCCAAAGGATCTGACACTATATTTTTGAGATCTCGAGGATAGACACTATAATAATCATTAATCCATTCGGCAACATTGCCTCCTAGATCAAAAATACCTAAAGAGTTTGCTTTAAACTTTCCGGTAGGAGAAGTGACAGGATAGCCATCCCAGTATTGTCCTAGAGTATTTGACATAAAAACTTCTGCTGACTCATCAGCATAATTACCAGATTCTTCTGCAACTGGCATGCTATCGCCCCATGGATACTTTTGTTCTCCACCACCACCATTAAATCTGGATAACCATTCCCATTCTGCTTCTGTTAAAAGACGGTAACCATTGCCTACTGGTCGTTTCAACTCATACTTACCTTTTTTGATTTCATACGCTGGCTCTAAAGATTCTTGAATGCTCAACCAATTGCAATATTCAACTGCTTGTTGCCAACTAACCATTACCGTTGGATGCATATTATTAGATAGTTCTCTAAAAACTTCTGCACCAGAAGTATGCTTGGGTTCAAACTCTCTAAACTCTTTATTGGATACTTCTGTTATACCAACATAGAAAGGTCTAGTAATTTTTACTAGCCTTTCAGTTTCGTTTGTTTTTCTTCCCTGGTCTCTCCTAGGTGCGCCCATAACAAATTCATTGCCGGGATAAATCAATCTCATGTCTAAGCCCTGAGTTGTTTTGATCTTATTTGGTAAAGCTGCCAATGCAGCTTCCTCAGGAGTCATAAGATTTATCGCTATAGTTTGCTCATAGCCTGGTGTTGGATTAATTATTAATTCTTCAGTAACGTATCGCTCTTTTTCAATAAGTAATAGTTGCTTCTTAGATAATAGATCAATACTAATTGGAACCGTTCCAATTTTTTTATCCTCCAAAATTAAATTAGCACCTGGTGTACCGAGAAAATTCATCCTGCCATAAATTGGCTTTAACTCTCTTTCAAATTCAACATATTCTATATTTGTTTCTTTTAGGATTTCTTCTTGTGTGTCGAGAGTAATATTTTCACTGATAGTCTCAAATCCTGGCTTTGAAAGACTGATAGTATGAGAAATTATAGGTTCTAACTCCAGTTCAAGAGGTGTTAGACCACGATAAATAGAATCTATATTTACAGAAGCGCCCTTAGGATAGGAAATAATATTAAGTTTGCTATCTATGAGATTTAAGTTAAATGGCTCTAAGATGATATTTTCTTTCGCCTTTACGGTAATCTCAGTTGAAAAATCCTTAAACCCATTTTTCTTAATTTCAAGAGCATGTTGCCCTTCTATAATATCAAGGTCCAAAGGGGCCAATCCTACATTTTTACCATCAATGAATATTTCAGCTCCACTTGGTTTAGTGTCTATCTGAACATCAGCCCAAGCAGGCTTAAGGTCAAAAATGAATTCTTGTTCTTCGCCCATCCCATTGATGATCAATTGTTCCTTAATGGGAAAATGCTTTTCAAATCGCAACTCAACATCCCTTGTTCCAGATTCCAAAAGGCCTCCAAAAGGAAATCCTCTCTTTTTACATTCCTCTTGATACATTTCCATATCTGCACAAATAAATGGTGCTGATCTTTTTCCTTCTAGATACAGTTCATAAACAACATCGGGCCGGGTTATAAATCTAACAATACCTGGTGTTTTTCTTAATTTGATATCAATAACTTGAGAGGATTCCTTAGTGATTGTAATATCTAAGCTGTTCGGAATATAACCTGATCTAGAGTAATCAGCCCTATATTCACCGGGTCTTAATAAAAATCGTCCACTAATTTTTAAATGTGGGAAAAAACCCCCAGAGACTGAAACCTTAGCATCAGCTGGCATGGTTCTTATTTCAACAGCTTTAGAGGTAAACAAATAAAATAAAAAGTATCCAACTAAGAAAAACACTCCTATGGCAGCTCTCTGAAATGCCTTTTTTTGAAAAATACTCTCACTTTGTCTTTTTTGAAACTGTGTTGGTTGATCCTCTATAGAAATATTATCAACATTAATAATTATTTGATTAGTAGAAATCTGAAATTGAACTCGCTTATCAGATACAACCAGCTCATCATCATTCTTGATCCAATAATTTCCAGAAAATTCTTCATTATTTACTTTGGTATCTATACTTGGATTAATCTTTTGCAAAACTAAACGATCATCTATCAAATCAATGATCATGGCTATCCCCAACGAAAGCGAACCCACAATCAAAATATCAGAATTCAAATCTGTCCCTATTGTAATGGGAAAATTATCAGAACTAATTTTTCTAGTTTGATTGCCTTCATGTATGTTAATAATTGTCATACTCTTTCCTTGCATTCAATTCTAAAGCTTTGATTATTTTTACCTGGAAGAACTTTGAATCTCAAGCTTACATCTCTAAAACCGTTTCTTGTACCTACTGCCTTATATATTCCTGGTCTCAGTGCCATTTTTTTGTTTAGAAACACACCCAGTTCTCCCACTTTATATAAAGTAACAATAGTCATCTCATCTGAAAGGATCAAGATATTAATAGGGACACTTGCAAGGCTGATAATATTTTCTAAATTTGCTATTTGACCTACTAATACTGGCCCTTTCTTCTTAATAGCACTAGCTTGATTCAGTGTTTTTTTTGCCTTCTTTAAAAGATCATCATCACTTAGATTATCAGCGTTAGCTGTAAAAAATATTAATTCGCTAGCAAGAGAAATTCTTTGGTTAACCGTTTTTAAACTCTCAGAAGCATCCTTAATGTTTGCATCAAGTTTCAGTATGGCTTGATAATGTTTTTTTGCTAAAGTCCATTGTTCATTAACTTCAGCTATTAGCGCTTCATATTGTATTGACTCAATCTTCGACATTCTGACTTTTAATTCCAATTCTTCAATGGCTTGTAGAACATCCTTAGAACTAGGATTAATTTGCAATGCCTGATTAAATTCTATTTTTGTTTCTTCAAATTTATCTTCTGCCATCAATTGATAACCCCTTGATAAACTATTTTGAAAAAGCTCTTCATCAAGGCTTTGTTTTGATATTTCTAACCCTTCGATTGCTTTGACCCAATCTGGATCAATTATTAATGCATTTTCATACGACACAATTGCATTTTTCCATTCACCATCATTACGAAAAATATCTGCCTGCATCATTATTTCAATAACCTTATCTACTTTTAAAGCTCTCTCATATCCTGCTTTTGCCTCCAGATTAATACCATCAATTGCAAGAGCTATCTCATATTGTTGAATTGCCAAATCTTGATTTCCTTGCAATAAGGCGTCACGCCCTTCTCTGAGAGCCAATGATAATCTTTGAGGTATGCTGATTTCCAGATCGATTAAAATCTGCATTGATTCACGATACTTTAGAACTGCGGTATTAAATTGTCTCAAGGTATAGGCAGCGTCCCCTTCTGCCTGATACATGAGTGCATCACTCCAACCCTTTCCTCCCCAAAATAAAACCCCATTGACTTTCAAATCCTCTAATTTAGCCAGTAATTCAGAAAGAAGAGCCTGAGCAATAGGTTTTTGAGCTAAGTCAAATGATTCATTATTTTTTAAATTTTCAGAATTCTTCTGAATTGATGAATCATTGACCTCCTCTCTATAGTCACTAACAGTGGAAGGTAGTATAAAAAAGACAACTATTAGAAAGAGCAATAACAATCCACTAAGAAAAAAAGCCAACTTAGGGTTAAATCTTTTTTGATTCTCTCTATCTAGTTTTTCTTGATAAATTGTTTTATTGATATTCAATGATGAGCTAGCTTTGTCGTCTGATTTTTTTACTGAATCATCAGTTTTCTTAATATTCATAAGCAAGAACTATTGTGCAGAATCTTCTTCGAGAATTAATCCAGTCTCTTCAGTATAAATTTGTTTGAGTAATTTCTTCCAGCCTAAGAACATTTCTTGTGCATTACCAGTAAGTCTTAATGTTTGTCCTTCAACCTCAATAAGTAAACCTTCAGCCTGAGTATCAAAAGAATCTCCACCTTCTTTCATCGATTCTTTGTATATTTTTGCTTCAGATGCCTTAGCAAAACCACTCTGAACAGCCTGCATTCCTCCAATCATAAGACCTTGCTGAGCATAACCACTAGCATTACTATCACCATCAACCATAATGCCTCCTAAAATTGCGACAGCTCCAAGTAGTTGTCTTTTTCTAGCTGATCGTTTTAATTCTTCATAATTGATTGCATTTTGGCGATTAGACTTTCTCCATTCTTCATAAGGAACTGAAATTTCTCTATATAATTGTGCATAATATTCATTAAGCGTATCAAGAAGCAAAAGCTCCCTTTCCTTAACATCAGCTATTCTTTGCATAATTGGATCATCATCGGCAGGTAAACGAGAGATTTTATAAATACTTGTCTTCTTATCCTGAACTAAGTAATCATTAAAAACACTAGGAATTAAGTCTGAAGCAAATCTTAAATCACCAATCTCACTTATACGCTTTAAATCTTTAGATATATAACCAATCTTTATCTTTTGTAAATCATTTGCTATTTGATTAAATATACTTTGATAAGGATCTTGAGTTAAATCACGGCGTTTACTATAA
>JAQWSZ010000036.1:0-14129 GCA_029242945.1 Gammaproteobacteria bacterium | reverse complement strand
AAGAGAGTATCTGGCCATACATTATAAAAGCATGTCCTTTTTATGAAGAGTATCGACAAAAAACAACAAGAAATATTCCTGTTTTCATCTGTTATGCCATTAACTGAGATTTAAACTCAAATTAATTATTTCCAATATACTCTATAGCTTTCTTAATTCTAGAGTTAACAATTTTTTTATCTAGAAGTGTTGCAGTTACATCTATTGAAGGTGAAATTGTGTTTCCTGTAATTGCTACTCTTAGTGGTTGTCCTATTTTTCCAAAACCAATTTCATTTCTTTCGCAAACATCTTTGATAGCTTGATGAATAGCTTCACTATTCCAATCAATATCTTGAAAAATAACCAATAAATCATTTAAAGGTTTAGAGATTTTAATTTTTAGATGTTTTTTAGCAGCCTCTTCATTGATTTTAAATTCTCTAGAGTAAAGAGATTCAAAGAAACTGATTAATTCATTAAGATTCTCTACTCTTGATTTATAGGCTTCAGAGAATGCATTAATGACTTCTTCAGTCGGAAGATTAATGGATTGATTTTCACAGTTTTCTACCAAATAAGCTGCAAGCTCATTATTGTCACTAGTCAATAAATGTTGCTGATTAACCCATTTCAATTTCTGTAAATCAAACTTAGCACTCGACTTATTTAAACTTTCAATATTAAATTTATTTATTAATTCACCCTTACTAAAAATCTCTTCATCACCATGGGACCATCCCAATCTGACTAAATAGTTTAGAAGAGCATCTGGCAAAAAACCTTGGTCTTTGTACTCCATAATGTTCATTGAGCCATGACGTTTTGATAGACGTGAGCCATCAGAACCTAAGATCATAGGAAGATGAATAAAAGTTGGTAGTTGGAAGTCTAATGCCTTAAATAACTGTATATGTTTTACTGTATTCTTCAGATGATCGTCCCCTCTTATCACATGGGTAATAGCTGAATCATGATCATCAACCACCACGGCTAAGTGGTAAGTAGGCATACTATTGGATCTAAAGATGATAAAATCATCCAATTCTTCACAAAATACCTCAATGCTCCCGTAGAGTTGATCAGTAATAACAATGTTCTCGGTTTCTTGTGACTTAAAACGAACTACATAATCTCCCTCTCGTTTAATATCTTGAGATAAGTCCCTACAAGTTCCATCGTATTTTGGATTTTGTCCCTCTTTTAATTGTATGGCTCTCTTTTGATCAAGTTCCTCTTGCGTGCAATAACATCTATAAGCATGTCCTTTTTGTATTAATTCATTTGTTTTTTGATGGTAAAGATCTTTTCTTTTAGATTGATAAATAATCTCTTCGTCGTGATCAAGGCCCAACCAAGACATTCCTTGGAGAATTGCATCTATAGATTCCTTAGTAGATCGTTCTAGGTCTGTATCCTCAATTCTAAGGAGGAATTGACCACCTTGATTCTTCGCAAACAACCAACAAAATAGTGCAGTTCTTACACCACCTATATGTAGAAAACCCGTTGGACTAGGAGCAAAACGTGTTCTGACAGATTTGGTAATCATAGTTTTAACTTAATTATAAAAATTATAAAGCAAGTATAAACGATTGCAGATACTAGGCGATATTTTTAAATTCTTCTGCAATCTCAATGAATGCTTTGTAATTAGTAGGCTCAATAGTGAAATTCATAAAACCATGGATCATCCCCTCATATTCTTTCTCAAAAACTTTCACTCCAGCATTTTTTAGAAATAATGCATAGGCTTGCCCTTCATCTCTAAGTGGATCAAAGCCAGCAGTTATAATCACAGCGGGTGGAAGCTTTTCAGGAGTCTCGTATTTGAGTGGAGCCACATAAATATTATCATGATCTTCTTCGGTCAAATAATTATCTCCGAACCAATCCATAATAGCTTGAGTCAAAAAATAGCCCTCATTGAGGGTTTTAAGTGAGAGATGATCGCCTTTGCTATCAATTCCAGGATAGAGTAAAAGTTGTCTCTCGGGCATACTTTTACCTTCTTCTTGTCGTTTAATACAAAGACAAGCCGATAAATTACCTCCCGCACTGTCTCCCCCTACTGAAATTCTATTCGGATCAATTTTAAGCTTATCAGCGTTATCAATAAGCCAATCCATTGCCTTATCACAATCTTCTAATGGAATAGGAAAGGGATACTCTGGTGCTAAACGATACTCAACAGAAAAAACTTTCCAGTTTAAAAGTTTCGCTAAGAACTTACATACAATATCATGTGTTTTTATACTTCCAATACAAAATCCACCCCCATGAAAATACAATAAAGATCTGCCATCATTATCACTATCACTTGGTATATATTCTCGTATTGTAATTTGCTGATCTGAGACCTGTAAACTATGATCCTTATGTTCAATAGAAGGTGGTTTTTTTTCTAATGTTCCAGCTAGTTCATTATAATAATTCCTCATCGTCTCAGGTTTGACGGTACTGTAATCAATATCTTTTCGTCTTTGCTCAATAAAATATAGAAGAATCTGCATGCCTGAATCCATCGTTCTGCCGTCACAGACTTTAGGTTTTTTTACCAAAAACCTCTTATAGGCTTTTGGCATGTTCATTAATAATCTTAGTTTCCAACTCATATCTTTTCTACCTAGTAGTAAATTCATTTAACTGCAGATGTTGGTTAATATCAACTTCCTCTACTAATTTTACATCTGCTAGTTCAGGACCAATCAATAGCCAGTCGTATAAATGTTTAAGCGAACTTCGTTCACCTTTTGCAATGACTTTAACAGTACCATCTGATTGGTTTACAGCAGAGCCAGATATATGATGACTTATAGCAATTTTTTTTGTGCTATCTCTAAAAAATACCCCTTGCACTCTGCCAGAAATAACAAAACATCTAGTTAAAGTATTCTCAACTGTTCTTTTCATCTGATTAAGTTAACAAAAATTCAGATATGTGATGAATAATCTGATCTGTATTGAGTTCAAAAATAGCTCCTTTTGTGTTTTCTAATTCTACATAATATGAATCCTGAATAACTTCATTTGCGTGACTGGTTGGCTCGGTTAGTGAACTCTGATCATTCAAAATAAGTGTCGGCTTTTTTTGCAAAAGTAAACGTTCTTCAGAAGGGTAATTAAACATAGAGTCAAAACCAAACCATCCTTTAGTAGTACTTTGTAATTGATCTGTAAAATTAGATAAAGCTCTGTCTAAAAGAACCCCTTCAGCACGATTAGCAACACTAAAATCCCACATAGACCTTAAAGATTCAATATTTTCATCCAAAACTGTCTTCCCAATTGAATCAAGCCTCTCTTTTCTATCACTGGCTTCAAAATATGGGTAAGTAACAAAGATCAGTTTATTGATCATTTTTGGTTCCATAACTGCTATTTCATTAGCAATAGCAGAGCCAGTATGAAACCCTAGAAGACTAATATCTTTATTAATGAACTTATCACTAATTAATTGATCGAGTGCTTCTATGACTGATCTAGCATAATCCTGTATTGATATAGGATTATTAATAGAAGCAGATTGGCCATAACCAATCATATCTAGGCAAAGAGAAGAAAAGCTTGTTGTTTCTGTAAGAGTTTTACAAAACGTTTCATAATACCTTCCAGAATAAGGCATGGGATGCAAGCAAACAATAGTTTGACCTTTATTGGGGTAGATTTGTCCATGCATCTGACCTAAAGATGTATCTACATAAAAACGTTTAGAAGTGTTATTTGTCATTAATTACTCAAAGGCAACGGCTATAGATTTTAAGAAGTATATTTTTTAGTGTTTTAATATTTTTATAATCTAATTATAACTATAAAAAAACCCCACAGTTAGAAACTGTGGGGCTATTTATTCTAGATTTATCTTTTTTTATAAATTAAATCTGTTGGTTAGCAGTATGATTAAAATTCATACATAACCCTAACGCCAAATTCTCTTTTATCACGGAAAGCAATATGAACACTTTCAACACCAAAGTTATATGAATAAGTACCAAATCTGACATAACCACTGGTATCAGCAATATTGTTTCCGCCTAATGGTGCGTCTTCATCAGTTAGGTTAGTCACATACAGTTCAGCAGTCATATTTTCCATTCGTTTACCTACTCTTAAATTGATCTCAGTACCACTTGGAATTTCAGCTAGGTTGGTTGCTTCATCATAATAACCATCGTTATAGAAAAGCTCACCTCTAATATAAAGATTTGAGTCTGTTTCATAATTAGCAATTAACGATCCTTGCCATTCTGGATAACGAGGAGCTATTGAGCCTTTGACTCTTGAACAATCTCCGAAAACTGCTTGTATATCACCACAACCAGCACCATCAGGAAATTGACTTATTGTTGCATCAACATAGGCCAAACTAGTTTTAATTTCTAAGTTTTCAGAAACCAAGTAAGTTCCATCCAATTCAAAACCATTAATGTCTGAAGATTGACCATTACCACTAAAGTTAACCGTACAAACTACAACGTCTTCACTTCCTGCATTACAAATACCATCTGCTGTAATTTGGCCAAAACCAGAGTAAACCTGATCGGTTCTTTCCATTGAGAAAAGAGCAATGTTATAAGCTAATCGTCCATCTAGAGCAGTCTTCTTATAACCCAACTCATAATTTTTCAATGATTCTTCACCGTAATTCTCAAATATTCCTGGATTTTGAGCTTGAAACTCAGCAATCTGTCCAGCATTTCTTAATTTCGTAGCCACTTCTGGATTGAAACCACCAGGTAAGTTACCTTCGCTGTAGGTAAGATAAGCCATCGCATTACTTGATAACTGATTCTTAAAAGATATACGAGGTAATGTTGCTTTGAAAGTACCTGGTGAAAGACCAGGAGCTGTCAAATTAATTTTTGGCTCATCAATCTCATCGTCTTGTCTTCTAACTTCAGCTGTTACTGACATTTGATCATTAATACTATAATCAACCGATGCGAAAACACCTGTAGTTTTAGCTTTAATTAACGAAGCAGCAGTTCCTGGATTATTAATGTCCGCAAACCAAAATCCAAAATTATCGTAGTATCCACCATGAGTCAGCGTAGTAATCTCAGCAGAATTTACTCCTACTGACCAATCAATATCACCACTACTGCCGGACAATCTAGCTTCAAATGATTCATCATTAGTAACACGTGCACCTGCAGTATGAAATCCATTGATTGGGTCAGCATCAAAATCCATAAATGCAAAGTACTCATCTTCATTATCGCCATAGACTATATTCAGATTCATATCATCGGAAATATCATACGATATATTAATAGCAACTCTTTGCCCTTCTCTTGCTAAACCAAAACCATTATGACCAAGATCCTTAAAGGATAAGTCGCCTATAGGATGATAGCCTCCTACTGAGTTAGCACCGTTGGTTCCTTTCCAACTCCCATCAGCATTCGTCAAAGACCGCAATGCACTTGTATATAGAGCGCTAGTACTATTCATACCAACAGTTTCTGGGACTTTCACTTCTCCTTTATAATGCGATTCAAGTGTAGGTACTCCTCTAAAGAATGCCCAAGATTTAGCATCAATATCCCAAAAACATTGCCCAGCAATTGCACAGAAATTATGATCTGCTAATCCAGCTGTGACTGCATAAGCACCTGGCCCATCATCATCTTCATAATGACCAACTGACAATCTAATACTCAGTGCATCGCTTGGATTGATGTCAATTAAGGCATTGATAGAAAGACTTTCCTCGTCACCCATTTTTTGTCCAGGCACATATGAATTATCATAATGACCAGCTTTATCTTTATAGCTCAAGTTCAATCGCATGCCTACATTCTCATTTATTGGTCCTTCAACATAAGCAGCCATTGCACCTTCACTTTTTTCACCATAATTAATATCAATTCCACCTTTTAATTCATCTGCTGGTGTTGCTGAAATGATATTAATAGCTCCTGAATATGTATTTCTTCCAAACACAGCAGATTGAGGTCCTTTGATAATCTCTACACGTTCTGCATTATTTACAGGTACTGTGTGAATACCGCCACTGACTAGAACACCATCAATAAATACACTACCCGTTCTTGCCATTGGATTATTTGTATCAAAAGTGACTCCACGAAAACGAGGCATAGCCTCTATTCTTGCATTCTGATTATTGATAGATTCAATAAAGAAACCAGGAGTTGTTTTTTGAATATCTAAAATAGATGTGAATGCAGAATCTTTAATATCTTGTGCACTTATAGCGGTTACAGCCAATGGTGTTTTCATTAATGATTCTTCTTTCTTTCTTGCCGTTACAGTAATTTCTTCAATCATTACTTGTGCATAAGAAGCGAGCGGTAACATGCTAATTGCAATTACCATAGCGATAGTTGATTTAAAGCGACTTGAAAAATTAGTTGGTTTGATCATAACGATCCTCTATTAATTAAATTTAATTATGGTTATTTTACATAAATAGACAGGAACCTGTCAATTTGACAGTTCACTTATTTTTTTACACTATAGAGTGATTAAAGAACTATTTGATAGAATCAGTAGATATGTCAATAAATAAATCTAATTTAAAAAAGGAAATTATAATGCAAAAAATAAAATCAATATTCTTTATTAATATTCTACTTGCCTTTGTTTCAATGGATAACCTTAATGCATTTGAACTAAAACCTGGAAAAGATTCACTCGATGCCAGTAGAAAAATTACCTGTTCCATGATTGATGACAAACCCATTGTATATTGGTGGTATGGGAGAATGTATAGTCGAGTACAAGGTGAGCGAGATAAACTTCTATTTAGGGTAGAAGGCATGAATATTAGAGCTTGTACGAGTATTAAAGATCCTGAAAGAGGACAAGGCTTTAAAATGGTAAGTCGTGAATTACTTTTTTATCAAGACCCTAACACAGGTGAAATTCTAGATGAATGGACTAATCCATGGACTGATGAAACAGTTGAAGTCCTTCACGTTGCAAATGATCCAGTCAACTGGGGAAGCAATTATGAAATGGATAAGAATGGAAAGCCTTATGAAATGAATTTAAGCACTCATGGAGATGATTGGTGGGATACATCGACAATTCCATTATTTTATAACAACCCACTTGGAGGAGATTTTCAACAATACGTAGGTGGAATTTATCATGCAACAGAGATGTTCAATACAACCGGAAGCCTATCTAATTTAATGGATGATTCTAAAGATACTGCTAAAGCAAATATTGGGTGGGAAAGGATATCTTATTGGCTTCCCTGGATGAAGATGAGCGGAAGGAATGGCATTGTATATTTTCATACATTTGGAAAAAAACTGGAAAGCTATAACGATCTTCCAGAAACAATCAAAAAAGAAATTAAAGAAAATTATCCAATTTATAACAACCCTCCCCCAACAGACGATGATCGTAAAAATGAAACCAGTTGGACCTACTTTAAAAAAGTACTGAGCAATAAATGAGTACCCATATTTCAGATAGACACCTTTATGAAGACATAGAATTCCTAGCAGACTTTCAGTTATTTCTTGGTAATATTTTCAGAATGAATGGCGCTCTGCTAGAGATATCAGAGAAAATATGTGTGAATGATTCTTCAATCACTGTACCTATTTGGAGAATACTGGCTGTTATAAGAAGACAGCCTTTGACTGTTTCTGCAATAGCGAGTTATTTAGGTTTAAAAAGACAAAGCGTACAAGCAACTGTTGATCAAATGAAGAAGAAAAATTTAATCATCACTAAGACTAACCCGAATCATAAGAAATCTTTTTTAATTTCGCTGTCCTCAAAGGGACAAAGAAATATAGAAAAAATATATAACTATCAACAGTTATTAACAAAAGTTTTTGTGAAAGATCTGAATTTGTCATTTTCAGAATTAATTAAAGTCACAGATTTTATAAGGTCATTAAGAGAAAATTCAGAAAATAATTTAAGCATTATTCAATAATAAGGGGTTAAATATGAAAGCTTATATGATTGTTAGAGCAGTAATTCATGATCGAGATGGATTCGTTAATGGGTATGGAGTTGAAGCTGCAAAATTGGTTGAAAAATTTGGAGGTAAGTACTTAGTTAGAGCCCCTGGTGCAATAGCTCTTGAAGGAATAGAGTCTGAGAATAACTCTGTAGTTATTTCAGAATGGCCCTCAAAAGAACAAGCTCAAAACTTCTGGAATTCAGATGAATACAAGAAAGTAAAGAAACTCAGAGAGGGTATGGCTGATTGCTATGTAATGATTATTGAAACTGATGCAATTAACTAAACAGAATTGATATGGCAAATTCGATAATAAAAAGAACCACCTTAATTGTTAGGGATATGGAGAAATCATCTGTCTGGTACCAAGAAGTTTTCGGTATGACTATCTACTATGATGACGAAGTAATATTGAGTGGAAATGGAATGGCAGCAGGAAAAAAAGATGATGTCACACATTTAATAATCCTAAAATGTGATGACCCGGTCATTGGTATGATCGGCCTTCTTCAATGGGTTAAGCCACTCTGGCCAGCACCAAAAGAAGTTCCAACGGCTGTTGATTATGGTCTTCCAACATTTGTTGTGGATACAGATAATATACAAGAGGTTTATGAAAAAGCTTTAGCTCTGGATACAAATATACATTCTAAACCTCATGAGTGGTCAGTTAGAGGTGCAACTGGTGATATGATTAATTTTATTGGGATGTCTTTATTTGATCCTGATGGACACTTTTTTGAAGTTAACCAAAGAATAAACTAGGATTCTAGGAGATAGATAATGAGATTCCAAAGAACGAATTTTCTAGTCTCAGATTTAGACAGAGCTTTAGTGCTTTATCGAGATATATTAGGCATGAAAGTAGATCTAATCAAAGAATCAGAAGAAGACTCTTATTCTTATGATGTTTTTGAAATTGATCGAAGCATTAAGTTAAATTTCGCCCTTCTCAGTTATGAAAATCAACCCAGAGTCATGGCACTTACAGAATTAGGCAAAAATAATTTAGCCAATGCTTCTCATCCCAGACGTTCCGCAATTGTTATTGAGGTTGCAGAAGTGGATTATATTCTAAATAAAGCATTGGAGAATAATTTTAAAATCTACAGAGAAGAAAAACTTGTCACACATGATGGAAGAGAGGGAAGAGAAATTGGTATCTTAGATGATGACGGTAACTTAACCGTAATCTATAAAATAGAAAAGGATAATAAATGAAAAATGAATCCATAAATAGTCAAAATCCTTATGTTAAAAAATCCTATGCATGGTACATGGTGCTTTTAATGACTATGGCTTATATGTTTTCTTTTATTGATCGATATATTTTAGGTCTACTTATAGATCCAATTAAAGCAGATCTCGGACTGAGTGATACCCAAATGGGATTGCTTTTAGGGCCTGCTTTCGCTATTTTTTATGCCACTATGGGTCTCCCATTAGGCTATCTAGCTGATCGAGTAAAACGAGTGTCTATTGTTTCCATTGGAATTTTTATTTGGTCATTAGCTACTGTAGCATCTGGGTTTGCTCAAAAATTTAGCCACCTATTCTTAGCCAGAATGACAGTCGGTATTGGAGAGGCAACACTTAGCCCTTGTGCTTTATCAATGATTACTGATAGCTTTCCTGAAAAAAATAGAGGAAAACCGATTGGATTTTATACTATGGGTATGTCATTTGGCCCCGCAATCGCATATCTTTCAGGTGCGGCAGTTCTCTTTTGGTCTCAGTCTATTGATTCAATTCAAATCCCTTTAATAGGTGATATAGCACCTTGGCAACTTGCTTTTATTGTTGTTGGATTTCCAGGAATGTTATTAGCTATTTTTGTTTACTTTCTAAAAGAACCACCGAGAAAAGAAGATCCTAATTTAGAGAATAAAGAGAAACCAACAATAGTAGAAGCTCTTAAATATTTTTATTCGAAAGCTGGTGCAATGGGTAGCTTCATATTGCCAGCTTGTGTAATGACTGTTATTGCTTATTCACAAGCATGGCTGGCTCCGATGTTCGAAAGGACATGGGGTATGGAAACATCACAATATGCTTTAATTAATGGAATGCTCTTATTATGTTTAGGACCTATCTCAAATAATACAGCTGGCTGGTTGGCTGACTATTTAAGAAAAAAAGGCTATAAAGATGGTGGATTAAGGGTAGTAATATTAGGTGCTATTATCTTAGTCCCTACTGCAATCATAGCTCCATTAATGCCAAATCCGACAGTCTGCTTTGTGCTATTAGGTATAAACTTGATTGGTATAGCCTTTACCTCTTCCAGCGCATTGATAGCCTTACTAAGAATTGTTCCATCAAATATCAAAGGCGTCTCAGTTGCTTTCTATCTAATGTGTATCAGTATTACCGGATTACTCCTAGGTCCCACTGCCATAGGTATTCTTAATGACTATGTATTTGGTGTAGAAGGTGTTCGTTATTCAATGGCACTTGTTCCTTTTATACTAGGTGTCCCGGTATTACTCATGATTCCATTTATGCGAAAACGATATTTAAAAGAATTAAAATGAGATTAAATTAAAATGAAAATATTACTTATAACACTATTACTCATAGCCACACCAATAATACATGCTCAAGGACAGGACAGTACTAATTTTGAGAGAGATGCTATGGTAGTGAGTGAGTTATTACCAGGACTTTATGATAACTACAGCCAATACTACTTTGATCAACGTGCAAAACTTCCAAAACTAGAACAACATTCCAGACGTCATATTGTCATTGAAAAAATGGATTCCCCTTCTGTTGAAGTTTTTTCAATTAGCGATAGCATCAGCGAAGGAGAAAAAATAAAAACTTCATACTCTTTAATGTCAGTTGAAGCAAACAATACAAAAGAAGGTGTTCAATTAACTATTTATAACAGCAGTGAAAATTATAATCTAGAAGACATTAATCAATCTCCAAATTGCACCATTATACTTGTTAGAGGAGCTGAAGAGTTTTACTCGAAAGAATTCTCAGGTACATGTGAAAATAATCCAAATATCTATACACTTAGTCCAAAACATTTATTTGTTCGCACTTTGGAAAGTGATGTTTCAAAAATCCCATATAAGTTGAATCAAGGTAGAAAATTTGAATGTTATGTTGATATTCCTGGAGTCGGTGGCGGTAGAGATGAACCATATAATCGATATGATGGATATAAAATTCATGACCAAGGTGGTTCTTTTGAAATTCAAACTAAAGACAAAAGATCTATTATTATTTCTTTGGCTAAAATAGATTGGCCTATAAATAACTATGATGGAGTTTTTACTAGAGATGTTCTTGTTATATATGCCACTGAAATTACAAAAGATGGTCCAAAAGAATTGGGCTACGCATTTACTGAACCAGATGTAGAAAGACTAGGGCTTAACTTCAAATGGATGCTTGCTTCTTGTTTTACAAAATCAAATCAATACGCAACCCCTTTCATGTAGAAAGAATTTACTTTATAGATAGATTAAGCTACTTCTTTTGCGAATTAGTTTGACTTAAAGAAGAATCAGGTCTGTCCTTCACATCACTGACTATTCTCTTGCATAAATCACTGGCTGTTGTTTCAAATAAGAATGGAAAAATAGAGTGAATGATTACTGCAAAACCTGCAAATATCATTTTAAATCCATAAGATGCAGCACAAACTAAGTGTTCGATATAGGTTTCACTTCTTGATCGTGGATGCTCTAAAAAAAGATCAATAATTCTTTTCATTTTTACTACATACCACTGATTGCTTTCTTATTATGAATATAGACATTGTCATATATTTTACCCATTCCAAGTAAATTTTTATAAAGAAACAAAGATTTATTAATATCACTAACAATAAAAGTCGTTCTTCTAAATAGTATATCTTGGTTAAGTTGATTCATCAGTATTGTAATATATTATATATAACTAATTATTATATATATATTCTATCTTTTTATTTAGACATAAGCAATTGTAAAATTGAAGATCTATGCTTATATTTTTCTTTGAAAGAGTCAACTGAGTTCTTTTATGAGCTTAAGAATTTCTTCTGTTTTTTCTTCCATTAATTGTTGGTTATCTTTGGACTCTACATTCAGTCTAACCAACGGTTCAGTATTTGATATACGAAGATTAAAACGCCAATTTGAAAACTCAAAACTATAACCATCAAGATCATCAATTAAGGGGTTAAATTCAAGATAATACTCCTTAATACTCTCTAAGAGTTTTTTAGGATTATCAACCTTGGTATTGATCTCCCCACTGACTGGATATCGATTCATTCGCTCCTTTACCAGATTAGTTAGAGTTTCCCCTGAACTGCAAATATTTTCAATCAGAAGTAGCCAAGGAATCATACCACTATCACTATAGTAAAAATCCCTGAAATAATGGTGTCCACTCATTTCACCGCCATAAACTGCTTGATTCTCACGCATTATTTCTTTAATGAATGAATGACCCGCTTTACTGAGTAATGGTGTACCACCAAACTTATTGACTTCCTCTCTTGTATTCCATACTAGTCTTGGATCATGAACGATTTGATCATTTAGATTCGTTTTTAATAATTGCTCACTTAAGAGACCTATAAGGTAATAGTTTTCTATAAACGTTCCATTAGAATCAAAGAAAAAACACCGATCAAAATCTCCATCCCAAGCAATACCAAGATCAGCATTATTATCAATCACAGCATCTGCTGTCACTTGTCTGTTTTCCGGTAATAAAGGGTTAGGAATACCATTGGGGAAACTACCATCGGGCTCATTATTTATCTTGATGCAATCAATTGGGAGTAATTTCTCCATGGCATCTATAACAGGGCCAGCACAACCATTGCCAGCATTAAAAACCACTTTTAATGGTCTCAATTTACTGATATCAACAAAACTAATTATTTTCTTTATATAATCAGGTCGAATGTCTTTTACAATCAATTCAATCGGGTTATTGCTAAAATGATCAATAGCGTTTTCTGTTAGCCGCATAATATCACTAAGGCCACTATCCATGCTGATAGGTTTAGCTCCAGGCCCAACTATTTTCATCCCATTGTAATCGGATGGATTATGACTGGCAGTGATCATAATGCCTGCATCCGTATTTAGATGATTAGTAGCAAAATATATTTCTTCTGTGCCGCACAATTGAATATTGAATATTTTACAATTCCTAGAAGCTATTCCTTGAGAAAGAGCATTTAAAATATCTATGGAAGATGGTCTTACGTCATAGCCGATCACTATCGATGAAGCATTAAAATAATCAGCTACAGCTACACCAATTCTATAAGCAATAGATTCATTTAATTCTGAAGGAATCCTCCCTCTAATATCATATGCTTTAAAGCAATCCATTGAGATCTATATTTGTTGTAAAAAACTTTTAATATAATTTAGTGAGATCTTTTACCATCAAAAACACATACAAATTCCAGTATCTCTTTACCATCATTATGCACACGATGAAATTCCCCATCTTCAATCAGAACAACATCGCCAGGCTTAACATCAAAAGTTCTATCATCTATTTCCATTTGTCCAGTTCCTGTCATAAAAATATAGACCTCTTCTTGTCCAGGATGTTTATGGCCACTGGTACTCTTGTCTGGATTTAAATAAGTAGCACTGGCTACCAGATTTTTTAACAAACTGTTGTCTGTGACAATATATCTTTCATCTTCTTTAACTGTATTCCAACCTGTATTTTTTTCTTGCATAATTCTTATGCTCCTAGTGGTTGTGCATAATAATCAAAAAATGTATACATGACTATAGTGCATATTATCAGAGTCAAAATCATAACAGGTAGTCCTTTTTTAGCCCAGGTATAAGGTGTTATTGCTAAATCTGGATTGCCTGTTGTTTTGGCTAACTTTTCAGAAACTGTCACAATATAAACATTAGCTGTGGAACCAATATGGGTTCCATTTCCACCCATACCAACACCTAATGCAAGACACCAACATAGTGCTGCAATATTAACACCAATAGCTTCTAAGGAAGCTATAATTGGAATCATGGCAGCAGTAAATGGAATGTTATCAATAGCCGCTGACATAATGGCTGCTACCCACATCAAAGCAATGCAAGTAATCATGAAATTCTCCTGAATTACATCACCAGTAATAGGGTCAATTAATAATGGGACTAAGAATTGACCTAGGTACTCTAGAAATTTGCTTCCCTCTACACCGCCGACAAGC
>JAQWSZ010000021.1:0-7185 GCA_029242945.1 Gammaproteobacteria bacterium | reverse complement strand
CATTCTTTTACTAGGAATTGGTTATTGGTCATCCTCAAGAACTAAAAATCAACAAGATTTTTATTTGGGAAATAGGGATCTAGGTGCATGGGTAGCAGCCTTGAGTGCCTCTGCAAGCTCCTCCTCTGCATGGACCTTACTGGGTGTGAGTGGAGCAGCTTATGCATGGGGTTTATCTACTGTTTGGCTACTTCCTGGAGTTTTGATTGGATACTATATTAGCTGGACTTGGGTTGCACCTCGTTTGATGGAAATCAGCCATAAAACCAAGGCCGTAACGCTACCAGAAGTTCTTTTTGGAAACTTTGAATCCAAAGCTAAATTGATTTTGCTGAGATTAAGTACAATTATAATTTTATTTTCTCTCACAATTTATGTAGCTGCTCAGTTTCAAGCAGCGGGAACAGCCTTTTCAACTACTTTAGGTTTCTCAGACGATATCAGCATCATTTTAGGAGCGTCAATTATACTTTTATACACACTAATTGGTGGTTTTTGGGCAGTAAGTTTAACCGATACAATTCAAGCGATGGTAATGTTGTTAATAGCAATTTTCCTACCGCTATTACTTTTGTTGCTCGTGGGTGGTTTTGAAGGTCTTTTAACCAGTATTTTTGCAACCGGTAGTGATGAGTATAAAAGCTTTACTGGTGGAGCATTGGGTCTAACGGGCTTAGGTTTTATAATAGGCTCAATTAGTATAGGTTTTGGATATCCTGGACAACCCTTCGTAGTCAATAGATTTATGGCCACTAAAGACCTAAAGGCCATCAAGATGGGTCGAATCATTGCTATGACCTGGGCTACAATCATTTTCTCAGGGATGATAACACTGGGATTGTGTGCGAAAGTTATGTGGTCAACAGTAGATAATCCAGAAACAATTTTATTTTTTGCAAGTGAACGAACATTTGGCCCTATATTCTCAGGTATAGTCACAGCTGCTGTTCTATCAGCCATTATGTCGACTGCTGACAGTCAATTATTAAGCGTCTCATCATCTGTTGATAGGGATTGGACTGGTGGCAAAGAAACCAATATAAACCGTTCAAGAATCTCAATTGTTTGTGTCACAATACTAGCAATACTGATCTCGTTATATGCACCAGCAACAATATTTTCACGTGTGGTTTTTGCATGGACTGCTCTAGGAGCAGCATTTGTTCCAATGTTAGTTTTTAGGCTTTTATCAAAAAATGTCACAGCCATAGCCTCAGGATTATCTGTTCTATGTGGATTTTGTCTTACAGCTGTATTTCATTTTCTTCCTGATATTACCAACGGTGGTGATATTTTAGAAAGAGTAGTCCCTATGGCAATAGGGTTCTTAGTATTATTCTATTCAAACAACCAAATTGATAAAAATAAATAGATTATGCTGTTATATTCTTTGATTATGGTGCTATAATCGTTAAAAATAACGCTATCTACTATAAATAGGTATTTTTATGAATAATATATTATTATTGAATGGTCCCAACTTAAATCTCTTAGGCCAGAGAGAACCAGAGATCTATGGTCATAAGGATTTAAATGAGATTGAAAATGATCTAAAAAATATTGCTTCAAATTATGGCTCTACCCTAGAAGCATTTCAAAGTAATTCCGAGTCAGATTTAGTCAATAATATTCAAGATAAATCTGAAAATACCGATTTTATAATTATAAATCCAGGAGGTTTTACGCATACAAGTGTAGCTATAAGAGATGCTATTCTGGCAGTCGCGATACCATTTATCGAAATTCATATTAGTAATATATATTCAAGAGAAGCATTTAGAAAAGAATCGTATTTCTCAGATATTGCTGTTGGTACCATTTCAGGCTTAGGATTTAAAGGTTATGAATTAGCTGTATTAGCAGCAATTGATTTTTTAAATAAAGAGTCATAATGGACATTAGAAAAGTTAAGAAATTAATTGAGCTTCTAGAAGAATCCGGACTCTCTGAGATTGAAATCACAGAAGGTGAGGATAAAGTAAGAATCTCTAGACAATCATCAGCAATTATAAAACAAACAGAATCAATCCCTTCTCAACAAGTCAATAATATAGTTGACGAAGAAATAGCACCTGAGAATGGTCATAATAATAACTTTCACCAAGTAAAAGCACCAATGATTGGTACATTCTATCAAGCCTCAGAACCGGAGGCTAAAGCCTTTGTTAAGGTGGGAGATCCTGTAACAAAAGGAGACACTCTTTGTATTATTGAAGCCATGAAAATGATGAATCAAATTGAATGCGATATGGATGGAACAATTGAAAGAATATTAGTTCAAAATGGAGACCCTGTTGAATACGATGAAGTATTATTTCTGATTAGTCAAAACTGATATGTTGGATAAAGTCGTTATTGCAAACCGTGGTGAAATAGCACTCAGAATACAAAGAGCTTGCAGAGAGCTAGGCATAAAAACTGTTGCCGTTCATTCAACAGCTGATAGTGAATTAAAACATGTTCTATTAGCAGACGAGTCCGTCTGTATTGGACCGCCAGAATCATCCAAGAGTTATCTTAATATGCCATCTATTATTAGTGCAGCCGAAGTCACTGATGCTATGGCAATTCATCCTGGGTATGGATTTTTAGCAGAAAATGGAGACTTTGCGGAACAAGTTGAAGAAAGTGGTTATGTTTTTATCGGGCCTAAAGCTGACACTATTAAAACAATGGGTAATAAACTCAATGCAAAAGAAGCTGTGAAAGAAGTAGGAATTCAGTGCATACCAGGTTCAGACGATGCACTTACAGATGATATGGATTATTGCTACAAGCTTGCTGATGAAATTGGATATCCTGTATTGATTAAGGCTGCTGCAGGTGGTGGTGGGAAAGGAATGAAAGTAGCGCATACAAAAGCCAATCTTCAACATGCCATAGATATTACAAAGGCTGAATCAAAAGCAGCATTTGGAGACGATACTATCTTCCTAGAAAAACTATTGGAGCATCCGAGACATATTGAATTTCAAGTCATAGCTGATAACTTTGGCAACGTTGTATGCTTGGGAGATAGGGATTGCTCAATGCAAAGAAGCCATCAAAAAGTTGTTGAAGAAGCGCCAGCTCCAGGGATACCTAAAGAAAAAAGAGAAGAAATGATCGAGAAATGTATTTCATTTTGCCAACATATTGGTTATCGAAATGCGGGAACTTTAGAATTTCTTTATCAAGATGGAGAATTCTACTTCATTGAAATGAATACAAGGCTTCAAGTCGAGCATCCAGTAACTGAATTGATAACTGGAATTGATATTGTGAAAGAGCAAATCAAAATAGCAAATAATCTCCCCTTGTCAGTCAAACAAGAAGATGTCCTCATCAAGGGTCATGCTATTGAATGTAGAATTAATGCAGAAGATTCACAAACATTTATCCCATCACCCGGAAAAGTAACATTATGGCATACTCCAGGTGGACCTGGAGTGAGAGTGGATAGTCATATCTATACTGGTTATGAGGTGCCTCCTTATTATGATTCAATGATTGCAAAAGTAATTGCACATGCAAACACAAGGCAATCATCAATCATAAGAATGGGTATAGCACTATCCGAAATGGTGATTGAGGGCATCAAAACGAATAAAGATCTACAGATTCAAATTATGGAAGATGATGCCTTTAAGAGAGGAGGAATAGATATTCACTATCTAGAAAAGAAATTAAAACTCTGATTTTTATTTTTTCATTAACAGATCTAACTGAGTCCATGATATAGTTTTTATAGCTTAAATTTTAAGCACTCCATTAAATTAAAAATGCATTCGTTTGCAAAAGGAAAGTAGTCTTTGTGATAAAAAAAGTAGAGAAACTCAAGAGATCTAAAAGACTGAATGGCACTCTGAAAAACTCAACTGAATCTGCACTTGAAAAATATTTCAAAACACTCAACGGCACTAAACCTGATAATTTATACAATTTAGTTATTAGGGAGGTTGAAGCGCCTTTAATGAAAAAAATTATGGAATACACAGAAAATAATCAAACTCAGGCATCTAAGATTCTTGGCATTAATAGAACCACATTAAGAACCAAGCTTAAAGAATATAAACTAATTAAGTAATTAACCTTTAGCAATGGGTAAAGATAAAAACACTAAAATAAAAAATGCATTGATCAGTGTCTCCAACAAAGATCAATTAGAGCTATTAACTCAGTCTTTAAATGAATTAGGTATAAATATTATCTCAACAGGAGGAACTGCCTCATTCATTGATAATCTTGGAATAAAAGTTAAAAAAGTTTCTGATATTACTGGGTTTCCAGAAATAATGGATGGAAGAGTAAAGACATTGCACCCAAAAATCTATGGTGGTCTATTAAATAGAAAAGAAATTGATGATGCTACCCAAGAGGAGCATTCGATTCAAAACATAGATCTAATTATTGTTAATCTATATCCATTTGAGAATACAATAGCCAGAGAAGACTGTAATGATGAAATGGCCATAGAAAATATTGATATTGGTGGTCCTGCAATGATCAGAGCTTCTGCTAAGAATTTTTACACTAAAACAATTGTTACAGACCCCAATGACTATGACCTAATTATAAAAGAACTGAAAATGAACTCTGGAAGTACATCATTTGAAGTTAGGAAAAACCTGTCATTGAAAGCTTTTAGATACACAGCAGACTATGACGAGAGTATCTATAACTATTTTAATACAAAAAATAATGACTCCTCCCAAAAGAAAATAATAGACATGCATTTGTCACAGATAAAAGAATTGAGATACGGAGAAAATCCACATCAAAAAGCAGGTCTATACACTCAAGGAGAAACAAGTGAAAGTAGTTTAACTGGAGCGCATGTCTATCAAGGTAAGCCTCTTTCGTATAATAATCTATTGGATGCCAATACAGCGTTAAGATGCGTTCAAAGTTTTAATGAGCCCTCATGCGTCATTGTTAAACATGTCAACCCATGCGGTGTAGCATCAGGTGATAATCTAATGAAAGCTTATGATAAAGCATTTGAAACAGACCCAGAATCTGCATTTGGTGGTGTGATTTCGCTTAACAGAGAAGTTGATTATAAGTTAGCAAAAAAAATCATAGACAATCAGTTTCTTGAGTTAATTATTGCTCCAAGCTTTGATAATCAAGCGTTAGAAATTTTTTCAATCAAAAAAAATATTAGAGTGATCAGTATTAAGAGCTTTGCAAAGAATACAATTGATTTTCAGATTCAGTCGATTGATGGGGGTTTCTTAATACAAGAGGATGACAATAAGGATATTGATAGAAGTAATCTTAAAGTAGTCACAAAGAAAAAACCTTCAAATAGTGAAATTCAAGATATGATATTTGCATGGACAGTTGGTAAATATGTGAAATCTAATGCTATCGTTTTTGCTAAAAACAATCAGACAATTGGTATCGGTGCGGGACAAATGAGTAGGGTAAACAGTGCAAAAATAGCGAGCCTAAAAGCAATTAATGCAAATCTGGAAACTAAGGGTTGTGTGATGGCTTCAGATGGATTTTTTCCCTTTAGTGATAGTATTGCAATGGCCTCTGATTATGGAATATCTTCCATCATTCAGCCGGGTGGATCAATCAGAGACAATGAAGTGATAGCAGAAGCAGATGCAAATAATATTTCAATGGTTTTCACGGGAATTAGGCACTTCAGGCATTAAGCTAACATGAATAATGAATATAAAGTTCTGGTAGTGGGTAATGGTGGAAGAGAACATGCATTTACCTGGAAACTCTCACAATCAAAACATGTGAAATCTATCTTCGTTGCTCCAGGCAATGCAGGAACAGAAAGAGAAGGGAAAACAAGAAACATTGATATTGATTCAAGTGACATAAATTCATTACTCAATTTTGCTAAAAAAGAAAATATAGATCTAACCATTGTTGGTCCAGAAAATCCTCTTGTGAAAGGAATTGTTGACCTCTTTACAGAACATGGTGTTAAATGTTTTGGTCCGTCTTCAGATGCAGCTCAATTGGAAGGTTCTAAATCTTATGCAAAAAATTTTATGAAGAAATATTCTATTCCTACAGCAGAGTATGAAGTATTTACCGATCATGATAGTGCCAAAGAATATTTAAGTAATTGTTCTTATCCCATTGTTATTAAGGCCGATGGATTAGCAGCTGGTAAAGGAGTCACAATTGAAGAAAACATCAATACTGCATTGATAACTATTGGTTCTTTTATGCAAGATGAGGCATTTGGATCAGCTGGAAAAACAGTTGTTATAGAGGAATTCTTGGTTGGTGAAGAAGCAAGTTTTATTACTATTGTAGATGGTCAAAATATCCTTCCTTTGGCGACCTCTCAAGATCATAAAACTATAGGTGAAGGAGATGTTGGTCTAAATACTGGAGGCATGGGTGCTTATTCTCCAGCCCCAATTATTACTGAAGAATTGCATGAATATATTATGCATAAAATTATGAGACCTACAGCGGATGGATTAATCAAAGAAGGTTT
This sequence comes from Gammaproteobacteria bacterium, assembly GCA_029242945.1. Lineage (GTDB taxonomy): Bacteria > Pseudomonadota > Gammaproteobacteria > Steroidobacterales > UBA11654 > CACPJA01. The sequence continues at coordinate 728 of JAQWSZ010000021.1, read as the reverse complement.
ATCCTACAGGGGGTTTCTTTATGCAGGATTAATGATACATAACGATGAAGTAAAAGTTTTAGAATACAACTGTAGATTTGGCGATCCTGAAACACAGCCAATTATGATGAGATTGGAATCAGATTTTATAGAGTTACTAGAATCATCTTTTGATAATACTATTGCTGATTTTCCAATTAGTTGGAAAAAAGAATCGTCATTAGGAGTGGTTATGTCGAGTAAAGGTTACCCCGAAAAATATAAAACGGGTTATGAAATTAAGAATATTGATACTGAAAACAATAGTATTGATACGAAAATCTTCCATTCAGGAACGACTAAAAATAATGGTGAGATTGTTACATCTGGTGGAAGAGTTCTGTGTGTAACATCTTTAGGGGATTCAATAGAGGCTGCAAAGATTAAATCGTATGAGACTGTTTCAAAAATTAATTGGGATGGATGCTATTACAGAAAAGATATAGGGAATAAGGCAATTAAATAAATGACTATTTCTTCATAGATTCAAAGAATTCTTTATTGGTTTTAGTATCCTTCATTTTACTCATTAGAAACTCAACGGCTGCAATCTCGTCCATATCATGAACCACTTTTCGAAGTACCCACATTTTCTGTAACTCATCAGGATCTACTAACAAGTCTTCTCGTCTAGTGCCTGATCTATTGATATGAATAGCAGGATACACTCTCTTTTCTGCAATTCTTCTATCCAAATGAATTTCCATATT
>JAQWSZ010000020.1:0-54945 GCA_029242945.1 Gammaproteobacteria bacterium | reverse complement strand
TCCTGCAATAAAATTGCAAAAGAGGAGGGGGGCAAATGCAAGCTCTCGTTAGATTACGATCAAGACGGGATAGGCTACCTCCAAACCTCTGAAACAAAAAACGGCACAATAAAAGAAGGCAGAATACCTGTCACATTTTTTAAATCACCGGAGTATTCTCTCATTGGGCCACACCAGACCAACACAAAAATATTCTCCAAGGGTGTTTTTGTGACAGAGGCTGAAAAACAGGATTATTATGAGTCTATCGAAGAGTGCCTTGATATTTTGCTTAAAAACTCAAAAAAAGGACAAAGCATACAAAGATATAAGGGGTTGGGAGAAATGAACCCAGGACAGCTCTGGGACACCACCTTAGATCCTAACAACAGGTCGTTATTGCAAGTTACTATTGAAGACGCTGATGATGCAAACATAGCTTTTTCTACCTTGATGGGGGACGAAGTGCCACCAAGAAGGCTTTTTATAGAGGAAAACGCACTAAACGTAGGAAACCTTGACGTTTAGACTCTACAAACTAGGGTTTTTTATATAGAAACACATACATAAGCAGTACAAATTAAAAAAAACAGCCCAATCATTACAAATTATCTAGACGAGATACCTCGGTATCTATCCACCTCTTAACTTCGCTGTTTATCTCATCATATGCTTTTCCACGACAAGAAATTGTTTTTCCTATAGAAAAAACAATCGTCCCGCTTTCTTTTTTTAGTGCTCTACGACCCCAATACTTTCCTGCATTATGTGCTATTGGCGTTATGCTAGAGGAAGTTCCTACAGCTAATAACGCACCACTCAACCCATACCTTTTAGTTTCTTTATGCTTTACTCTTGTTCCTTCTGGAAATATAACTATCCACCTACCTTTGTTAATGTGTTTGGTGCCAAGAGCTATAACTTTTTTTACTTCTTCTTTACCAGAGCCTCTTTTTACAGGAATAAAACCAAAAACCTTTATTGCTTTTCTAAAAAGCGGCAAATACATTAGCTCATATTTTGCTACCCACGAAGACGGAGAAAACAAAACCAAACCAACAAAAAGCTCATACACAGAAGAGTGTTTCATGAAAACAATGCCGCTTCTTTTTGGTATGTTTTCAAGGCCTATTATTTTATGATCTAGCCCGCATAGCTTTTTACAAAGATAAAGATTGCTCTTACACCAAGCGTTGACAACTAACCATCGAGTTTTGTCAGACATAATGATGCTCGGAAAACATGCTATTGGAGCTAAAAATAAAAAACTTAAAAACAAATATAAAGTGTAAAAAACAGACCCAATCATTTCGATAAAAATGAGGGTTTTTTAATCAAAGCAATTATTTCCTTACAAGGTCTTTTAGGAGCTCTGGAGCTTCAGAAATATTTATTTTGGTTTGGGACATGCTGTCTCTGTCTCTTACGGTTATTGTTTTGTTTTCCAGTGTGTCAAAATCTACCGTAATACATATCGGGGTTCCGACCTCATCGTGTTTTCTATAGCTTTTACCAATGTTCCCTGTGTTTTCAAGTAAAATCCTGCCCAGCCCTAGTTTTTGAAGGCTGTTTTTAACCTGTGTAGCAATATTAACAATCTCCTCGTTGTTTCTTTTGAGGGGAATCACAGCCGCCTTAATTGGAGAAAGGTGCGGCTTAAGCGAAAGCAGTGTTCTTTCTTTTTTTCCTTCAACCTCCTCAACAGTATATGCCTCATTTAAAATAGCTAGCAGGCCTCGCTCTATTCCTGCAGACGGCTCTATAACATAGGGCACAGACCACTCATTTGTTTCGGGGTCCTGAGCCGCAAGCTTTGCTATAGAGGCTTTATTTTTTTTGATAGAAGCGCCTATGTTTAGGCTGCTTTGGTTTTTGGTATGGGACCCTAAATCAAAGTCGGTTCTGTTGGCTATTCCTTCTAGTTCTTCCAGCCCATGTGGAAACTCATACATAATATCTATGGTCTTTTTTGAATAATGAGAAAGGTCGCCAGGCTTCACATCAAGTTTTTTCAACCTGTTTCTTGGTACGCCTTGTTGTTCCCACCATAGAAGTCTTTCGTCCACCCAGTATTCGTGCCACTTTTCATCTGTGCCTTTGTTAACAAAAAACTCAAGCTCCATTTGTTCAAACTCCCTCACCCTAAATATAAAGTTCCTAGGGGTAACTTCGTTTCTAAAGGCTTTTCCAATTTGGGCAATACCAAAGGGCAGAGACTTGGATGTTGAGTCCAGTATGTTTTTAAAGTTTGTAAATATTTGTTGGGCTGTTTCGGGCCGCAGATATGCAAAAGAAGTACCATCGTCAACTGGGCCCAGGTTGGTTTTAAACATTAGGTTAAATGGGCGCGGCTCCGTAAGCTTTTTTGAGCTGCACTTGGGACAAGCGCCATCAGCCTCAATGTGGTCAGCTCTCCAGCGCGACTTACAAGCTTTACAATCAACAAGCGGGTCTGTGAATGTGTCTTCATGACCAGAGTGTTGAAGCACCTCTGGCTTTGTTAATATCGATGCATCCAAGCCTTCAACATCATCCCTTTCATATACCATTGAGGACCACCATGCTTTTTTCAAGTTGTTTTTAAGCTCCACCCCAAGAGGTCCGTAATCATATAGTCCTTGAAGGCCACCATAGATTTCTCCAGACTGAAATATAAAACCCCTCCTTTTGCAAAGAGAGACAAGTTCTTCCATGTTTTTGGCAGCCATAAAGAAACCCCTTTTTTTACTTTTTATATTTCTTGTTTAACAAAAGTATAGCGTATTTTTTATATTCAGATCCCCTAAACCAACAATAAATTGATTCATTTTAAAAGGCGAAGTATTATAACCGTGCCTGGTACATTTACCGAGCAAACAAAAAAACATTTGGCCTAAAAACCCATTTTATTTTTGAGACGCAAGTAAGCGAAAGCTGAAGAAACGGAGTCGTTTATCTCATGATCAATATCTCCAGATCAGGCAAAACAAATAACTGTTATAAACAACACAGAAGGAGAAAAATGTGAAAAAACTCGAATATGTATGGCTAGATGGATATAAACCTGAACCAATGCTTAGAAGCAAGGTTAAAGTAATAGATGGAGATATCCCTGGAAACCAGGGGTCTGACCTTCCCGATTGGTCTTTTGATGGATCTTCAACCCAGCAAGCCGAAGGAGGAAGCTCTGATTGTATATTAAAACCAGCATCTGTTTACAATGGCCCCGCAAACTCAGACAGCCTTGTTATGTGCGAGGTTTTGTCGCCAGATAAAATGGCACATCCAAGTAACACTAGAAGCCTATGTGGAGATGTTGCAGAAGAGTGGTGGTTTGGTTTTGAGCAAGAATATTTTTTTACAAACCCAGAAGATGGAACCATTCTAGGCTGGGAAGATGGCACACCAAGACCCCAAGGCGATTATTATTGTGGTGTTGGCGCTGGCGACGTTGTCGGAAGAGAAATCTCTGAAGCACACATGGACGCATGCATAGAGGCGGGAATAAAGATTACAGGAACAAATGCTGAGGTTGCGCTAGGACAATGGGAATACCAATGTTTTGGAAAAGGGTTGAAAGCTGGCGATGACCTTTGGATGAGTAGGTATCTGTTGCATCTAATAGCAGAAGAGTTTGGGGTCGCTGTTAACACACACCCTAAGCCACAAGAAGGAGATTGGAACGGATCAGGAATGCACACAAACTTTTCAAACGACCAAATGAGAAACTCTGGCTCAGAGGAGCTTATGAATTCATTGTGTGAAAAGCTAGGTGAGGCCCACCAGGAGGGTATTGCTTCTTATGGTTCTGATAACGACAAAAGACTAACAGGGGACCATGAAACCCAAAGCATCAATACTTTTTCATATGGGGTTAGTGACAGAGGGGCTAGTATTAGGATTCCAATTTATACAACCGAAAATAATTGGAACGGCTACCTTGAAGACAGAAGGCCAGCTTCGAATGCAGACCCATATAGAATAATAGCCCATATTGTTGGTACGCTAACTGGCTGACCTTTCTAACTAAGAGCCTGCCATAAAAATATGGCAGGCCTTTATTTTTTGTGAGCACCACCAATGATTTCAACCAAAGAGCGATGACCTTGGTTATCTAGGTACTTAGAGATTCCGCTGTTGATTTTAGAGCATATAAGCGGATCAAAAAACAACGCAGTTCCAACACCCACCGTTGTTGCACCGGCCAAAATAAACTCAAGAGCATCGTTTGCATTAGAAATACCGCCTTGCCCCAGAATAGGAATATTGTGCTTTTTGGCCACAGTAAAAACATCAAAAACCTTCAGCAACGCAATTGGCTTTATAGCTGGACCAGAAAGACCACCAACCCTGTTCCCGAGAATAGGCTCTTTTTTTTCTGCATCTATGGCCATGCCGCTTATTGTGTTTATTACAGAGAGCGCATCTGTTCCTGATTCTATGCAGGCCTGCGCGCTTTTTTTAATATCGCTTTGGTTTGGTGAAAGCTTTGTGATGATCGGTTTGGAGGTTGCTTTTCTGCATGCAGAAACAACGCCCGCTGTCATTATAGGGTCATTTCCAAACTCCATTCCACCTTTTTTTACATTTGGACAAGATATATTCAGCTCTATTCCTGCAACCTTTGAGGAGTCAAGACGCCTTGTTATTTCTACGTACTCTTTAATAGATGACCCCGACACGTTGGCAAAATAATTTGTTTGCAGCGGCTCCAAAGAAGGTAAGATATTCTCTACAACCTCTTCAACCCCAGGGTTTTGAAGGCCAATAGAGTTGAGCATTCCTGATGCCGTCTCAACAACCCTATGCGGCCTATTGCCAAGTCTGGGGTCAAGAGTTGTTCCTTTTAAAACAACCCCTCCAATATCATTGTTGGAAAAGCCCTCCAGTCTTGTGTACTCATCTCCAAAGCCGACACAACCAGAAAGCAAAATTATTGGCGAGGCCAGGGAGCGACCTAAAAAAGGTGTTGAAATTATAGTGCTGCCAACCATACTTAGTCCATGTTTAACATAGTATTATATCAGCCTGAAATCCCTCCTAACACCGGTAACATAATCAGACTTTGTGCAAACACAGGTTCAGCACTACATTTGGTCCACCCGCTGGGCTTTGTTTTATCAAAAAAAACACTAAAAAGAGCGGCCCTTGACTACGAAGACTTAGCTACAATAAAAGAACACAAAAACATTGAAGACTGCTTGAAAACAATTCACAATACGCGGGTTTTTGCGCTTTCAACCAAGGGTAGAACAAGTTATACAAAGATAGAGTTTCAGCCAAATGACACATTTGTTTTTGGCAGTGAAACAGGCGGGCTTCCACTAAAGTTTACACGGAGCAGGCAATGTGAAAAAGTTTTGAGGGTGCCTATGGTTGAGCAAAGCAGAAGCATTAACCTATCAAACACGGTAGCTATAGTTATATATGAGGGCCTTAGACAACTCAAAAATAATCTGGTTTAGTGCTCATCTTTTATAGGCCTGTCCATAAGCCTTTTTTCAGCCTCAAGAGGGTTTAACCCATCAAATAAAACGCTATATACAGAATAGGCGATAGGGTGTTTTTTGCTGACAGCCCCGCTTCTTACAAGAGCCTTAATTGCGTTTGCACCCTCTGGCGTACTGCCAAGCTGGTCTATAGACTCATTAAGCGTTTTCCCCGATCCAATGAGTTTTCCCAGCGCCCTGTTTCTTGATTGGTTGTCTGTAGAGCTTAAAACAATATCGCCTAAACCAGAGAGTCCAAAAAAGGTTTTTTCCTCAGCACCATACGAAACACCCAACAGCTTCATCTCTTCAAGGCCTCTCGTAATTAAGGCAGACCTAGCGTTTGCGCCAAGCCCAAGAGAATCTGAGATGCCAGCAGCTATAGCTATAATGTTTTTAAAGCCACCACCAAACTGAACTCCAAGCATGTCTTTTGAGGTATAAACCCTTAGGCTTTTTCCAGACATTGATGTTGCCAACCCAACCGGATCTAAAATTTTTCTTGTCGCAAGTGTTAAGGCCGCAGGCTTTCCTGTTGCCAGCTCTTCTGCAAAAGTGGGACCAGAAATCACACCGATCTGTATGTTTTTTCCCAATGTTTGTTCGGCAACCGCTGATAAAAAAGAGCCGCTACTAGGGTCAAAACCCTTGGTTGCCCAGAGTATTTTTTTCTCAGAAGCTTTTGTGCCTAAAAGAGTTAAAACATCCTTAAAGCCAGTGCTTTTCACACAAACCAATATTGATGTAGCGCGCTCTATTTCTTTTTCGCACAGGCTCCCAATTGAGATACCTTTGGGCAGAGAGACGCCAGGCAAATATTTTTTGTTTTCTTTTTCTGTGTTTATTTTTGAAAGGTTTTTTTTATCAAAAGAAGTTAAAAAAACCTCATTTCCAGCGTTAAATAGTTGTATGGCTAAAGCTGAGCCCCAAGAGCCAGCACCAAAAACCAAGAAACGCTCTCTGTTCATTTTTTAGTTAGGCTTTTCTTCTTCAGCCTCTTCTTTTGCCTGGCTATAAAGAGATTCAAAATTTATTGGTTGTAGCAAAAGAGCTGGAAACCCAGCCTTTGAAACTAGAGACGCAACAAGCTCTCTTATGAAAGGAAAAAGAGTGTTGGGGCAGAAAACCGCTATCAACGCTTTTGTTTCTTCGTCGCTATAGCCTTTAATTGTAAACACACCACCTTGTTCTATTTCAGCTATAAAAATAGTCTTATCTTCATAGGAGGATTCTACCTTCACTTTAAGCGCTACATCAAATGAGTTGTCACCAACTTTCGTGTGCATGTTTGAAAGGTTAATTTTTGTTTCCGGGTTGATGTTTGTTTCTAGAAACACACCAGGGCTGTTTGGCGCTTCAAAAGAAACGTCTTTTACATACATGGTTTGTAGAGCAACCAGCTTATCTAGGCTACCGTTTTCGGTCTGTTCATTTTTTAAGGCTTTTTTGTCTGACATATTCTCCTCCCTTTTTTAACTTGATAGCGGAAGCGAGTTGCTTTCCCACTCCATTATCCCACCTTTTATATAAAAAACATTGTCAACCCCATCTTTTCTATAGCGTAGACTTGTTTTTTTGCTCTGCCCACCTGTTTCGCAAACTAACAACACGGGGTCTTTTTGTTTCGCAAAAAACTCTTTAGAGAGATCTTGTTTGGCGCTGCTAGTCGAGCTCAGTATATGTTTTTGTTCAAATGCATCTGAAGACCTAAGATCTATTACCGCAGAGTTTTTATTAATAAACTTAATAGCATCAATGGTTGAAAGACCACATATATCCCCCTCTTTTATTTTGAGCTCGTTAAACAATGCAGCCAAAAAAACACCAATAGAGAGTGCCACCAATAACAGGTTGTTGTTCGTAAACTCTAATATTTGATCCATCATCCAAGCCTTTTTTTGATTGCAATAGCTGTCAGCTCTAATGCCTCTTTGTTTTCTGTTTTGTTCATATGGACCTTCATTGGCTTCTCAGAATAAACAGGAATGATGTGCATATGATAGTGGAAAACAGTTTGCCCTGCATCAGACCCATTAAGCTGGGTTATTATTATACCTGATGGACGCAAGGCTTTTTTTATTGCAGCAGCAACAAGCTTTGTTGTTTTTGCTACGGCACCAACATAACCAGGAGATAACTCAAAAATGTTTTCTGCTTCTGACTTTGGGATCACTAACGTATGACCGCTAGAGGCAGGCATGATGTCCATAAACGCATAGGTTTTTTCGTCTTCAAAAACAGGATGTGATGGCATTTCACCCCTTAAAATTTGTGCAAAAACGTTGTCTTTGTTGTAAGCCATAAGCAGTTATTCTACACCATTAAATATTCCAATATCATAAATGCCTGTACCGTCACGCATAGGCTTAAGGTTTTGATATTCATCACTGTTAAAAAAAGAATTTATTGAGCCCTCATCTTTAAAGCGCGTAACAATTATGCTCTTGTTGTTTAGCAGCGGTCCCTCGAGAACCTTGGTAGCAGGACCCCTAACAATATATTCTCCGCCATATTTTGAAATTAGTTCGGCAGACTGCTGGGCATAGGTTTTTAAATTTTCGTTCATATCTGTTATTTCGCAAACAGAAACAAGGTATGCAGACATAGTGACCCCTTTAATAATTAAGGGGCTATTATGTATTGTTTTTTGCTTTCCTTCCAGAAGAGAAGGTTATTGTAAGGCTGGCATTGTTTTGTTAAATAATGTTAGATGTCATGATGTCAACAATAGAAGAAATTAGATTTTGCCCCGTTTGCAGGGAAGAGCTTTTAGACGAGAGCATTGGCGGCGAGCCGCGAAAGGCATGTAGATCAAGTGCTTGCTCTTATGTTTTTTGGAACAACCCAACGCCCGTCTTGGCAGCTATTGCACACCGCGATAACGAAGTGGTCTTAGTCCAAGGCATTGGCTGGCCAAAACACTGGTATAGCCTAATAACAGGCTTTCATGAAGCCGGCGAATCCGCAGAAGAGGGTGTTCTAAGAGAGGTTAAGGAAGAGATTGGTATTGAGGGAAAGATTGGCTCTTTGGTTGGAGTGTATAGCTTTTTTCAAATGAACCAAGTAATCATTGCTTATGAGGTTTTGCTTGACCGGGGCGAAATCACGCTAGATGAGACAGAGCTGGTTGACTATAAAGTGGTCCCAACAAGCAAAATAAAAACATGGCCAAGCGGAACAGGGTTTGCTGTTAGGGACTGGCTAAAAAGCCAGGGCCGCGAGGCCGAAGAAATCTCTTTTGATAAGCTAAAAAAAAATAAGCCCCAATAAAACAAAGGGGCTTATCTATTTATTAGAGAGCCAGATTAAAAGCGATAAGTCACCTTCATTCCAACCTGTCTAGGATCAGGCATGCTTGCATACCAGGCATTACCAATGCTTGGTCCTGCTGTTACGCTTGGACCACCAACCTTCCCATTTGGGTTTGTGCCAGGAGCACAATAACCAATGTATGGACCGCCAGGGTATGGTTGACAGTTGGTAAAGACCATTCCAAACCTAAAGTCAGAGTTTCCAATATCAGGACCATTGCCGCCCGTGATTACAGTGTCATCGTCGAGAAGATTTTCAACATAAAGCGTGCCTTCCCAGTTGTCTTTGTAAAAACCAATCCTGAGATCAAGCCTCCAGTATTCTTTCAGCCAAGCGTTGTTATCAAAATCAATAGCACGCTTGTCTTGATACCGAGCATTAAGGTCTGTAAAGAAAGTGACACCAGAGTTCATTAGCTCATCTGTATAGTTAAGGTTGATATTAGCCGAATGTTTAGGAGCTCTTTCAAAGGCGTTGCCAGACCTGTCCACTCTACAGGCAGACTCACCAGAAGGAAGGCTTTCTATCGTGCAGTTTCCGGCACGAGAAATTTCGCCCGCACCTGTGGAAAGGTTCATAAAGTCAGTATATTCTGCATCCAGGTAGGCATAACCACCTGACAGCATTACATTTTCACTCAATGCCCACTGCATGTCATACTCAAAGCCAAACACCTGACCACCTGCTGCATTTTCTACAACATTACCAAGTTGGTCGCCAATCAATCTTTGAATGCTCACTTGTCGGTCTGTGTAGTCTTCAAAAAAGAAGGCACCGTTAAGCCTTAGAGAGCCATCAAGCCAGATAGACTTAGCTCCAAGCTCATAAACCGCCATTACCTCTTCGTCATATTGGGTTTCAGTTGGGAGGCCATCAGCATTAGGGTCTAAACTAAATGAGCCAACCGACAGGGTTGAAATTCCACCAGGTTTTCTAGCCTCAGAGTAGGAACCAAACATCAGTATGTCATCATTAACCTGATAGCTAAGCGTAATTTTTGGAGAAAGGTAAGCGCTGTCCGTTGTAAAAGTGTTAACGTTCATTGGAAGTGGCGAATAGCCTCTCCAACCATTTGGAACGGTTGCAGGGGTTTTAACAAATGCAATACCGACATTATCACAGCGGCCAGAACTACCACACACCATTACAGAGCCAGGACCACCTGAGGGTGCATCAATACAGTCTCCATAGGGATTGTTAGGACAACTATCAACACCACCGTTGCCGCCATAAACCGGACCAGTCATTCTTTCTCTTTCGTCGGTATAACGCATTTCAATTGAGGTCGACATTTTTTCAGAGAAATCATAGTCAAACACCATATAGATTGAGGTGTGATTTGTGTCTCTTTCCAAAGGCGTGTTAACTCTTGCAGCATTTAGGCCCTCTAGGTGGGGCGCTATTTCTGTATCGGTGTATCCACAAGGACCCGCGAAGTATGAAAGACCTAAGTCTTCAACCAACGTAACGTTTCCAAAATAATCTCTATTGACTCGGATCAAGCAACGAGAACCATGAGCCATGCCAGTTGTGTTCTTGCTGTTTTGAGTCATTTTCTCATGCCAATAAAGAACGCCGCCTGTGAAATTAAACGGACCATCATTTTCTGTAGCTATTCTTAGTTCTTGACTGAAAAGCTTTGTAGGGCCATCTTGTCTTACCTCAACACTATGATGTCTCAGCACCTCTTTATCTAGATCGTAGTTTTGTGAAACATCCATGTTGGCAACGTGAGTCCAAGAACTAAACAGAACATTGTCTCCTGAGTAATCAATGTTGGATTGAAATCTAGCCCCTTCTTTTGTGGAGCCAAACATGTCGCGACCCTTGTTATAGCCCATCTTAGATGCTCTATTCATATTTACAGATAAGGCGCTTCCATCAGGGTAGAAACCATCATAGTCAAGCATTACCATGTCATCAAAACGACCCGCATAATTAAGGCCTGTGTGTCTGTCCGCATTTTGGCCGGTGCTGCCAAAGCCCACTTTTGTTGAGTCTGGGATCATTGGGCCACCAGGGTAGGCGGGCTTTAATGGATACCAAGGAGAAGCATAAGGGATTAGGCCTTTGTCAGCTGGCGTTTGAGCCATGGCGTATTCTAACCACATAAAATCATTATCACAACTTGCGTCTTTTACAAAGCCACCATTACACATGCTAGCTGCTTGCGGTACCGCCCTATTTTTGTTCCCTTGAACCTTTGCATAGGCCGGAACATCATAATTATCACTGACATAATCCAACCTTGTTTTAATTCTTAGTTGATCATTAGGCTCTATTAAAAAAGTAATCGCAGCACTAACACCTTCACCACCACCTACAAAAGCACCGGTATTCTGGTTTGTGTGAAAGCCATCAAAGTCCCAGGCTAGTGCATTAAACCTAAAGCCCATTGTGTCCGAAATTGGACCCGAAGAGCTAATTCTTGCTTCATGGAAGCCGTTTTGTGCAACGTCTAAGCTGGCAACATTCTCAAGTTCTTTTGAAGGATCTTTGGTTACATATTGAATCGCACCAGCAAAAGCTGTTCGTCCATAAAGAGCAACCTGAGGCCCTTTTACAACCTCTACTCTTGCGAGGTCCATCATTCGAGGAGAGATTAAGGAAGAGGAACCAGCTGTAGACATCGCCTCGCTTGAAATATCAACACCGTCAACAACATTTGCAACAACAGGACGGCCCCTATTGTTGGTAATCCCCCTAATCGAAATTCTAATATCATCTGGAGCAAAGCCTTGATCAAAAGTTAGCGACGGGTCCATTTTTGTAAGGTCGTTTAGGTCCTTAATTCCTAGTCGTTCTAACATTTCTCCAGTGAGAGCATTAACGGTAATAGCTACGTCTTGTAATGCTTCTTCTTTTTTACGAGCAGTGACCGTGATTTCCTCAATTACTTGAGCAAACGTAGGAACCGCAATAAACAGTGTGAGAATGACTCCCACAACGAAACGATTAATAAGTTTCATTTGTTCTCCCCTTTTTTGTAAACAGTTTTGCTTATATGTAGTAATAAACTACCTGAGCATGCCGTAAATAACAAACAAAAAGATACATATTTGGCCCATAAGAGACCAAGAATTGTTGTATTAAAACAAACTTATGTTGCTATTAGAATTATGTCTTTTTTGCAGTTTTTATTATAAAAGAAAGCACAACAAGGCTTAGAGCTATAACCAAGTAATACTTAATCATAAAACCAAAGACTGGAGACATGCTTACAAGCCCCTCACCTAGAGCGTCCCCGCCAAGCAAGCCAGCTAAAACCCCACCTATTGCCGAAGCGGTGAACCAAAGGCCAAACATTTGGCCCACATATTTTTTGGGGGAGTATCTAGAAAAAGCCGCCAAACCAATCGGCGATAATGTGAGCTCGCCCCAGGTTTGCAACAAGTAAGTAATAATTAACCACTGCATTCCTACAGGAGAAAATTCTAGCGCAACATCAACAGCGAAAAGCATGACCACAAAACTTAAAGCCATAAGAACAAGACCAAGTGCAAACTTGACAGGAAGGTTTGGGTTGAGGTTTCTTTTAGCTAGATGAGCCCAAATGCCAGCAAAAACAGGAGCAAAAATGACAACAAAAATTGGATTAGCGAACTGGACCCAACCAATAGGGATAATGAAGTCACCCACAGAAAGGTCCGTGAAGTCTCTTGCAAATACGCTTAGTGAGCCAGCAGACTGATCAAACCCCGACCAAAAAGCAGCCGCAGCAATAAACAAGAGCGCTAATAAGACTAAATTCTTTTTCTCCCCATCTGCCAACCCCGCAAGAAAGTACAAATAAAGAAAATAAGTTCCAGCGACAACAGTTAGGAAGTAATAAAAGTTTTCAGCAAAGCCTCTTGGGTCAAAAGTGTATAGGCCCAACAAGCCCGAAGTAATCACAGCGAGCATTAGAAACAAACTAACCTTTGTCCAAAAAAGAAGCTTGGCGCGCCTTCCTTCTTCCATTTCATTTGGTTTAAGTCCAATGGCGCCCAAGAGTTTTTTTGAGTAGATGTATTGAATAACGCCAAAAGTCATCCCGACTCCTGCAGCACCAAACCCCCAATGCCACCCAATCTTTTCTCCAAGATATGAGCATATTAAAAAACCTAGGGTGGAACCAATGTTGATAGACATATAAAAAATGGTATAGCCAGATTCACGCCTCTCATCGTCATCGGAATAAAGTTGTCCGACAATAGTAGAAATATTTCCTTTCAGTAGACCTGTTCCCAAGACAACAAGAGTTAGACCCAAGAAAAAAGATTGCTGTATTGGTATAGCTAAAGTGAAATGACCCAGTGCTATAATAATGGCGCCATATAAAACCGCTTTTTGGTGCCCTAAAATGTTATCAGCAAGCCAACCACCAGGAACAACCATAAAATAAATCATGCCAGTATAAATTCCATAGATTGCTTGAGCTTCTAGTTGGCTCCAGCCCAAACCTGGGTTAAACCCACCCAAGCTACCGGTCATATAGAGAACTAGAAGGGCCCTCATTCCATAATAAGACATTCTTTCCCACATCTCAGTTAAAAAGAGGGTTTTAAGACCAATTGGGTGGCCTAGAAATCCATAGTTGTCATTGTTTATTGTATTAGGTTGTTCAGTCATTTTTTGTTAACGCCTCTTTTTGTTTGGAAAGTGTTCTTGCCAATAGAATGCCACACTCATAGAGCAAGTAAACAGGAACAGCCAACAATGTTTGTGAAATAACATCAGGGGGCGTTACCAACATTCCAACCACAAAAGCACCAAGAAAAACATACGCCCTGTTTTTTGCAAGAGCCTCTACAGTAGTAAGCCCTGACCAAACCAATATCACAGTGGCTATAGGGACCTCGAAAGCCACACCAAAAGCAAAAAACAAAACCAAAACAAAATCCAGATAACTAGTAATGTCGGTCATTACTGCTACGCCTGTTGGGGCAGCAGAAGTAAAAAAAGCAAAAACTATTGGAAAGACCACTACATAAGCAAAAACCGTACCCAAATAAAAGAGTGCAATGCTAGAGATTAACAAAGGAACAGCAAAGCGTTTTTCTTTATAGTAAAGCCCGGGAGCAGCAAAAGACCAAACCTGATAGAGAACTACTGGCATGCTTAAAAATAAAGCTGCAAACATAGTTGTTTTAAAGGGGGTTAAAAATGGAGAGGCAACCTGTGTTGCTATCATGCTAGAGCCTTCTGGAAGTTGTCGCATTAGTGGCAACGCCACACTGCTAAAAATAAAATCAGAGAAAGGAGCCATACAAAGAAACAATACTAAAATGCAGCTACCAGCTTTAAGCAGTCTAGAGCGAAGCTCAACTAGATGAGAGAGCAAAGTCTCTTCTTTTAATTCTTCTGGTTCCATAGCTCGCTTTGTTCCGGATCTGTTTTTTCTTCTTTGGTTTCTTCTTCCGGCTGAGTTGCCTTGGCGGGGCTTTCTTTATTCTCTTTGGGCGACATGGGCCTATTGGGAGTCAGTTCAATTTCTTGTCTCATTTGTCTGGTAAAAGCAGCGACCATAGATCTTGCACGACCAATATAATTACCAATGCTGAGCGCTATTTTTGGAAGTTTGTCCGGCCCAAGCACGACCAAGCCAAGAGCACACAAAAGCAGCATCTCCCAAAAACCAACATCAAACATAGCAGTTTAGGACTTTTCTGAATCGTCAGAGTCTGAAGGCTCTTCCATGGAACTGGTCAACTCTTCACCAAGGTCTGACAAGTCATTTTCAACCTCTTTGACCTCGTTCATGCCTTTTTTGAAGCTTTTAATTGCTCCGCCAAGATCGCCACCAATGTCTTTGATTTTTTTGGTGCCAAAGATTAAAACCACAATCAAAAGGACAATCAGAAGTTGCCATATACTTATTCCACTTGCTCCCATAACTTACCTCTTAATCTTGTTTGTTAAGTTGAACATAATCATATCATGGATTGTTTATTTTCAATGAAATTGTTATGGGCCCATCATTGACCAAGCCCACCTGCATATCAGCACCAAACTTTCCTTGTTTTGTAGAACCTAGCTGTTCTCTTGTGCTTTTATATAGGCTGTCAAATAAAGGCTCTGCCAAGTCTGGCTTTAGTGCAGTAGAAAAGCCAGGCCTGTTTCCCCTCGAGGTGTCTGCTGCAAGTGTAAAGTTTGGGACCATTAAGACCTCACCCTTTATATCTAAAACACTAAGATTCATCAGCCCAGAGGCATCATCAAAAACCCTCAAATCCAATATTTTTTTTGAAAGACGAAGTGCGCTTGACTCTGTGTCGCTCAACTCTACCCCAACCAAGACCAACAAGCCTTTGCCAATGGATGAAAAAACAGAGCCGTTAATTACAACCGACGCTTCCGTTACTCTTTGTATTAAAGCAATCATGATAAGTTCCTTTATACCTTAGCTTTACATCGGTATTATTTACAAACAACTTAAATGTTTTACCAGAAAAACAACAAGGAAGCCAAATGAAAAGAAGAGATTTAATACTTGGGGCTGGAGCAGCAGGAATAGCAGCAACAAGCAAATTAAAAGCACAAACAAAGAAAACATTTAAATGGAAAATGGTCACAACGTGGCCACCAAACTTTCCCGGCCTTGGTACAGGAGCAATTAGGATGGCCAAGAGCATTGAAAGGGCTTCAGGAGGAAGGATTAAGATAAAAATATTTGGAGCGGGTGAGCTGGTACCAGCATTTGAGGTATTTGATTATGTTTCAAGCGGCGGGGCTGAAATGGGCCATGGAGCAGCCTACTATTGGCGAGGCAAAACTGAAGCCACTCAAATTTTTACAGCGCTACCTTTTGGCTTGAATGCCATGGAAATGAATGGCTGGCTTTATTATGGCGGCGGTCTAGAGCTCTACCGAGAACTCTACGATACTTTTAACCTCAGGCCATTTCCTTGTGGAAACTCGGGTTGTCAAATGGGAGGCTGGTTTAAAAAAGAAATAAGTTCGGTTGCTGACCTTAAAGGACTAAAAATGAGAATCCCAGGTTTTGGTGGAGAAGTATTAAGACGCAACGGAGGCACTCCTGTTGCAATGCCAGGCGGTGAAATTTTTACAGCGCTTCAAACCGGAACTATTGATGCGGCAGAATGGATTGGCCCTTATAACGATCTTACTTTTGGCATGCACAAAGTAGCTAAAAACTATTACTATCCAGGCTGGCATGAGGGTGGACCCACACTAGAGTGTATTGTTAATAAAGACGCATATAATGAGCTTCCAAAAGACCTTAAGGCAATAGTAGATATTGCAGCAAGCGCGACCAATGACACAATGCTCGCTGAGTTTATGGCTAGAAATGCATTTGCCTTACAGCAAATTAAGACCATGGAGGATATTAAAATCTTTCCTTTTCCAAAAGATGTAATGAGGGCATTTAAAAAATCGACTCAAGAGATTATCAATGAGATCGTAGGGCGAGACGAACGCTTTGCAAAAGTATACAAGTCTTATTCAGATTATAAAAAGACTGTCGAGCAGTGGACAAAAATTTCTGAGTACGCATTACTAAAAAACAGATACGAATGAGTAAGCACTTATTCTTAATAGTTTTTTTTGCACTTTTTTTAAGCAGTAATATATGGGGATCAGTAAAAGACAATGACCAATATAATGCTTTTATTTCTGTTGTTGCCAAGGAAGATATAGACAAAGAAATAAAAAAAATTGAAGCCCTATCTTTAATACCTATAGCGCTAGGAGTCAAAGACAATATTGATGTTGAGGGACTCCCAAATACGGCAGGCTCAATTGCATTGCAAAACAATCAGCCCAAGAAAAGCGCACACCTGGTTAAGCGCTTGCAAAGCGGAGGGTATTATATTGTTGGAAAAACAAACCTTTCTGAGTGGGCCAATTTTAGATCAACCCAATCAGTAAGCGGATGGTCTAGCTTAGGCGGTCAAACAGTGAGCCCATATGGAGCAAACCTAAATCCTTGTGGCTCAAGCTCAGGCTCAGCCGTTGCTGTCGCGGCGGGTCTGGTTAGTGTTGCAATTGGCACAGAAACCAATGGCTCTATTTCATGCCCTGCCTCCATTAATGGTGTGGTTGGGATAAAGCCGACAGTTGGCCTTGTAAGCCGAAGTGGAATTATTCCTATCTCCCACTCTCAAGATACAGCGGGACCAATGGGGAGGAGCGTAACAGAAGCAGCAAGACTTTTAAGCTATATCGCTGGCCCGGACCCCAAGGATCCAAAGACTTTAAAAATACCAAAAACCATGGAGCTAGACTTTTTTTCAAACCTCAGTAAAAAAAGCTTACAGGGCAAGGTGGTGGGTCTGATGTCTGCCTCCACAGATGAGCCAGAGGAAAAAAGACTAATTAACAAGGCAGAAAAAGTTTTGATTGCCGCTGGAGCAAAGGTGGTTATGTTGTCCAATAAAACAACCTACCCAGGAGAAGAAGAGTTCTTTGTTCTTTTGTATGAGTTTAGAGAGGGAATAAACAAATATCTCTCGCAAGGCCTAGACCAACCAAAAAACCTAAAAGAGCTTATTGATTTTAATCGTAAAAATAAAGACAGCGTGCTCACCCACTTTGACCAGAGCATTTTTCTTTTTAGCGAGGAAACCCATGGACAAAAAGAAAAGTATTTAGCGGCTCTAAAAAAAACCAAAAGCGTTTCCATAAAACATTTTAATAGTTTGTTAAAAAAGAAAGGACTAAATGCCATTGTTGGCCTAACTCAAGGTCCGGCCTGGGAGATTGATTATGAGGGAGGCGATGCAGCTGCAACTCAAAAACAACTCTCTTGGGGAATAGGCGGCTATGCAGCTATGGCTGGATATCCACATATCACCATACCTTTAGGCTTTGTAAAAGGTTTGCCAGTGGGACTGTCATTTATTTCTAGCGAATGGCATGATAGAGAGGTAATAAATATGGCCTATGCTTTTGAGCAAAAAAACCAACCATTGCAATAATAAAAACAGGAAAAAAAATGGAAAGAAGCGAAGTATTTTTAGGCAAAAAAAAAGCTATAGCGCGCTACGATATGGATGAGCAAGTGCCCACATGGAGCCTAGACATAGAGGACACCCCAGGAATTATGACAACTTATGACAAGTATCTTTTTGCTCAATGCGTAAACAAATGGGGTACAAAACATATACATTATATGGTTGATGCTAAATCAGGAGATATTCTTTGGAGAAGCGAGTTAATAAAATCATATATTATTCCCCACTACCTAAAAGATGATATGTTTTATATAAACAAAGATGGAAAGGTTTGTAAGCTTAACCTAAGAAGTGGAAAAATTATTTTTGAGGAAAAGTTTGCTGGTTTTGTTCGCAGAGGGTCTTTTATTCTTTTTATTTCTGGCAAGAAAGTTTATTTAACCTCAAAGAAAAAAACACTATTGGTCGACCAAACAAATGGAAAGACAAGTGAGGTAGAGCAAATGGCTGATTTTACAAAAGATAAAATTACAGTAGCTTCTGGTGTTGGCAGAGACCAAATATCAACAGTAATACTTTCTGTCATGGCAGCACAAGGCGGCGATGCTGGCGCCGGCACTATGTTCGGGGGCGGTGATGGAGGAGGAGGCGGCGGTGACGGAGGGGGCTAGCGACCCATGTTAAACCTTCGGGATTGCTAGACGACCACTGCTTTTAACGTGGTTAATTTCTCTAGATAACCTGTCTGAGGTTTTGCCAATTAAATCCTGTAAACCTAAAACCTCTGCTTCTAGAACATCTTTTGCTATAGCGATACTATTGATTTGATCTCTTAAAAGCTTGTTTGCTTTCTCTGTTTTTTCAATCCTATAAAGCAAAGCATTTAAAGCCTTGTTGGTGGCGTCATTCGTTTCTTCTTCTATGTTATTGTCCACACCAGCATCGAACCTAAGCATTGCTTCTGTTAGGGCTATATTTAATTGTGATTTTATTGCCTCAACCTCTCTAGGCTCATATATATAATTTGTCTTTTCAGACAACTTGCCTATAGATTGTATATGCCATAGAGCTTTTTCAAGCCTTTTGGGCCATAAGCGCTTAAACCTTTCTCTTCTTATCGACATATAAATATTATATATATATATAAAACATTGTATATAATTAATATATATAATATCCAACATATAAGGGTGGCTGAAGAGTAAATAACCAATATATAATAGGGATACAGAGGTTTAATGTTCAATATAGACCCTCAACATTATAAGTTAAAGGCTATAGGGTTGAGAACTATTGGGCGCGCCAGTCGTTTAATATCTTTAATGACGAAAGGGTTTTTTCAAAAATAGACACGCTCTGTGATTTTTATGAGTTCCTTAGTGTAATTACTGGCGAGGTATAAATTGTTTTTCTTATCGCAAGAGTACCAGCTATAGAGATAGATAAAACTCCTACCAAAAACCCAAGACCCAATATAAGCAGATTGGGACTATAACTTAAGTCAAACACTTGTGTTGAGAGAAAGCCTGAGAATAAAGTCGCAGCGAGAACCGCAGTTAAGCCTGAGAGCAAACCTAGGACTAAAAACTCTGAGGCAACGGACTGAAAGATTTTAGATCGTTTGGCTCCCAAGGTATGAAGGATTGCACTTTCTCTTTTGCGTTGATCTGCGCTCGAAAAGATTGAAGCAATGAGCGTTAGTATTCCAGCAACCAAAGCCAAGATAAAAATATATTGAACTGCTAATGAGGCACTACCAATGATGGATCTTATTTGTTGTAGGGCCGCATTCAGATCAACACTGGTTACCGTTGGAAAGCGCTCAACAAAACCTTTGTTAATTTGCTTGTTATCACTTGGCATTTGAACGCTGGTGATATAAGACTGAGGCAGGTCTCTACCCAGTTTTGGGGATAAAACAAAAAAGAAGTTCGGGGCAAAGCTCTCCCAGGTTACTTCTCTGAAACTACTTACAGTCGCTGTAAAGCTGGTACCCCCAGCAGCAAAATTTAATTGATCCCCGATTGATAAATCCATTGAGGCTGCAATTCCAGAGTCAACAGAAACCTCCGTTTTCTCATCTTTTTTATTGCCCCACCAAGAGCCCTCAATCACTTGGTTGTTGTCTGGTAGGGCATCATACCAAGTGAGGTTGGACTCTCTATCAATCATCTCTCCCGATTCAGCCAACTCTCCAGATTTGGATTGAACCGATAGCAACCTACCTCTTATTAGAGGAGTGAAAACGGGTGTTTTTTTAAGCTCACCATCTAGGTAGGCTTTTATTTCTGGCAGCTCATAATCTTGAATATTAAAAAAGAAATAATTAGGTGTGTCTTCTCTAAGCGTTTCTTTCCAGGAGTCAATAAGGTCAGTTCTGGTTTCAGCTAACACCATCAAAAACATCAAAGACAAACCAAACACTACAATTTGTAAAACGCTTTCACTGCGCCTATGAACAATGTTTTTAAGCCCTAACTTCCAACCAATACCAGAGGGCGACTGGAAAAAAGATAATAAATAGACCATCAATGAGCCAATGATATACAGGATAATAGCCAGTATTATCATGGCAGCAATGATGCTTAATACAAGAAAGACGTCCTCAAACAAAAGCAGCAAAAAAACCACCAGAGTAAGCAAGGCAATCGAGTATATTACAATGTTGTTTTTTAATTTAAAATGAAAGTCATTTCTCAATATTCTAATAGGCTCTACCTCACTTAAAAGTTTTAAATAAGGAGATGCTGCACCAAAAACTAAGCAAAACGAAGTAAGAAAACCAATGCCAACAGGTTTGATTGAAGCATTGGGTAAATCCCCACCAAGTAGATCTTTTAAAACACCTATCAGTATTGACTGCAACAAGTAACCAAAAAATAAACCCAGACTTGTCGCAATCAATACCATTAAAACAAGCTGAGTTAATTGAGAAGCGACAATAAAGTTTTTTGATGCCCCAAAAACCTTCATTAATGAAGTGTTGAGCAAGTGTCTTTCAGCATAACGACGAGCAGCTATCATTGAGGAAATGGCTGCAATAATAATGGTAAATAGCCCAGCAAGGTTAAAAAAACGAGTGGAGCGATCAAGCGTCCTTCCCAACTGATCACCAACATCATCTATTTTTTGTACGCGGATTTCTGGCGGGACAGGCCCAACGTTTTCGACAAAAGCACGGATGTTTTTCTCAGAGCCTGAGAAAAGGTTTCGATAGACAACACGACTGCCTGTTTGAATAACTCCCATACCATTAAGGTCATTTATGTTGGCGATTATAGTTGGGGAGAAGGCAAGAAAGCCAACATTTCGATCTGGGAAATCTTTTAAAACTCCGGCGACAACAAAGCTCTTATTGCCAATAGTCATTTTATTGTTTTGTTCCAAGCTCAGTTGTTCCACTAACTTCGGCTCCACCCATAAATAACCTCTCTTGGGCGAGCCTGTATGCTCAATGGCTTGACCATTAAAATCTGTAATAATGAGGTTTCCTCTTAAGGGGTAGGTAGGAGTCGTGGCCTTAATGGAGGAGAGAAAGTTGTCTTCATTGGCAATCGCCATGCTTAAAAAGGAAACCGTCTCAGCTGTTTTTAGCGCTTGGCCTTCAGCACGTTCTAAATACTGTGTTCCTAACTCAGAGGCAGAACGAAAAGAAAGATCCGCTCCCAATACAACGGATGCCTGTTGTTTGATTGAGGACTTTAAGCGATCACCCAGAAAACTGACACTAGAGATGGCAGTAACAGCTAAGACAATTGAGAGACCTAAAATAAGCAAGTCACCACTGGTTAGGTCGGACCAAAATTTTCTCAACCCGTGACTAATGCCTCTTAGCATATAAGTTCGCCCTCAGAAAGCTCATAGACCGTGTTGCATTGTTCAGCCAAAACAAGGTCGTGTGTCACAATAATCAGAGTGGTGTCCATTGTTTTGTTAACAGAGAACAAAAGATCACTGATTGCAGATGAGCTGCTTTTATCAAGGTTGCCTGTAGGCTCATCTGCAAAGAGAATTTTTGGACTGTTCACCATTGCACGAGCAATAGCGACTCGCTGTTTTTCCCCACCAGAGAGCTGGTTAGGAAAATGCTGTACTCTTTTTTCAAGACCAACACGTGCCAGAGCATCATTTGCTTTTTCTTCTATATTTTCTGAGCCACTTATTTCCAGCGGCAACATGACATTATCCAAAGCGGAAAGCCTAGGCAGCAAGTGAAACGATTGAAAAACAAAACCCACATCTTTGCCACGGATTTGCGATCTTTTATCTTCATCAAGGCTTGTAATTTCCGAGCCCAATAACTGAACCGAACCGTTGGTTGGCAGGTCAAGACCGGCCATAATAGCAAGCAGGGTAGTTTTTCCAGAGCCAGATGGTCCGACAATAGAGGCAACATCGCCAGAGGCAATAGATAAATTAATACCTTTTATTATTGTCAAAACACCCTCGGGACTGTTAACTTCTTTGGTAATGTTTTTAACTTCTAAAATTGAATCTTTCACAAGGCACTCTCTATTGTTTGTAGCCATTGTACTGACACTGCTGTCAACAGCAAACTTTGCTGATGAAAACGACCATGGGTTTCAAAAAATACTTGTTTTGGGAGACAGCCTGAGTGCTGGGTTAGGTGTTGATTATGAGCAGGCTTGGCCCTCTTTATTGCAACAACGTTTGATTAATAATAATTTGAAGTACAGCGTTGTTAACGCAGGCATTAGTGGCGATACAACTTCCGGAGGGCTTTCACGACTGCCTAAATTAATTGATAAACACCAACCTAGTTTTTTAATTTTAGAGCTGGGAGGGAATGACGGCCTAAGGGGAACATCTTTGAAGGCAGTCAGAAACAATATGAGGGATATGATTGATATCGCTCAAAACAAAAACATCACAATTGTTTTGATGGGCGTACAACTGCCGCCCAATTATGGCGAGGCCTACACAAGAAGCTTTCAGGATATATTTTCAAGCTTAGCCAACGAATACGGCTTAACACTTATTCAAGGAAAACTTAAACAAATGGTCACCGATAACATGATGCAGTCAGACGGAATACACCCCAATGTGGATGGCCATATTGAAATTGAAAAAACAACCTGGACCCAAATCTCGCCTTTGTTAGCAAAGAACTAAAACACCCTCATTTCAACAACAGATATGCTTGATGATATGGTAAAATAAGACCATAGAATTTTTTTGTTTATGAATGAAAACAACCCTAAATTACTCACAACTGACGCGCTAGTAGGCTTCTTAAAAAAAGCATCGCAAGCATACAGAAGTGGCGCACCAATTATTGATGATGATACCTATGACCATCAGTATTTGGCTGAGTTAAAAAAGCGTGAGCCCAGCCACCCTTTTCTGCATGAGGTTGAGCAGGAGCCACACCTTGGGGAGGTTAGGCTAAAACACCCAGCACCCATGCTCAGCACTGAAAAATCTTATTCTGTTGAGGAAACACAAAGGTGGGTTGACCGCATTAAAAAAGAAGCTACTAAAAACAATATTGACCCCAACACAATAACAATCATCGTCACCGCAAAACTAGATGGACTGGCTGCCATGAGAAGAGAGGATGGTTTGTTGGCCAGTCGTGGCGATGGCATTCATGGAAACGATATTACCTCAGTTTTTGATAAAGGAGTTGTGGATGCCGGAAAAGGCATTTCAGGTGTTGGCGAGTTAGTGATGGAGACTGAATATTTTGACAAACACATTAAAAAACTAGGCTATTCACACCCAAGAAACATTTGTGTTGGTGTGGTGAACTCTGACGAGGTCAACAAAGACTTTATACAGGCACTGAAGGAAAAAGTTGTGCGCTTTGTTCCTTACACTTCATTGGATCGTTGGGAGGGCAGTTTTAGTGAGTTAATTGAGCAACACGAGAGAGTACAAGACCAAATTATTAAAGACTGTGTTTACCCTACCGACGGTATAGTAGCTGAGATTACACACGCTAAAATGAAAGCATTGTTGGGCGCAACAAACCATCATAATCGATGGCAAATAGCGATAAAGAAACGCTCCCCAACAAAACAAACAAGGGTTAAACAGATTACCTGGCAAACTGGGAGGACGGGCAGAGTGACACCCGTGTTAGAGGTTGACCCCATTGAGCTTTCAGGAGCAACCGTATCCAGAGTAACAGCCCATAATGCAGGTAATGTAAAGTCCTTAAGACTGGGAGCAGGTGCAGTTATTGAGGTTGAGCGTTCTGGAGAGGTGATTCCTAAAATTGTGTCAGTAAATCAAACTACAAAAAGAACAAGCATTATAAATAACTGCCCCTCATGCAAGACCGACTTGTTTTGGGATTCTGATTTTCTTGTTTGCTCTAATCACGACGACTGCCCCGCTCAAATGGCCTCCTCATTGGTGCATTTTTTCAAACTGCATGGACAAGTAGATGGGTTTGGGCCAAAAAGCATAGAAAAAATGATTTTGTCTAAAATAAATACATTGGAGAGAATTTTTTCCTCTAACGAAGAAGATTTTGTAAAAGCTGGCTTTGGAGGGGTGCAAGCAAAGAATCTAAGAAGCGAGCTTAATCGTGCCCTCAGTGCTGAAATAGAAGATTGGAGGTTTCTAGCTGGTTTTGGGATTTCCCAACTCGGTAAGGGAGACTCAAAACGCCTGCTCCAAAACACAACATTAAGAGATGTGTTTGACCTAACAGAAGAACAGATAGGCAATATTGATGGTTTTGCTAGTTTGTCAGCTCAAGCCATTAGAGAGGGACTTATAAAGCAAAAAACAAGCATTGTTTATATGTTAGGACTTGGGTTTAACCTGTTAGAGACCCCAATCCTTTCTACGATGGAAAAAATTGACTCACCTATCTCAGGGCTGAGCATTGTGTTTTCTGGAAAGATGAATTTTGGGACTCGTGATGAGATGAAAAACAATGCAGAGGCACTAGGCGCAAAAACCCAGGATACTATTTCTTCCAAGACTGATATTTTGGTATGCGGAGAAAACGTTGGTAATAAAAAACTTGAGAAAGCAAAAGAACTGTCTATTAGGGTTTTGAACGAGAAAAAGTATTTAAATTTAATTAATGGCTAACCCAATGGATTCTTGTATGCTTTCTGCGGCTTGTCTAGGGCTTTCGGCATTCTGTATTGGTCGTCCAACAACAATATAATTTGCTCCTCTTTGAAAGGCTTGCTGAACAGTAACAATCCTTTTTTGATCGTCTGTTGGTCTGTTTTCTACGGGCCGAATTCCAGGGGTTACAATTAGCAACTTGTCATCCACCTCACCCCTAATATGCTCAAGCTCCATTCCTGAAGCCACAATCCCATCACAACCTGCGGCAAATGCTCTTCTGGCTCTAGAGACTACCAAATCTTGTATATCACAATCAAAACCCATGTCATTAATGTCACCTTGGTCCAAACTAGTTAACGCAGTAACAGCTAGTATTTTTAAATCACCTTTCTCAGATGCCGCAGCTTCCATCATGCTTTGGTTTCCATGAATGGTTGTAAAATAAGCCCCTCTTTGACTTAAACGCTTAACCGATTTTGAAACCGTTGCAGGAACATCAAATAGCTTTAGGTCCACAAAGACCTTTTTTTCTTTCCTTACTAACCAATCAAGCAAGCTAAAATACTGACCCGTCATCATTAGTTCCATGCCAATTTTATAAAAAGAGACACTGCCACCCAATTCAGAAACAAGCTCTTTGGCCCTATCAACCTCAGGCACATCTAAAGCAAATATTAATCGATCTTTGTTATTTATAGCCATTTATTTTCCGCCTAGTAATTGGTTCAGTTTCTTTTCGGGGTAGTCAGAGGTTAAATAAGCTTCTCCCATTTTTTTAAGCAGAACTAATTGTATTTTTCTGTCTTTAACCTTCTTGTCTTTTAACATAACATTAATGATTTGATCACTATCAAGATCAGGAAGTGAAACAGGAAGGCCTCCCGCCTCTAGAAGTTTTATTATACGGCTAGTGTCATCACCTGAAACCATTCCCATTAACTCAGAAAGCTTCGTTGCTAAAACCATTCCAATCGCAACACCATCACCATGAGAGCAGTGGTCGTAGCCTATTAATGTCTCAATAGCATGACCAAAAGTATGGCCAAAATTCAGAATCGCCCTAATGGATTTTTCTTTTTCATCTTGAGAGACTATAGCTGCCTTTATTTGGCAGGACCGCTGTATTGCATGACCCATAGCACCTTTATCTAAAGCAATAATTTTAGAGAGGTTTTGCTCAAGAAAACTAAAAAACTCTGCATCATAAATAAGGCCGTATTTGATTATTTCTGCCAAACCCTCAGACAATTGTTTATTTTTTAGGGTTTTTAAAAATCGAGGATCGCAGACCACACATTCTGGTTGGTAAAAGCTTCCAATTAAGTTTTTTCCAAGAGGGTGATTGACACCGGTTTTACCGCCAACAGAAGCATCTACTTGTGCTAACAAAGTGGTGGGTATTTGTATGAAGTTTATTCCTCTCATAAAAATAGAAGCGGTAAAACCTGTTATGTCTCCAACGACACCTCCACCAAGTGATATAAGGGTTGCGTCTCTTCCAAAACCTTCATCGAGAAGCTTATCTATGATCTTATGGACGGTTTTTAACCTCTTTTCTTGTTCGCCATCATTAAGAATGTAGCGGACAATATTTTTGTCTTTAATTGTTTGTATTAACTCTTCTAAATACAAAGGACCAACAACATCGTTGGTAATAATTGCAACATCATTGCCAACAATAAAACTAGCAACAGCTTCAGCCGAAAGACTGGAGTCTGTACCAATAAAAATTGGGTAGCTTTGGCGGTTTAAATTAACTATTTCTTTATTCATTTTATTGCTTCAAAAATTTTTTTAGCGACTGCTTTGGGGGTAAGCCCATCGGTTATAATAACCTGATCTGCAGATTCCTCATAGAGCGACTTTCTCTTGACCATAAGATTTTTCAGTTGTTTTTCTGGGTCTGTGTTTAACAGCATGGGCCTGTTTTCATTTGGAGACGCTCTTTCTTTTTGTGTTGCAAGACCTGTTTTTAAATAAACAACATACCCATTTTTCAAAATCTCACGGTTTTCTTTCAACTCTATTATTCCACCGCCCGTTGAGATAACAATATTATCCAGCTGTGCTTTTTCAAACAAAACCACTGATTCTCTTTTTCTAAAACCCTCCTCTCCTTCTACATCAAAAATATAAGAGATGTTAACTCCAGTTTTTAATTCAACCTCATTGTCTGTATCACAAAAGGTTTTGCCTAACATTGGGGCTAGCCTTTTTCCAACCGTTGTTTTTCCTGACCCCATTGGTCCGATGAGAAATATTCTGTTTTTTAGGTCACCCATAATAATGAAGTTTAATCTGCTTATATCGTATAGTAGGACAAAAAAGGGCAGGAGTTGAAGAGATAAATGTTTTTATCTTTGGTCAATAGCGACGTAGTTTCTTTTTTTGCTTCCTAGGTACAGCTGCCTCGGGCGTCCAATTTTTAAAGAAGGGTTTTCCATCATTTCACACCAATGTGTAGCCCAGCCAACAGTTCTTGCTAGAGCAAACATAACTGTAAACATTTCTTTTGGTATATCCATTGCTTGATAAATTACACCAGAGTAAAAATCAACATTTGGATACAGGTTTCTGTCAACAAAATATTGATCATTAAGGGCAATTTCTTCTAATTGCAGCGCAAGCTCAAACATTGGGTTGTTGTCTTGGTCCAGCTGTTCCAAAACCTTATGACACTCTCCCCTGATGATTGTCGCTCTTGGGTCAAAGTTTTTATAAACACGATGACCAAAGCCCATTAACTTAAAAGGGTCTGACTTGTCTTTTGCTTTTTCGATATATGTGGGGATATTTTTAGGAGATCCGATTTCTTTTAACATCCTAACCACTGCCTCATTTGCTCCTCCATGAGATGGACCCCAAAGAGCAGCTATTCCAGATGCAATTGCAGCATAAGGGTTTGTTCCTGAGCTTCCAGCAAGCCTCACAGACGAGGTGCTACAATTTTGCTCATGGTCAGCGTGTAGGATTAAAAGAATATCCAATGCTTTTGAAAAAACAGGGTTTATTTCATAATCACCTTGTCCATCAAAAAACAAAGTTAAAATGTTTTCAGCGTAGCTTCTTTCTTCATTATAACTACCTGTTTTTGTACCATTAATTTGGTTGAAGATTGTTGCCACTAAAACAGGCATCTTTCCTAAAATGTTAAAAAAGAAGGCTTCTCTATGATGGGGGTTTCTGATATCAATATCTTCATGGTAAATAGTTGAAAGAGCGGCTACGGAACTCATCAACATTCCCATAGGATGGGCGTTAGGTAAAAAACCACCAAACAATTGGTTTAAGTTGGTGTCTAAGAACATATTGTGTTTTACATTGTGCCTAAACTCAGACAGGCTTTCTTTTGTTGGAAGGTTTCCATTAAACAAAAGGTAGGAAACCTCAAGGTAAGTACTTTTGCTTGCCAATTGCTCTATAGGGTATCCCCTATATTCAAGAATACCTTCGTTGCCATCTATATAGGTTACTTTGCTTTCGCAGCTGGCTGTTGAAGAGTATGAGGGGTCATATGTAAATAAGCCGGTTTCTTTATGTAGGTTTGCCAAATCAATAACAGAAGGACCTATTGCGGGGTCTTTAATATTTAGCTCAGCGGTATACTCATTGTTGCTAAGAGTTATTGGTTTTTTATTTTGGGGCATGTATTTTTTTTGTTTAGTAAGAGATTCTAATTGCGATCATTAAGACGACCGAATCCCAAAACGTTTTCTAAACTTATCAACCCGTCCAGCTGTATCAACAATTTTTTGCTGCCCAGTATAAAAAGGGTGGCAAGAGGAGCACACTTCTATACTAAGGTCTTCTTTTAATGTGGACTTTGTGACAAAGGAATCCCCACAAGAACATGTTACTTTAATCTCGTTATAATCAGGGTGTGTATCTGCTTTCACGGCCATCTTCCTTTGAGTTGTTATTTTTGTTTATTTAAAAAACCATAAGAATTTTTTAAGGGTGGCAAGCATAACCAGTTGGACATCTTTTTTCAAGAAAATCTGAAGCAGATTCTCAAAATTATGAATTTCTTATCCACAAAATCTGTGGGTAAATTTGTGGATAAGTGTAAAAAAAAGTCTTCTGTTGGTTGTTTTATATGGAAAGTTTAAAATTGTACAAAAAATATACAGAAAACATATATACCTATATATATCAGCTAGATAGAGCGCTGATCTATTGTAATATGTGTGAAAGACAGCCTATCTACATGCAGGAATAACAAGACCTGTTTTGGGTTGTGTATAATTGTTTAATTCTTTAACCTTTGGTCATTGGGCTATTAGAGAAATTATTTTGAAAAAAACAGCTGCTTTTGATTCCTAGCTTATTGATTTAACGCCATTTTATTTTTTTGCCCCCACTTTAGTGCTTGCTAGCTTTCCATATAATATTTTAGTTTGTTAATGGCTATAGCTCTGTGGCTTATTTTATTTTTTACCTCATCTGTTAGTTCAGCAGCAGTTTTTTTTAATGATGGTATAAAAAATATTGGGTCGTAACCAAAACCATGTAGCCCTTTTTTCTTGTCTACAATTACTCCATGCCATTCTCCAATAAAGTAGCTAGCCTTCTTTATGGTTGAGCTATCAACGAAGGCTAGTGAACATATAAACTTAGCTTCTCTTTTTGAGGCAGGTATGTTTTTTAGCGCACGCAAGAGTTTGCTTATGTTTTCTCCATCGGTTGCTCCCTCATAAGCGTATCTTGCTGAAAATATACCAGGCTCATTGTTAATAGCAGAAACCTCTAAGCCAGAATCATCTGCGATGACAGGCAGAGAAATATTTTCAGATAGGTGTCTTGCTTTTATATAAGCGTTTTCAGTGAAAGTTTTTCCTGTTTCGGGCACATAAGGAACATCAAACTCTTGTTGTGTTTTGATCTGATAGCCGCTTCCTAATATCATTTTGATTTCATTTGCCTTATGGGTATTAGAAGAGGCCAACACTAAAGTCTTAATTTTCATCAAATAAATAATAGAATATACTTAGCTATTAATCTCTAATAATTTTATATTGCTTCAGTTAAATGCTAGTTAAAAAGACATCATTATTAATAATTTCAGCCCCTTCTGGTACAGGCAAAACTACAGTTGTTAGAAAGCTTATTCAGAGCAACCCCAATATGGTTGCCTCTATTTCATATACAACAAGACCCAAAAGAGACAATGAAATAGACGGCGATGATTATAGGTTTGTTAGCGCCGATGTTTTTCACACAATGGCAGCAGAAGGAAGGTTTTTTGAGTGCGCAGAGGTTTTTGGTAACTTTTATGGCACACCAAAAAAAGAGGTTAGCCAGATGATAGAAAGAGATAAAACTGTGATTTTGGAAATAGATTGGCAGGGAGCAAACCAAGTTAGAAAAGAAGACCCTGGGTGTTTGACTTTGTTTTTAATACCTCCATCTAAGGGAGAGCTTAAAAAACGCCTAGAGAAAAGAGGCACTGATTCCGTGGGACAAATCGACCTGAGATTTAAAGAGGCGATTAACGACATACAACAATATGTTAACTTTGATGCAACGTTTATTAATAATGAGCTAGAGTTAACATGCGACGAGATCCTAGGGTTTGTTAAACAGTATGATGGCAACAACAAACCCATTAGTGAAAAAGAACTATCAATTATTAATAGTTTTAAAATATAAAAACAAAGTGTTTGACTTATCTTTTCAACCAAGTAGGCTTGTCCTTTCTTAATTTTTTTTGAGTAAGTAAAACATGGCAAGAGTCACAGTAGAAGATTGTTTAGAGCATACAGATGGAGTTTTCAACCTGGTTAATTTAGCTGCAAAGCGTGCACGAAGAATAGCTAATGGATCAGAAACCCTTCTTGATGACGACGAGAATGACAAGCCAGCGGTTTTAGCCTTAAGAGAAATTGCTGATGGCCATCTGGACAATCCTGATTTTCATAAAACTGAAAACGATCTAGAAAAAGAACTAGCCGAAGAGCTTGCCAAAACGGAACAAGACTAACTTTTTGACTTTTATAATGGCGGGGGCAGGCCCTTTAAGTAAAAATATTTTTTCTAGCAATGTTTTATATTGTTTATTAGGTATAACATAATATCTCTATGGACAATATTCTTGAATCGGCAGCATTAATGCTACAAAAAAGACCACCCAAGCTTTTAAAGCAGCTTCTAAGCAATCTAGACTATTTAAACACAGAAGATAAAGAGTTTATAAAAAAAGCCTATATATTCTCAAGTGTTTCGCATGAGCATCAGTCCAGAATGTCAGGCGAACCATATATTCACCACCCAACCGCAGTTGCAACAACACTCGCAGGACTAAAATTAGATAAAGAGACTGTTTCTGCTGGGTTACTGCATGATGTGTTAGAAGACACAACTCTCGACAAAATCATTATAGAGAGAGAGTTTGGTAGTGAGGTGTTTTCTTTGGTTGATGGGGTAAGTAAATTAGATCAAATAGAGTATGCTGACAACAACCAAAGGCAGGCGGAAAGCTTTAGAAAAATGATGCTTGCTATGGTTAAAGACATCCGGGTTATTTTAATTAAGTTAGCTGATAGGCTCCATAACATCCAAACTTTAGGCGCCCTAGATCAAAAAAAACAAATGAGAATAGGTAAGGAAACCCTAGAGGTGTACGCACCAATTGCCAACAGGCTAGGCATCTTTAGTATGAAAATAGCATTAGAACAAGAAGCATTTAAGTTTGCCTATCCTTATAGATATAAAATAATAAGCAAAGGCTTAAAAAGAAGGCTTGGAAATCAAAAAAAAGTTTTAAAAAAAATCTCAACCAGAATTTCCAACAAACTAAAAGACGAGCAGGTCCTTCATGATATAGAGGCAAGAGAAAAAGACATTTTCAGTGTTTATAAGAAAATGAAAAAAAGACATTTGTCGCTAGATCAAATTGTAGATATGTATGGACTAAGAATTATTGTAGACGACATTCATGACTGCTACCAAGTGCTTGGCTTGGTTCATGAAGTGTATAAGCCAATTATGGGCAAGTTTAAAGACTACATAGCAATTCCTAGGGTGAATGGCTATCAATCAATTCATACAAGTTTATTAGGCCCTAGCGGAACACCTATTGAGGTCCAAATTAGAACAAAAGCAATGCATCGTGTAGCTGAGAACGGCATAGCCGCTCATTGGAAATATAAATCAGAAAACCCAACGGACTCAACACCCCAAACTAAAGCCAGAGAGTGGCTGGCATCCATTCAAGAAATCCAAGGCGTCAGCCACCCAGAGGAGTTTTTAGAAAGTGTTAAGGTGGACCTATTCCCTGATAAAGTCTATGTTTTTAGTCCCGAAGGAAAAATTTTTAGACTGCCGTCCAAAGCAACATGTGTTGATTTTGCATATGCCGTTCACAGTGACTTGGGAAACAGCTGTATAGGTGCAAAAGTCAACAAAATACAGGTGCCTCTGAGAACAGTAATTGAAAGCGGTCAAACTGTTGAAATATTGACCTCTAAAAACTCTAATCCAGACCCTAACTGGCTGTCATTTATTACAACAGTAAAAGCAAGAAACAATCTTAGGGGGTACCTAAGAAACTTAACAAGCACACAAACAATTGCATTAGGAAAACGATTGTTTAGTAATGCCTTGAACACACTTGGAAAAAAACAAAGAAATATTTCAAAAAAACAACTCCAGCTTTTGTTGGATCGTTTAGCCCTAAAAGACACAGAAGAGCTTTATGAAACCATTGGACTTGGCGATAAAAACCCATTACTTATCGCACAAATGATGTTAGGCGAACAACTAGATCATAATAATAGTTTAAACCAGTCCCCATTATTAATTAAAGGCACTGAGGGTGTGTCTATCACGTTTGCAAATTGTTGCCACCCAATTCCTGGAGACATCATTATTGGGCACCTAAGCAAGGTTAAAGGCCTTGTTATACATAGAAGAAAATGCCTGCATGTAAACTCTTTTATAAAAGAGGTAAGTCGCTGGATTGGGGTGGAGTGGGTTGATAGTGTTGATCATATGTTAGCAACAGAAATCACGGTTCACGCAAAACACCAGCCAGGCTCTTTTGCTGAAATTGCTGGCAAAATTGCTGATAATGGCTGTAATGTTGAACAGGTTTCGATTGCAACAGAGTATGAGGACGACACGGTTGATTTATTGTTCCAAATACAAGTAGAAAACCGAAAATACCTTGCAGACATTATTAAACAAATTAGAGTTTTGCAAAGCGTAAAAAAAGTTACTAGGAGCATGCATTAATGAGCATTAAGGAAGTAAAAACAACAAACGCACCCCAAGCAATTGGCCCATACTCTCAAGCTATAAATTATAATGGCTTTTGTTTTCTCTCTGGCCAGATACCTTTGGATAAGTCTGGAAAGTTGGTGAAAGGAAGCCTAAAAAAACAAACAAACCAGATATTTATAAACATAGAGGCTATCCTTTTAGAGCAAAAAGCTACACTAAAAAACATTATAAAACTCAATGTTTATTTAACCGACATAAAAGGCTTTGATGTGGTTAATGAAGTAATGTTGAAATTGTTTAGCACTCCCTATCCTGCTCGAGCACTTGTTGAGGTGTCAGCCTTACCTAAAGGTGTGCCTATAGAGATAGAGGCTGTTGCCCAGGTTCCCCTACAAAAGTAATTGATAAAACGATGTCTGACGACCTAACAAGTTTAAAAGGCATTGGACCTGCTATTGCTGAAAAGTTGACAAAACTAGATATTCACAAGCAAAAAGATTTATTGTTTTTAATGCCAATACGATATGAGGATAGAACATCAACTGTGCCAATTGGAGCTGTAAGCCATGATCAACAAGTTTTAATACAGGGAAATGTTTTATTGACCAATATTGTTTATAGGGGGAGAAGAACACTTTTATCACAAATCTCTGATGACACAGGAATAATAACTCTTCGTTTTTTTAGTTTTTCTAAACAACAGGCTACAAACCTGTCTAGAAATACCTTAGTTCGTTGTTTTGGAAGGGTTAGAAAAACATCTACAGGGGTGGAGATCATTCACCCAGAATATCAAATTATCAACCCAGACAACATACCCCCACTATCTCCAACATTAACACCCGTGTATCCAACAACAAAAGGGCTGTCACAAAACAGACTAAGAAGCACAATCAAATTAGCGCTAGACTCTCAATTACATCTAGTTGAGGATTTGTTGCCAAAAGATATCACCTCTTTGTTTGGGTTGATGTCCTTAAAGGAAGCCCTTCAAGCAATTCATTCCCCTGCCAAAGAGGAGCAAGAAAAGAGTTTTCCTCCAGCCAAACTAAGGCTAGTAATAGAAGAACTTATTGCTAACCAACTGGCCTTAAAAAGGATAAAAAAAACAACCCAGAAAAACAAAGCAATTGCTTTAAAAAATACAGACGAGAAAAAGAGCTTAATAAAACAGCTCCCTTTTATTTTAACCGACTCACAAAAAAGAGTAGTCAATGAGATAGAAGAAGATCTTAAATTGCCAAGACCAATGATGAGGTTGCTTCAGGGTGATGTTGGTTCAGGTAAGACGGTTGTAGCGGCACTAGCCATAGCAATAACAGCAGGCAGCGGAGCACAAGCTGCCTTTATGGCGCCAACAGAGCTTCTTGCCGAACAACATTATAACAACCTAAGAGCTTGGTTTGACCCACTAGGAATTAAGACGGTTTTACTTAAAAGCAAACTACCCACTAAAGAAAAAAAACACATACTAGACTCTATTGAGAGCGGTATGTCGAGCATTATTATAGGAACCCACGCTTTGTTTCAGGGCGCAGTTAATTATAACAACCTCGCATTAGCAATAGTGGATGAGCAACATCGATTCGGGGTTGATCAACGATTAAGTTTGATGAAAAAATCAAACATGGGAGCCGTTCCACACCAACTTATTATGACGGCTACACCCATACCAAGAACGCTTGCTATGACCGCATATGGAGATTTGGACTCTTCGGTAATAAACGAGCTGCCTAAAGGCAGGGGCACTATTGACACAGTGGTGATTTCAGATGAAAGAAGACAAGATGTGGTCTTAAAAGTTATTAATGAAATTAAAAAAAAGAGACAGGTATATTGGGTGTGTCCTTTGATTGAAGAGTCTGAAGAATTAAATTTTGAGGCTGTTGAAACAACATATAAAAACCTTAAAACAAAACTGAAAAAAAGCAGTATAGGACTTGTTCATGGGAAGCTTGACACATTGAAAAAAACAAAAGCAATGTTAGATTTTAAAAACGGTAAACAAGATGTATTGGTTGCAACAACAGTTATCGAGGTAGGGGTCGATGTTCCTAATGCAAGCATCATGGTTATTGAAAACTCAGAACGACTAGGCCTTTCACAGTTGCATCAGCTTAGAGGGCGAGTTGGCAGAGGAGAACATAAAAGCATATGTATATTGATTTACAAGAAGCCTTTATCATCAATGGCTAAAATGAGGTTGAACTCAATTCGAGAGAGTAATGATGGTTTTTATATTTCTGAAAAAGATCTTGAGCTTAGAGGGCCAGGAGAGTTGCTGGGCACCAAACAAAAAGGGATTATTGGATTAAAAATTGCAGACATTGCAAGAGACGCATACCTGCTTCCAAAAATTAATAAAAGGTGTGCAGACTTTGAAGAAAAATATCCTAAACACACTGAAAAACTGATTAAGCGCTGGGTAGGCAACCAAATCGAGTATCGAAAAGTTTAAAATATAGCTAGACTAGCCTTTTTTATATAACAACTTATGCCAAATATATTTCAAATTTTAGAAACCAGAACAGCCAATAATAACTGGGCAAGCATAGAAGACATATCTGAAAAAAAACAAGTTTCTCAGACTTTAAGGTCTTGGCTCACTGAAACAGCTCTTTTGACAGATAGACTCAAAGATAATGTTGACGATTATCGATTTGAGGTTCTTCAGGAATACTTTAATGATGATGAGGAGGATGGAGACAATGGGGTGTTTGTTAGAGAGGTGGCCATGTTGTCGACCAATAAACCATATATATATGGACAAACAAAGACATCAAGAAAAACGATTGCTGAGCATCCTTGGATTAATCAATTGGGGAAAAACACACTAGGAGAGGCATTAAAAAATATTAATAAGGTTCTAAGAAGTGAGTTTACTTATTGTTGTTTTAGTATTAGTAGCAATGAGCTAGCCCACCTAGAGAGTAAAAAAATAACAGAGATGGTGGTTTGGGCAAGGCGGTCGTGTTTTACCTTAGGAGATAGTGAGTTGTTAACTACTGAGTTGTTTTTGCCAGGAATAGAATGTCTAAACAACTAGCAAGCGCTAACAAAACACAATCAGTCATTCAGCTTATTAGAGCTGACAGACCAATAGGGTATATGCTTTTATTGTGGCCAACTTTGTGGAGCCTAATGTTGGCAGGAGAGGGCCAGCCTAAAGGCTTACTTATCGTAATTTTTGTTGTTGGCGTTATTGTTATGCGTTCTGCAGGATGTGTTATTAATGATATTTTTGATAAAAACATAGACGGTTATGTAGAGCGAACTAAAGAAAGGCCTTTAGTTGTAGGATCTATTTCTGTAAAGGAGGCTTGGACCATCTTTTTTTTACTTATTTTATGTGCTTTTTTATTAGTACTTCAACTAAACACAAAAGCTTTGTTATATGCTTTGATAGGGCTTTTATTAACTATTATATACCCACTTTTTAAAAGATTTTTCTCAGCACCACAAATGGTTCTCGGTATTACTTTTAGCTGGTGTATACCTATGGTTTATGTGGCTTCTGAGAAAGCATTTGATCTGGTTTTTTACCTTATGTGGTTGGGTACAATTTTGTGGATTATAGTCTACGATACTTTCTATGCGATGGCTGACAAAAGAGATGATGAAACCGTTGGAATATTTTCTACAGCACGACTGTTTGGAAATCATGATAAATTTATTACCGCAGCACTCCAAGGCCTAGTGGTTTTTTTATTTTCTTATGTTGGCATCTTGGCTAAGATGAGTTTTATTTATTTTATCTGTGTTTTTATTGTTTTATTTTTGTTTGTTTATCAACAGCTGTTGATAAAAAATAGAGAGCCAAGCGCCTGTTTAAAGGCTTTTTTAGTAAATAATTATGTGGGCGGAAGCATCTTTATTGGTGTTTTGTCCCAACAACTTTTTTAGTCTTTATGTATAAACAATATACTTTCTTTTTTTTATCTTGTTTTGGTTGAAGTTCATGATTGAATTATTTAGTTTTTTTTATCATAATGCACTCGTCTAATTAATCACTTGAGAGGTATTTGATGGCTTTTGTAATCGTTACGACAATCATTGTCATTGGTACTGTTTTATGGAATTTCATAACCCCTTGGTGGTTTACACCTTTGGCCTCTAATTGGGGGTCGCTTGACCAAACTATTATAATCTCTCTTTGGGTCACGGGAGTAGCTTTTGTTTTGGTGTCCGGTTTTATTCTTTATTGTGTTGTTAAGTTTAGATACAAAGAAGGTCATAAGTCTGAATACGAGCCTGAAAACACTAAGCTCGAAGTTATTTTAACTGTTATTACAACAATAGGCGTTATTATCTTATTGGCGCCAGGGCTGATTGCATGGAATGATTATGTGAACCTCCCAGAAGATGCTATTGAGGTAGAAGGCGTTGGCCAACAATGGGTGTGGACCTATCGCTTTCCAGGCGAAGATGGTGTTTATGGAAACACAAATGGAAGACTTTTCAGCTCAAAAAATACTTTTGGCTTGGATCCTAGCGACCCTAATTCACAAGACGATATTTTAATTCGGTCAAACCACTTACACTTACCCATCGATGAGCCTGTGGTTTTTCAGCTCAGATCTAAAGATGTGTTGCACGATTTTTATATTCCACAATTTAGAGCCAAAATGGATCTAGTCCCAGGACAACAAACTAACCTTTGGTTTACTCCAACCATATTGGGAACCTATGAAGTTGCTTGTGCTGAATATTGTGGTACCGGCCATTTCGCAATGCGCGGTCTTATAACAGTTGATACGATGAATGACTTTCAAAGCTGGCTCGCTGAGCAACCCACCTTTTTTGACACTATGAATGAAGGCACTCAAGGCCAAGGTAAACAAATTGTTCAAACACTTGGGTGTGTAGCTTGCCATAGTGACAATGGGAACAACGGCATAGGCCCAACATGGAAAAATAGCTTTGGCGCTCAAAGGGTGTTGGCTAACGGAGAAACTATCATTGTTGATGCAGAATATATTAAAGAGTCAATTGTTAATCCGAATGCAAAAACTGCTCAAGGATACGCGCCAGTGATGCCGGCTTATAAAATGTCAGACGATGAATTAGATGCGATAGTAGAATATATAGAAACTCTCTCAGAATAAATTTTGATTGAGATGTTTAAGAAGAAAGGAGTATAGATAAAATGGAACAAAGCTCAGCATACGAAGGACAACCATTGCATGAACCGAAGGGCTGGTGGGGGCGTTATGTTTTCTCACAAGACCATAAAGTTATAGGACTGCAGTATACTTGTATAGCTTTGGCGATTGGACTTACTGGAATGTTTTTATCCTTGTTGATGAGGATGCAGCTAGGTTTTCCAGGATTATTTGAGTCCATTGATGCGGGTAGTTATTACCAAGATGTCACCATGCACGGGATGATTATGGTAATTTACCTACTTACAGCCCTATTTTTAGGCGGGTTTGGCAACTACTTGATACCCTTAATGTTGGGCTCTAGAGATATGGCCTTCCCATTTGTAAACATGCTTAGTTTTTGGTTTTACTTGCTCTCCGTTTTAATTTTAGTGTCTAGTTTTTTTGTTGAAAGCGGCCCCACAGGAGCAGGTTGGACGCTCTATCCACCTCAGTCAATTTTAGAAGGCACACCAGGAGCTGATGGCGCAGGCATCATTCTTATGTTGGCATCACTAGCAGTATTTATCATTGCGTTTACTATGGGTGGTTTAAACTATATCACTACAGTGCTCCAATCAAGAACCCGTGGCATGACTTTAATGAGAATGCCATTAATTATATGGTGTATTTTTCTAGCGACTTTTTTAGGACTGCTTGCTTTCCCAGCTCTTTTAGTTGGGGCAATTATGCTTATTTTTGATCGTGTTTTAGAGACTAGTTTTTTTATGCCTGAAATCTTTAAAGGTGGCGAAGTACTTGACTATGGCGGCGGAAGCCCAGTTTTATTTCAACATTTATTTTGGTTTTTTGGCCATCCAGAAGTATATATTATTGCCTTGCCAGCATTTGGAATTATCTCTGAATTAATCAGTTGCCATGCAAGAAAGAATATTTTCGGCTATAACATGATGGTTTGGGCATTAATTGCTATTGCTGGAATCGCATTTATTGTTTGGGCTCATCATATGTATGTTGCTGGAATGAATCCTTATTTAGGCTTCTTTTTTGCCACCACAACACTTATTATTGCTATACCAACAGCCATTAAAGTTTATAACTGGGTCATCACATTGTGGAATGCAAACATTAGAATGACTGTTCCTATGCTTTATTGTTTGGCTTTTTTAATCACATTTTTAATTGGTGGGCTAACAGGGTTGTTTTTAGGCAATGTAGCTGTAGATGTTCCTCTGTCTGATACGTATTTTGTGGTAGGACACTTCCATATGGTGATGGCAGTTTCACCAGTCTTAGCTTTGTATGGTGGACTATATCATTGGTATCCATCTGTCACCGGAAGAATGCTTGATGATCGACTAGGGAAAATCCATTTTTGGATCACTTTTATTGGAACTTATTTGATTTATTTTCCTATGCATTATATTGGCTTTTTGGGAGTGCCAAGACGCTACTATTCAAATGAACAATATGATTTTATTCCACAATCAGTTAATGATCTTAACCAATTTATTACAATTTGCGCATTAATTGTGGGCGCAGCTCAATTTATCTTATTGTACAACTTTATAGTTAGTATTTTTAAAGGAAAGAAAGCAGGCAGCAACCCATGGGGTGCATGTACATTAGAATGGCAAGCTCTTGAATCACCCCCAGGACATGGAAACTGGGATGAACAATTGCCAGTTGTTCATCGTTGGCCCTACGATTATGGACTACCTGGCGCAACTGCAGACTTTGTTCCTCAGAATGTAGCGGACGAGGATATTACCTAATAATTATGACTGAAGTTATCAACAATCAAAAAAATAAATTCATGGGCCTAACCCATGCAGAAGTTTTTATGTATTTATTGATGACAGTGATTTCTATTACATTTTTATTCATTACCAATGCGTATCTTTTTAGAATGAATTTTGCAGATTGGCAGTCGCTTCCTATGCCCTCACTAGTATGGTTTAATTCAGGCGCATTAGTCTTAGCAAGTGTTGGTATGGTTTGGGCCAAACAAGGAGCCAAAGCAGACGACAATTCAAATCTTAAAATAGGCCTAATGGCAACTGGAGTTTTTGGAGTTTTGTTTGCTTTAGGACAAATCAAAGCATGGCAAGAGTTGAATACCTTTGGTTATTTTCTTGCAAGCAACCCTGCAAATACATTCTTTTATTTAATTACAGCCCTTCATGTTATGCACGTTTTGGGCGGCATAATTGCCTGGATGAGGGTGAGTTTTAGAGTGTTTTCGCGAAGCAAAAAAACAGTGACTGAGCATACAATAGGCCTGCTGGGAATCTACTGGCATTATATGTTGCTTGTTTGGGCACTTTTGTTCTCTATTCTATTAACTACATAATCTAAGGTCTTTTTATGTCAAATAATCACATATCACATGCAGACTTTGTTCCTGATAATTTAAAAGGACTGGTTGCTGACTGGTCTTCAGATGTTCAAGCTTTTAAGGTTCGCTGGAGTAAAGCTATGATGTGGATATTCCTTGTCAGTGATACCTTTATTTTCGGTTCATTTTTATCTGCTTATATGGCGGTAAGACTCACAACAATAGAGCCGTGGCCTAATACCAGTGAAGTGTTTGCACTTCATGTAGGCGGTTCAGATATTCCATTATTGCTCATAGCAATTATGACCTTTATTTTGATTAGTAGTAGTGGGACTATGGCTATGGCGGTTACTTCTGGCTATAAAAAACAACGTGTAAAAACAGGCGTTCTAATTCTTCTGACTGCGCTTGGTGGTGTCGGTTTTGTTGGCATGCAAATGTTTGAGTGGAGTAAGTTGATTTTTGAAGAAGGCATTCGACCCTGGGGAAATGATTTTGGAGCGGATCAGTTTGGCGGGTTTTTCTTTATGATCACAGGATTTCATGGTTTGCATGTATCTATAGGAGTGGTTTACTTGAGTATTATTGCTAAGAGAGTTCTGCAAGGGAGATACGACAAGTTAGATGATTATCAAATTGTTGAGGTTGCAGGACTTTATTGGCATTTTGTTGATTTAGTTTGGATTTTTATTTTCGCATTCTTTTATTTATGGTAGGAATTAAATATGTCACAAGAAGAAAAACCATTTAAACATCCTAGTTTCTATCCCGGAGATGCCCCTGAAACAGAGCATCCTTTTAGTCTATATATAAGCGTTTGGATTTTGCTTTTTGTATTGAGCGGGTTCTCATACGCGGTTGACTATGCAGAGCTCGAAGGATACCTTCGTTGGTTCTTAGTAACTATATTCGCCTTTTTAAAGGCGGGCCTTGTTGTGGGAGTCTTTATGCATATGGCCTGGGAAAGAATGGCTTTCTTATATGCAATATGTCTACCACCCTTGTTTTTATTAGCCCTGGTGGGAATCCTTTCTGTCGATGGCGCATGGGTGTTTTACGTTAGAAAAATATTTATGACATTAACGTCAGGATAAGGGTATTTGAAAAAGGCTGCTCCAGAGGATGCCACACACTAAAAAAATTACACTCACTGCAATAGTTTTAGCCTTTATTGTTATAGTTTTCGGAGCTTATGTACGCCTGACTGATGCGGGACTTGGTTGCCCTGATTGGCCAGGGTGTTATGGGTTTTTTAGCGTTCCAGAATCAAATGAATCACTTTTAGAGGTGGAAAAAAACTTTCCAGGGCAAATCGTAGAATCAGGCAAGGCCTGGAGGGAAATGATTCATCGTTATATAGCAAGCACACTTGGTTTTTTGATAGTCATTATTTTTGCTGTTTATTTGTCCAGGAAGAAACAATATAGAGAGCAAGAAAAAACTAACCTTCCTTTGTATTTATTATTATTAGTCATTTTTCAAGGTCTGTTAGGGATGTGGACTGTAACATTAAAAGTTCATCCACTTATTGTGTCAGCACATCTTGTTGGCGGTCTGAGCACTCTCTCTCTTTTATTTTATTATTATAAAAAACAAAGCACACAACAGCCTACAACAAAACAGAAATTAAGCGGTTTTATTTTATTGGGCTTTTGTTTTTTAATTATACAAATTCTTTTGGGAGGATGGACGAGCACTAATTATGCTGCACTGGGGTGTCCAGATATACCCTTGTGTTATGGCCAGTTATGGCCAGACAATATGGATTTTCAAAAAGGGTTTTTAAGCTGGCAATCATTTGGAAAAAACTATGAGGGAGGCCTACTAACACCACCAGCTAGAACAGCAATTCATTTTACTCATCGATTGGGCGCTGTCGTTGTGTTTTTTGTTTTGGGCGCCATTGGACTAAAATATTTGTCCAACAGCAATCAACAAATTAAAATAGCAGCCTCCTATTTCCTCGTAGCGCTTGTCACTCAATTAATTATTGGCATTGTTATGGTATGGAGTAGTATCAACCTTTCGCTAGCCACAGCTCACAATGCTTTTGCAGCAATTTTATTGTTATCGTTTATTAATCTTCTATACTCACTTAAACACAGATAATAAGGCTTCTGATATGGAAGGCGAACAAATATTAGGGCAATTAAACGAACCCCAAAAAGAAGCTGTAACGAGCGGCAGACAACCTGTATTGGTTGTAGCAGGAGCGGGGAGCGGCAAAACAAGAGTATTGGTGCATAAAATTGCATGGCTGATTGGTGTTGAATCTATTTCGCCACATAGCATTCTTGCAGTCACTTTTACTAATAAAGCTGCTAATGAGATGAATAATAGAATTAGAGACATGCTAAATATAGATACTAGGGGTATGTGGGTTGGAACTTTTCATGGGTTGGCTCATAAATTTTTACGACTGCATTGGCAGGAAGCTGGCCTACAACAAAACTTTCAGATCCTAGACTCTGATGACCAACATAGACAAATTAAACGATTGGTTAAAAATATGTCACTTGATGAAGCCTACTACCCTCCTAAAGAAATACAGTGGTATATCAATACACAAAAAGACCAAGGCTTTAGATCAAGCCAATCACAAACAGATCCATCCAGAAAGGATTTCACAGAAATATATAAGGCTTACGAAGAAGTTTGCGAACAGTCAGGTTTGGTTGATTTTGGAGAGCTTTTATTGCGTTGTTTTGAAGTTTTAGCAAATAAAAAAGAGCTCCTTGAACATTATCAATCAAGGTTTAGACATATCTTGGTGGATGAATTTCAAGACACTAATGAGATTCAGTATCAATGGATTAAGCTGCTGTCTGGAAATGATACAGCTACATTTGTTGTGGGCGATGATGATCAATCCATTTATAAGTGGAGGGGAGCCAATTCTGCAAACATGGCTCGTTTTCAAAAAGACTATCAAGGAAGCCGCCTAATTAAACTAGAACAAAACTATCGGTCAACAAAAACTATTTTAGATGCAGCCAATGCAATCATTAAAAACAATGATGATCGCATGGAGAAAAAACTATGGACAGATGCGGAAGAAGGCCCATTAATTAAACTCCATGGCAATTACGATGAGTATGAAGAGTCTCGAAATATAATAGAAACCATCTTAGCTAGAAGTAAAAAAATAGCGCTCGATGAC
The DNA here is from genome assembly GCA_029242945.1 of Gammaproteobacteria bacterium. Taxonomy (GTDB): domain Bacteria; phylum Pseudomonadota; class Gammaproteobacteria; order Steroidobacterales; family UBA11654; genus CACPJA01. The sequence continues at coordinate 11,413 of JAQWSZ010000020.1, read as the reverse complement.
ATCGCTATACTTTACCGTTCCAACGCGCAATCTAGGGTGATTGAAGAAGCCTTATTACAACACAGTATTCCATATAGGGTTTATGGAGGCTTTAGGTTTTTTGACCGGGCTGAAGTTAAAGATGTCTTGGCTTATCTAAGAGTAGTGGTTAACAACAACGACAACATTGCTTTTGAGAGAGCTGCTAATATGCCACCCAAGGGAATTGGTGCAAAGACTATGGGAGAGATAAGGGAGCTTTCTAAAAAAGAAAACATTTCAATGTTTGCTGCAGCCTCTCAAATGATTCAGCACTCATTATTAAGCTCAAGAGCACAAAAATCAGTAATGGAATACCTGCACCAAATAAAAAATATAAAGAGTTCGATTGAAAAACAAGATCTGTCTATTCAATTTGAAAAGTGTATTGAATTATCGGGACTTATTAGCTATTTAAAAAAGAAAAAAACAGAGAAATCAGAAACAAAAATAGACAATATTTCTGAGTTAGTCAACGCAGCTTATGGATACAGACCACTACTAGAGGAAGAGGAGATGACACCACTTGAATCCTTTTTATCCCATGCTGCACTCGAGTCAACTGACAACCAAGCAGCTGAGTTTCAAGAGTGCGTACAACTGATGACAATGCATTCTGCAAAAGGCTTGGAATTTAATATGGTGTTTATTGCGGGAATGGAGGATGGTTTGTTTCCTCATCAGCGTTCCCAATTAGATCCTGGCGGATTGCAAGAAGAGAGAAGGCTTTGTTACGTTGCCATCACTCGTTCAATGGAGAAGCTCTATATTAGTTATGCAGGACAACGAATGTTACATGGTCAAACTAACTACAGCCAGCCCTCAAGGTTTCTAATGGAAATTCCAGACGCATTGATTGATGATACATCGAGTAATGGGGTGGCTCTATCAAGGCCTTATTTTAAAAAACAAATAAAACAAAAAAACAAATCTGGAATGAGACTTGGGCAGCGTGTTTCCCATTCAAGATTTGGCGAAGGCATAGTTTTGGCGCTTGAAGGAGATGGAGACAATGCAAGAGCCCAAATTAATTTCGAATATGAAGGAATAAAGTGGTTGGTTTTGGGATACGCAAAACTAAAATTGATGTAAAATATAAACTATAAATAACCATGAATATTCTAATATTAGGCGCAGGACAAGTTGGCTCTACAACCGCGAAACAGCTCGCGAAAGAGGAAGACAATGAGATAACTATTGTCGATATTAACCCAGATAAACTTAGCAAACTATCCAATACAACTGATCTAAGGGTTGTTGAAGGCAATGCATCCTATCCAAACATTTTAAAAGCGGCAGGCGCAGATACTGCAGATATGTTGGTAGCTCTTACTAGTAGTGATGAGGTTAATATGATTGCTTGCCAAATAGCTTCAACTCTTTTTAATACTCAAACAAAAATAGCTAGAATTAGGGCTTCTGAATATTCTGATAATCAGGATTTGTTTTCAGAGACTGAAATTCCAGTGGATTATTATATTAATCCAGAAGAGCTAATTACTAACTATATTGCAGAATTAATCCAACACCCTGGAGCTTTTCAAGTACTAGATTTTGCTGAAGGTAGAATGAGAATGGTGGGAGTAAGAACAAAACAACAAGGGTTTCTTGTTGGGAACCCTATCAGCGCTCTCCATCAACACTTAGGGAATGAAAAAGTAAGGATTGCAGCCATCTATAGAGATGGAGACATTATTAACATTGATGGAAACACAGTTATCCAGGAAAAAGATGAAGTGTATTTTATAGCTGCACCGGAGGATATTGATGATTTAATTATAGAGTTTAGCCAGGATCACGAGAGGGTAAGAAGCGTCGTTATAGCTGGCGGAGGAAAAATTGGACTAAAGTTGGCAGCTCGCCTAGAAAGAAACAACCACGTCAAGCTAATTGAAAAATCTATTGCAAGAGCGAAAGAATTAGCCGAGCAGCTTGATACAACAATTGTTCTCAAAGGGGATGCGGCGGATGATGTTTTGCTTACTGAAGAAAATATTAATAATACTGATGTGTTTGTTGCAGTTACAAACTCAGAAGAAGCCAACCTATTATCATCAATGGTTGCTAAAAAACTAGGCACAAAAAAAGTTTTCGCCTTAATCAATAAAACTTCTTATTCTGGGCTTGCCGAAGCAGAAACCATAGACGTTAGTTTTTCTGCTGAAGAGATTACTATCAGCTCGCTCTTGTCCCATGTTAGAAAAGGAGATGTAGTGAAAGTACACACCCTCAAAAGAGGCAATGCAGAAGCGTTGGAGGCGATTGCCCATGATCATGAGAATTCAAAGGTGGTTGGCAAACCAATTGAAGAGATAATTTTACCCAGCGGCTCTTATATTACTGCTGTTGTTTCTAGTCAGGGTGAGATAAGAGCTGTTCATCACACCACTGTTATTCAACCCGATGATCATGTTATTGTATTTATCTCAAACAGAGAGGCCGTTGCTGAAATAGAAACTCTGTTTGAATAGATAGTATTTATATTCGACACTGATGAGAGCATGACACTAAATAATTTAAAGTCAGTACAAAAACTTTTGGGCACACTAGTAATGCTTTTTAGTTTTACACTGTTGTTGCCTTTTATAGTATCCAGTATAGATAGCGATATTAATACTGCCTCATCTTTTCTCCAATCCTTTTTTTATACATTGATCGCAGGGTGTCTTTTATGGTTTCCAAGCAGGTCAGCAGGAACAGATATACGCTTACATGAAGGCTTTATTATTGTGGCACTGTTTTGGATTATTCTAGCTCTTTTTGGCTCCATTCCATTTTTAGTCTTGCCAGCAAGTTCGTTAACAATCACAGATGCTATTTTTGAATCAACTTCAGGCCTCACTACTACAGGCGCTACAGTAATGAGCAATTTAGATGTTATACCTAAGGGACTGTTGTTTTATAGAGCTCAACTTCAGTGGTTGGGTGGCTTGGGTATTGTGGTTCTCGCAGTTGCTATTATGCCTTTGTTGGGGGTTGGTGGAATGAGACTCTATAAGGCAGATTCGGCTTCTTCAGTGAGCGATACCAAGTTAAACCCGAGACAAAAAGAAACTGCAAAATCTTTGGGAAAAATCTACCTTGCCTTAACACTGGCATGCATTGTCTGTTTTTGGATTGCAGGCATGCCTTTTTTTGATGCAATATGCCATGGCTTAACAACAGTCGCTATTGGTGGTTTTTCAACACATGATGCAAGCTTTGGCTTTTACCAAGGCAACGCACAGATTTTCTGGGTGGCATCTGTTTTTATGATATTAGCTGGCATTAACTTTTCTCTGCATTTTTTCGCTTGGAAGAATAAAACACTTTCAAACTACCTTATGGATTCTGAATTTAAAGCCTATGCTTCTTTATTGCTAGTCGTGGTTTTATTTTCTGGACTAGCTTTAATGTCAGGAGATAACCTTACTTCTTTCTCTGAGTTATTTTTTCAAGTGGTATCAATTGGAACCACTACTGGATTCACAAGCTCGGGCTACTATCAGTGGCCAACTTTTATTCCGTTTCTACTATTAATGTTGAGCTTTGTTGGTGGTTGTGTTGGCTCTACAGGAGGAGGGCTTAAAGTCACACGCTGTTTGATATTATTAAAACAAGGTTTAAAAGAAGCAAAACAATTAATTCATCCCAATGCTGAGATACCCGTGAAAATTAACAAGCAAAGCGTTGATCAGAATATACTAGATTCAGTATGGGGCTTTGTTTCTGTTTATATTATTGTTCTAGTGTGCTTTACATTAGCGATGTTGGCAACCGGCATGGATGTAGTAACATCTTTTTCATCTGTTGCTGCCTCGTTAAATAATCTTGGACCAGGCTTGGGCGATGTGATGGTTAATTATCAAGATCTTCTCACTCTTCCTAAATGGATTTGTATTGCTGCCATGGTTTTAGGCAGGCTTGAAATTTTTGCATTATTGATCTTGTTCCACCCCTCTTTTTGGCAAGATTAGTTCTTTTGTGAACTTTATTAATAAGTTTTTTGAGCTTCTTAGGAAAGCGAACCGATTGATTGGTGTTGCAGCCAGTTATTTATTAATAGTTATGGTTTTAGTAACTTTTTTTATTGTGCTGCTTCGTTATGGCTTTAATTTTGGTTGGATTTGGCTTCAAGAATCAGTCACATGGATGCATGCAGCCGTTTTTCTTTTAGTAGCACCCTATGCTTTTTCTCAGGATGCACATGTTCGTGTTGATGTCTTTTATCGCCAGTGGAGCCAAAAAACCAAAAACAAAGTGAATTTAGTTGGCAGCCTATTATGCTTATGCCCTATTGCTTTGTTTTTAATAATGAGCAGCTTAGATTACGTAATTGCTTCTTGGGATACCAAAGAAGCCTCAAAAGATGCTGGTGGATTAATTTATCCTTTTGTTCCTCTGCTTAAATCATTTATTCCTATAACCGGTTTTCTGCTTTTCTTTGAAGGACTGATTAGTGCAAAGGACTCTTGGGATAAAATAAACAATGATTGAGTCTGTTTTATTATTTTTTACAGCAATTGTTTTGCTTCTTGTTGGTTATCCTGTCGCCTTTACTTTAGCCGGCGTTGCTTTATTGTTTGCAGGTTTTGGTCTAATCACTGGCAACTTTGAGTCTGGTTATTTAGATGCACTACCCAGTAGGCTATATGGGATTATGACGAATGAAACCCTGATTGCAGTGCCTTTATTTGTTTTTATGGGTATTGTTCTTGAGAGGGCAAAAATTGCTGAAGAGTTATTGGAAACGCTCAGTTCTTTATTTGGTCGTTATCGAGGCGGACTAGCCTTATCAGTTACATTGGTTGGCATGCTTTTGGCTGCCAGTACTGGCATTGTAGGAGCAACAGTTGTAACGATGGGCTTGCTTGCTTTACCTTCGATGCTTAAAAGAGGATACGCCCCTGAAATATCTTCAGGAATCATTGCAGCATCTGGAACACTAGGTCAAATTATTCCTCCATCAATTGTCTTGGTTTTATTGGGCGATGTATTGTCTTCTTCTTATCAGCAAGCCCAGTTAAAAATGGGTATTTATTCTCCTGATACAGTTTCAGTGGGTGATTTATTTATCGGAGCAATCATACCGGGTTTAATATTGGTGCTTCTTTATTCTATTTATATAGTGTGTATTTCTTTTTTTAGCCCCTCTAAAATGCCGCCAGGCAATCCATCAAAAGAAAAAGGATTAGCACTATTTCAGAAACTCTTTTTTGTTCTATTACCGCCTCTTTTTTTAATTTTGGCAGTTCTGGGATCTATTATTGGTGGGGTTGCAACAATCACCGAAGCAGCAGGAGTTGGAGCTGTAGGAGCTTTGTTTTTAGCATTTATAAAAAAACAACTCAACCTTAAAGGTTTACAAGAGGTTATTTTAGAAACAGCCAAACTCACAAGCATGGTTTTTCTGATTCTTATTGGCGCCTCGATATTTTCCCTTGTTTTTAGAGGCTACGAGGGCGACGAGCTTGTTCAATCATTTTTAACCTCTGTTCCAGGAGGTGTTGTGGGAATCTTAATAGTAGTCATGCTTGCTATGTTTTTATTAGGGTTTGTTTTAGATTTTATAGAGATTACATTTGTTGTGGTCCCTATTGTTGCCCCAATAATCTTAGCATTTGGTATAGATCCAATATGGCTAGGGATCATGATAGCTATTAATTTGCAAACTTCTTTTTTAACACCGCCCTTCGGGTTTGCTTTATTTTATTTAAGGGGAGTGGCGCCGAAAGAAGTGGCCACCTCTTCTATATATAAGGGAGCAATTCCTTTTGTTTGCATCCAGGTTTTGATGTTAGTTTTATTGGCATTATTTCCAGAGTTGGTGACTTGGCTACCAGAACAAATATACGGCTAGCACCACTTAAAAACTACCTTGTACTAGGATTATTAGGTTGCGCACTTTTAGGATCATGGGTGAAAGGATATATTTGTTGTCTAAAATAACCACTAGGGAAGCTTTCGTTGATTAGTCCCATTTCATGAGGCCATTCATGATTTGGTAGATAATAGGTACCAAACAGCTTGTCAATAAATGGAAAATGTATTGCAAAGTTCTTGTTATGGGTTTTTGAGTCTTTACTGTGATGCCAATGATGGTATTGAGGGGTGACAAGACAATATTTTAAAAAACCAAATGAGATGCTTGTATTGGCATGAGCCATAACTGCTTGAACCGAAACAAACACAACATACACATAAAACACATCGGTAGCAAAACCTAGAATATACAAAGGAATATAAGAAATAGAGCGTGTAATAAAAATGTCTACTAAGTGCAATCTAGATCCTGATATCCAATCGACATATTTTATAGAGTGGTGTATGGAGTGAAACCTCCATAAGAAACTATTGCCGTGAAACAGCCGGTGTATCCAATATTGAAAAAGGTCAGCGACAAACATCGCAAGGAATAACTGAAGCATAAAAGGCAAGCTTGAGATAGAGTTTTGCAGCGCTTCTGTGCCAATGCCACTAAAAAAAAGCTCAGCAGGCTGTTTAACAGCAACTGCTGTGTATTGGATTAATAACTGTGCTTTAAATAGATATACTAAATCTGTTTTCCATTCTGGATGGAATTTTGTTTGTTCGGGTCGCTTTGGAATAAATAACTCAATAGGGATAAACACTATAGAAAAAACTAATATTTCCAACAACATCCAATCTAAACTGATTGAAAAAAGACTTTGTTCAAACTCTTTAATCTCAATTCCAGCTCCCCCTAACAAGATAGCTAATGCTGAAATAAACATACCTAGTGAAGCCATTTTTATAGACTTGCTTAACAAAAAACTTAGCAATGCAAAAACAAAAGAGAAGACTAAACAAGCAAAAACCAACCAACGAAAAACCTCTAAGGGGTAGTTTATTCTAAAGTCTTGAGTGGTTAAATATTCTGGAAATAAAAAACAAGCAACAGCACCCAAAGAAATGAGTGAAAAGAAAATAGACAAAGCACCACTTATTTTTCCCTCACCAATATTAAGTTTTTTAGATTGTTTTTGCATGAAATATTTACCCCTATGCATTTACAATATTTTTAGGCTTGTCTTTCAAAAAAGCATCAATATTCTTAGCGATACATTCCAACGCTCTCTGCCTTGCTTCAACCGCAGCCCAAGCAATATGTGGTGTGATAATCAAATTATGAAAAGACTCTCGAATTAATGGGTGGTTTGATGGGGGCGGCTCTTCATCAAAAACATCAATAGCAGCACCAGCAATTTCTTTGTTTTTAATAGCAGAAATTAAATCTTCATCTTCAATTAAAGCACCTCGTGCGGTATTAATAAGAAAGGCACTGTTTTTCATTGCTGCAAACACAGGTTGGTTGAATAATTTTTCTGTGCGATTTGTTAAAGGACAATGCAAGCTAATAAAATCTGACTCCTTAACCAGTTCATTAAAATTGACACGATGTGATGCATCATTTGTCTGCGCTCTGTTTTTATCTAAGCTTTCAGCTATCAAAACCTTCATCCCAAAATTCTCAGCCATTCTAGCTACTCCACTGCCTAGAACACCAAAGCCAACAATACCCAGTTTTTTTGCGCGTAATTCAGCAATTGGGTGATTGAGCAGGCTAAAGAGAGCACTATTTTGCCAGGCCCCTTGATCGAGGGATATTTGATAATCTAGCAGGCTGTGTTGTAGGGCAAGGATGGATAATAAAACATGCTGCACAACGGAGTCTGTGCAGTAATTTTTAATATTGCAAACAGCAATACCCAAACTCTTAGCAGACTCCAGATCCACATTGTTAGTGCCGGTTGCAACCAAGCAGATTAATTTTGCATTCTGTGCTTTTGATAGTAGTGAAGCGTCCAGATCAATTTTATTAATGATGATGATTTCTGCAAATTTGATTCTTTCAGCAATTTCTTCGTCTTTTGTATTTTCATAAACAATCAATTCAGGCAAGAGATCAGAGATTGGAGATAAATCTAGATCACCTGAGTCGACGGTTTTATAATCTAAAAAAACAGCTTGCATATATAATCCTTATAACACTATGAAAACATGTATTAAATAATGATGCCAGATCTTCCAAGCCTACATGCAATTGCAGTAATGACAATAACAGTTGTAGGACTGTATTTGTTTTCTAGGGACGCTATCCCTATTGAAACTTCTGGTTTAATTATATTTATTGCTATTCTAGGAATGTTTTATTTATTTCCATTGCAGGTTAATGGGCTTGATAGCGACCCAACTTCACTTTTTTTAAATAGTTTTGGCAACGAAGCTTTGGTGACCATTTGTGCTCTGCTCGCAGTTGGGAAAGCTATTGAAGTCAATGGGTCTTTGAGACCTTTGGTTTCATTGTTGTCCAAATCATGGGTGAAGCACCCTCAACTCTCTTTTCTTGGAGTGCTCTTATTTGGAGCTTTTTTTAGTGCTTTCATTAATAATACTCCCATTGTAGTAATGTTAATTCCTGCATTAATAGCTGTGGCGAAAGAAGCCAATATCAGTTCCACTAAGGTCTTGATGCCAATGGGTATGGCCACATTGATAGGGGGGATGTCAACCACGATTGGGACATCGACAAATTTGTTGGTTGTTGGCATTGCCAACGATATGGGGTTCCAGCAGATTCAGTTATTCGACTTCATGCTCCCTGTTTTAATAGCAGGAAGTGTGGGCATGTTGTTTTTATGGCTAATTGCCCCCAGATACTTACCCGATGATAAACCAAGACAGAGCCAAGAAAAGACTAGAATTTTTGAAGCTGTTCTTTATGTCAATGAAGACAGCTATCCTAATGGAAAAACTTTGTTAAGTGTTTTGGATAAAGCAGGGAAGGATTTTGATGTTCAAAAAATAAAAAGATCCGACAGTCTTTTTGTTGCCAAAATACCCTCGGTTGTTTTTGAGCCAGGAGATCGAATATACGTTAAAAGCAGTATAGAGAAACTTAAGGAGTTTGAAGACCTTCTTGGGTTGACCCTCTATGAGGAGGAAGACGGGACAATTGATTCAGATCAAGAAATAGGACAGCGTTATACCCATTTGGCTGAAGTGGTTATAACAGCAGGTTCTTTTTTAGATCGTTCAACCTTAAACGCTCAAAGATTTACTCAACGTTTTAACCTCTTGCCTATTGCGATACATTCAGGCAAAACTGCCTCACAAGTAAGTGGAGATATCACCTCTAAAAGACTGAACCCTGGAGATGTTATTTTGGTGCAAGGTGAAGAAGAATCAATAGTCAATCTGAAAACAAATGCAAATATGCTAGTGATTGAAAGCGATTCACCTGTGCCTTCAGGACAAAAAGCTTATATCCCACTCTATATTATGTTGGGAATTGTTGTTTCCGCAGCCTCAGGTTTGTTGCCAATCTCTATTGCGGCTTTAATAGGGTTAACTGCAATGCTAGTGACAAAAACTATCAAATGGGGCGATGTTGGTAATGCGATGAATATACCAATCATCATGTTGATTGTGGCTAGCCTTAGTTTAGGAACAGCATTAGAGATTACAGGTGGATCTTCTTTTTTAGCTGAAATGTTCGTTTTTTTAACACAAGCAATCAACATGAGCATCCCGATGATTTTAAGCACATTAATGTTGGTGATGGCAATTTTAACGAATATTGTTTCCAATAATGCAGCTGCAGTGATTGGCACTCCAATTGCAATTAGTATAGGACAGCAACTAGGTGCCCCTATTGAACCCTTTGTTCTTGCTGTACTATTTGGCGCTAATATGAGTTTTGTGACACCCATTGGCTATCAAACAAACTTGTTAGTGATGGGCGCTGGAGGTTATAAATTTAATGATTTTGTGAGAGTTGGGTTTCCATTAGCGATTATTATGTGGGTCTCGTTATCTATTATTTTGCCTCTTCTTTATTCATTATAGTGACATCTTCTTCTTGACCATCAAAGCATAACAAGGGATACTTTCCCCACTTATGAATATGTTATTTTTAAATCAAAGCAATTGGTGGCAGTTCTCTTAAGAGAGGGCCAAGCCTGTCTGATTTAATTAATAAGGTTTACCCATCTCCATAGTTGGCGATGGGTTTTTTTTTGGAAAAATAAAAATAATGAAAAATAATTTTGATATAGCAATTGATAGCGAGACACCTGCATCTGTGTTTTTAAAGTTGCGGTCGCTGCAACCCAAGTTCCTTCTGGAAAGCATTGAGGGTGGGACTACACAATCAAGATATTCTTTTCTTGGTTTGGGTCAAACCAGCGAAGTGAGTATTAAAAAAGGTATTTTTTATATTAATGGAAAGGCTGATTCTAAACTGAACTCATTGGATGATTTGATGACAGCCTTTAGAGAAGCGCTGATTGACCTTCCTGATTTATTGCCTGAAATTAAGAACATTCCTTTTGGTGGAGGCTTGGTAGGATTCAGCAGCTATGATGTTGTTCGTTATTTTGAAAGACTGCCTATTCCTAAAGAGAAAAAAGGAATATTTAATCCACCAGATTGTTCATATTTAGCACCAACATCGCTGTTAATATTCGATCATTTTGAGGGCGCCATTGCTTTACTACACTCTGGAGATGAAAGTGAGAGGTTGTTATTAAAAGAAGAAGTTCTAGACCTTTTAAAAAATCCTATAGAAAAGAGAAGCGATTCCGACCTCTATTTTTCAGTTCCCAAGGCAAATGTTGCAGAGCAAACCTTTTTTTCTTCTGTTGAGAAAGCAAAACAACACATTTTTGAGGGAGATATTTTTCAAATCGTTTTGTCCATTGCTTTTTCTGGAACCACCAACCTAGATCCTTTTGAGGTATATCGAGCCATGCGTTTAATTAATCCATCGCCTTATATGTTTTTTTATGATTTAAATGGGTTCCAAGTAGTAGGGTCTTCACCTGAGGCATTGGTTAGGCTAAATAATGGAAAAGCTTCATTAAGACCGATTGCCGGTACTCGTCCTAGAAGCAAAGATGTTCAAGAAGATTTGCGTTTGGAACAATCACTTTTAGCTGATCAGAAGGAAATAGCAGAGCACGTGATGTTAGTTGATTTAGCTAGAAATGACTTGGGACGTGTTGCTAACAAAGGAAGTATTGAGGTTAACCCTTATCAGTCGATTGAACGATATAGTCATGTGATGCATATTGTTAGCGGCGTTCAAGGGACCCTTAATGAAAATAAAGATGCTTTTGATTTATTTTCTGCCGCTTTCCCAGCGGGAACACTGGTGGGCGCCCCTAAAGTAAGAGCTATGGAGCTTATTGATGACATTGAGCCGGATTTAAGGGGAGTGTATGGGGGGACGGTAGGTTATTTTGGTAAAAATGGAGACATGGATCAGGCTATTGCGATTAGAACGATTGTCTTTTCTAAAGGGAAATATTGTTTTCAGGCGGGAGCAGGAATTGTTGCGGATAGCGTACCGGACTCAGAATATAAGGAAGTTTTGGCAAAGAGTGAAATCCTA
>JAQWSZ010000017.1:0-83078 GCA_029242945.1 Gammaproteobacteria bacterium | reverse complement strand
CAGCTGCAGACCTTAACTATCCTGAGGTTAGCAGAAAGTATAAAGCGATTGTCATTGCCCTTGATCGACCATTTGATGGTGATTGGGGTTTAAATGCATCCTATACTTGGTCAAGCACTAAGGGTAACTATGAAGGTACTGTTAAGTCTGATAATGGACAAGACGATGCTGGTATTACTCAAGATTTCGACCAACCAGGTCTTACCGATGGTTCATACGGTTATCTGCCAAATCACAGAAGGCACTTACTAAAAGTTTTTGGAACAAAATCAATTAGTGAAAAGCTGACTGCAGGTATGGCATTTAGAGTGGAATCACCAAGAAAATTCGGTTGTATAGGAACTCATCCTACGGATGTTTTTGCAGCTGAATATGGCGATTCTTCCTGGTATTGTGACGGAAAACTCACTCCAAGAGCGAGTGCGTTTGAAAGTGATACAATTGTTAACCTTGATGCGTTATTAACCTATCGCGTTTCTGATCGATTTGTTTTCAGACTTGATGTGTTTAATATCTTGAATCAAAACAATGTAATCGACTTGAATGAGTACGGCGAATCAGGTGGAGCACCAAATCCTAACTATCAATTGCCTACCAATTACCAAACTCCGAGAAGAGTAAGGCTTGGAATGCAATTTGATTTTTAAGATATAGATTTTTCGAAATCAAATAATAAGAAAGGGTGCTATGTATATAGCGCCCTTTTTTTATAGAGGGCCTTTTCTCAATATTGCCCACCATCGTGCAATATTAATCAAACTCATAAGAGAAGCAGCAACATAAGTCATCGCTGCTGCCGTCAATAGTTCCCTTGCGTGTGGCTCATCACCATCCTTTAAAATATTACCCTCCTCCAACATAGGCAAAGCTCGATCAAAGCTAGCATTCCATTCTGTCGGTAAAGTCACTAAATGAATGACACTTGAGATACCTAGAGTTAAAAATCCACCCAAAAACATAATTAAACCCGATTGAGGTATGCGAGTTAATAAGGTGACAATGGGTGCCGCAATTAATATCAAAGCTCCAAAACGCTCTGCAGGTGCCATTGCTTTAACCAATAATGTTCTAAGCTTAAAAGGATTATATCCTGTTGAGTGTTGATGAGCGTGCCCCACTTCGTGAGCAGCAATAGTAATAGCTGACAATGAACCAGATTCCATTTTATCTGCAGTTAGCCGAACAGTTCTTGAACTCGGGTCATAATGATCACCGAGCTCTGTAGACTCCACCTCTACTTCCTGGAGATTTAAAGCATCAAGCAATTTTCTAGCAAATGTTGCACCAGAGAAATCGTATCTATCGTTGGGCTCGCTGTACTTCTTTATCGTTCGAGTGACCCATAAAGATGGGCCAATGATAATAATTAAAACTATAACTATCAGTATGAGGTAGGACATACAGTCTATTATTGAATACGTTTTACTTTAATACTTGAATTAAATCCCTCTACAGTAAGAATGTATGAGCCCAGCATTCCTTTGCGAATTCTCACTTTAGGATTATCCAGTTTTGCAGTGAGCATTCCATTGCTTGACTGTTTCCAAACTTGTCCATTTTGTAGGACAAACTCAGTCTTTCCTGACCATCCATTAAATACCCCTTTGATATTAGTGTTGATTTCATCTGGTTCATTCAAATCCTTGGGTTGACCAAAGCCCTCTTCTAGGCTTGGATCATTTTGTTTATCATCTGGTTCTATGTCATTTAGTTCTTTTACTGGATTCGTATTCTCAACTTGGCTTTCTTTCTTTTGAGATCTTCCTAAATTAAATAATCTTTTCTTCGTCTTGACTGCAGTTTTCTTATTGGTTTGATTGGAGATACGGTCATAACATTGGAGGCGAATGAGTGATACTTTAATTATTTTACACTCATCCAATTGTTCGCTTAATGATTCAGCCAATCCAGTGTTAGTGAAAACTGAAAATAGGAACACTAAAGATAATGCATATAAATTTCTAGAAGAATATTTCATTCTGATAAACCCTTAATTGATAGTTCATCATACAGCCAGTGTCAATGAGTTCAATAATTATCATTGACCTCTTGTTAACCTTCATTTGATCATTTGTGTATATAATAAAGTTGTATAATAACAACAAATAAGCTCTATTCTCTGTAAATAAAGGTAATATTTTCTACTTTTCAATGAATGTAGTTAAATTTTGCCTTGCTTATATCATTGATATAAATGAGAATGTCAGAATAGCAGAAAATGAATAACGTATTTATCAATAGCTGATAAGCACTTATTCAGTCATGCAATGTATTAATAAATATGAGGATCTATCAATGAAGGTTAACCTTTTAGAAAAAGTAACAGGGTTTTTTGTTGCTTTAAGTATTACAGCAGTTATTTTTGTCACTCCTGTAATGTCACAAGAAGAAGATGAAGATGCAGCTGAACTCGGTAAAATAGAGGTCACTGGTTCTCGTTTAAAACAAACAGATATTGAAACTGCTCAACCAGTAACAGTGATCACACGTGAACAAATTGCTTTGTCTGGCTTTGCTACTGTAGCAGAAGTACTTCAATCAACGCCTTACAATTCATTTGGTTCATTCAAAGAGACTTCTGGTTATGCTAATGGGCAAGCCGTTGTTAATGAAATTTCACTAAGAGGATTAGGTTCGGCCAGAACATTACTTCTTTTGGATGGCAGAAGAGTATCCTCCACAGGTGGCTCTGGTGGTGCTGCATCGAACTTAAATCAAATACCAACCTCAATTATTGAAAGAGTGGATATCTTAAGAGATGGTGCATCAGCAATTTATGGCTCCGATGCCATTGCTGGAGTAATTAATATTATTACACGAAAAGATTATGATGGAATGGATATCTCCGTATCACAAGGTAAACCTAATCAAAAAGGATCTGAATATAATAGTGCTAGTATCACTGGCGGAACCTCTAATTCTAAAGGTAATACATTCTATACCATTCAACATTATGATAGAAAACCACAATACTACAGAGATATAGATTATGCTGACTCAGCTTATGATTATGAAGGGTTTTCATCCTATGGTTTTCCTGGTAGTTTTTGGTCTGATTATTTTGGTTATGTAGCGGATTCTCGATGCCCAGATGTGCCTGTAGGATCTAATGCGGATGATGGAACAAACTCGAGTTCAGACTATCCCAATTCTTATAAATGGTACCCTTTTGCAGGTGCAGGTTATGGGCCAGCATATGATGCTATGACTTTGTGTGGATATGATTTTGCAAGAGATATCATTTCCATACCATCAGCTGAGAGAAACTCTATGCTGATGAAATCGTCTTATGACCTGAGTCCTGATGTGACAATGAACACAGTACTTATGATTTCACAAAATGAAGGTATGTCGCGATTTGCTGGAACACCGGTAAGCCCAGCTCCAACAATGCAAGCAGACAATCCCAATCATCCACTCATAGGTATGGGATATAACTGTAGTGCTATAGACTGTAAAGAAGTTGATGTTTTTATTCGATCGGTTCCAAATGGTACTAGAGATAATCATATCACTGAAAATATACAAGATTTAAGACTTGGTTTTGAAGGTATCTTCGATATTTTAGGTGGAGCCAATTGGGAAGTTAATTTTCAAGTTATGAATAATAAAATTAATAATATTACTATGAATCTTGTTAATAAAACCATTCTACAAGGCATGATTGATGCGGGTGAGCTTGATATTTTTGGTGTTCATGGCACTACATTTGATGAGATTGTGCCGTTAATGAAAAAAACCAATCACACAAAAATCTATACAGCAGAAATCAAATCTCAAACTGCTGATTTCTTAATGAGTTTCGATGTGGGTGAATTAGCTGGTGGACCTGTAGGTGTTGCTATGGGTGCGGATTATACTCAAACTTATTTTGAGCAAGTAAATGATGCTGCATCAAAAGCACTGCTTATTGCAGGAACAGCTGGTGGAGATAACATCAAAGCAGATCGAAGTAGAAAAAGTGCATTCTTTGAAATAGGATTGCCTTTCACTGAAAAATTAAATGTAAACCTAGCAGGCCGAAATGACTCTTACAGTGATTCAGCTGGTAGTAATTTCTCACCTCAGATCACATTTGCATACAAACCTATCGACTGGATTATGCTTCGAGGAACCTATAGTGAAGGATTTCGTGCTGCTGCTTACAATGACTTGTATGGTAATGCATCAGAAAGCTTTCCTTATGCAGTTGATGTTAAGGGGTGTCAAGCAGGTATTGTCACCTGTAGTGCAAGACAGTATCGAATCATCAATACAGGTAATAAAAACTTAAAACCAGAGTACTCGACAAGTTACACATTTGGTGTTGTTATGTCCCCTTTGCCAACATTAACGATTCAAGTAGGATTTTGGCATACAGATTTTACCAATCTGATTTCAACCAATACTCTGCAAAGAGAGCTTAATGCTGAAGCAGCAGGGCAACCTAATGATTGCGTAAGAAAAGCCAATGGAACACTTGATTACTGTACTATTGAAAGAAATAACTTTGAAGGTGTAGAAGCTGAAGGTATTGACTTTGATGTGTCCTATATCATTGAGACTGATAATATGGGACGATTTGATATAGGTCTGAATGCAGCGAAATACACTAAATATATTTCTCAACGCTTTTCCGATAGTCCAAAAATAGAGTATCAAGGAGAATTAGGATTGCCTGATTTGAGAATGAATCCACATCTATATTGGGGTAAAGGCGATTGGTCAGCTGCCTTAACAGGGTATTATATGTCAGCCCAAGAACAAGAGATTGCAGGTACAAAATATAATATTGGAAGCCACTTTGAAATGGGGCTACAAGTAGGTTATCAACTCCCTTGGAATGCATCATTAACAGTGGGTGCTGTAAACCTAAGCAATGAGGACCCTGAGATCAATGGAGATGTTTATGGATTTGAGCCTTGGGACTTCAGCCTCTATGACTCAAGAGGAAGAGTCGTTTATTTCCGATACGATCAAAGCCTTTAATTAAGAATCGCTGGATGAATCCAAAGAGCGGGTGAGAGCCCGCTCTTTTTTTATTTCTATGACTAAGTTTTTTGCTTTTTTAATCTGCTTTAAGCTCATTCTTTTCTTTAAATCAAACAGTGCTCTTTTTGCATAACCTATAGCCATTCTCTCGCTGAACTCATCTATTTTTGCAATATATTTGCATTGGGATTTGGATTTATCAATGGTTTTTCTTTCATCCTCATAATCTTTCTGAAGTTTTTTGAAAGAAGCATCGCTGATATTATCAGAGGCTATAGACAACCAAGCATAGGCTTTCACTAAATTCTTGTTTGTGCCCTTAGCATCGCGATAGGATAATCCTAATCCTACTTGAGACCTAATATGATTTAGTGATGCTGCTTGGTCATACAGCTCGAATGATCGCTCGTAATTCTTCCGAACGCCTGTGCCATAACGATATAATCGAGCTAAGCCATTAATGCCATCAAGATCTCCTTTCTCAGCTGCTTTTTCATACCATTGTTTCGCTTTTTTAGCATTCATTGGTAAAGCCTCACCATTCATATACATTTCTGCCATAGCCAGTTGGGCTTTCGTATAATCTTGCTCTGCAGCAGTACGAATAGATTGGACAGACTTTTTATAATTTCTTCTAAAATCACCATTAGAGGTCTTGCTCAGTAAATAGCCATACAATAGCTGAGAATTAAGATCGCCATCACTAGCCTCAACCTTGCAAGTATTAACTGCTTCGATACATTGATTGTCTTCTATTAATTTTAAGCAATCCGAAGCTTGACTCACTTCGAAAGATAGAGTGAGAGTTAAATAAAAGAAAGAGAGTAGATAAGATTTTAATCGTGACATTATAAAATAGTACAAAATTTTTTAATCATGAACTAGATCTTTATTATTTTTTACATTATGGAGAGTATAGATACAAATGAACAAACCAAACTTATTCAGAAGAACAATCATGTTTTTACTTAATACTTGGAGAAGTGTAATGGATGTCAAATACAATCCATTAAAATATGTACCTGATCCAAGTCTACAGGCATACTTCATGTTAATTTTATTTTCTATATGGTGTGTATTCTTCGGATTAATTACCATATATTATTTGGGTTTCATTAATTACAGTATCATAGCAAGTCTTGTCATCCATGGATCAATTTTAATTCCAATGATGATTACCAATGCAGTCTTTATAGATGCGGAAAGGGATGGTGAGCAATGGTTAAAAGAATGGCAAGAAGAAGACTACAAATACAAAGTATTTTTAAGACGAATCAAAATGCAAAATTTAGTTCGCTGGAACAGAAATAATAATAGATAATGTTTTGAGAAAAACATCAATCAATATTTTACATATCAACTAGATCTTTAGTATCTTTTTGTTTAATGTTCCTAGGACAAGGTTATTATATGAAAAAACTAATATTATGTTTTGCACTCACTTTAAGCGTTAGTGCAGTTGCTGTAGAAGAATTCCCGGTAGAGCATTTCTTTAAAGATCCAGCAATGCTAGGTCCTCAATTATCGCCCGATGGGCAATATATGGCTGCACTCACCCCATTGAATATTAATAAAGAAACGGTTGCTCAGTGTAGAAAACAAAACCGAAGAAAGAAATCAGGTGTAGTTGATTTTTGTGATGTTAGCAGAAGAAATATTATCGTCTTCTCATTAAATGATGACAATGAAGATTGTCAAAATGGAATTATTTCTAAATGTAAACGAATTCGTATAACCCAACTCAGAAGTCAAAACGTGAATAGCTTCTTTTGGGCTAACAATGATCGAATTATTTTTACCACTGGTGGCGATCAACTCAATGATATGACTGGGTCTATAGATTCAATTGGTATTTATGGGGTCAATAAAGATGGAACCAAAGACAAGCAATTAGTCAAACCAGAAGATGCTGTGACTCGCTCCAAAGTCATCAGAACTGAAATACTAAACCTGTTGCCATTTGATCCTGAACATATTCTGGTAATGAGAAATCAACGAAAAAGAAGCATTATGGATGTGTATAGAATGAATGTCTATACAGGTAAATTTAGAAGACTCATTGCTCCTCCAGGTCCTGTAATCAGTTGGGGAGCTGATAATGATGGGGTCGTTCGATTGGCCGCTATGCAAGATGAAGAATCTCTGAACTTTGAAACACAAATTATGTACAGAGATGATGCAGAATCAGACTGGACAGAAATCGATCGTTTTGAAGGAATGCAAAATGGTTGGGGATTACTGGGATTTACAGAGAACAATGAAAAGATCTATGTGACCTCTAACCTAGGGCAAGATACATATTCCGTTAGTTTGTTTGATCCTCAAACTGGAGACATGGAAGATGTATTTGAAAACGAAGGCACCGATGTTACTAATCTTGGCTTCACTCCGACAGGAGAGCCTGTCACAATTCTTTACAATGATATCGATACTAAGCCTCAAAGACATTACATTAATACCAAATGGGAAAGCCTTATTGAAGGATTCAAAAATGCTTTTGGGGTTGATTATGTAGGGATTGCTTCAATGAGCGAGTATGCAGAAAAAATGATCCTTACGATTGCAAGCGATACTAATCCTGGTGAATATTATCTCTATGATAGCAACAAAAACAGCATCGTTTACCTTGGATCTACAAGGCCTTGGATAGATCCAAAAACGATGTCTAAAATGAAACCAATTACTTTTGAAGCTAGAGATGGTGAGACAATTTTTGCTTTTTTGACTGTCCCGATTGATAGTAATGGAAAGGATCTACCACTGATTATTAATCCTCATGGAGGTCCATTTGGTGTTCAAGACCAATGGCGATTTAATCCTGAAACACAATTCTTTGCTAATCAAGGCTATGCAGTCATGCAAATTAATTATAGAGGTTCAGGAGGATATGGGAAACGCTTTGAAAAAATTGGCTATAAAAGATGGGGTCTTGAAATGCAAGACGATATCAGTGACGGCGTTCAATGGGCAATTGATCAAGGTATAGCTGATCCTGAGCACGTTTGTATTTATGGAGCCAGTTATGGTGGGTATGCCACTATGGCTGGAATTACTCTAACGCCAGAGCTGTATCGTTGTGCAGTTAATTATGTTGGCATTTGGGATATGAAAATGCTCTATGAACAAAATGGCAGATGGGTGGAGCGTTTAAATCGGTGGTTCAAAAATCATGTTATTGATCCCAAAGAAGATATTGAGCAACTTAAAAAAACCTCGCCGAATTTTCATATAGATAAGATTAAAGCGCCTCTGTTTATTGTGCATGGTAGGAAAGATTACAATGTCAGAATTGAGCAAGCGGAAACACTAATGGATGCCCTGGATAAAAAAAATATCCCTTATGAAGTCTTAATTAAGAAAGAAGAAGGTCATGGTTTCGTTTTGGAAGAGAACAGAATTGAACTGTATTCTAGAATGCAAACATTCTTCAATGAGAATTTAGCAAAAAATTAATTGTTAGCTTAATAACTCATTCACAGCCCTATCCGCTTGGACGATGGCAGCATCTACATAGGCAGAGCCACCAGCATCGGAATTTGCAATGGATATATTTCCAAAAGGTTTTCTACCAATCACGTGAGGGTATCTCTCATCATCCATGCTATCGGGCATTCGTCCTCCAAAATAAGCATTGTCGAATAAACTGTTGTATTCATATGAGTAGCCATGTGCCCAGCGATTGATAGTGATTCCTGCTACATTCTCCTCCTTAAAGTCTGAACCGAACATACCTTTTAATTGATCAAATAATTTATCCTCATAATCTTGATAGCTCATCTTCAGGATGTCGTATCGACCCTTTCTATGTTGCTCTCTATTAGTTAATCCTTCATAGGGCCTCGTTGGAACATGATTCATCATGAAGACTACTGGTTCATCAAAAGACTGGGGGTATTGATAATCACCAATGCTGACTGGGAAGTCTACATACATATTATTAAAAAATGAGTTTGGACAAATCGCTCTAAAAACTCCATTTTTTGCAAACATATGCCAGTTTTTCATAGCCACTTGCACCCAGACCAGCGGCACTTTAACGTTATATTGTAAAGCCTCTTTTTGCTTCTCGGGTAATTGGGGGCAAAGGTCAGGAATAATTCCATTGTAACAAGCTAAAATGCACTTCTTACCCGAAACTTTATATAAATTGCCCTGATTTATATATATCACTTCTACGCCATCTTTAACATTCCTTGCAGATATAACGGTACTATTGAGGCGAATATTTATATTTTGGTTGGATATATCTAATTGTGAATAATCAGCTTTAGCAGTCACAATATCCTCCATCGTTTTTCCAGGTATGGCATTTGGAATCATCTTTCTCACAAGCATTCTTGCAATACTTGCATTGCCGTCTGGGAAATGAAAAATATATGGCTCTTCAGAAGTTTCATTATTGCTCATATATTCTTCAATGGTCTCATCGTAGGCTGGAAGATCGTACATTTCATTTTCAGGTTTTGGTGAATCATCTTCTTGTTCAGTAAAACCAAGGCCAGCAAAGCCTGGCAAGCCATCAGAAAAGCAACCGAAAGCAGGTATAGATTCTGTTCCAACACCCCATAATGCCCAAAGCATTCTGTGCAGAAGCCCAATAGTCTCATCACCAACATTATGAAACTTTCTCAAGTAATCTTCATAACTGATATTCTCTAGATAATAATATTTTTCTTCTAAAGTCATGTCGGGGAAAAAATCAGTTTTGTCTAAAAATAGTTGGGTAAATTCTTTCTTTGCTTGATCTGATATTGGCATCTCAGCTACAACTTTTTTTATATTCTCCGGCTTAGTGTTTGTCTTATAGGCGATATCATATCTATAGCTTGGGACATCTTGAACAATCTTGTCTTGACCATATGTTTTCTTATCAAAATAGAATGAAGATCTGAGATTTCTTTCCTTGAAATAATCAAAATCATAGGCACTGTAAAACTTTTGAACATCAATGCCAAGATCAGCTATTAATTGTTTAGATATTTCTTGGTAATAACTTGGGGATTCTATTGATTGACTTCCTCCATAGGTTAACATTTGCCTTCCATTCACTTGGAACTCATTGCGTTTTGCATGGCCTCCAAAATCATCGTGATTATCTAAAATAAGAATCTTTTGATTAGCGCATGTTCGCTCTTTATAAAAGTGTGATGCTGACAAACCTGATATGCCTGCCCCCACAACAATTAAGTCATTGGTCTCGCCAAGATCTATCACCTCGTCAAAGAAATTACCACCGGCTAAGGCCAGCCTATGAGCATGATCGAAAGAACCGGGATGATTCCCTCTGATGCCGGTTAGAGCTGGAGGATATTTATAAGGATTAATATTATTAGCATTTAAAAAATCAATGGGAGCAACTGAAGCTGCCAAACCATAACTCACGCCATTAATAAAATCTCTCCTTGTAATTTTATTCTTATTTCTCATTGAATAATTATTCTATCTTGAAAACAGTTGTGCCTTCTATGATTGTCTCTAAAACTCGAACCTCACTAATTTCATTCGGTGTAATATCATATAAATTTTTATCTAGAATAATCAAATCAGCAAACTTACCCACCTCCAGTGAACCTGTAATATGATCTTGATGCATGATGTAGGCAGCATTAATGGTATATGCCTTTAACATTTCAGTTAATCCCATTCTTTCATCTGGATTCAATATACCTTTGAGTCTTCCGTCTGGATCCTCTCTTCTCATTGCAGTCTCTATGGCTATGAATGGATTCATTGTTGTCACAGCCCAATCACTGCCACCAACAATCAACCCCCCTGACTGAAAAACACTGTGAATTGGATACATTCTATTGACTCTCTCAATACCAATTTCAGGAATATTTATTCCTGTGATATATTCATCAGGCATAGCCCATGCAGCTTGAAACGTGGCAGCAACATTCAATTCAGAGAATCTTGGAATATCGACTTTACTAATCATTTGCAAATGAGAAATATGATGACGATTATCAAGAGTCCCATTCTCTTTAAGAGCGTATTCATATGCGTCTAATGCAGCCCGAACAGCACGATCGCCAATAGCATGTGTGTGCACTTGTCTATTTTCAGAATCAAAACGTGCAACTGCCTTATTGAGAGAGTCTTTTTCTAAGATAAGCTCCCCAATATTTCCTGAATCCAAGTACGGCTCCAACAATGCACCAGTTTGTCCCTCTAAAACACCATCAATAAATATTTTTACACAGTTAACATTGAGTCGTGGATGATTAAATTGCTCTAGTCTTTGATACACATCTTCAAAGGTACTCGCATCATGAGCAAAACTAGTTTTACCATACTCCAGGCATGTAAAGACCCTGAGCTCTAACTCTTCTCGCTCAGCGGCTCTCTTATAGGCTGCCATATGGCGTTCGCCAACGGCTGCCTCTAGTACTGAGGTAATACCAAAACTATGAGCCATATCCTGTGCGATACTCAATCCTTTATCATAATCAACATCTGTATCTTTTGGAGCAAGATCTAGTACTGCATTGATTGCTGATGACTCCCTTAATGTTCCACTAGGCTCACCAGTCATGAGGTCTCTTTCAATTACTCCATATAGAGGTTCTTTTGTATCACTTGTAATATTGGCTAATTCAAGAGCCTTACTATTTGCAAGTCCGCTATGGCCATCATTGGCCCAAAGAATAATAGGAATATCTTTACTGATGTCATCCAATATAGATTTATTTGGATTGCCTGAAGGAAAGAGACCTATATTCAATCCAGAACCTACAATCCATCCTGTTGATTTCGTCAGTTCGCTCTCCAAACAGTCTCTCAGTACATCCTTAATACTCTGTAAATCATATAAATCAGTCAGCACACATTTCAATTGATTGATGCCATCCCAAATGGGATGAGAATGCGCATCATGAAAAGATGGCATCATCATTTTACCATTTAAATCAATAACTTGAGTATCTTCATCAATTTCATCAATAATTAAATCTCTAGGGCCAACTTTGGTAATAAGCCCATCCTCCACCAATAATGAATCAACGATAGACAAATCTTGATTGAAAGTATGTATGGAGCCATTAATATAGGCTACTTTGCTAAACGATATCTTAGATAAGGTGTTTTCAAAAAATAGACATGAAACAATAAAGGTTGATAAGACTAAGCATCTAATATTTATTTCTTTCATCGATTCGTTTTAATATTAATCCATTGTCTAGTCATCATACGGTCAACTCTTGGATTCGCAATCTCTGCTATAAATAATTTTTTGACTGTTTCTTGGCTAGGGTAAATTGTTGGATTATTCAAAATATCCTGAGAGATAAAGTCTTTGGATTGTTCATTTGCATTGGCAAACTTAACTTTATTAGAAATTCTTGCCATCATCTTGGGTTGTAAAATGAAATTAAGAAATAAATGTGCATTTTTAGCATTTGGTGCATCATTAGGAATGGCCATCATGTCCACCCACATTTGAGCCCCTTCTTTTGGAATCTCATAACCAATGTTAATACCATTGCCTGCTTCTTCTGCACGATCACCTGATTGTAAAATATCACCACTCCACCCAAATACTAAACAAATCTCTCCATTGGCAAGATCATTGATATATTGGGATGAGTGAAAATATCTGATATATGGTCGAATATCCTTAAGCAGCTGATACGCTTCACCTTGATAATCTCTTGGGTTTTTCGTATTAGGATTCAATCCTAAGTAAAATAAAGCAGCTTTAAAAACTTCACTGGGTGCATCAAGAAATGCTATACCACACTGCTCAAACTGCTTAATTATTTTTGGTTCAAAAATCACATCAAAGCTGTCCATCTTAAAATCTTCACCCATGATTTCTTTTGCTTTATCTTTGTTATAACCAATCCCTGTTGTGCCCCATAAATAAGGAATTGCATAATCATTCCCTGGATCCATTGTGGCTAACATTTTCATCATCTCTGGTTCTAAATAACGTAAATTCGGAATGAATTCCTTGTTCAGTCTTTGATGAACTCCTGCAATGACCTGACGACCCAGATATTCAATACTGGGACCGACGATGTCATAACCAGTATTGCCGGCAAGTAATTTTCCTTCAAGCACCTCATTACTATCAAACACATCATAAATAACTTTAATCCCTGTCATTGACTCAAAGTCATCAATGACCGAATTATCAATATAATCAGACCAGTTATAAACTCTCACCTCATTAGTAACAGCAGAGGTAGAATTAAAAAAAATAATGAATGTCAGACAAAAAAATACTAAAACTTTTTTCATAGCCTATCTCGTAGGGAAAAATACAGCATGCCTAAATAAAAACCTGGCCATCGAAGTAAAGTCCCGCCTGGATAGGTATGTATCTTAACCTCATTAAAAACATCAAAACGTTTAGACAATCCATCTATTGCCTCAGCCATAATTGTTCCTGCCAAGGAGGCCATAGCAACACCATGGCCAGAAAATCCATGTGAAAAATAAACGCCAGAGTCCAGCTTACCAATATGTGGCATCCTATTGACAGTCACAGCAATGGTCCCACCCCAAGCGAAATCAATTTTCTTTTTCTCAAGTTTTGGAAATACATCAAGCATTGTATTTCTGACATAGGATTTAAGATTACTAGGAAATTTTGTGGTGTAATTTTCACCACCACCAAATAAAAGTCGATTATCTTGGGACATTCTAAAATAGTGAACATGAAACTTATTATCATGAGCACAAACATTATCTTTATTGATGTAACGAGCTTCATCCTCGTCCAATGGTTCTGTTGCTAACATAAAATTATTAATGGGCATAATCTTACCCGCAATCTTTTTTTCTAGTTTCTCAAGATACGCATTGCAGGCTAAAACTATGGTACTGGTATTAACTTGTCCTTTCTTTGTATAAACAACCTTTTTTTCTTGTCCTTGATAATCAATGACTTCTGACTCTTCAAAAATCATTACCCCTGCTCTTTCTGCAGCTTCAGCAAGCCCCAATGCATAGTTGAGTGGATGCAGATGCATGCCTCCCATATCCAAAGAGCCTCCTCCTTTAAAAAATGGGCTATGAAACATATCATAAACTTCTTGCTCACTGAGGTACGAAATCAAATCATAATCATAATCATGATTGAGCTTATCGACATACTCCTGATGCTTCTTTTGATCTCTTATATCATCTGATACTGCCATATTCCCATAGCAGAGATCGCAATCAATTTTATGTTGTTCAATTCTATTACGAACTATCTCTTTAGCATCTTCTGCAAGATCCCAAAGACGAGTTGCAAGATCTTTTCCATAATCATTCTCTAAATCATTAATTTTTTTATTATGACCACTGCCCACCTGACCTCCATTCCTTCCGGAAGCTCCCCAACCGACCTTTCTCGCTTCGAGCAATACTACCTTATAATTTTTCTCTGCCAAATTGAGTGCCGTCAATAGCCCTGTATAACCGCCTCCTATGACACACACATCTGCATCAACTGACTCTGTTAATTGTCTACGAGTTGTAATGTTATTTGCTGAATGCAAGTAGTATGAATCGGGACTCTCTGACTGATTATTCATGACTGAGCAATTGGACTTATAGTGACTTTATCATTTTTAAAGTTGCATCAAGAGTATTTCTGGTTTTATCAATCAACTCATCTATTTGTTGCTCAGTAATGATGAGTGGCGGTGCTATAATCATAGTGTCGCCAACTGCCCTCATGACCAATCCATGATCAATTGCTAAATCTCTACAAACCGAGCCTGCCGCTATCGTTGATGCATACCTTGTTCTATGTTCTTTTGTTAATTCAATGGCAGCAACCATGCCCTTGATTCTGGCTTCTCCGACTAATTCATGAGTACTTAGAGATTCCCATTGTTCTTTTAGATAAGGCGCTGTTTGGTGTTTGACTGTTTCTAGTACATTCTCTCTTTCAATAAAGTTTATGGTCGCAATAGCAACTGCACAAGCAGCTGGATGTCCTGAGTAAGTAAACCCATGTGTAAATTCTCCACCTTTGCTAATGATAATATCAGCGACACGATCACTGACCAGTAAACCTCCTAGGGGCAAATAACCAGATGTCACTCCTTTAGCGAATGGTATAAAGTCCGGCTTTATATTATATGTTTCAGTTGCAAACCAATCACCCATTCTGCCAAAGCCAGTAATGACCTCGTCGGCTACTAATAGTATTTCATAATCATCACAGATTCTCTGTATCTCTGGCCAGTAGGTCTCTGGTGGAATAATAACACCGCCAGCTCCTTGAATAGGTTCGGCAATGAAAGCAGCAATATTATCAATTCCATACTCAACAATGGCTTGCTCTAGATCTCTTGCTACTTTCAAACCAAAAGAATCTTGATCCAAATCGCCGCCTTCTTCAAACCAATAAGGCTGTGATATATGTTGGATATTTGGAATGGGCAATCCGCCCTGCTCATGCATACCTGTCATACCGCCCAGACTAGCGCCCGCAACTGTGCTGCCATGATAAGCATTGTTTCTAGCTATGATAATTTGTTTTTCTGGTTTCCCTTGTAATTGCCAATAACGCCTAGCCATTCTAACCATGGTATCGTTTGCTTCAGAGCCAGAGCCTGTAAAAAAAACATGGTTGAGTGATTCAGGAGCAATGCTGCTTATTTTCTGACTGAGCTCAATAGCAGGTGGATGAGCGCACTGAAAAAAACTATTGTAGTAAGGTAATTCTTTCATTTGATTATATGCAGCTTCTATAAGCTCATTATTGCCATAGCCTAAACTAACGCACCACAGACCAGACATTCCATCTAAAATTTTATTCCCTTCGGAATCCCAAATATATATCCCATCCCCTTTGGTAATAACTCTGGTCCCTTTTTTAGATAAATCATTATGGTCGGTGAATGGATGTAAGAAATGATCGCTATCCATTTGTTGCCAATTATGTAGTTCTTCTTTCATACCTATACACTCAATAGTAAATATTCTCGCTCCCAAGGACTAATCACTTCGAAATACTTATTGTATTCATATCTTTTTATAGCTATATAAACTTGTAAAAAACGGTCACCCATCAGCATCTGCATAGCCTCGCTTTGTTCTAGCATATCAGTAGCTGATGATAAATTCTGGGGCAATTTAAAAGGTAAGTTATAAGCATTTGAATCCTCAGGCATGCTTGGCTCTATCTTTTCTTTCATTCCTAAAAAACCACATGCTAAAGAAGCTGCAATGGATAAATATGGATTAACGTCTGCTCCGCCAATTCTATTTTCGATACGTCTATTAGCAGGAGAGGAAGAAGGAACTCTCAGACCTGTTGTTCTATTATCATAACCCCAATAAAGATTAATCGGTGCATTTTGCCATCTTGTAAATCGTCGGTATGAGTTTACATAAGGTGCATTAAACACGATGGATTCTGGAATGTATTTTTGTAATCCACCAATGAAGTGTTTAAATAAATCAGTTTCCTGATCTTTTTCATCATTAAACACATTCTCACCACTTTCTTTATTTACAACTGATATATGCCAATGCATCGCACTCCCGGGCTCAAACTGCATAGGCTTGGACATAAAGGTAGCATAAATATTATGACGCATTGCTGCCTCTTTAACGATTCTTTTGAACATCAAAACTTGATCGCATATATAGAGTGGATCTCCATGCTCAAAATTGATCTCCAATTGGGCTGTTCCCATTTCATGCTCTAAAGTATCAATCTTGATATTCATTGCCTCAGCATATCGATGAATCTCATCAATAACTGGTTCAAACTCATCCAATGCATCTATACTAAATGGCTGACGAACGGTTTCTTGCCTACCCGAACGACCAATGGGAGGTTCAACCTCCATATTGGGCTCTGTATTTCTTTTGACTAGATAAAACTCAAGTTCTGGGGCAACAACTGGAACCATATTTTTATCTTTATAGGCTTGCAGTACATTTTTTAACACCTGTCTTGGTGAAATATTCACAGCAGATCCATCTTCATAAAAACAATCATTAATCACAGATGCCGCTGCTTCTTTAGCCCAAGGTAATCTTCTAAGTGTGTTTAGATCTGGCCTAACTATTATATCCCTGTCTGCAGGATTAATGACCGGCTCATTGATAAACTCGCCTGTGACAGTTTGGATAAAAACAGATTCAGGCAAACGCATTTCAGATTGTTTTATAAATTTTTCAGCAGGCAGCATTTTGCCTCTAGCAATTCCTGCCATATCGGGAACGATAACCTCCACTTCCTGAATAGAATACTCATTAAACCAACTGGATAACTCTTTATCTTTCATGATTGGTTTTGAAAATCTCTACAGGCTACTCCAAAAGCATCAAAAATTGCTTGAGAAAGAAAGCTATTATGAGGCTGCCATTCAGGATGCCATTGAACAGAAAGGTTAAAACTCTCAGCTTCTTCGACAGTAAAGGCTTCTACCAGGCCTTCATGGCTTACCGCTTCAATCATAAGCCCTTCGCCTAATTGTTTAACTCCTTGTGTGTGAAGTGAATTCACTTCTGCCTTATCAAGTCCAGTTAAATTATGAAGTAATCCATTATTTGATAGCTTCACTTCGTGACTGAATCCATATTGAATATCATGCGATTGATTTCGATCAAAGTCATGTCCTGTATGGTTTGATTCAAGCTCAAGATCCTGATAAAGTTTTCCTCCAAAAGCTACATTCATTTCTTGAAAACCTCTGCATATCGCTAAGAGAGGTATATGTTTTTTTATAATTGTTCTAATCATTGAAAAAACAAATTGATCTCTAGACTCATCTAACATCATCTCTGCATTAATGAGATTCTCTTGATACATCTTGGGATGAACATTCGACAAGCTTCCTGTTAATAAAAAACCGTCCACCTTTTCTATAATAGAAAGATTAATATCTTCTTCCTGGTCAATTGGAACTAAAACACCAGTGCAGCCTGAGTGATTATTAATAGCATTGATGTATTTCTCTCCAACCATATGAAAATAATGGCCGTCTTGCTTGCGCTTACAGCAAACAATTCCAATTAATGGTTTTTTGATAGAGCTCATAAAATATAGTTCTATTTTACTGTTCAGTATCTACTTTGGCTACTCGTATTGGCCTTTATGAAATCCAATTATATTAGCTAGGTTTCTGATTCTTAATTTTAATCCATCAGCAATGCCCATCATAGAAGGAATAAATATAAGCACTAGATAGGGAACAAATATCATTCCAAAAATAAAAGTAACGGCTAAGGGTTGGACCAATCTAGCTTGCAAACTTTGTTCAAATAAAATTGGCATTAACCCTACAATCGTTGTAATAGTGGTTAACATCACAGGCCTCAATCGCTCTCTCACACCTTCAACAACTGCTTGGCTTAATTGATAGCCATCAGCTATAGCTTCTTTAATAGTTTTAACTAAAATTATAGAATCATTGACCAAAACACCGGTCAGTCCAAAAAACGCCATTAGACTAAACATACTGAGATTAAATCCTAAAATATAATGCCCAATAATTGCTCCAATTAAACCAAAAGGCACAACAGTCATAATTAACAAAGGTGTGGTATAACTTGAGAATAGCCACGCTAGAATAATATAAATAGAGGCTAGTGTGATAATTAAGGCTAGAGTCAAATCACCTAAAGCTTCGGATTGCTCCTCAGCCTTTCCTTTGAATTCCACTTTAACATTGAACTCTTGTTCTAATTTTGGGGCAATATTTTTCCTAACCAACTGCAGTACCTTATTGGTAGTGGTTATAGATGGATCTACATCAGCAGTGACTGAAGCCTTTCTAACCCCGCCTTCTTTTCTAATTTTTGTAAAACCAAGTCTTTGTTTTAACAAAACCACTTCGGAAAGTAATACATTATTATTATCTGGAGTAAGTAAATATATGTCTCGAATAGTTTGATTACTTGTTTCCTCAGTAGGAAGCTTCACTCGAACTAATACTTCTTCTGTATCTTGAGAAAAACGTTTAGCAATAGAGCCTGAAAAAGCATTGCGTACTTGTCGTGCAACATTTTCTGCTGTGAACCCCATTGCTTCGCCCTCAGGTGTAATTTCCAAAAGAATTTCTTGTTTGCCAAAAGGAAAATCATCTTCCACAGCCAGCAAACCAGGCAATGCTCTTAACTCATTTCGAAGCACTAATGCCGCACGCTTCATCGTTTGCAAATCATCACTTGAAAGTCTTA
Source organism: Gammaproteobacteria bacterium (assembly GCA_029242945.1). GTDB lineage: Bacteria > Pseudomonadota > Gammaproteobacteria > Steroidobacterales > UBA11654 > CACPJA01. The sequence continues at coordinate 63,971 of JAQWSZ010000017.1, read as the reverse complement.
TATCAAGATCTCTTCCTGGAGGTCCTCCTGTTTGACCCTCAAATACAATGAAGCTTTCAATACCAGGCATTAGCTTTGTTGCGCTTTCCCATGCCTTAATAAACTCCATATTCCTAACATCTCTTTTATCTCCGGAAACCAGCTCAACAGTATAAGATCCAATATGTGAACCAGTTGTGTTGGTAAGAAGATTGCCTCTGCCTGTATCCGATGCACCAATATTGCCAATGCCATACTTGACCACCTCTTCACCAATAAAACTTGTGGTTAATCTTTCAGCCTCTAGAGCCGCTCTTCCAAGCTCTTTTACCATCAACTCAGTAGTATCTTCCGGTGTCCCTGGTGAAAATGAAAAATTAGCATGAATAGTGTCGCTCTCAGGAGTATCAAAAAATTCAAAATTAACTCGACCAGTGAATAACAAACTAACTGAAATTAGAAATAAACAAATTGTTGCTATTACTGTAAATTTTTTTGTTGCATAAGTTTTACTAACCAATGGCAAGACTTGTTCGTCTCTAAACTTATTGAAATAAATATCAAATTTCCTAATTTTTGTTTGTTCCGTTTGTGTAATTTTCTTCATAGAATGTCTAAGGTGCATAGGAAGAATTAAGAAACATTCAATAAGGCTTGCAATAATAATTAGAGAAAGAGTGATGGGTACTGGCGCTATTATTTGACCAACATCACTTCCTATCATGAGGACGGGCAAAAAAGCGGCAACCGTCGTAAGGCAAGCAGCTAGAACAGGGGGGAACATCCTTTGTGCTCCAATTCTAGAAGCATCTTTATAGTTCATACCCCTACGATGTAGAGTTGTAGAATGCTCTGACACAACGATTGCATCATCCACAACAATGCCAATACCCATAATAAGAGCAAACATACTAATCATATCCAGAGATAACCCCATGGCATTCATTCCGCCAAGAGCTGCTAGAAAAGCTACAGGAATCCCTAAAGCAACCCAAAGTGCAATTCTTCCATTGAGAAAAAAGAACAAAACAATCAGTACTAAAATTAAGCCTGTCGCTCCATTATCAATAAGCATATTGATTCTCTGTCTTACTGAATCAGCAAAAACATCATAAAGAACAATTTCTAGTGACTGCGGGTACTTGCTACTAATACTCTCCATATATTCTTCAACTCGCTGTTGAGAAGTCAATGAGTCAGCACCTTGATTTCTATAAACCACCAAGCCTATAGAAGGACCCTTACTATTGATTCGATATGCAGAATTTTCCTCAAATGTTTCATAAACATTAGCGATGTCTTTTAAGTAGAGTTTTTCTCCTGATGATTTGGACAGAACCTCTATCTTTCTCAGTTCATTAGGGCTTCTCGCCAGCTGTTCACTTCTTATTTGCCTAGAAGTGCCACCAGCATTGATGCTCCCTGAAGGTAAATCTATACTGGAAGCAGCCAGTCTATTTGAAATATCCTCTAATGAAAGATCCAGTTCTCTTAGATTATCGGATGGAACTTCAATCCAGATTTCTTGATCTCTAGCGCCCTCAAACTCAACACTAGAAAGTCCCATATTGATCAGGTCATCACGCATTTGTCTTGCAAAATATTTAAGTGTTTTATTTGAAAAAGGACCTGAAATATCAATACGACATACTTCATCTCTTTGAATGACTTGAGAGATAACAGGCTTTTCAATATCTTTTGGAAAGGTTGATATCCTAGCAACAGCAGATTGAACATCAGTGAGAGCTTTTGACATCGATGTACTATCATTAAACCCTACACTAATTTTTCCTCTGCCTTCATAAGCAAATGCATCAACATCATCAACGCCATTGATAAACCTGACTTCTGGTTCTATTGCATTGATAATATTTTCCTCAACATCTTCTGCGCTTGCTCCGGGCCATTGAATATTAATACTAATAATCTCTATTCCAAAATCTGGCATTAATTGTCTTTTGAGTTGTGTGAGACCAAATATCCCAAAAAGTATCATTAATATCATTAAAAGATTGCCCGCAACTTTATGCCCGCTAAAAAAAGCAATTACTCCTATCCTGGGTGTATGTTTATCTTTATTTGATGAAACCTTATTTTTTTGACTGTAGTTCTTATACATTATTATAAAACTTTAACTTTGACTCCTTCGCCTGCTTCTCTGAGTTGGTTAGTGATTAGTTGATCGCCATCCTTGATCTCCGATGAGTCTTTAGCCTTAATCAGGGCATAGCTTCCATCGTAACCCAATATTTCAATGAAGCGTTTTTCTAAACGTGATTGTTTTATTACAAATACATAAGAATCTTCATACACCGATGTATCGGGCACAACCATGACTGATTTATAAACTTTATCAGGAACTCCAAGCCTGACAAATGCCCCAGGCCGAATTAATGAAATGTCATCATCATCGAGTAAAAGAGTTGCAAAAACATCCACTCCGCCTGTGTTGGATGTTATTTCTGCACCTATTCGACTAACAATAGCTCTAAAAGGTATTGTTTTTTTACCAGCAGACCATTGAATTGATACTGGCCTACCTATGACCGATAGCTCATCTTCCAGCAATCTTCCGTATTGTGCTTTGGACAATGAGAACCTAACTTCGAGATTCTTAATATCAATAATTTCAGCAATTTTATCATTAAAAGTACTTACCTGTTTCCCAAGACTAGCTGAAATATCATTAATTACTCCATCATAAGGAGCATATAATTTTGTGTCTCTAAGGTCTTTCTCAGCTTCAGCTAAGACGATTTCTTGCTGTGTTTTTTCTAACAAAGCATTGTCCCTGAATTGTTCTGAAATATTGCCTTGATTATAAAGTTCTTCTGCTCTCTCAAAATCTCTTTTTAATATCTCGAACTTAGCCTTTTGTTCGATGACATCATTTCTATACTCAAAATCATCAATGGCAAGAAGTAGTTCGCCTTCTTTGACCACCGCACCTTCTTTAAAACTATTGCTCACTTGGATCACTTGGCCACCGACAAAGGCTCTTAACTCACTTCTCCTTGAAGATAAGATTTCACCGAATAATTTTAATTGAGGTTGAACATCAGCATGTTTAACTATCTGTGCTGCAACAGGCCAGACCTTCTCTTCAATCATAAGCAATTCTGCCTCCGGTTTTGAAGCAGCTAGATAAAAGATCACTATAAATGTAAAGCTAAGTAATATTAGCATTGACTTGGTTGATTTTTGCAATCCAAGAATACGATTTTTTATTAGATTTATCATATATATATCATTCGTTCTTACTGTTTATATAGATTTCTCATAAACAGTCTATGAATGCTAAAGAAAAGACTATGACATATCTCAATTGGTTACAAAATGTTACATTCTTTAAAGATCTGAAATAATCATAAATTTTGCATGGCTTTCAGCAATCAACTCGTCATTGATGTCTGAAATGACCTTTCCATACATAAAAGCAACTTTTCCCTTTTGCTTGATACATGTACCCTCAAGATTAACTTTAGTATTAATTGGTAGTGGCTTTCTATACCTCAAGTCACATTTTGCCGTTTGAGCAACTTTATTCTGCAAAAATAGCCAATTTGCCATCACATCATCAAGTAAACTAAAAACAATACCTCCATGCGTAACATTCTTATAGCCCATATGATTCTCTGATGGTGTAAAAGAACCATGGCAAATATCATTATGCATATGAAATTGAATTCTCAAACCAATTGGATTATCGGGACCACAAACAAAACAATTATTAGCTGAATAATCTTGATTGCTCATATCAAAAAGAACTCCCTTGAATCTTTACTACTAATTATTTTACCAGCAGTTGATCCTCCAAAATGTGCAGCAAGAATAATAGTTTCAGTATCTGTTAAGTCATCAACTAATTTTATTCTTTGCTCATTAGATTTTATCTTATCAGCACAAAACATAGTGGATAACTCTGGATAATTCACCTGTATGGGATTATGTAATATATCTCCTGTTAGAATTCCTTTACGCTTTGCTGATTCTATTTCTATACAATAATGCCCAGGACTATGGCCAGGTGTAGGCAATAAATTAATTCCTTTCCCCAGATCCAAACTATTGTCAATTAACACAGATTGGCCTGATTGAATGACTGGCAATATGCTGTCTTCGTACATCAGTTTTACATATTGATCATATGGATTGTTAGCTTCTTTTGTAATATTAGCCAGCTCCACTGGTGAAAATAAATATTTAGCATTCGGAAATGTGGGCACCCACCTTCCATTATCTAGTTTAGTATTCCATCCAACATGATCTGCATGAAGGTGAGTGCACATAACATAATCTATTTCTTCTGGATGTATCCTGATATCACTCAAGTTCTTAAGATAGGCACTATCCCTTAAATTCCAATGCGACAAAACATCCGCATTAGCCTTATATATAGGACCATTACCAACTCTATTTTTATCATTGCCTATACAAGTATCAACAAGAATATTTATTTCTGGTGTGCTGATGACATAAGAATGCATGCTTATTCGGATTGTTTCGGTAGTAAAATTATAAAAAGGCTCAATCCAATTCTTGTGCTCTTCAAAAACTTCTAAATTAATATTTGGGAATGCTACAACAGCTTTAAAGTTCTCCACTCCATCTAAAACCTTTTGGACAGATATATCGCCAAACCTTTGTGTTTTCATACAAAATACCCTTTATATCTTTTGAACAAATTACTTTATAAACTTTAAAGAACTAAAATTTATTTTAGGCGAATACCAAACACATTCCTAAACCAACCTCTTCTTCTTTTATACACCAAACAAAAAATAAGAGAGGCAAATCCAGCAATCAAACCATCAACACCGCCAGCATTAATCAGAATCATTGTATTCTTTCGTATCGGCTGCAACCAACTAATCGACTTAGATGATTGCGCTTTTAACTCAAGAGCTTCGATTTCTTGTTCCGATTTTATTACATCATTATTGAGTGTTTGTAGTTTCATAACAGATGTATCAATTTGCTGCTTAATTTGAGTAATCTGAGCTTCCACTGTTGAGGTGTCTATAATTATTTCTGTAGCTTCTCCAGTCACTGTATCTATTGCCATTGTTGGTTGATTAATCAATGTCATGAACTCTTTATTTAATAATACTTCTTCCTCTCTTAATGAATCCAATTTTGAATTTATTTGTGACCTATCATTGATAGCTTTCTTAAGACTCAGCTCAGCTATGTTAATCGATGGTTGAATTGAAACCTCTGCCGGAGTGAGAAAAGCAAGAACTACAAATACTGTTGCAATAATGATAAAGAAGTCAGTGACTTTAGTAAGTTGAGTTAAGAAATTTTTGAACACTCTATTTGACCTCTATTGAACTAGAACTATAACCAATTTAGAAAAAAAAGGGCTCTTTTACAAGAGCCCTTTCTATTGCTTTTTAAAAAGTATAAAACTTTAAAAGCTTTTTTCTCATTTACATACCGCGTGAGCCGTACATTCCTGAGAGGATCGCAAGTACAATAATACCTACAACTCCTGCATCACCTAGTTGATTAATTAAATCAACCAAGTTGCCTAGCACAGCGCCTACAAATGGAACATCAGCTCCAAATACAACGCCTGCGGCAACACCTAGTGCTACTAAAGCTACAGCTATTTCAGTTAGTTCTCCGATCCAACCTTTGATTTTACCCATGATAAAATCCTCCCCTAATTAGGTTAATATTATTTCTCCCTTTCCCAATTGAAAATTAAAAAAAGAAAGAAATTCCATACAACCAAATGCACCTAGATGTGTCAAAAAGACTTATGATATTTGTTTTTATACAACATTTGGCAGCAACCCTCTATCTCTTTGTGAATCGACCTTAGCATTGATATGTATAAAAATAGCTTATGTACTTTTTTTTTATTTTTCTATACTATCTATTTGATTTATATGAATATATTTAGTTATTTTATTAAAAATATTCAAAACATCTAAATTGAGATTAATTATTGCGCTTTTTAGACTCGTTCTAAAATTAGATGTATAGAAATAGATAGAAAAGAAATGGTGGCCAGAGGTGGAATCGAACCACCGACACGCGGATTTTCAGTCCGCTGCTCTACCTACTGAGCTATCTGGCCATTGGTTGCATTATTTTATAGAAAAAAAAATATAATTGATAAAATTTTTACTCCTGTACTGGAACATATTCTGTTGGCTTTGAAGAATGCCCTTCGAATAAAAATTTTTTCATTTCATTTTGAAGATATTTCCTTGCCTCTGGGTCAACCATTGAAAGTCGATTCTCATTGATCAACATTGTCTGATGCTCGAGCCATAATTGCCATGCTTCCTTTGAAATTTCTTTGTAGATTTTTTCACCTAATTCACCAGGATATGGAACTCGATCCATCACTTCCCTTTCATCCTTGAAATAACTGCATATTATTTTTTCATTCATTAGTAAATTATAAACTATTTATTATTTTTTTTATGGGTGCTGCTAACCCAAGTTTGTTTATATCACTCTTCTTAAAAGATTGTATTCTTTTGTTCGGATTTGTGAATTTACCTTCTAAATTAATTTCAGTGGGATGCATGTTTAAATGATAATGAGAAAAAGTATGCTTTATTGCTTCTAGCTTCTTGCTAAGAATGACACGATTGCTCAAATTATTTTTACACCATATAAGTGGATCCTCTTTTATATTTAATTGAGGCAATGACCATAGCCCTCCCCATATTCCATCATTGTGCCTTTTTTCTAATAGAAAACTCCCATCCTCAAATTTTATGATTAAAATATTCTCCGATACTGACTTTTTTTCTTTACTTACTTTCTTAGTAGGAAGACTATCAGTTAAGTCTTCTTGATAAGCAAAGCAATCAATAATGCATGGGCATTTTTTACAGTTAGGATTGCGTGGCAGACAAATAGTTGCCCCTAAATCCATAATTGCTTGCGTGTATATTGCATAATCTTCTTTTGGTGTAGTTAATGCTGATAATTCCCAGAGCTTTTTATTAACAGCAGACTTGCTGTAGTGACCATATACACCAAAGTAACGAGCTAGAACTCTTTTAACGTTGCCATCTAGTATTGGCACTGACTGAATATTAGAAAGAGATAAAATTGCGCCTGCCGTAGAAGGACCGATACCAGGTAATGCAATGAGGGTTTCAAAATTTCTAGGAAAACGTCCTTTAAATTCATCTTTAATAATATTGGCAGTAAGATGAAGATTTCTAGCTCTTGAATAATAACCCAAACCTGACCATAGAAATAAAACATCATCAATGTTCCCTTCTGCTAAAGTTTTCAAATATGGAAACCTTTTAATAAATCTTTCAAAATAATCTATCACTGTTTTTACTTGGGTTTGCTGAAGCATAATTTCAGAAACCCAAGTTTTATATAGGGACGGATTTTTTTGCCAGGGTAGATTTTTTCTGCCATGGATCTTCCACCATTTGAGTAATGGCTTAGATATTATCTTTTGATAATCTTGTTCCAAAAAAGATGACTTAACCCACTATTTTAGTAACGCCAATAAATGCAACTATAAAGATTAAAAAATAAGTTGTATGGACCCAAGCCAATGTTTTTCTCATTCCTGAACTAATAGACTCTTCGATATCAGGGCTTGAGCCTTCAGATGCCAGTCTTTCAAAAGCTAAGCCAAGTGGAAAGAATGCAATCTCAATGCCTAGAATTGTAATATTAACAAGACCATATAATCCTACTTTTAGTGCAATAGAGTTTGCCTCATAAGGTCCCATACCCATGAAAGATGAAATGGACACTATAATTAAACCCACTCCTAGGGAAGCGATTATAATTCTATTAATTTTAGACAGCTGCTGGCCCCATGGCTTTTCAAGATTAGCGGCTCCACCTACATTCACGATCAACCAGACAATAATAAACGCCCACATCATTACTAATGTTGTAATGCTTGGATCCAGGTAGCCAAGAGATTTTGATAGATGAACGCCTAAAGGTAATGCCATAACCCACATGACTCTTGGTAAAAGCTCAATAATTAGAGCCATCTCCAACATCTTAAATCTAGCTTCAACTCCCAAAGTAGGGTCTGTTGATTTCTTACTGCAAAGCATTACTCCAACATCGGTACCCAACCAGAAAACAAACATACAGATATGTAAAAACTTCCAAATCTCATATTCTTCCATCTTCAATCTCCCCCAATTATTTTTAGTTTGTCGTGACTTTAGGCTCTACTAATTCGCCATCCTCTTGCCAACAAAAGAGTTCTCCAATATACATAGTTAACATGGCTTGTGCTTCTTCAGATGTATTATCAGCCTCAAGTGCTTCCAAATTTCTCTGAGCTAATTCTATTGCTCTAGGAATTCGCCATGCTCTAAAAGCTCTGCTTTGCTCCATACTGACTGAAACGCGAGTTAAATCTAGATACTCCTCTGTGACTGTTACATTGACACCAGACCAGGAAAGATTTTGTTCTGACATTTTTTTACTCCAAAATTATCAATATATATGATTATCATTTAATGAAAATATTTTGACAACTCTTTATCAAATAAAAAGTTTAATATATTCTAACCTTACTTAATTTCAAAAAGGAAATATTATGAGACCACATGTAGAACTGATACAGCAAAGTGATCTATGTTGGCACCCTGCAGAAATGCATGGGGGAACAGGAAGAGCAATGCAACGAAATCTTTCTTATGATGAAGAAGATGGGTCATGCTCAACAAAAATTATATTTGAGACCGTATGGGATAGACCGGGTGGTTATCATGAAGCTGATACTGAATGGTTCGTACTTGAAGGTAAAGTTAAAATGGGCGATCAAATATTTGGGCCTGGAATGTATTGGAGAGCTCCTGCTGGCCTTAGAGTCCCTGAAATATCCGTTGATGCAGGAACAGAAATACTTCTCTTTAGAGAATATGGAGATTGGGGTTTCTCTGTCTCAGAAGCCAATCAAAGTGAATTTATCCCTGAGGGAGGAAACACTGGCTCAGATCAACATGGAAGCTTAACTATATGTGACTCTACAAAAATGGATTGGATGGATAATATCTATGAAGGTGATACGCAACGATTCCTTCAGCTGAAAATTCTCTATCATGATCCTTCACCAGAAGGTGAAAATGAAAAAGGTTTTATTACCATGCTTGGTTGGGCTCCCCCTGGTTGGACAGATGATAGGCTAATCCATCATCCAATTTTTGAAGAAGCTTATACTTTAACTGGACACCTTGATTACAATTTTGGTCGATTTACACCAGGAACCTATTTTTTCAGACCTGCTAAAGTTAAACATGGCCATTTTGTTACTGGTGAGGAAATGGGAGCAAGCTGGATATTTAGGCTAGATGGTGCTCTTATCAATTGGGTAACTCTAAATTCACAAGTCATCGTAAAAGGCGATGCGGTTAATTATGATCCTAAAACACAAGGTCCTGTTATGGCAGGATTGCCAGTGCGTTCCAAATCAACAGGTCCATGGGATCTAGACGGTCAATAATAAGAAACTATTAAGAAATTATAATACTTATCACTTGATAAGTATTATAATTTAGTCCTTAAATACTTGGAATTTTTATCATGAGCGGAACAATTGACATTGTTGTTAACCTATATACACCACAAGAAGTTAAACTTGGACAAACGGGTTTAGACGAAAACTTTAAAGAACAAGTAAGAATGCCTAAAGAGATGAGAGGCGGTGTTAGTGTTGATCAGTATCTAGAAAAGATGGATACAGCAGGCATAGAAAGATCTCTTTTGATTGCTGTTCGAGCTGGCGATATCAGAATGCCGGAATCATTTGAAGTGCCTTATGAAAGAGTGCATGAAGTTTGTACTAAACACCCAGAACGATTCTCTGGTTTAGCAGGAATAGACCCTTTTAGAGGAATGTCTGGCCTCAAAGATTTAGAGAAAGCTGTTAATGAATTTGGTTTTGTTGGAGCTCATCTCTACCCACATTGGTGTGAATTACCACCGGATCATAGAAAGTATTATCCCTATTATGCAAAGTGCTGTGAACTTAATATCCCTATTATGATGCAAGTTGGTCATAATCTAATCTATTCCAAAAACAGAAGACTGCCAAGCGTAGCTAGGCCCATATTACTAGATCAAGTTGCTATTGATTTCCCAGAACTTAAATTGATTGGAATTCATATAGGTATACCTTGGACAGAAGAAATGATTTCTATGTGCTGGAAGCATGAAAACATATATACAGCAGGCGATGCTTATGCTCCTAAATATTGGCCTAAATCTTTTGTTCATTATGCAAACTCATATGGAAGCCATAAGGTAATGTTTGGCACAGACTGGCCAGTGATTGACCCCATTCGAGCAATTGAGGAGGTTGATAACTTAAACCTGAAAGAAGAATCAAAACAACTGATGCTGAGAGACAATGCTATAAAAGTATTTAACCTTGATTAATTAATTATGGCTGACTTGACCCAAATACCCAAAACATTCAGACATTTATCCATTGCTGGTGGCATTAGAGCGGCTATGTCAAGAAACCCTGAAAAAATTGCTTTAAAGCATTGGGACAATGAAAGAACTTATCGTGCTCTTGTTAATAGAATGGATATTATTACTAATGGCTTAATACATGATTTTAACTTGAGCAGTGAAGATAACATCGCGATTGTTGCTAGCAACTCAATTGAATATATGGAAATTATTTTAGGTGCGTCACAAGCAGGCGTGCCAATAGCTACCATTAACCCTAAACTTTCAGCACCAGAAATTAAGGCCATTTGTGATGATGCGCAGGCCAATATACTGTTTACAGATCAAGCTAATTCAGCCTCGCTTCTGGATTATGACTTTGAAACCGTTAAGAAAATTATAATTATTGAAACTCAACTTGAAAACTGGATGCAACTATCAAGACCAAATAATGAAATACCTCTTGTTCAAGAATGGGATGTTTTTACTATGCCTTATACATCAGGCACAACAGGAAAGCCAAAAGGTGTTTTAGTTCCTCACCGATCCAGAATCCTCACTTTATTTGCAATGGCTGTTGAATATGGATGTTATTCTCCTGATGATAGATTTTTAGCTATAGCTCCTATGTGTCATGGTGCTGGAATGATATTTTCATTGGCACCAATTTTCTTCGGAGGTTACGCACAAATTATGGATGGGTTTAACCCTGAACTCATAGTTAAAACCTTCAAAGAAGAAAACATCACGGGGTTTTTTGGAGTTCCTACGCATTTTCATGGAATCCTTGGTTTAGAAAAAAACTTGCTGACTAATAACTATAGTGAATCTTTATCTACCATTATTTCAAATGCTGCTGCTCTTCCACAAAAAATTAAAGAAGATATAGTTGAAACATTTGGAGAAGGAATGCTTCATGAAACCTATGGTTCAACTGAAGGAGGAATCATATCCAATCTCCGACCAAAAGATCAATTAAGAAAACAACAATGTGTTGGCCAAGCTTTTCCATTAACATCGATAAAGATTCTCAATGAAGAAGGCGAAGAATGTGGTCCTGAAGAAGTTGGAGAACTATTTTCAACTAGCCCTTATTTATTCAATGGTTATTGGAATAGACCAGAAGAAACTGACGAAGCGATTCAGTCAGGATGGCTTACGGTGGGTGATCTGGCTAAAAAAGATGAGGACGGTTATCTCTATATTGTTGACCGCAAGAAAGATATGGTTATCTCAGGGGGGATCAATATCTACCCTAGGGAAATAGAGGAAGTAATATATGATCATCCTGATATTACAGATGTTGCTGTTGTTGGTATTGCTGATGAAAAATGGGGTGAATCATTGAAAGCTTTTGTTGTAACAAAAAATAAAAAACCCCTTAAACAAGAAGATTTAGAAAAATTCTGCAAAGGCAAGATTTCGAAAATTAAAATTCCTAAAATCATTTCTCATATTGACTCAATACCAAGAAATGCCAATGGAAAAGTATTAAAAACAGAATTAAGAAAAATAAGCTGATGGCTGAAAAACAAATTACAGTTGATTATTACTATGATTACTCTTGTCCATGGACATATCTCAGCTACAAAAGACTCAACCAAACTGTTTTAAGAACTGCATCTCTAATAAACTGGAAACCAATTGAAATCACTCTAATCCGTTCATTGATTAAGAAAAAACTAACAGAGACTCTTCCAGCAGTGTCTAATTATCAAACCAAAGACCTTCAAGATTGGGCCAATTATTGCAGTCTAAAAATTAAAATACAAAAAGATATAGGACATGAAGTTTCAAAAAAAGCACTCCAAGGTGCTCTCTACGCAATAGAAAAAGGAAAGATCTACAAATACAGTGGGTTGGTATTCCAGTCTTATTTTGGAGAGTCTTTAGATATTTCAAATATAGAGATATTACTAGAAATAGCTGAAAAATTAGATTTGAATAAAAAAGAATTTAGAGCGGTAATTGAAACTGGTCATTATGAAAAAGAATTAAAAAGTAATGCTCAAGAATTAATTAATAGAGGTGGTTTTGGCTCACCTACTATGTTTGTTGAAGATAAAATGTTTTTTGGCAATGATCGAATGAATTTAGTTGAGTTTGCAATTGGTCAAGCAAGCGGAAAAATATTAGTTATTCCTGGGCAACATAACTCTTAAAAGGAACTTTATGTTAAATTAGCTTTATGGATAAACAGATAAAAACCTCTAGAAGAAATTTTTTACTCGGAGCAGGCGCTGGACTATCTCTTCACTATTCGAATGCTGTAATTGCTCAAGATAAAAACATTAATTACAGATCCTGGGAAGACATTGCTAGAAAAAAATGGACCTGGGATAGCATTACTCATTCAACACATGGAACCAATTGCACAGGTCAATGCGCATTCAATGTTTTTGTGAAGAACGGGGTTGTTTGGAGAGAGGAACAACAAGGAGAATATGGAACATCCAGTGATGCACCTGATTACGGTCCCCGAGGTTGTCAGAAAGGTTTGAGCCATTCCAGATACATGTATGGCAAACAAAGGATTCTCTACCCGCTAAAACGCGTAGGTGATAGAGGTGAAGGGAAATGGGAAAGAATTACATGGAATCAGGCCATGTTAGAAGTAGCGGATAAATTTCTAGATTACAGTATTGAACATGGACCGGAATCCATAACCTGTGGCCTCGGTACGCAAATGGTTATGAAAAGAGCATCCTATGCTAGCTTACTAAGATTTGCGAATATCAGTGGAGTGCAAATGCCTGAAGCATTTGCAGGTGTTGGTGACTTATTCTCAGGTGCACACATTACATTTGGTCATGTCACTTTGGGCAATACCATGGCTGAAATCTATAAATCAAAATGCTGTTTAATTTGGTTTTGTAATCCTGCTGTAACTCGTATTCCAGATTCTCATTTTTTCTGGGAAGCCAAATATAATGGTACTGAAGTTATTTCAATATCGCCTGACTTCAATGCTACTGCAATGCATGCAAGTAAGTGGTTAAATCCTAAACCTGGCAGTGATATTGCTTTAGCCATGGCTATGGTTAATACGATATTAGAAGATAAAACTTACGACACTGCTTATATGAAAGAACAATCAGATCTGCCCTTTTTGGTGAGAAAGGATAATCTTAAATACTTAAGAGAAACAGATTTGAGAAGCTCAACTGATGCAAAAGATAATCTATTCTATGTTTGGGACCTTGCCAGTAAATCTTTAGTCGCTGCACCAGGAACAGGAACGCCACCAGTTGCACCTGGAACACCGGAACATCTGATTGAAATGCCTTCAATTGCCTTGGAAGGCATAAATCCAGCTTTAGAAGGAGAATGGACGGTTGAAACTAATAATGGCCCTGTAGAAGTGACAACCATCTTCGAATTAACCAAAAGGAGAGCGGCTGAACATACACCAGAAATGGCGGAAGAGGTTACCGGTATTAATGCTGAAGTAATCAGAGAGGTAGCTAGAAAATTTGCAAAAGCAAAGCCTAGTATGATTTATGCTGGATATCGTGCTTCAAAATATATTCATGGCGACCTTCTGCAGAGAGCTTTCTTTTTATTACTCTGTATTACAGGTAATACAGGTAAAGAAGGTGGAGGCCTCACGATTACAAATCTTGCAAAAGACGATGCGGTATTTCCATTTGCAATGAAAAATCCGGCTGCTGCTTTTAGAGTGGCAACTCTCTCGAGATGGGATTATGTTCATGCCAATATGAAAGAATTTAATGAAGATATTTATGGCAAAGAGTTAGCAGGAGAGATGGATGATTACTTTAATCAATCTGTCAAAAATGGTTGGTTTCCAGACTACTCAAAAGTTCCATGGAAGATGGGAATATTTTCAGGAACTAATGCAGCGGCGTGGCGTTCATCTGGAAAACGATGGAGGGAAACTGCCTTTGGTAAACTAGATACAATAGTCACTTTTGCAACTGATATGGGAACAACAGCAATGTACTCAGACTACGTTCTACCAATAGCACATCATTATGAAAAACATGATTTTCATTTAGAACCTAGAACGCCTTTTATGCAAGTGATTGATAAGGCGGTTGAACCCTTAGGAGAATGCATAGATGATTGGGCTGCTTATGAAAAGCTGACAAAAGCTATAGCTCAAAGGGCAAAAGAGAGAAATCTCCAACCAATTGACGATAATGTCATAGGAGTTCCAATCAAAAGAGACTTTAAAAAATATCATGATGATTACACTGATAATGGAGCCATCACATCCGTTAAGGAAGTGATTCAATTTCTTCTCAATAATACCAGTGGCATACAAAATGTCTCTTATGATGAGCTTGCTGAAAAAGGTTTTATTAGAAACAAGGGTTCAGAAACAACGATGCACAGTAAGGAATCACCCTATTACTCAGATATTTTTGACAGCGTCAATGAAAAAATTGGTTATAAAACCCTTACTCATCGACAACAATTTTATATTGATCATGAATGGTTTTTTGAGTTTGATGAAGTTTTACCCAGACATAAGGATGCACTTGTTAATAAAGGTTATCCCATGAAGATGCTTATGGGTCATGCAAGACATGGTATTCATAGTATGTGGAGAGATGATAGTTTCTTACTCAGCTTACAAAGAGGAGAGCCTGATATTTATATAAACCCTGATGATGCAAAAAATAAAGGGGTAAGCGATGGTGAACTCATTAAAGTTCACAATAAGGCTGGTTCATTTATAGCACAGGCTCATGTCACTTCAGCCATGGGGCCAAATATGCTTTATATGTATCATGGCTGGGACCCAATGATGTTTAGGAATAGACAAAATTTTGGTGCAGTAGTTCAAACAGGTGGGCTAATTAAGCCGACATCTATTGCTGGAGGCTATGGTCATATAGGCTGGAAACCTTTTGGCTATGAACCTAATCATACTTTTCATGACTACACATGCGATTTTGAAAAATATATTGAAGCCTAATTACAGAATTAACTTTTTGATTACTCAGTTAATCAATACATCAGCTCTCATTCTATTCTTATTATCATCTAATGCATATGCACAATGGTCAATTCCGCCATCAGATGACACCTTAATTAGAGGAGGTTGGTTGTTCGATGGTATCAGTAATTCTCTCAAAAAAAATAAAGGTATTATGATTCGAGAGGGAAAAATTATTAGCATTGATGCAAATATAGATGAGAATGTTCTTTTAGAAACTAACATTATAGACCTGGCTGACTCTGAAACGATTTTACCTGGCATGATTGATCTGCACGCACACTATAATTTTGATCTCGTCGATGTTGGTCGCGCTGAAGAAGTGATCAACAATGGCATTATATTCTTGGCAAATGGCGTGACATCAACCTGGTCTGCTGGTGAATATTACCCCGAACGAGTTCTTAAACAGCGAGACTTGATAGACAATGGTAAAGCAATTGGTCCGAGGCTTTTCGCTTCCGGACCCTATTTTGGTGGATTTAGATGCGAATACAGTGTTAAAACCGCAGAAGATGATTGCTCTGCTTGGCCAAATGATATCTCAGAAAAAGAGATACGTTCTGAAGTTGATAAATGGTCAAAACATGGCGTCATCAGTATCAAAATCAAACAAGCTACGCCCGGTGAAACCAAAATTTTAATCGAACAAGCACATAAAAATGGTATGACAACAACAGGACATCTGGCCAATTATGAATGGGAATATGATGTGCATCCTAGAGATGCGATTTTAATGGGGCTAGATCGTCTTGAACATCAGATTACGTTGGGTAGCGGCGGTGAAGAAAGCGCTGATATGGAACAAATGATTGATTTGATTCTACAATATCAAGTTTATTATGACGCTAACTTGCAAATGTATGGAGGAGTTAATCTAAGAAAAGAGCTTGGCGCAGAGATGGTTTGGACCAATGAGGCAAAATACTTTACACCCTACGCACAAGAATTGCTTAAGAGAAGAGGTGAGCTACCACCCGAATCGGATGTAATAGAGTATGCTCAACGTGTCCTTGAGCTGAATAAACTGTATGAGTTTGGCGGTGAAAACCTTCTTATTGTAGGAACGGATGAACCGGTCTATACAACTCTATTGCCAGGGTTTGCATATCATCGTGAACTCTATGCAATGGTGCACGCTGGCTTACCAAATATTGCTGTGTTAAAAGCAGCTACAATTAACGGGGCAAAAGCACTTGGTGTTGCCGATAAGATTGGATCTATAGAATCTGGAAAACTAGCAGATATCCTCGTTATCAAGGGGAATCCACTTGAAGATATCAAGGCTACAAGGAATATCAAATTAATAATTAAAGGCGGTGTAATTCATCATCCAGAAGTATTGCTCCAATCTGCTGAGGGTAAAATTGGACCCCAAGGGCCAGGTGATCATGAAGCTTGGGAACTGCATGTTGAGCCACTGAGACCAGCAAGCTTACAGCCGTAAATTCAGTTCAATCCCTAAGTAAAATAGCTTTATTTAAAATACTTCCTCTCTTGGCACAGGTTTCAAAAATAGAAAAATAAGAGCTGCAAGAATTATAGGTATAATGCCAACTATTGTATATGCCATATTCCAACCATAGGCGACAGCAGCATATGTTATAGCTAGTGGGCCTAAACCGAAGCCTAAATTAATCCCCAATGTTCCACAAAAACTGGCTCCTGTTGCTCTAACCTCAGCTGGAAAGTTTTCAGCAATAAAAGTTGCCATCACTGCGTAAGCACCATAAAAAAATAAAGTCATCACCCCATAACTAATCAAAACCTTATTCCAAGAATCAGCAAACCAAATTAAATAAATAAAAGCTAGCCCGCCTAGCAGTGCCCATAAAATGATTGTATTTCTTCTTATTAAGAAAAACTCTCCAACAATTGCTGCTGCAATATAACCAAATGAGCCTATTCCATAAGAAAGCCCTACTATCTTAATTGCATCTACAATTTCCCAATTTCTTGATTGTGTAAAATACAGCACTAACATTAAGGTACTACCATAAGCAAATGCATATAAAAATTGGCCAGAGAATAAAAGTAAAGTCTTTCTTCTGAATTTTTTATTAAATAATATCAGGGTACTAGGCTCCGGTTGATCATCAGTTTTTTTATCTTGAGCTGCAAGCCATGCTTTAGATTCAGGTAGATACTTATGGATAATCCAACCATAAGGGACAAATAAAAATGCTAAAAGGAATGTATACCTCCAGTTAATTCCTAAAGTATCAATCATAAAAACCACTAAGATTGATGCAAAAAACCAACCCAATGGAAAACCAATTTGTAGAATTCCTGTAAATAGACCTCTAAATCTTGGTGGTGAAGACTCTGTTACTGTGGTTAGTGTAATGGGAGATTGAGCTCCTGCCGCAGTAAAGCCCAATGTTCTGGCAGCCAATACCGCTAGTGTATTGGGAGCAATAGCTAGGTATGCAACAAAAATAGGAGTTAAAAAAGTTGAAATAAGTAATGATTTTTTCCTACCAATACGATCAGTTAGTACACCTACTTGGGTGCAAAGTATTCCTGAAATAAAAAATGTGATTGCAACATACCATCCCACATCAGTAAGTGCCCAGCCAAAATCTTCTTGGAATTTTTCGCTCACTAAAATAAATATGGAGTGATCTAAATTTGCAAATGTCACCCCAATTAAGCAGATAAAAAAGACCTTGTAAGACGATCCTGGTATTTGCCGAAAAGACTGCATTAAATTATTTTCCTGATTACTATTACTATTTTCTTGATTCATAAGATCCTCAATTATGTATGTCTTGTTAACTCACTAATATATGTTTTAATAATACTAACAAGTTAACGCTATATTTTTATTATTTATTATTAAAAAAAAAGGAAATTATGATGCTTCAATATTCAGCAGTAGGAATACAAAATGAGTCCCATATGGCACTGGATATTAGTGACTATTGGAAAGACTTAGAAAGATTAGAAACAAGTATTGGTTATGCTGTATGGAATTGCAGCCTAGATCTTCCAGTAAAATTAGTGACTATTTCAGAGGGTGGTATTGGGGGTTGGTGCTTAGGAGGCGGTGATGAACATATTCGGATTGCTCGAGAAGTGGTTCCCGAAATCCCAGGAAAAGAAACTGAGTTTTTAGGAAAAATATGTAAAGAACATGGCATTTTTCTTATTGCACAAATGATAGCGAAAGCACCAGATATCATGAAAGACAGAATTTTCAATATTGCTTTTATTATTGACCCCAATGGTGATGTTATTCATCAGCATATCAAAACTTCTTTCTACCAGAGAGAAACTAATACTGCACCAAGTGATATATGGAAAGTTTACATAGAAAGGTATGGGGATGATCCAGAAAAGTTATTAGAAGCATTATACCCAGTTGCACGAACTGAAATTGGTAACATTGGTACACTAATCTGTGCTGAAGGTAGCTATCCAGAGGCAGCAAGAGGCCTTGCATTAAATGGAGCTGAAATCATCTATCGATCACAATATCCTGAGCCATGGATGGGTAATCAAATGAATCAGATTCAAAATCAATCTCATGCAATCTTTAATACCTGCTATGTAGTAGCCCCTAATATAGGAGGTATTTATATGCCTGGAGGAGAAGACTTCAAAATGAGTAACGGTCGCAGTCAAATAATTGATTATCGAGGCCAAGTTATTTCTGAATATCTGAGTGGAGGAGAAGCCTTGGTGAGTGGCATACTTAATATAGATGGTCTACGTGATTTTAGAGTAAGGGGGCAATGGCAAAATTTAGCTAAAGATATGAGAGTTGAAGAATACAAAATTATTTATGATGCAATGATGGCAAAAGGTGGGATTTACCCAAAAAATCTATGTATTGAAGAGCCACCTTTAACGGAGGAAGGTCAGCTGGAATTAGTAAAAAACCAAGTCAATAAAATGGTTGATATGGGAATTTACACTCCTCCTCCTGATTGGAAACCATTCGAAGTAAGTGAAGAAATCACAAAACGAATAAAAAAAGCTAAAGAAGTCTAAAGCTAAGAATTACTCAGTTAAAAAATTAAGACTTATTTCATTTTTTCTAGGAACGTTTATTTGATCCAAAGAATGAGGAAAAGTGACTGTATCGCTGAGTTTATTAGGCTGTCTTGAAAACGTCATCTCAAGTGCAAGTGGGTCTCCGTTTGCATCAACTCGATTATTATTAGGATGAATATGAGTCAACTCAAGATCTACATCTTCTATAAAAGATTTAATAAGATCTCTTTTTTTATCCGTTTGATGAAATTCAATGACCATTCCAGAAATTTTTTGAGTCAGTGAAATCAATTCCTCTAATATTTCATATTCTGAGCCTTCAATATCTATTTTCAAAAAAACTGGAAACTGCTCTTCACCGAGTCTATTAAATGCATCAGATATTGAAGTAGTATTGTTCTCTCCTGAACCAATCTTTTCTTTAAAAAAAATAGCATGGTCTTTAAAAAATGATTTGTAATTGAAATAATTTTTTAAACCTTGATAAGGCTCATATATCCTACCTATAAAAATAGCTAAAATCCTTCTAATAAAATATTTCAACCAGAAAACAGGAGTGACAGTATAGTCATAAGCATGAATGATAGAATTTTGTATTGTCATAAAATCATTTTCAAATGAACAATCCCTACCCATGCCCATAGCAATTAAGCTTTTAGATTGTTTAATAGAATTTAGTTCAACTAAGTAACCACCATCGTTATCTTTGCCTAAACGAATAAGCTCATAAGATGCTTTAGGCTTAAATTCTTTTGGTAACACAGTTTATTTTTTTCTTTTAGAGTAAGTCCCTCTATCAATAAGATTCTTGATAGTCTCTTTAAAAACTTTTCCAGCATCAGCATGTTTCATTGGTGGTAAATTTTTTGGCCAAATTTTTTGTTCATACATTTTGCTGAAAATTTCAGTTTTTAAATATGGGATCCAATTTTGGAATCGAGCATTTTCCCTATAATGTCTCAATGCATCAATATTAATTTCTGATGCAACATAGGTATCTCCAACAATATCATTGCTGGCCAAAATAGTACCTTTATAATCAACAATCGATGATCTACCTCCTAAAGCGCCATCAATGACTGTTGGGGATTCATTATCCTCTCCTGGCATAATTAAGGAACCCGTATTGGGGGCAATCATATATGCAGTATTATCTATCGCTCTTGACCTATTCTGCACTTCAAATATCTCTCTTGATACCCATGGCTCAGGCAATGATGCTCTATATAAAATTTCTGCTCCATTTAAGGCAAATGCACGAAATACTTCAGGAAATGAACCCTCAACACCCACTGTACCAGCAATATTTCCTATCTTTGTTTTTGCAACAGGAAAGAAAGCCTCTAAGGAATCTCCATGTTGCTCTATCCATTGATCATAAACATCATGAGGTGTTGTTGAATGCTCGACAAAAACTACAATATTTTTATGATGTTTATAAATGACATCTCCATTGTCATCTATAATAAAAACAGTATTGAAAAATCTATCTTTATATTCAGGTAGCCTTTCTTTGAGTTGTCCAATAATAAAAGTCTTTTTGGATTTTGCATATTTGCCTAAGAAGTCAGTCTCAAAACCAGGTATTTCTGCCGCCATAGTATTTGCGTATTGTGATTGATCCATATCCAGAATCTCATCAACAAACCCTTGTATAGCTCCCTCGCCTAGTGCAATTAAACGAACAGGTAATTCAAGTGAACACATGTGTGTGACCATATCGATCATATTGCCTATATGCTTGAGGTTTATATGAACGTCATCACGATTTGATACGTGCTTTACTTTTGTTTGCAGGCCTACTGCTAAATATGGATCAATCATTTGTATCTCACTTTAATTCATTAAAGATAATCTTTTAAATTAATTTGATCAATACCTGGCACTATTGGTTTTACTAGGTCATCAAAATAATCCATATCTTTTGTAGCATCTACCCCTACTCTAAGAGAGGTTTTATCAGGCAAGGCTGCTCTATCTATTTCCCATGTAATAAAATCTGAGAATAAATGCATTTTTTCTGCTCTTCCCATGCGGGTCCAGGTAGCCCACTCGACATCATCCATATTATTAATATCGATATCATCATCAACAATTATCACTCTTTTGGCCATCCAAGAGAGATTAAAGAAGCCTAGATTTAAATTAAATGCCTCATTAATAATCTTTTCAGGCTGATTATCTGAAGATTTCTCAATAGCTATAACAACATGCATTAAGGGTCCTATTTTTGTATCAAAATGAATAGCAACATCCTTAACAAAAGAAAAGCTCTCTTTTATTTTTGTACAAACACCCTTAGAAAGACCATAAATAGTTAGGTACCCTAAGTTATTATGTTCCTTGGCTCTCCCTGCCATGACATTATAAAACATTGCATCTTTTCTCTTCATAATGGAAGTCACTTCACACATTGGAGCAACTTCAGTCCCATACTGGTTTCCAAATTCACCGAGAGTATTTTCCACCATATTATGCAAATCAACTTTTGCCTCAATTACTATTTCAGAATCTATAGGTATCGGTAAACCGCTGTTTGGACTGAGTATTGTTTCAATACCTTTTCCAATCATTCCACCAGCAACCTCTAGTTCTGAAATATCATCTGGACATTTAGAAGCTGCCGCCATAAGAAGAGGTGGAGGTGCACCAATAACCATAGCTACTGACATTTCTTTGTTGTTTTCTCGATGCCAATCATAGCTTTTTCTAAGATCACTCAGGCCACTAGCATTAATCAGAAGATGATTTCTATCAACAATCATACAACGATAGAACCCTACATTAATAACGCCATTTGGTTTTTTAAAAATACCTACAGCAGAAGTAATGAATGGCCCCGAATCTAACTCAAAAAAAGTAGCTACTGGAAAATCCTTTAGATTAATAGCATCATCAAAAAATTTCTCTTCTGAAATAGGCCCTTTATCAAGAACAATATTTTCTATTGGGTGTGCAATGCCGCTTAAAACCCTTCCTCCTGCTTCATCAAAAGTATATTTTTCAGAAGCATCAGCATTAAAGATTAAGCCATATCGATCCATGGTCGTAAAAATACCGCCAACTGATGGGTGCTTCGAACCTTTTACATTTTCAAAAATAAAAGCTTTACCCTCTTCTTCCAATTGTTTCATTAAAGCAGGCATTTCAAATTTAGGATCTACTTCCTTAGATATTCGGATTAAGTCTCCTTTTTGGTCCAAAAGATCAAGCACTTCTCTAAAATTTCTGTTTGTCATTTTTATCTCATTTTATGATTTTCCTAGCTTACAATACGGTTAATAAATTAGCTAATAGCTTATCTTTTAGTTTATTAAAAATGTATCTATGAAAATTGTTTATCTATTGATAATCTAGTGATACAGAAGAATAAGATAAAGGATTTATTATGAAAACAAAAGCAGCATTAGCTCTAAAAGCTGGTGAAGATTTAGTTATAGAGGAAGTTGACTTAGAGGGTCCTCGTGAAGGAGAAGTTTTAATTGAGATTATGGCTACAGGCATTTGTCATACCGATGCATTTACTCTTTCAGGAGATGACCCTGAAGGTATATTTCCAGCTATATTAGGACATGAAGGCGCTGGGATAGTTAGAGAGATCGGAAAAGGTGTTAATAGTGTTAAAGTAGGTGATCATGTTATCCCTCTTTACACACCTGAATGCAGAGAATGTAATTTTTGCATCAATCCAAAAACAAACCTATGTCAATCAATTAGAGAAACACAAGGACAAGGACTGATGCCAGATGGCACTTCTAGATTTAAATTACAAGGTGAAAGCATTTACCATTACATGGGCTGCTCAACATTTTCTAATTTTACAGTGTTGCCTGAAATAGCAGTTGCTAAAATTCGTGAAGATGCCCCTTTTGAAAAAGTTTGTTACATCGGTTGTGGCGTAACTACAGGTATAGGTGCAGTTGTATTTGATGCCAAAGTCGAGGCGGGATCTAACGTTGTTGTTTTTGGATTAGGAGGAATTGGTTTAAATGTAATTCAAGGTGCACAAATGGTGGGCGCAAACAAGATTATTGGGATTGATATCAATGAAGATAAAACAAATCTTGCAACAAAATTTGGAATGACAGACTTTATTAATCCAAATAATGTTGATGATGTAGTAGAAGCAATAATTGATCTAACTAACGGCGGTGCTGATTATACTTTCGAATGTATAGGCAATGTGAACACCATGAGACAAGCTCTTGAATCCTGTCATAAAGGATGGGGAGAATCAATAATAATCGGTGTAGCCGGAGCAGGACAAGAAATTTCAACTAGACCATTTCAGTTAGTAACAGGAAGAGTATGGAGAGGCTCAGCTTTTGGCGGAGCCAGAGGAAGGAGTGATGTTCCAACAATAGTTGATTGGTATATGCAAGGAAAGATCAATATTGATGATTTGATTACACATACAATGCCTTTAGATGAAATTAATAATGCGTTTCACTTAATGCATGAAGGTAAATCAATACGATCTGTCGTTTTATATTAATAATATGTTCTTATATATATAACTGATATATATAGTTTTTTATTTATTTTTTATTACTTTATTTACATAGCATACGTAGATTACGTGATTTTACTTATAAAGTATCTTAAGGGTTCATCAATACCAGGGAGGTTCATTGGTGAATGCCTTTCTAATCTTTTATGTACTGCATCTAAGGATCTTGAAAGCTCTATAGTGCTAATATTATAATTAGAAAGACTATTAAAAGATGAAGTCTTATTATTTAATCCAAGTAAGTAATAATAGTGGTGAGTTGGTATTGATGACTCATTAATGATTTTAGTAAATGTTTTCCTGATTGCTTCAGGATATACAACCCAATCAAGATCTACTGAGTATTTAATAAGTGATTTTCTAATATTTGAAAGTGGTTTTCTTGGTTCATTAGGATTATAAAAAATAAAATCACCTTTATTCCGAAGTAAACTTTTACTTCTGAGTAATAACATCTTTTTTAAAATATCCTCAACATGATTATTAATTGGAAATAGCTGATTGAAATTCTTTTTTTTGATATTAATAAATTTCATATCTCTCACTTGACTCCATTTCATTTTCAAAACATCATTTTTCTTCATACCAGTAATTAACATCATATATATTGCATACCTAGTAATTGCATGAACATTATTAACATTTAAAGGATCCCATAGTTGATAAATGAATTTAGGTAGCTCCTGTTTCAAATCCATTTGAATATTATTTTTCTTATTGCTGTACTTCAGCTGTATGCGATTGACTAAATTAATAGGATTAGAGTGAAAGTCTATAAGATTTTTAGTTACAGCAAATGAAAAAATACTTGCTAACAAACTCATTGCACTATTAGCAGAAGAGGGGGTGTTAGATTTAGACTCATACCATTCATTGATAAAATTATGAGTAATAGACATGATATTTAGTTTATGAAATGCTCTTAACTTATTTCCTAATAGATAATTTTTACAATGGTTAAAATACAGTTCTGAGTATTCTTTATTATTCTTTTTTTCAGTTAAGAATTGAATTGCAATGTCTCTGAATATTAAAGAGTCAGTAAATTGTATAGTTTTTGTTTTTTTTATCAGATTTGGATCTAAACCTTTGGATAATATTTTTAGTGTTTGAAAATGCTTATCAATGGCCTCTGAAATACTTAGCTTGACAGTTGTTCCATGGGTGATTGTTCTTGGATTTCCACCAAAACGTATTCTTCCATATGTAATATATGAAATTCTTCCCTTTGGGTTTACTTTTAACCTAAAGCCAGGATATTTACTAAAAGTAATAAAATAAGGACTATCTTTTAAAACAATTGTATCTAAAAATTCATTATCTAGTACATCTGAGGTAATATTCATATATATAGCATACACTATATTACATATATAATATCTATGTTTTATTATCTATATGATTTTTATATACTTTTAATTATATATTATTATTATTGATAAAATATGTTCTATAAGAAAACATCGCCGCCATTAGGGCTTAGACATTGTCCAACAAAATGATTTGCAGCGTCAGAAGCCAGAAATACATAAGAGGGTACTATATCACTCACATTTGCAAGTTCCCCTTTAGGTATATCTGATTTAATATCATTTAATATTTCTATTGGTACATCTGCTAACATCCTAGTTTCTGTAGCTCCTGGCGCAACACAGTTTGCACGTATATTTTTAGAACCAATTTCTAATGAGAGAGATCTAGTAAATGAAAGTATTGCTCCCTTAGCAGCAGTATAATGTGAGAATCCAGCACTTCCTTTGTAGGCCAGTTGTGATGCTGTATTTATTATCTTTCCGTAATTCTTCTTATACATAATTTTTAGTACTTCTCTGGTACACAAGAATGTTCCTTTTAGATGTATAGAGATAAGTTCGTCCCACATACTAGATGTCATCTCATGAACTGGAGCACTAGTTGCTATTCCTGCATTGTTAACTAATATGTCAATGGTTCCATGAATGCTATTAATTTCATTAATCATAGATATAACTTCATCCTCGCTTGAAACATTCGCCTGAATAATCTGAGATTGGGGTGACAAATGGATGATTTTATTGAGTGTATTTTGAGCGTTCTGAAGCTCTGACTCATCTGGGTAATTAATGATTACTGTGGCTCCTTCAGTTGCAAACGCTTCTGCAACTCCAGCCCCAATTCCCGAAGATGATCCTGTTATTATTGCAATTCTATTTTCTAATACTGACATATGATTAATTATTTATTTTTGCAAGTTATTGTTCGTATTCTAGTTTTAATACTCATGATTATTAACTACCATGAATATAGCATATGAAAATAGTTATTTTAATTTATGAACAATAATATGAGAACCAAAACAATTAAAGCCTCTTGCTATCATGATGAAGGTTTCTTTAATAAAGAAGTAGAAACTATTTTCAAAAAAGAATGGCAATGGGTGGGGAGGTCTGAATCATTAAAAAAACCTGGTGACTTTATCGCGACTAAGATAGTAGATTACCCAATTATTCTTATTAAAAATAAATCAAACAAAACCTTAGGATTTCATAATGTTTGCAGACATCGTGCGTCAAAAGTTATTCTTCAATCTGAAGGAAATTGTAAAAAAATTATATGTCCATATCATGGTTGGAACTACGACCTAGATGGCAAACTCTCAAACCCTTCTAACTTTTTTGGATCGGCTGATTTTAATCATAAGAATCATTCACTTTTTCCAATTAGTGTTGAAGAAAAATATGGTTTAATTTTTGCTAATCTAGATTCTAAATCTCTAGCACTCAATGAATGGTTGGGTATTTTTTCAAAAACTATTAACCAACATTATAAGGATGATCTTATTTTTCATAATGAACTATCTTTTGACGTTCATGCAAATTGGAAAACATATGTTGATAATTATCAAGAGGGCTATCACATACCATCAGTTCACCCTCAATTAAACCGAGATGTAATCTGGGAAGAGTACTCTATTGAAAATAATGGAAGCTCCAGTGTTCATTCAGTACCAGAGAGAGCTAACAGTAAACAACCCGGCAGTTTTGGTTGGACATTTCCGAATTTTATTTTCAATGTATACGGTAGGGGGATTGTCTTTCAAAGAATTGAGCCAATTAAACCAAAATGGTGTAGAGTGGTTTATAATTTATTTAGACCGCTAGATGTGTCATCTGATGATTTTGAATCCAATGAAGGGAAATATCAATTAGAGGTAAGTCTAGAAGATCAGAATTTAATTCCGGACATTCAACAAAATTTACAATCAGGAATATATAACACTGGTCCTTTAAGCATGAAGTATGAAGCGAGCGTAGCTTTTTTTCATGATTTGTTAATAAAAAAAATAAGCAAAGGAGTATAAAATGATTTTACTAACAGGTGCTACTGGTAAAACAGGATCTGCAACAGCAATAGAATTAT
Source organism: Gammaproteobacteria bacterium (assembly GCA_029242945.1). Lineage (GTDB taxonomy): Bacteria > Pseudomonadota > Gammaproteobacteria > Steroidobacterales > UBA11654 > CACPJA01. The sequence goes on along the minus strand of JAQWSZ010000017.1, from coordinate 36,699 downwards.
CCAATCTAAATGTGCCCTTTAGAGCACTTATAAGAAGCGAAGAAAAGCGTGCTCAAATAGAGGCTTTGGGAGGAGAAGTTATTATTGGTTCAGCTGAAGATAGAGAGACTATTGACCAAGCTATGATTGGTGTTGAAAAACTACTGATTATTCTACCCAATTGTGAAAATCAACTAGAAATGGAAACACAATTAGTGGATTCAGCAAAAATAGAAGGTGTTCAACACATTGTATATATGTCTTCTGTAGAAGCTGATGAAGAATGCTCTAGCCCAATACCTAAATTGCATTGGGACACTGAGGTCTATATAAAAAATTCTGGTATGCATTGGACCATGATTAAGCCTAATTTTTATATGCAGAATTTTATTGGCTCATCTAAAACTATTGTTGAACAAAATAAATTCTTTCTTCCTATGAGTGAAGGAAAAACAGGAATGATTGATACTCGAGATGTAGGGAAGGTTATTGCTAAAGTTCTTTCAGAAGAAGGCCATGAAGGTCAGAGTTATCAAATAACTGGCCCAGAAATTTTATCATTTTATGATGTTGCTGAAAAATTTAGCTCTGTTTTAAAACGAGAAGTTTTATATATTGATATGCCTATAGATGCATATAAAAATATCTTATCCCAATTCCTAACTAATCAATGGCATTTGGACTCAGTCATCGATCTCTTTGGTGGAATTGCGGAAGGTGGAATTGAATATAAAACAGATACATTTGAAGATCTTATTGGAACCCCTCCTAGATCATTAGAGGACTTTATTGAAGAACATAGATCTCTCTATACTGCATAAATCATCTGTTTTTTCTAGTCCTGCTCTTGCCATCCCTTCCTTACAATAATGAATGAAAATAGTATTGAAGGGATGCCCATAAAGGCAGCCAACAAAAAGAAATTAGACCAACCATAATTATCAACAAGTTGGCCTGAAAAACCGCTCAGTATAATCCCTAATAAAAACATGATTGATGTAAACAAGGCATATTGTGATGCAGCATAATTTCTATTTGTAAGGCTAGAAAGAAACGCTATAAAGATAGATCCAGAAAATCCTAGAGCAAAATTATCAGCACTAATAGTAAGAATTAAAATCTGAATATTGGGACCCATACTCTCGAGTAATAAAAAAAATAGGTTGGTAAATGCCAATAAAATACTGCTTATAATTAAGGGCTTGGGTATACCATATCGGACGACCGAAAGCCCTCCAATAAATGTTCCTAAAACAGTCACTGCAAAACCAAATACCTTTGTAATAGTTGCAATTTCGCTCAAATCAAAACCTATATCAATATAAAAAGGATTCGCAACAACATTAACCAATAAATCACTCATACGATACACCCCAATAAATATAATCAACATCAAGGACCAACTGCCATTCCTTCGAAAAAACTCCATGAATGGCTCTACAATAGACTTCCTAAATGAATATCCCTCTTTATCTAATGATTTTTTTTTGAAAGGCTCAGGGATTAACAACACTGTTATTATGCCAACTATCATCAAAGGCGCTAAAGCTTGATAAGCAATTTTCCATGAATAATAATCAGCTAAATATAAAGCTCCTGCAGCAGAAAATAAATACGAAATTCTATACCCCAATTGATAACTAGCACCCATAGCGCCTTGATATTTATTACTTATAATTTCAACCCGATAAGCATCAATAGCAATGTCTTGACTAGCTGACGCAATTGCTATTCCTACGCTTATAATTGCCAAAAGGCCAAGCTCAGTTTGAGGATCTATATTAGGAATGAAAAGCAAACCAACAAAAATCATAGTTTGTGTCACAATTATCCATGACCTTCTTTGTCCCATAACTTGTGATAAGTATTTAATAGACACATTATCAAGTAAGGGAGCCCATAAAAATTTAATTGCATAAATAATGCCCACCCATGCAAACATGGTAAGGTCGGTCATACTAATCTTAACTGAAGCCAACCAAGCAGAAAGACTGGCAAACAGTAATGGGTGAGGCAACCCTGCAGAAAATCCTAAAAAAATCATACGAATGACTTCTGGCCTCAAATAGACCTTTAGACCTAACTGTTGCAATTCTTGCTTACTAGAATTCATAATCGTACTGATTAACTAAGGGAGCATGATCGGAGAACCTTTGATCTTTATAAACATAAGAATCCAGAATACTTCGTTCAAAATGACTTGTTAGAATCTGATAATCAATACGCCACCCAACATTATTTTGATAGGCTTTACCTCTATTAGACCACCAAGTATATTCATGATCATTTTGATTGACTGTACGAAAACTATCAATACAAGACAAATCATCAAAAATAAAATCTAGCCAGGCTCGCTCTTTAGGCAAGCAACCAGAATTCTTCTGGTTGGCTTTCCAGTTTTTTATATCTATTTCTTTATGAACAATATTGATATCACCACAAAATATATAAGGCCTTTTACTATTGATTTTTTTCTTTAGTAAATCGCTAAATTCATCCAAAAATTGATATTTCAGATCTTGTCTTATTGTGCCCGTGGTACCAGAGGGAAAATAAACAGAAGCAATATTAAAGTTATCAAAACTGCATTCAATATACCTCCCTTCACGGTCAAATTCTTTTGAACCTAATCCTTCTATGATTTTATTGGGTTTCTTTTTTGAAAATATTGCAACACCACTATAGCCTTTTTTCTCTGCGGTATGATGAAAGCACTGGTATGCCTCGGGCCAAAAAATAGTGTCCTGAATATCCCCCAACTGTGCTCTCACCTCTTGTAGGCAAATTAAGTCAGGATCTTCTTTCTTAAACCAATCAAATAGGCCTTTTTTTGCAGAGGCTCTGATGCCATTAACATTCAAAGTGATAATCTTCATAACTAAAAATATCTATGTAGTGGTAAACTATTTATACACTATTTAAGTTTATATCGAATGGAAAACTACAAACAAGAATTTATTAAATTTTCACTGAATCAAGGTGTGCTTAAGTTTGGTGAATTTGAACTGAAGTCAGGAAGAATAAGTCCTTATTTTTTTAATATGGGTCTCTTTAACACAGGAAGCACTATTGCAAAACTTGGGGATTTTTATGCCCAAGCATTGGTAAACAAAGAAAAAAACTTTGATTTATTATTTGGTCCTGCCTATAAAGGCATTCCAATTGTGACATCTCTAGCTAGCTCCTTGTCGAAAAACCATAACATAAATAAACCTTTCACATTTAATAGAAAAGAAACAAAAGATCATGGAGAAAAAGGTCAGCTTGTTGGGGCTCCAATTGAAGGAAAAGTACTGATTGTTGATGATGTGATTACAGCAGGAACTGCTATACATGAAGCCAGTAATTTGATTTCAGAACTTAATGGCGAAGTGGTAGGAATATTGATTTCACTAGACAGACAAGAAAAAGGCCAAGGAGAGCTATCAGCTGTAGAGGAAGTATCGCAAACGCTTAATGTCCCCGTTATATCAATCGTGACATTGAATGATATTATTGAATACATTATTGATGATGGTGGAGAACTTAATAAGTTTTTAGATCAAATTCGTAATTATCGAGAGCAGTATGGAATTAATGCTTAGGATTTTCCAGTATGGCCAAAACCTCCATCGCCTCTCTCCGATTCATCAAACTCTTCAACCACTCTAAACTGAACTTGTTCAACAGGAATGAAAACCATTTGAGCTAATCGTAAACCCGGCTCTATAAGTATTGTTTCTTTGCCACGGTTCCAACATGAAATATAAATCTGGCCTTGGTAATCTGAATCAATTAATCCAACAAGATTTCCCAGAACCAATCCTTTTTTATGTCCTAGTCCAGATCGTGGCAATAAAACAGCCGCAAGACTGTGGTCATTAATATGAATTGCTATTCCACTGGGTATTAGTTCTGTCATACCTGGTTTTAGCTCAATACTCTTGTCAATACATGCCTGCAAGTCGATTCCAGCTGATCCAGCTGTTTGATATTCAGGTAAATTAAATTCTTTACTGATCCTAGAATCAAGAACTTTTAAGTCGATAGTTTTTTTCATAGGTATTATTTTAATATTTTTATCTTAATCTCTCTAGAAACATATAAACAATCTTTTTTTCAACAGGGGTTGCTATGTTAACCTTCTCTTGGTATAAAACCTGTCCTAGAATCAAATTTTTCATGGAAGCAAGAGAAATGTCTAAAGTATGTCAAGTCACAGGCAAGAAAACATCAAGCGGTAACAACGTTTCGCATGCGAATAATAGGACTCGGAGAAAGTTTTTTCCAAACCTACATACGCATCGTATTTGGGTTGAGAGTCAAAATAAATTTGTAAAATTACGAATAACAAAAAAAGGACTTAGAACCATAGATAAATTAGGTATTGATCATGTACTCTCAAACCTAAAAGAATTTGGGGAGAAAGGATAATGCGCGAAAAAATAAAACTCGTCTCATCAGCAAAGACAGGTCATTACTATACAACGACCAAAAATAAGAAAGAACATCCTGATAAAATGGAAACTAAAAAATTTGATCCAACTATTAGAAAACATGTTCTTTATAAAGAATCTAAGATCAAATAATTCAACTCTCTTCAAATTATAGGCATAATTATCAATATGCCAGAACTGCCTGAAGTTGAAGTAACTAAAAGAGCTTTAGAGCCTCATATAGTAGACGAAATAATCAAGAAAATAATTATTAGGAATCATCGTCTCAGGTGGCCCATTAATTACTGCTTATTAAAAAAACTAGAAAATAAAAAAGTTATTTCTCTGTCTAGAAGAGGAAAGTATATATTTATCAATAGTGAGTCAGGTACTGCCATGATTCATTTAGGTATGTCGGGTAGTTTAGGTGTCTTGGATCGAAACAGTGCTCCAGAAAAACACGACCATTTTGATATTCAGCTGCAAAATCAAAAAATAATTAGATTCAATGATCCTAGGAGGTTTGGCTGCTTTGAATGGGCAGGTAAAACACCAGAAAACCATAGATTAATCTCACATTTAGGTCTGGAACCTTTAGAGCAAGAATTTACTGGAAGTTATTTATATCAAATTAGCCGTAACAGACAGACTTCCATTAAATCCTTTATTATGAATGCCTCTATTGTTGTGGGTGTAGGAAATATTTATGCCAATGAATCACTGTTCATCAGCGGTATTAGCCCCAAAAGAATGGCAAAAAATATTTCTAAAAATAGATACATTGTTTTATCTCAATCAATAAAAAAAGTCTTACAAAACTCCATCAAGCAGGGTGGGACTTCCCTACGAGATTTCTCCTTTACCTATCAAGAAAAAAAGGTTGGCTACTTTAAGCAAAGTTTGTTTGTATATGATAGAGAAAACAAAAAATGTAAGCGCTGCGATGGAACCATTAAAAGAATCATTCAATTAGGTAGAAGCACTTTCTATTGTGTTCAATGTCAGCATTAAAGCACTAGTAAAAATCTATTTCTGAATTACCAATTAATGCTCTTGGGTCCGATGATGCTTTTACTGAGCCATCAGATTTTTTATACGTGACAACCTGCATATTTCCATAATCACCAATTTCTTTCAAAGAATGGCCCTTAGATAAAAGACTATTAATAACTTCCTGACTGAAAGCATCTTTCTCATGATGAATTTCATCTGGTAAATACTGATGATGGAATCTTTTTCCAGATGTCATTTGGTTGGCATCAGCTCCCTCCGTCCATGAAATTAAAGACAACAACACCATCGTAATAATTTTTGAGCCTCCAGGTGTCCCTAAAATAGCAAGATCATCATTGGATTCAATAAAAGTAGGGCTCATACTTGAAAGCATTCTTTTGTTTGGCTCTATCGAATTAGCTTCACCATGGACCAAGCCATATCTATTGGGAGCAAAAGCTTTAGCAGAAAAATCATCCATTTCATTGTTTAAAATAAATCCTGCAGATGGAAGCATATAACCTGAACCAAACCAGGTATTAATTGTTTGGGTGGTAGCCACTCGGTTACCATCTTTGTCTAAAATAGAAAAATGAGTTGTCTCAGTACCTTTTTCTTTAGAATCTTTTCCATCATTTTCTCCCATCTGTTTGCTCGGCGTAGCTCGATCTAAGTTGATAGAAGAAGAATGCTTAATTGCATTATTGTGACTAATGAGTTTTAAAGTTGGAACTTCTACAAAATCAGGGTCGCCTAGAAATTCTGATCGATCCTTATAGGCTCTTCTCATTGCCTCCGTGATCAAATGAACAAATGCATCTGTATTCATATCTCTATAATTATATTCTGAGATAATATTTAAGATTGTTGCAATTGTGGTTCCTCCTGATGAAGGAGGCGGAGCTAGAGTTAACTGATAGTCAGAAAACTGCACCTTAAGAGGTTTTCTTTCCACAATCGAATAATTTGCAAAATCATCTGTGGTCCATATAGATCCATTCTTGTTGGATTCTTCAACCATAGTACGAGTGAATTGACTCTTATAAAAACCATCATGTCCTTGCCTAGCAATGACTCTCAATGTAGTGGCAAGCTCGGGCTGCTTTATCAATGTTCCAACCTTAGGGGTTTCACCATCAATAGTAAAAGTCTCTAAAAATTTTGGTGACATTACATCTATTGCAATAGCAACCTTCAAGGCTGTATTGAATCTCTCATAAACAGAAAATCCATTCTCTGCTAATGAAATAGCGGGAGCTAAGACTTGATCAAGTGGCAATACTCCATATTTCTCTGAAACATGTGTTAAGCCTGCAGCTAAACCTGGTATGCCAGCTGCTAATGCACCATCAAGGGACACTCTAGGCACGACGTTGCTATTTTCGTCTAGATACATATCTGAATCAGATTTTCCGGGTGCCTTCTCTCTAGCATCAACAAAAACCTCAAAACTATCAGATGCTCGATGCAGAAGGAAAAAGGCTCCTCCACCAATACCAGAGCTATAAGGCTCTACCACTGATAAAGCAGCGCTGACTGCAACAGCTGCATCAAAAGCATTGCCTCCTTGGCTTAAAATATCATAGCCAGCTTGAGTTGCTAGAGGATGTGCTGATGCAATTGCTGGATGAACCGGTGCGATACTGTCAGCAGAAGCGGTCCAAGAAATAACATGAGATAAAATGATGAAATATTTGAGGTGATTAATGATTCTAAACATCTAATTATTTGCCATATTTTTTATTTAATGCGCTCTGAACGATGGGGTGAACAAAACCAGTAATGTCTCCCCCTTCTTGGGCGATCTGCCTGATCAAGGAGGAAGATATAAAGGCATTTTGATCGCCGCTACTTAGAAATATAGTTTCAATATCATCTGCCAATCTTTTATTCATGCTTGCAAGCTCAAACTCATACTGACCATCAGCAGGCGATCTTAAGCCACGAACAATAACATGTGCATCTGATTGTTTAGCAAAATTGATTGTTAACCCGCTGTACTTTTGTACCTCAATGTTGCTAAAAGCATTTAAAACTTCATTCACCATGTTCAATCTTTCATCAATATCAAATAGTGGACTTTTTTCTGGACTAGAAGCAACTGCAACCAATAAAGTCTCGAAGAGTGTTGAGGCCCTTCTGATAATCTCAAAATGACCATTGGTAATTGGATCAAAAGTACCCGGATACACTGCGATCATTTTTCTCTCCTTTTAATAACTAATTACAACAAAGTAGATAATAATATACCTTTCCAGCTTTTGATTTTCTATATATGTTCCATAAAGGTTCAACTACCTTTAAGTCTAAAGGAACATTTGATTCATAGAACACATAGCCTTTTTTTACGATCCAATTATTTATGATAATCAAACTTAAGATTTCATTAATTGCATAACTCCCATAAGGCGGATCTAAAAAAATAATATCAAATCTAGCTTCTTTATTTTTCTGCTTAAGAAACTGAATTGCATCCACTTGCTTATTTTTATAATTATCGATTTGAAACTTAGCCAGCTGTTGATCAAGTGCCATGCTAGCTTTTTTAGATCTCTCAATAAATATAACTTCTTCTGAGTCTCTAGATAATGCCTCGAGACCTAAAATACCTGACCCTGCAAATAAATCTAACACTCTCTTATTGGCAATCCGTGCATGCAACCAATTAAACAATGTGACCCGAACCCTGTCAGTCGTTGGCTTGATCCCTTCTTCGACTATCCTGATTTTGCTATTTTTAAGTGATCCACCTATGATTCTAATTGTTTTAGACTTATTCATACCATTCTATTATATAGCGCATTTTTATACTAAATAACTTAATATTTTTGATTCTTCTATAATTCATAAATTATTGATTTATAGGATGTTTTATCATTTTTTATCATTATTTTTAGCACTCTAGGTACAAGAGTGCTAAAATTATCTTGTATTTTAAGAAATTATGACTACAGAACTAACATTAAAAAATGAACTGATGCTAGCAGGTCCAATGGGGAGCCTGGAAGCTTATATTGGTATTGTTAACCAAGCTCCTCTTCTCTCAAGAGATGAAGAAAGAGAACTCGCTTATCGATATCAACATCATAATGATCTGGATGCTGCGAGAAAACTTATCATGTCACAACTCCGTTTTGTAGTACATATTGCTAGAAGCTACAATGGTTATGGTTTATCCCTTGCTGATCTTATACAAGAAGGCAATATTGGACTCATGAAAGCTGTGAAAAAATTTGATGCTGATCGTGGTGTCAGATTGGTTACTTATGCTGTTCATTGGATAAGAGCAGAAATTCATGAGTTTATTTTTAGCAATTGGAAACTAGTTAAGGTTGCTACTACCAAAGCACAAAGAAAATTATTCTTTAATTTGAGAAAATCAAAAAAGAACTTGGGGTGGTTAACACAACAAGAAACAGAATCTATAGCGAGAGATCTTGGTGTAAAGCCCAAAGAAGTATCCACTATGGAACAAAGGTTCGCCTCTAAAGATATGGCTTTTGATGGTAAAGATACTGAAGATGATTTTATCTCGCCATCAGGTTTCCTGCCTGCACCTGATTCTGATCCTGCTGAAACGATTGAAAGCTACAACTGGCTTGAACAAAATACAGAACTGCTAGCTCAAGCTATGGAAAAACTAGATATAAGAAGCAAAGAAATTCTCACTGCTCGATGGTTGAGCGATGATAAACTAACGCTAAAAGCATTGGCTAAAAAATATAACATCTCCTTAGAAAGAGTAAGGCAGATAGAAGAGAATGCGATTATAAAGCTTCGTGAATCCTTCACCCAAGCTTAATCATAAAAGAGAAATCACAAGCTACGTCCGAAGAGCTGGAAGAATAACCTCTGGGCAAAAAAATGCTTGGGAAAAATATTGGCGATTATTTGGAATTAAAAATACAAAAGACATTTTTAATGCAGATGAAATTTTTAATAATTCCAATAAAAAACTAATAATTGAAATTGGTTTTGGCAATGGAGAAATCTTAATTGATAACGCTCTACAATACCCAGGTAGTAATTTCATAGGTATTGAAGTTTATGAATCAGGCATTGGACAATGCTTAATCAATCTATCAGATAAAAGACTAACCAATGTAAAATTAATTAATGAAGATGCAAAGAAAGTTTTAAACAATAATCTCAATGATCAAATAATTGATCAAATTAATATCTTTTTTCCTGACCCTTGGCCAAAAAAAAGGCATCATAAAAGGAGGTTGATTGATAAGAATTTTATTCTTCTAATGCAACAAAAATTAAAGAAAGGTGGGTGCATTAATATAGCTACTGATTGGACTGATTATGCAGAACAAATCATCCATGAGTTCAACGAGAATGGTTGTTTTAAGAAAACTAATTTTAACCTTAGTATGAAAACAAAATTTGAAAAAAGAGGTTTAAAATTAGGCCATAAGATACAAAAATTTACCTTTGAACTCCTTTAGACATATTAGTTATCTTCAGAACCAAGTTTGATTGTTGGCGCGGATAAGCTGCTGGTGCCTTGAAGATAACGATCTATAGATAAAGCAGCTCCTCTACCTTCATTCATAGCCCACACCACTAAAGATTGCCCCCGTCTACAGTCGCCTGCTGCAAAAATTCCTTCTTTGTTGGTTTCAAATGAACCATGGGTTGCAGAAATATTACCTCTCTCATCCAAATTAATCCCCATTTCTTTGATCACTTTTTGATCGGGTCCAATGAAACCAAGAGCCAAAAATACCAAATCTGCCTCCCAATATTTTGTTTTACCCTCAACAATATTCATTTTGAAGTTCCCATTATTTTTTTCCCACTCTACTTCGTTTGTTTTTAAACCAGTGACATTATGTTTATTATCAAAGGTAAATTCTTGGCTTAAGGTTGCATATTCTCTTGGGTCATCACCAAAGCGCTTTATCGCTTCTTCATGTCCATAATCAGTCCTATGTATTAAAGGCCATAATGGCCATGGATTAATCGAATCTCTTTCTATCGGAGATTGGTCAAGCAACTCTATATTTATCAGACTTTTACAACCATGCCTAATAGCTGTGGCAATGCAATCTGTGCCAGTATCTCCACCCCCAATTACAATGACATTTTTATCTTTTGCATTAATATAATTATCATCAGTAAGAGAGCTGTTTAAAAGGCTTTTGGTATTCTGTGTTAGAAAATCCATAGCAAAATAAATGTTCTTGCTATCTCTTCCAGGTATTTCTAGATCTCTTGGTATAGTAGAGCCAGTAGCGACCAAAACGGCATCAAATGATTGGAGGAGTTTCTCAGATTCTAAATCAACACCTATATTGGTATTGGTCATAAAAACAATACCTGAACCCTCCAAAAGTCTTATTCTCCTGTTAACCAAACTTTTAGATAACTTCATATTAGGGATGCCATACATAAGCAAACCTCCAATACGATCTTCTCTTTCAAATACAGTGACAGAATGTCCAACACCATTGAGCTGATCTGCAGCAGTTAGTCCCGTTGGTCCTGAGCCTATAATAGCAATAGATTTGCCTGTTCTTTTATCAGGGATATTAGGTCTTATCCAGCCTTCTTCAAAACCAATATCGACTATTGAGTTTTCAATATCTTTAATTGTTACTGCTGGCTCATTAATACCGAGAACGCAAGCACCTTCGCATGGAGCTGGACATACTCGGCCTGTGAATTCTGGAAAATTATTAGTTTTTGACAATCGCTGTAATGCTTCTTGCCAACGCCCTTTATACACCAAATCATTCCATTCAGGAATCAGATTATCGATGGGACAACCATGATCTGATTCACAAAATGGAACGCCACAATTCATGCATCGAGCGCCTTGTAATTTTAATTTATCTTTTTGTGGTGGAGTATAAATTTCATAATAATCGAGGCTTCTCTCAGATGCATCTCTCCATTTCCTTTTTAGCCTAGGAAACTCCATAAATCCTGTTGGTTTACCCATCTTAATTTCCCCGCCTTTTTGATTTTCTATCCTCAATATCAAAAATAGATTCTATTTCTTCGTTATGCTCCGTTCTTTCTTGTAATACTCTCTTATAATCAGTTGGCATCACTTTAACAAAATCAGACAAAACGCTTGGCCATTCATTAAGGATATTTTCAGCATTTTCTGAGGATGTATAACGATGATGAAGTTCGATCAGTCTCAAAAGCTCTGCAATACTTTCTTTATCATCAACCATTTCTAATTCAACCATTCCAGTATTACAATTCGACTCAAAGCTACTATCAGGATCATAAATATAAGCAATACCGCCTGACATACCAGCACCAAAATTAACTCCTGTGGGACCAAGAATAACAACGCGCCCACCTGTCATATACTCACAAGCATGGTCGCCAACACCCTCTACCACGGCTCTAGCGCCACTATTTCTAACACAAAACCTCTCTGCTGCCTTACCTCTAAAAAAACCAATTCCAGAGGTTGCTCCATACATTGCAACGTTACCAATAATAATATTATTTTCTGCCTTAAATGAACTGCCTTTAGGGGGTTTGACTATTATTTTTCCACCTGATAGACCTTTACCAACATAATCATTAGAGTCCCCACTGAGAGTAAAACTAATCCCCTTTGATAAAAAAGCACCAAAACTTTGTCCTGCTGATCCTTCAAAATGAACATTAATAGTATCGTTTGGTAATGCTTCTTCACCCCATGCTTTAACCACCTCATGGCTTAACATCGCGCCTGTGGCTCTATTCAGGTTATTAATAGGAAGAGATATTTCAATTTTGTCTTTCGACTTTATTGAGGCTTTAGAGGACTTAATTAAATGACGATCAAGAACATTTTTTATATCATGATCTTGCTCCATTGATTTAACAACACCTGTATTAGGTCTTAAATCTGTTGCTTTCTGAAGCAGCAAACTAAGGTCGAGATGACTTCCTTTCCAATGATTAATAGCAGTATTAGACACCAACAAATCCACTCTACCTACTAACTCATCAAAAGTTTTTACTCCCAATGTTGACATTATTTCACGTGCTTCTTCTGCAACCATAAATAGATAATTAATCACATGTTCCGGTTGGCCTGTAAATTTTTCTCTTAGGATTTTATCCTGTGTAGCAATACCAACAGGACAAGTATTCAGATGGCACTTCCTCATCATAATGCAGCCCATAGTAATTAAAGGTGCGGTAGAAAATCCCATTTCCTCAGCTCCTAGCAGAGCAGCAATAATAATATCTCTACCTGTTTTAAGGCCGCCATCAGTTTGTATTTTAACGCGGCTTCTCAGATTATTTAATACAAGTGTTTGGTGAACCTCTGCTACACCTAATTCCCAAGGTAGCCCCGCATTCTTTATACTTGTGAGTGGAGAAGCTCCTGTACCACCAACATCACCTGAAACAACTATGTGATCTGCATGTGCTTTTACAACGCCTGCCGCAATAGTACCGATACCAACTTCAGAGACTAATTTAACACTCACTTCTGCACTTCTATTTGCATTTTTCAAATCAAATATTAACTGTGACAAATCTTCAATTGAATAAATATCATGATGTGGAGGCGGGCTAATCAAGCCTACCCCTGGCGTTGAATACCTTATTGAAGCAATCTTTTCATCCACCTTCCTTCCTGGTAATTCTCCTCCTTCTCCTGGCTTAGCCCCTTGTGCAATTTTTATTTGCAGTTGCTTTGCACTGGCAATATAAGATGCTGTGACGCCAAATCGTCCAGAAGCAATTTGCTTAATTGCAGACGACTTGGAGTCCCCATTACTTAGAGGTTTAAATCGATTGGGATCTTCGCCGCCTTCACCACTGTTGCTTTTTCCGCCGATTCGGTTCATTGCGATAGCTAAAGTTTCATGCGCCTCTGAAGAGATGGATCCAAAGCTCATAGCGCCTGTATTAAAACGCTTAACAATTGAGCTGGCTGGCTCTACCTCTGAAAGATCGATGTGCTGATCTGATGCGATCTTTTTAAAACACAATAAACCTCTCAAGCTCAAAGATTCTTCAGCTTGTGCATTAGCTATTCGTGCAAATTTTTTATAGGCAGACTTATCATTCGTTCTAGCTGCATACTGAAGAGACCAAACAGCTTCTGGATTCCAAGCTTTTTTCTCTCCCTCGCTTCTCCAATGATACTCTCCTGGATTAGGCAGGCTTAAACTACTGATTGTTTTATTATTTGGGAATCCTAAACTATGCCTTCTAATAGCTTCATCTTTCAAAATGTTGAACCCAGAGCCCTCCACTCGAGAGGCAGTTCCATTAAAACATAGTTCAATAACATTATTGGCTAACCCTACCGCTTCAAATATTTGTGCACCTTTGTAAGACTGAAGGGTTGAAATACCCATTTTACCCATAACCTTTAATATACCCTTAACAGCAGCTTGTCTATAGGCATCAATGAGGTCAATATCGTCTGTTAGAGGTATTCTATTTTCTGGCCCCCTATGATGGTGTGAATGTCCTATTAGTCCATCGTCTCTTGCCTGTAACAATGCTCCATAGGTTAGATAAGGGTTAATTGCATCTGCGCCATAACCAAACAAGAGGCAAAAATGATGTACCTCTCTAGCTTCAGCTGATTCTATAACAATCCCTATCTGGGTTCTTTTAGCAGTCTTCACCAAATGATGATGAACTGCTCCACAGGCCATTAACATAGGTATTGAGGCTCTATTTCTATCGATCTTTCGGTCAGTTAAAACTACAAAACTGAAACCTTGATCAACGGCATCTTCTACCTCGCTGCATATTTGTTTAATGGTTCTTTGAAAAGGCTCATTTGAATCTTTAGAAATATCAAATGTAATATCAATTGTTTTTGTCCGTTGACCAACATGATCTAAGTGTTTAATTGCGGCAAGAGCTGTGTCTGTAAGTATTGGGTTTTCTACTAATAACCTGGCTGCGTGCTCTTGGGTTGCATCCACTAAGTTTTTTTCAGGGCCAATATAACACTCCAACGACATGATAATTTTTTCTCTAATTGAATCTATGGCAGGATTAGATACTTGGGCAAATAATTGTTTAAAGTAATCAAAAAGTAGCCGTGGTTTATCGCTTAAAACAGCTAGTGCTGAGTCATTGCCCATCGAACCCAGTGGATCCCTTAAATCATGGACCATAGGCAAAAGAATAAACTCAAGAGTCTCAGAAGTGTAGCCGAAAGCCCTCATTCTTTGCAACAGCTCTTCCTGAGAATATCTTACAGGGACCCTGCTAGTTTTAATGTTTCTAAAAATAAGTCGGTTATGAACCAGCCAATCTCTGTAAGGATGTTTTTCAATAAGTGGATCTTTCACCTCATTATCAGAAAGAACTGTACCTTTCTTAAAATCAATCAAGAAAATTTTACCCGGCTCCAATCTACCTTTAACCAAAATATCATTATCAGGGACCGGTAAGACACCTACCTCACTAGCCATAATTACTTTGTTATCTTTTGTAATATAATATCGACTGGGTCTGAGTCCATTTCTATCTAGAATCGATCCAATAACATCTCCATTAGTAAACGTTATGCAAGCAGGTCCATCCCAAGGCTCCATAAGAGTGGATTGAAATTCATAATAAGCCTTTCTTTCATCCGATAATGTTTTCTTTTTTTGCCAGGCTTCTGGAATCATCATTAAAATTGACTCTTCAATGCTTCTACCATTCATATAGAGAAACTCAAGGGCATTATCAAAATTACCAGAGTCAGAACAATTAGGCTCTATTATTGGAAAAAGATCAGAAGTATTCTCGCCAAATATTTTAGATGAAATATTTCCTTCTCTAGCTTTCATCCAATTGTTGTTTCCTTTAATGGTATTAATTTCTCCATTATGAGAAATCAATCGATTCGGCATTGCTCTATCCCAACTAGGAAAAGTATTGGTAGAAAAACGAGAATGAACCATGCCAAAATGAGATTGATAATCTTGATCTTGAAGATCTAAATAAAATCTAGATAGCTGATCGCAGGTGAGCATTCCCTTGTACACAATTATTTTTGATGAAAGGCTACAAATATAAAATAGATCCGCCTGCTTTAGTTGTTGACTCATTCTCAGTTGATTACTGGTATTTTTTCTAATCAAATACAGTTTTTGTTCAAACTCTTCCTGCTTAATTCCTTGGCTATTATGAATGAGTAGTTGCTCTATATCAGGCATTGCTGAAATTGCTGAGTCCCCTAGGTTCGCACCCTTAATATCAAGAGGTACTTTTCTCCAACCTAAGTATTTTAAATTATATTCATTACATTGTTGTTCTATTTTTTTCTTGCAATACTCCTTTTCTTTCTGTTCTCGTGGAAGAAAGATAATACCAGTTGCATATAGGTCAGGGTCAGTTGCCTCTATATCAAAGTTAACCTTGAGTATTTTTTTTAAAAAAAATAAAGGCATACCAGTCGATATACCTGCACCATCTCCAGTATTTCTTTCGGCGCCTCTCGCTCCCCTATGATCCATATTTTCTAATACAGTCAGGGCATCTGTGACAATAGTTCTGCTTTGGTGACCTTCAATATTTGCAACAAAGCCTAGCCCACAGTTGTCTTTCTCAAACTGAGAGTCATAAAGTCCAACCTTATTTTGTGGTTTAAAGTACATAGATAATTTAGCTTTTTAATAGTTCTTTTGGAAAAACCTAGTATTAACAATTTAGAAAATAAATCGTATATCAAGAACAACTAAAACCATCATATCATTTTTTGAAAATTTTTTCTCTAAGCTATGTATTATATGCATATAACTTCCCTGCCGTTTTAACAAGGAATAAAATGAATGAATTCAGCTTTATTACGACCCTTAATTCTATACTATGGAATGATTACACCCTTTACGCGCTTCTTCTAACTGGAGTAATCTTCACTGTGTGGAGTGGCTTCTCACAATACTATGCTCTAACACATGGTGTGAAAGTCATCAGAGGTGATTTTGATAAAGCGAGTGATCCAGGTGCGATTACTCATTTTCAAGCACTATCTACTGCATTATCAGCAACTGTAGGGTTGGGCAATATTGGTGGAGTAGCGCTTGCAATATCTCTAGGTGGTCCTGGAGCAGTATTCTGGATGTGGGTTGTTGGTTTTCTTGGTATGGCCATAAAACTTACAGAAGTTTCATTGGCTATGATTCATAGAGACACATCAGATAGAGAAAACCCCAACGGTGGGCCAATGTGGGTGGTAGAAAAAAACCTAAAAAATAAATCATCTATAATTGTTTTTTTTGGCAAATTAATTGCAGGAGTGTTCTGTGCTGCACTAATACTTAATACAATAACAGCTGGCAATATGTTTCAAGCATGGAATGTAGCAAACCTGACTCAATCCTATTTTGGTGTTCCTACCATAGTTACTGGATGCGTTTTAGCTATTTTAGTTGGCGCTGTCATAATTGGTGGCATTAAAAGGATTGGCGCTGTTACATCAAAATTAGTTCCATTCATGCTCTTATTATATGTGTTGGCATGCATCTTTGTACTCACAGTCAATATAAGTCAAATACCGAGCATGTTGTCCTTAATCGTTACTTCAGCATTTGCACCGTTAGAGGCGAGTAATGCTTTTATTGGAGGTACAGCGGGTTATGCCTTTATGTACGGAATGCAAAGAGCTCTATTCTCAAATGAAGCAGGTCAAGGCTCTTCAGCTATTGCTCATTCGGCTGCTAAAACTGAAGAACCAATTAGGGAAGGTGTTGTTGCAGGACTAGAGCCCTTTATCGATACTATTGTGGTTTGCACTATGAGCGCTTTGGTAATTCTTGTTACAGGCATATGGAATAGACCAGCTGAAATTAACCTTGATCAAGCTACCTTTACCCAAACTTTAGAAAATACATGGTCACTAAAGAGTAATGGCTCACAAATGAGTTCGCTCCAAGATGGTCAAAGAGTATTTTTTATATATGAAGGCAATCCTAACCCTGAGACTGGAAATACATTGCAGAAAGTTTATGGAACAGTCACACAAACCAATGGCATTAATTCGATTTCATGGAACTCCATTAGAAGCAATAGCAAGCCTATTGCTAATAATAAAGGAATCTACCTAGATTATGTAGGAGCAACATTAACTGCTGCGTCTTTTGATAAAGTATTGCCGGGTTTAGGTAAATGGCTTGTTACTCTGGCCTCTTGGTTATTTGCTATTTCCACTATGATTTCATGGAGTTACTATGGAGAAAAAGGAGTTGTTTACTTGATGGGAGAAAAAAGAGTCTTCCTCTATAGGATCATGTTTTGCATTCTTGCGATTCTATCCACTACTGGGTTCATTAAAACTGATGCCGAACTGAATATGTTTGCTAATCTTGGAACGGGCTTCTGCATTGTAGCCAACCTACCTATTATTTGGTTGTTTGGTTATCAAGCTATGTCATCTTATAAAGACTACATACAAAAATTAAAATCTGGTGAATTCACTAGGAGCTAGAATATGAAAAAAGAAATTAAAATTAAGCCTTTTTGGTACTCAGATATTTGGTTATTTCCAAAGCTGATCACAATTATCACAACATTAGACAAAGAGGGAAATGTCAATGCTGGCCCTTACTCTCATATTATGCAATATGACGTTATGACAAAAAACCCAAGAATGATTGTTGGGTTTCGTCAAGACTCCCATTCTTTTGTCAATATTTGTGACACAGGAGAATTTGTCATTAATTGTCCCAGCGCTTCTCACTTAGATGACATGATGGAAACAGCTAAATTTTATCCAGAAGGTGTTAATGAATTAGAGTTTACAAAATTTACCCAAATTCCATCATTAAAAGTAAAGCCTCCTAGCTTAAAAGAGTGTCCTCAGATTGCAGAATGTACGGTTGACGAAATTGTCAAACTTGAAAAAAGTACAGGAATTGTCATCGGGACAATACAAGCTATTGTGGTCGATGAGGAGCTTGAGACAATGGGCAGAGAAGAAAGAATAAAAACAATGAATCTTCCTATTGGTTTAGGAGATGAAGCAAGACAAGATTATTACCATGCAACCGTAGGAGAACTAACAAAGCATAGGCTAGGACAACCAAAAAATGCTATGCAAGGAGCAGATGCAGTTACAAATATGGAATGGGATAAAGAAGCTATGAAAATGTTGATGAATGTTCCTCCTCCACTGAGAAAAATGGTTATAGGAAGCACTGAAGAGCATGCTATTGAAAAAAAAGAAAAAGTTGTGACTTCAGAGATTTTTACCGAACTTGCTAAATCAGTTGGTATGGACCCTGAGGTTATGGAACGCTTCAGAAGTGGCGGTTAAACATAACTCCCTAATATCCCTTAATTTACAATAAACCCATCCCTAAATAATGGAACTATCAAATACAAAACTCATAAACAACTCTTGTTATGTCGATGGAAAATGGCTGAAGGCTTCAGATGGTTCAATAACAAAAATTCTTAATCCGGCTAACCAAGAAGAGTTGGGTGTTGTTTCTAATGGTGGAGCTATCGAGACAAATAAAGCAATTAAAGCTGCTGTGATTGCTCAAAAAAAATGGGCTAAAACGCCCTCAAAAGAAAAATCAGAAGTGCTGAATAAACTCTATTTATTGATGTTAGAAAACCAAGAAGACTTAGCAAGAATCATTACTTATGAACAAGGTAAACCCTTACTAGAATCAAGGGGTGAAGTTTTATATGGGGCTTCTTTCATTCAGTGGTTTGCAGAAGAGGCGAAAAGAGTTTATGGAGATATCATACCTGGACACATGGGTGACAGAAGAACAATTGTTATAAAGCAACCAATAGGAGTTGTTGGATGTATTACTCCATGGAATTTCCCCTCAGCAATGCTGGCTAGAAAAATGGGTCCAGCTCTGGCCTCTGGCTGTGCTATGGTTTGTAAACCAGCACCTCAAACACCTTTTTCTGCATTGGCATTGGCTTATTTGTCAAAAGAAGCTGGTCTTCCAGGGGGTTTATTTAATGTGGTTATTAGTGATGCTGAGAGCTTTGGAAATGAATTATTATCAAGCTCAGAAGTGAAAAAATTAACTTTCACGGGATCTACCGTGACTGGAAAGAAATTACTTAAAGCCTCTGCTAATACAGTCAAAAGAGTATCTCTTGAACTAGGTGGTCATGCACCTTTTATAGTATTCGATGATGCTGATATTGATTCAGCAATTGAAGGGGCGGTCGCAGCAAAGTATAGAAATACTGGACAGACTTGTGTTTGCGCAAACCGAATTTATGTGCAATCAAACATTTATAAAAAATTCTGCATAAGGTTTATCGAAAAAGTGAAATCAATAAAGACAGGCAATGGTATGGATAGCGGCATTGATCAAGGTCCATTGATTGATCAAAATGCTTTAAACAAGGTCAATAATCATATCAAAAATGCCAAAGAGCTTGGCGGTGATATTGCCTTGGGAGGCAATCCCCATAAACTAGGTGGACTGTTTTTTGAACCAACAATTATTACCAATGCTAATGATGACATGCTGATATCTAACGAGGAAACCTTTGGGCCAGTTGCTCCTATTTTTTCTTTTGATACTGAAAAAGAAGTGCTTGTAAGAGCAAACAACTCTCCTTATGGACTTGCTTCATATTTCTATACCAAGGATTTGGCTAGAAGCTGGAGGGTTTCTGAACAACTTGAGTATGGAATGGTCGGCCTAAACACTGGAATCATTTCCACAGAAATGGCTCCCTTCGGTGGGATAAAAGAATCAGGTATAGGTAGAGAAGGCTCAAAGTATGGCATGGATGACTACCTAGAAATAAAATATATATCAGTCGCTGGGGTTGATGAGTAATTACTAATTACTTTAAAAGCTCACCACTGTATTATTCAGCAAATTTCATGGCTTAAAATTATGGAATCCAATAAAGCAAAATTAGTTCAAGGAAAACCCTCTACAGCGATTATCTCAATGATGGCTCCTATGGTTATTGGTTTACTAGTGATGATAGGCAATGGCTTGGTGGATGCTTATTTTGTCGGAAAGCTCGGATATGCTCAACTAGCTGCAGTCAGTTATGCGTTTCCTGTTTGGTTTATAGTCAGTGGCATTGTTATGGGGCTTGGGGTGGGAACCTCATCATTAGTATCAAGAGCAATTGGTTCTGATGACAGAAACTCAGTAACTGAAATTGCAACACACTCTATAATTCTGGCAGTATTAACTGGCTTTTTTGTAATTCTAGCAGGGCTATCTTCTATCGATTCTTTATTTGGTTTATTGGGAGCAAATGAAGAAACCATGCCTTATGTGCAAGAGTATATGAAAGTCTACTATTGGGGAGGACTCTTTATGA
The DNA here is from genome assembly GCA_029242945.1 of Gammaproteobacteria bacterium. GTDB lineage: Bacteria > Pseudomonadota > Gammaproteobacteria > Steroidobacterales > UBA11654 > CACPJA01. The sequence goes on along the minus strand of JAQWSZ010000017.1, from coordinate 16,060 downwards.
CTGTCCCAATAATTGGAAACTCCGTTCTAAGAGCATTAGGAGATGCAAAAACGCCCTCTGTTTTAATGGCGATGTCAGCTGTCATCAATGCGGTATTAGATCCAATACTTATTTTCGGATGGCTTGGAGTGCCTGCACTAGGGGTTCAAGGAGCTGCCTTGGCTAGCGTCATTGCAAACATTATATTTCTCATTGCATCACTCGCTGTCCTGATTTACAGAGATCGCTTGATACAATTTAAAAACCATAGTACTAAAGCATTATTTAATTCTTGGAAAAAAATACTTCATGTGGGAATACCTGCCATTGCCAGCAATTTAATAGCCCCTGTATCTTCCGCTCTCGTGTTAGCGTTAGTCAGTAGTTATGGTCAAGCAGCGGTTGCAGCGGTTGGCTTAGCAGGAAGAATTGAGGCTTTTATTATTGTTTTATTTATGGCGCTGGGTGGTGCAACAACGCCATATGTTGGACAAAATTTTGGAGCCAAAAGATTTGATCGGCTTAGATCTGGGTTTAAATTCTCTGCAAGATTATCATTAGTCTATGCTCTGTTTTGTATTGGTTTTTTCTATTATTTTTCTGAACCTGTACTGCATTTTTTTACGAAAGATAACGAAGTTATTCTCATCGCTAAAATGCAGTTAATGATTTGTCCCTTGGGCTATGGTTTTTTGGGGTTGGCTGCTATGTGTAATGGGTCATTTAATGCATTCGGAAAACCAATGCCTGCAATGACTATATCCATATCAAGAACACTGGTTTTCTATGTGCCAATGGCTTACTTTCTTGCTTATTTGTATGGAATTAAAGGAGTTTTTATAGGTCAAGTTATTTCGAATGTATTAGCAGGTATAATTGGAGTTATTTGGTATAAGATTGTTTTTAGAAAGCTGGTGATTAGCAATGAGAAACTTCCTTAATCTTTGCCTTGTAATTGCTCGATAATACTTTCATCTTCCAGAGTTGAAATATCTTGAGTAATTGCCTCATCCCTTGCTATAGATCTGAGTAATCGCCTCATAATTTTTCCTGATCGAGTTTTTGGTAAGTTATCTGAATATCTGATTTCATCAGGTTTTGCAATGGGTCCTACTTGCTCGGAGACCCAACCCTTTAACATGGTTGTCATTTGTTCTGCATCATCGCCTAATGGTCGCTTGCCTTTTGGAACCACATAAGCAAAAATTCCCTCTCCTTTAATTTCATGGGGCTTGCCTACAACTGCTGCTTCCGCTATCTCAGGATGAGCAACCAATGCAGACTCTACTTCCATAGTTCCCAATCGATGGCCTGACACATTTAATACGTCATCAACTCTTCCTAGAATCCAAAAATATCCATCTTTGTCCCTATGAGCACTATCCCCTGCAACATAGAAATCATTATTAAATTTTTCCCAATAGGTTTCTATATACCTATCATTATCACCCCAGATTGTTCTTAGCATTGAAGGCCAAGGTCTTCTAATAACCAGATACCCACCTTGATATGCCTCAGTGACTGGGTTGCCAGATTCATCAACTATATCAGTAAAAATACCAGGTAATGGAATTGTACAAGAGCCTGGCTTAGTGGCAGTTTCAGAAGGGAGCGGGCTAATCATTATCCCTCCAGTTTCTGTTTGCCACCAAGTATCAACAATGGGGCAGTTTTTTTTGCCAATCGTTTTATGATACCAAATCCATGCCTCAGGATTAATTGGTTCTCCAACTGTTCCTAATAATCTTATGGATGACAAATCGTAGGAGTTTGGTAATTCATTCCCCAACTTCATTAACGCCCTGATGGCTGTAGGTGCCGTATAAAATATTGTTACTTGATGTTTTTGGCATATCTCCCAAAAACGACCCCCATGTGGGTATGTAGGCGCTCCCTCATACATCATAACAGTTGCCCCTGCAGCCAATGGTCCATAAGCAACATAGCTATGTCCTGTAATCCAACCAACATCTGCAGTACACCAAAAAATATCATTCTCCTTGAGGTCAAACACCCATTGATTTGTTAATTTTGCATGCAAAATATACCCACCAGAAGAATGCTGTATGCCCTTAGGTTTTCCTGTAGAACCTGAGGTGTACAATATAAATAAGGGGTGCTCGGAAGGCAGGGAAACAGCATCGCAGTGTTTGTCTTCTCCTTGAATCAAGCTCTCCCACCAAACATCCCTCTCTTCTTTCATTGGTATGCTTGCATTGGTCCTTTTTAATACAACAACATGCTCTATGCATTCACAGTCTTGCTCCAAAGCAACATCCGTTGATTCCTTTAACGGAATAATTTTACCGCCTCTGTAAGCACCATCCGCTGTAATAACTATTTTAGCAGCAGCATCATTAATCCTATCCCTCAACGCATTAGCAGAAAAACCTCCAAATACCACTGAGTGAACCGCCCCAATTCTTGCACAAGCCTGCATTGCAATAATGGCCTCTGGTACCATTGGCATATATATGATTACTCGGTCCATGGGCTGAATACCCAGTTTAATCAAACCATTAGAAAAAACACAAACTGCTTCCATTAACTCTTTATATGTGAATGTTTGCACCTCTCCATCTTCGCTTTCAAAAATAATTGCTTTTTTGTTAGGCATAGTGCTCGCATGCACATCCAGACAGTTGTAAGAAACGTTGAGCTCTCCATCACTAAACCATTGATAGTTAGGAGCATTTGATGAATCTAACGTTTCTGAAAAATCTTTAAACCAATGTATATTGTTCCTTGCTAGATCTGCCCAATATTCTTCATAATTTTCTTCAGCTTTTTTTCTCAGATTTTTAAAATCAGATTCTTTTAGTTTAGCTTCATCGACAAAATTCTTTGTGGGGGCAAAACTTCTATTTTCTTTAAGAATAGACTCTATAGTTTCATCTTTCATGTAAATATCTCACAATTAAATTTTTTTAAGCTGTGCGCTCTAACTTGATTCTTCGATGTAACGGGCTGTTTTTTGGGATATAGCCTAACAGAAATTTCATTTGATCAGCAAGAATGTTCCTTCCTTGTAAGTAAATATACTCGGCATAATTAGGCACAAATGGAATAGCCAATAACTTTATGCCCGCCTGCTCTGGTGTTCTACCTCCTTTATGATGATTGCAACGTTTACAAGCACTCACCACATTATTCCAATGGTCTTTTCCGCCTTGGCTAACAGGTGTGATATGGTCTCTTGTTAACTCTCTTCTACCATAGCTTATGCCACAGTACATACATAGATGGGCATCTCTTTTAAATAAAGTTTGGTTATTTAATGGAGGAATGTATTCCCTCATTTTATCTTGAAAGTGTTTTGTTCTGCCCTCTGTTGCAATAATTGAATTCACAGTAATGCGACTTCTTTTTCCAGAAACAGCATTAACTCCTCCATTAATTGTATAGAGTTCGTTGCCAAGCGTATAAACCACCTGCTCAACTGCATAAAGCTTGGCTGCATCTTTATAGTTAATCCACTCCAAAGGTAATCCAGTGGTATCTATTCTTAAGGATTGATGAAAATTAACCATATATGAATTCATTATTATTTATACCCATAGTATTAAACAATTTTCTTAAGATTAAAATATTAAAGATACTTCTTTTTTTACTTGGTTTTTTCTTGAATCGTGTTAGCATTTCGCACCTAGATAGTGATTATGAATTTTTTAATGATTTCGAAAAAATTATAGGCTCACATGACAATCAATATTGGCATTATACAAGAGACAAAAATAGGGGAAGCTAGAGTAGCTATAGTTCCTGAGATATGTGAAAAACTATCAAAAATAGGTGCCACCTTTTATATACAAACAGGTGCTGGAGAAAAAGCAGGCTACCTAGATGGATCATTTAAATCTGACTACACATCAATAGTGGACTCTCCTCAAGAGGTCCTATCTCATTGCAATATATTGCTCAAGGTTAATCCGCCAACAAAAGAAGAGGTTCAGCTACTACGAAAAGAAGCTGTAGTGGTCAGTTTCATGGATCCCTTTAATAACGAAGCGTTGATAAAAATAATGGCTGAGAAGCAGTTAGCAGTATTTTCCATGGAGCTTATTCCAAGAATATCAAGAGCCCAATCAATGGATGCATTGTCATCACAAGCTTCCATAGCTGGATATAAATCGGTACTGCTTGCAGCAAACAAAATGAATAAATTTTTTCCTATGTTAACAACAGCAGCTGGAACAGTAAGGCCTGCACAAACACTAATTATGGGGGCAGGGGTTGCTGGACTTCAAGCAATAGCAACAGCTAAACGGCTGGGGTCAAGAGTTTTAGCCTTTGATGTCAGAGCGAGCTCAAAAGAACAAATCGAATCTTTAGGTGCAAAATTCTTAGATACAGGCGTTTCAGCTGAAGGAGAAGGTGGTTATGCAAGAGAACTGAATCAAGAAGAACTAACCCTTCAAAAAGAAACATTATCAAAAACTATTTCTGAATCAGATGTCGTGATTACAACAGCAGCAGTGCCTGGCAAACCGGCACCTAGATTAATTGACCAAAAGTCAGTTGAAGCAATGCAACCAGGATCAGTGATTATAGACCTTGGGGCAATGTCGGGTGGTAATTGTGAACTAACAAAACCCGATGAACTGGTTAACCATAATGGTGTAATTATTTTAGGTCCAACAAACTTAGCCGCAACTATGCCCAAACATGCCAGTGAATTATACGCTAGAAATTTAGCAAACTTTATTACTCCAGCATTAGGAGAAGGCGAGTTAAAAATAGACTGGGATGACGAAATTTTTTCACAATCTAATCTTACTAAAAAAGGCAATATTGTTTTTAATAATAACTAATACAAATAAGAAACAATGGAAACATTTATAGCAATTTATATTTTTATATTAGCAGCATTCACAGGGTATGAAGTGATCTCCAAAGTGCCAGTTATACTTCATACGCCCATGATGTCTGGCTCAAACTTCATTCATGGCATTGTGCTTGTGGGGGCAATGATTGCCTTAGGGTTTGCTGAAACAAGCTTAGAGAAAAGCATTGGTTTTGTAGGAGTGTTTTTAGCTGCTGGCAATGCTTTAGGTGGTTATGTAGCAACAGAAAGAATGTTGGAAATGTTTAAATCGAGCAAAAAAGATGTTGAATAGTGAAATTATAATACAAGCCTGTTATTTAGTTGCTGCTATTGTTTTTATTCTTGGCCTAAAGAGAATGAGTTCACCTACAACAGCAAGACTAGGAATTGTGTGGGCAGGTCTAGGGATGCTATTAGCAACAATAGCCACTTTCTTCACCCCGGGAATAGGAAACATAGGCTTAATCATTTTTGCCATTGTTTTTGGAGGTGGAGCTGCTTGGATAACAGCAAAAAAGGTTGCGATGACAGATATGCCACAAATGATTGCACTCTATAATGGTATGGGCGGAGGGGCAGCTGCAGCTATAGCTGCTGTTGAGATGTTTAAAGTTCATGATTTAGCAATTAGTGTAGAAATTTTAGCAATAATAGGGGGTATTATTGGTGCAATATCTTTCTCAGGAAGCATAATTGCATATGGAAAACTGCAAGGAATAATAAAAGGTTCCTTCCGTTTTAAAGGTCAAAATCTATTCAACCTAATAATCATGCTAATACTAGTGTTCATTGGTATTACAATACTCGTCGATTTTGAATTAATGAAAAATCCAGTGGTTGCAGTATTTGTTATTGCTCTCATTTTTGGCATAGCGATGACTCTCCCTATAGGTGGTGCTGATATGCCTGTTGTTATTTCCTTGTACAATGCTTTAACAGGATTAGCAGTTGGTTTTGAAGGTTATGTGCTTCAAAACTATGCCATGATCATTGCTGGAACAGTGGTTGGCGCTGCAGGCACTCTATTAACCCAACTTATGGCAAAAGCAATGAATCGGTCTCTGGCTAATGTTCTTTTTAGTGGTTTTGGTGACCAAAGTATTGCTGCTAATGGTGATTCTGAAAACCAAGGAGAGATGAAACCAATAGAGTCTAGTGATGCCAGCATCATGATGGCTTTTGCACAAAAAGTAATTATTATTCCTGGTTATGGAATGGCTGTTGCACAGGCTCAACAAAAAGTATGGGAGTTTTCTCAATTATTGATAGAAAGAGGTGTTGATGTAAAGTTTGCCATCCATCCTGTTGCTGGAAGAATGCCTGGCCATATGAATGTTTTGCTTGCTGAAGCTGGCGTGCCCTATGATTTAATTTATGATGCTGACGAGATTAACCAAGAATTTAAGAGTTGTGATGTCGCTTTAGTGATAGGTGCGAATGATGTGGTAAATCCCGTTGCAAGAACTGATCCATCAAGTCCCATCTATGGTATGCCTATACTGGATGCTGATTATTCAGCAAATATTATTGTTGTGAAACGTGGTCAAGGCGCTGGCTTTTCAGGAATACAAAATAATTTATTCTTCTTGGATAATACAAGAATGCTTTATGGGGATGGCGAAGAAGTAGCTGCAAGCTTGGTTCAAACAATCAAAGAACTATAGATAGCAATACATCTCTAATAGGTCTTATGATATTCTCACCTTAATGTTTAAGCAATTTGAAATGGAACGCTTCCAGTCTCTTTATGAGAATGAGGTAAAATACAATCTAAGCGACAGTGGTAATCACCCAATGTCGATCAACCAACTGTTAAATAAAGAAGAAGTTGAAGCTCTTTTAAACATGGAAATATTTTATGGTTACAGCAAAGGAGATCCTAGGCTTTGTGAAGCTGTATCTATGTGGTATCCAGAAAAAGCATCAGAAAATATTCTTATAACTAACGGCTCTGCTGAAGCAAACTTTGTAATAACAACAACTTTGATTGAGCCTGGTGACGAGGTGGTCTTAATACTCCCGAATTACATGCAAATTCCTGGCATAGTCACAAACCTGGGCGCCAAAGTAAAAAACATATACCTCAAGGAAGAGCTTGATTGGCATATTGATATGGATGAAATGAGATCATTGGTCACTCCAAAAACTAAACTCATCTCAATATGCAACCCAAGTAATCCTACAGGTGCCGTTATGTCAGATAGCGAAATGGAAGCCTTGGCTTCAATAGCTAGAGAATATGATGTTTTTGTTCATTCAGATGAGGTCTATAGAGGTTCTGAACTAAATGGTATAGAAACTAAAAGCTTTGCTGCTTTTTATGAAAAAGCAATTATCAGTTGTGGATTATCAAAGTCATTTGCTCATCCTGGACTAAGAATAGGTTGGGTAGTAGCGGATGCCTCACTAATAAATGATATGTGGTCTCGTAAGGACTATTCTTCAATTACATCATCTGTTTTATCTCAAGAAATTGCCATCAAGGTTATGTCTGAAACAAACAAAGAAAAAATATTATCAAGGTCATCTATTATGTTGGAATCAAATCTCCAATTGTTTCAAAGATGGCTAAATGCTCATAATAACTTATTTAGTTTTGTGCCTCCAAAAGCGGGCGGAATGGCTTTTGTTGGATACCAAATGGATATTAATAGTACAAAATTTGCTCATAAGCTTAGAACAGAACAAAGCGTTTTAATTGTGCCTGGTGATCATTATGGTATGGATGGCTATCTAAGATTTGGTATAGGCTCGGAGTCCAATTATCTTGAAGAAGGCTTGTCACTCATAAGTGACAGCATAAAATCTCTAGGCTATTGAAAAAAACAATAATAAGCATTGCTCTTAATGCTCCTATTAACAACTTATTTGATTATTCATTAGATAAAAACTCAACCATTGCTCCACAACCAGGACAAAGAGTAAGGGTTCCTTTTGGAAAACAAGAAAAAATAGGTTTTATCAATAAAGTTTCAGATAAAACTACTATTGCCTCCAGTAAAATTAGGCCTATTCTTGGTATTCTGGATGAAAGGCCACTCCTTGATTCTGACTTGCTAATGCTTATAAATTGGACCTCTCAATATTATCACTATCCTATAGGTGAAGTTTTTGCGGCTGCAGTTCCCTTGTATCTCAGGCAATCAAAATACCCAAAAAAAGTTGAACAAGAGTCTTTATTGGAGCCCCTCCAAAATAGAAAAAAACTAACAACAGAACAACGCCAATCCTTTAAAGACATATCTAATGCTCTAAGCAAGAAAAAGCCGATCGTTTTAAATGGCATAACAGGCAGTGGCAAAACTGAGCTATACATGCAAATTATCGAAAGAAAACTGCGGCAAAAAGAACAGGCACTAGTGCTTGTCCCAGAGATAGGGTTAACACCACAACTATTAGGAGAGTTTAGATCTAGATTCGGTAATACCATAACTGTCATTCACTCTGAAAATACTCCAAAAGAAAATGCGGTCAATTGGGTGAAGGCAAAAAATGGATTAAGTAAAATTATACTTGGAACACGTTCAGCTGTTTTTACGCCTTTTAAATCTCTGGGTTTAATTATTGTTGATGAAGAACATGATGCTTCTTATAAACAACAAAGTGGCTTAAGATACTCAGCTAGAGACTTATCTCTTGTAAGAGCAGCAAATAATAATGTTTCTGTGATTCTAGGTTCTGCTACCCCTTCTTTCGAAACACTAATGAATGTTGAAAAAAAGAAGTATCAACAAACTGTTTTAAAAAAGAGGGTTTTTTCTACTCCACTACCAACAACAAAAATGATAGATTTGAGAGTGCACCCTCAAGAAAGAGGATTGACCAAGCTCCTCATCAACGAAATAAAAACACAACTGGACAACAATAAACAGTCTTTAATTTACTTAAACCGAAGAGGTTATTCGCCGGCAACAGTTTGCGTCAGTTGTGGCCATATAGAAGAATGTCCAAGATGTGATACCAGCTTGGTGCTCCATAAAAATAAGGCGAAACTTATATGTCATTATTGCTCTACTACAAAAAAATGGGAAAAACATTGTACGGTTTGTGGGGAAAGCGTTAACCCTCTTGGCAAAGGAACAGAACAGGTTGAAGAGTACTTAAAAGAGTTATTTCCTAAAACGAAAATTATAAGAATTGACAAAGATACTGTTAGAACTAAAAATGCCAGAAACATCATGTTGTCACAAGCCAAGTCAGGAGAAGGCGAAATCCTTCTAGGCACACAAATGCTAGCTAAAGGCCATGATTTCCCGAACTTAACATTGGTAGCAATTATTAATGCGGATCAAGGTTTATTTGGCAGTGACTTTAGGAGTAGTGAAAAATTTGCACAAACATTACTGCAAGTCTCTGGGAGAGCTGGCCGAAGAAAAGATAGTGGTCTGGTTATGATACAAACCTACAATGCTCAAAACCCCTTACTGAATAAAATTATTTCGCAAGATTATTTAACTTTTTTTAAAGAGGCAATAAAAGAAAGGAAAATACCACAGTGGCCTCCATACTCACATATAGCACTTTTGCATGCAGAGTCTACAAAACAAAGCTCTGTTTTCAAGTTCTTAAACAATATTAATAACAACTGTTTGAAAAAAAATGTTGCTTCTACATTAGTACTGGGGCCCAACGCTTCTCCAATTGAGAAGAAATCGGGCAAGTATCGTGGACAACTTCTATTATTAAACCCGAGCAGAAAAAACCTACATCAAACGATTAAAACAATGGATATTTATATCCAAAGTCAAAAAACCAAAAGAGAGGTTAGGTGGGCAATAGATGTAGATCCAATTGATTTATCCTAAAATACTCTTAAGTTAGCTAAAATAGACCATGAGGCGATTGTATTGAATAAAAAAATCAAAAAAATAATTACTGAATCAGTATTAAGTCTAGATACTCAAAATCAAAACTGGGCTAAGGACTTAAAGATAGAAGTTACACAAACAAAAGATCTAAATCATGGTGATTTTACTTGCAATGTAGCTATGCGGCTTTCAAAAATGGTCAACATGCCCCCACTGGAAATTGCAAAAAAAATCATTGCTACTATGGAGGCCATCGAAGGAGTTAAAAAAATAGAAGCAGTGGCTCCAGGTTTTATTAATATTTACCTAGCCAAAGATGAACAAACAAAAATATTAAATAAAATAATCAAAGAAAACGATGGTTTTGCTACAGAAAAAAAAGGATCCAAAAGCTCCATACTTCTAGAATTTATTTCTTCTAACCCAACAGGCCCTCTTCATGTTGGCCATGGCAGACATGCAGCTTTTGGAGATTCGCTTGCAAACCTTCTAAGAAAAGCGGGGCATGAAGTAGAGACTGAATATTATATTAATGATGCTGGCAGACAAATAGATATCCTTCTGGTCAGTATTTTAATAAGAGCTTTAAATAAACTACATATACAAGTTGATCTTCCAAGGGCATGCTATCAAGGAGAGTATTTAAATGCTATAGCTGATGAAGTCATTAGCCAATCCAAAGATTTATTAACCACTTTACCAGCTACTAGTTATTTAAAGAGTGAAGTTTCAGAAGATGAGGAAATAGATTTAGCAATTGTGTCTATCAAGGGTTGTATCGGTAATGATTTGTTTGAATCTCTATCAAGTCAAATTTGTGATATCACCACCCATATGATTAAAGAAGACTTAAAAATATTTGGCGTTACTTTTGATCACTGGTACTCAGAACGCTCCATGATAAATAATGGGTTAATTACCAATAGTATTAATTCTTTAACCAAGAAAAATCTTCTATACAAAAATGATGGAGCTTTGTGGCTTAAGACCACCAAATACGATGACGACAAAGACAGGGTTGTGCTAAGAGACGATGGCAGATCAACATATTTTGCCTCCGATATAGCTTATCATGCAGATAAAAAGAAGCGTGGCTATGATCAACTAATTGATATTCTTGGCTCCGATCATCATGGTTACATAGGGAGACTGAAGGCAGGTCTTGCATCATTAGGGTTTTTTCCAAAAGATCTAGAGGTAGTTTTAGTTCAATTTGTTAGTCTTTATAGAGGCAAAAAGAAAATACAAATGTCTACTCGGTCGGGAACATTCATCCCAATGTCTGAACTTTATAATGAAGTAGGCATCGACGCAGCTCGTTTTTTTTATATTTCGAAATCACAAAGTCAGCATTTAGATTTTGATCTTGAGTTAGCAAAACAAACCAATAATGAAAACCCTGTTTATTATATTCAATATGCTCATGCTAGGATTTGTCGGGTCTTAAACCAAACGACTAAACAAAATATGCCTTTTGAGAAAGAAGTGGCAGAAATAAACCTTGAAAAATTAATAACAAAACATGAGGTAGAGCTAATTGCAAAACTTAGTGGTTATCCTGCACTAATCCAACAATCAGCAAATAACAGAACAGTGCATACATTGGCAAACTATCTCAATGAGCTGGCTCAATTATTTCATTCCTATTATGGTGCTGAAACATTTTTAATTGCAGACAAAGAATTAAGAAATGCGAGACTACTTTTAATACAAGCAGTAAAAATAATCTTAAAAAATGGTTTATCTATAATAGGTGTATCAGCACCTACAAAGATGTAATGCGTTAAAAAAGAACGTTGTTTACTTTTTATATTTAATATCTAAAGATTGGAGCTTCCTGTATAAATTAGTTCTCTCCATCCCTACTCTTCTCGATAGTTCGCTGATTTTACCATCAACAATTTCTAACTGGCGGGTTAAGAAGGCTCTCTCAAACTGCTTTTTTGCCTCTTTCATGCTTAAAGCCATAATGTCGCTTTGCACCAAAAGATTTCCTTGGGGGCCTTGTAAAGTTAGTGTTTCTTCAATTTCTTCTATGTTAATAATTTCTTTATCTTGTCTAGTTAAAGTGGCATGTACCATGTCTATTAATTGCTTAATGTTTCCAGGCCATGAATATTTTGTAAGCATGTTTTGTGAAGCGAGGCTAAACCTTCTCATTTTCAGTCCTTCATTTTCACTAAAATACTCCACGCAAAGCTTTAATAACTCTGGTATCTCATCTAAAAATTTTCTCAATGGTGGGATCTCAAGACAGTCTTTATCTCTTAAAAAATCATGGGTTTGATTTTCATAATTTGTATCAATAGCAATAAAATAATTAACACTGGCGTCAAGCTTGATACTTTCAATAAGGGATAAAATTATATCCTGTCTCTCATTGTTTAAATTAGAAAAACCATCAATATAGAGAGTTCCGGATGTAGTTTTATATATTTCATCTACTACACTAGCTCTAAAAGCATCAACCTCTGTATGGTCAGTGCTAATGATATTGAGATTGATGTTTTTTAAATTAGATTCATCTTTATTGTTTTTTAAGTGAAGATACCTAGCCCAACCATCTTTTTCTGTTCCATTTTCACCAACAATAAACAGTTTTTTTCTGGATCCACTATCCCCAAGTGTAGCGTGAAAAATATCAGACATTGTTTTACTTTTTCTTAAAATATAAGACAATATATCTTCATTTTCTATAGATTCTGTAAAGCTAAAGGCTCCGTTTAAAGCATTAAATAACTTCTCCATAGAGATAGGTTTTTCTATAAAATCAACAGCTCCTAGTTTTGTAGCCTCTATTGCTGTTTCTATAGTGGCATGCCCAGATATCATAATTACAGGAGAGGTCATTGTGTTCTCTTGTGACCACTTTTTTAACAAAGAAATGCCATCTATATCAGGCATCCATATATCTAAAAAAACTAAGTCAGGCATTCTATTTGTAATCTTCGTTTCAGCCTCCAAAGCTGATTCAGCTATCTCGGTTGAATATCCTTCTTCTGAGAGAATCTCCTGTATAACAGTTCTTATCTCCAACTCATCATCAATTATCAAAATATGTTTTTTTTCTATGCTCATTGATTCCTTCTTTTTTTTTATTGTTTTTTGAGAAAAAAGATTTTTAAAGTCGCTCCTTTTTCTTTGTTGTTTTTAATTGAAATTAATCCTTTATGCTCTTCTATGATTTTTTTAACTATAGGCAAGCCCAATCCTGTTCCTTTATTTTTTGTAGTTGTATATGGCTCAAATGCAGAGTCTAAAAGATCACTATCAAACCCATGTCCATTGTCTTTCACTTCCATAACTACATAGGCAGTGGATTGATGTATGACAGGTTCAGTTTTAACTGTTATTACTGGGTTATTTTCCTTTTGCAAAGCATCTATCGTATTAGTGAAAACATTATTCAACACCTGTCTGATACGTTTAATGTCAGCTTCTATGGAAGCATCGCCTTTATGCTCAACTACTGCCTCATATAAATCATTATCTCTACTCAAAAAATCTAATGATTCATCAATCAATTGTGACAGGTCTAAAACTTCAAAGCTTAACTGTGGTTGTTTTGCAAAATTACCAAATGCTGAAACCATATCTCTCAATACCTCTACCTGATTTACAATCGTATCTGTTGATTTATTTAAGAAATCAAGCTCTTCTTCCTTGAAGGCAGATGCATATCTTTTTTTTATGCGTTCAGCTGAAAGTTGGATTGGGGTAAGTGGGTTATTGATTTCATGCGCCATTCTTCTAGCAACATCACTCCAGGCAGCCTCCTTCTCAGCTTTAATAAATGACTCGACCAGTGCACTAATTTCATCACTGTCTGATCGAGGAAGATTGAACATCAAGTTAGACTCTGATGTTGATCTGGTTTTTTTTTCGAGCGCTTCAATTGGTCTCACCAGCCTGTCCGCAAATTCTATAGCCCCATAAATTGCCAACAACAAGGCAAGCATAACAACTAATAACAAAGTTAAAATATAGCTGTATTGTATTGGTATTTTTAAAAAACTCATCCGCCCATATCTTGCATAGGTTTCCTCAACAGAGTCTGCCATCATGCTCAGTCTGGGATCTACTGTATATATTCCTTGAAGGTATAGCGGAGTTTGATTAGATGCAAAATTCAGAATGGGTATAAGCACTCTTATTGTATATCCATCCGATGAAGAGGAGTCTAAACTGCTCCATGATTGTTGTGTTTGAGCTATATTGATTTCAACCAGAGATGGTAGTTGTGGCGCAAACAATCCGATTGTTTCCGTACTAAAAGCAATAACTTGTAGGTTTTGATCCAATAGCAACAGTTGTTTTGCAGAAATTGCTTCTCTAGATCTATTGAGTTGTTCATCAATGTCCTCAATGCCATTTAAAGACAGTGCAATATTAGCGGTATCAAATACTTTTTTTTGTTCTTGGTCGTCCATAGCGGATCGACCAAGAAGCAGTGCATTCCTAAGCCCACCCTCAACATCAGCATCAAACCATATGTCTAACCCCTTGTTCATAAAATCAGTGGCAAAAATAAACACAAGCAAAACAGGCAAAACTGAAAGACCACTGAATGCTAGAGCCATTCTAGCTCTGAGTCTTGCCCCCAACTTACTTTTCTTGTAATCCATTAGTATTTTTTTAACACTAAGAGTGACAACTCCAAACAAAACCAATAAAGATAGGCCATTTATTACAAGCAAAGGTAATTGCATGCGATTAAACTCGTTTGGATTGTCTGCTGCAAACATTAATGCGAGCAAAGAGCTAATACTCAGAATAATGAGGAGAAAAATTATTTTTTTTGCTGAATTGGATTTTATTCGAATAGCTTCCATTCCACCGTCTCCATTTCTGTGTCTACATTTTCTCTCCAAAAGGTTAAGCTCTGCATCCACCTTGGGATATTTTGAGCTCTTACATAAGTTACCAAGAACACTTTATAGCTCTCATCAATATTGATTAAAGAATCATCTATCAATGGCAGTTGCTCGATGTTGCTAATTTCAAGCTCGATTTCATTTAAGCTGGAAGAAGATAGTTCTCTTCCTGTAATGCTGTTTAGAAGTGAGTATCTTCTAGTAAATGCATTGTATCGAACTAGATATTTCTGATCTACTTCACCAATAGTTCTATCAAGCCTCCAAGACCTGATATTAACTATTGAAAACCTCAAGTCTATTTCAAAAGTTAGCCCTGAATTCAGAGCCTCAACTTGGTCTTCTCTAAAACTAATAGGCAGCCTAATGTTTGAATAATAAACGCCTTGCTCAAGGTAGGATTCGCCATAATTATTACTATCTTGTGCATAAGTCTTTCCCACAAACATAGTCACAAGAAAGAACAATATTAACGTTTGTTTTTTTGTCATTGTTTTAAACCCAAGACTTTACCCATCATGGGAAATCCTTTAATAAAATCTAAAGCATTTATTTGTTTTCTGCCTTCAAGTTGTAAGCTTTTTATAATCAAGCTTCCAGAGCCTGTTTGTATTAAAACACCGTCACTTTGCAATGCAATAACTTCGCCAGGCCTCCCTGATTGAGGCCCACTATTATCTATTGCTGAGTCCCATAACCTTAAATACTTGTTATCAATATAGGTATAAGCAATTGGCCATGGATTATATGCTTTTATAGATCTATTGATTGCTTTTGCTGATTTATGCCAGCTAATCTCTCCATCCGCCTTGCTAATTTTTTTACAAAAAGTAGCTTCCTCCTCTTTTTGTTCTTTGGGCTCTATTTTTCCTGATAGGATTTTTTTTAGACTCTCTTTAATCATTGTGGCAGAGAGCAAGGAAAGTGTAGTGGATAACGTCTGATGGGTTTCCTGCTCATCAACATTAATTACTTCTGATGTGAATACTGGGCCAGCATCAAGCTCACTTGTCATTCTAATTAAAGATACGCCTGTTTCTGTATCTCCATTTAAAATTGAAGCTTGTATAGGAGTTGCTCCTCTCCATTGAGGCAATAGTGAGGGGTGAATATTGAGTGTATCAATGGTTGCCAAATTTAAAATTTGTTGTGGTATAAAGTTCCCATAAGAAGCTGTTAAAATTACATCAGGGTTTAGTTCTTGTATTTCCAGAAAAGCGCTATCAGTTTTTAGATCAGGCATTTCTAAAATCTTTAAACCAAAGTCGATGGCTAAGGCTTTTATTGGATTGGCTCCTCTTTTTTGCCCCCTGCCTTGTTTTTTATCTGGTTGAGTAAGCACTCCCACTATTTCATAGTCCATATCATAAAGCACCTTTAATGGTTCTTTCGAAAAGGAGGATGAGCCAGCAAATATGATTTTTAGTTGTTGTTTCATGTTTGGACAATTTTTTTATATGAGACGTTCAGATTTTTTTTGCACCTCATAATTTAATGCTTTTTTTTCTTTCATTATTTTTTTTCTGAGCCTTTCAAGTTTTATTTCAGATACATAATCAATAAAAAGCTTGCCA
>JAQWSZ010000016.1:0-34226 GCA_029242945.1 Gammaproteobacteria bacterium | reverse complement strand
ACTTTTAAACTTGAAGAAATTGATAAAAAAATAAATCTATTCAAATCGAATGTTTCAGTTCTTGATTTAGGATCAACTCCTGGTGGATGGTCTCAATATATAACTAAAAAAAATCATAAAAGATTAAATCTAATTGCAAATGATATTAATTTTATGGAAAACATAAATGGTGTTCCTTTTATCCAAGGAGACTTCACCAAAAAAAATATTCAGAATTTAATATTGGCTAAAAATAATGATAATAAATTTAACATCATATTATCTGATATATCACCAAATAAAACTGGCAACAAAGTTACAGATCAATATATTTTTTATGACTTAGTGACAAGTATCCTTGAATTTTCAAAAATCGCCCTTATTAATGATGGTAAGATTATTATTAAGGTCTTTCATGGCTTAGGATTTGAGGATTTTACAAGAGATTGTAGAGAAACTTTTGAAACTGTTAAGTTCTTTAAACCGAATGCTTGTAGGAAAGACAGTAAAGAAACTTATATGATAGGCCAAAACATTAGGTATAATTCAAAAAAATGAATAACTTATTTAAAAACGCAATGGTATGGATTGTCCTAGGTATAGTTATGCTTACCTTTTTCCAATCATTTTCACCCAATGCAATAAGACAACAAACAATTGACTATAGTACTTTTTTGGAGCTTGTAAGAACTGGTAGTATTAGTGAAGTAGTCTTTGAAAATGATTTAATAAAGGCAAAAAAACTCAACGGTGAAAATTTCCTAACTTACAATCCAGAAACTGATAACACAGCTTTAATTGGTGAACTGAATAAAAGTGGTGTGAGAATCAGTGCAACACCACCCAAAAGTCAAAATCTTTTTATTAGCTTACTGATAAACTCTTTTCCTGTAATACTTCTAATAGCAGTATGGATATACTTTATGAGACAAATGCAAGGAGGAGTAGGGGGAGGAAAAGGAGCAATGTCTTTTGGAAAAAGCAAAGCAAGACTCCTTGGAGAAGATCAGATAAATGTTACTTTTTCAGATGTAGCAGGTATAGAAGAGTCAAAAGAGGAAGTTGTTGAAATCGTAGAATTTCTCAAAGATCCAAACAAGTTTCAAAAATTGGGTGGAAAAATGCCTAAAGGAGTTCTTATGGTAGGCTCTCCAGGTACAGGAAAAACACTCCTAGCTAGAGCAATTGCTGGAGAAGCTAAAGTTCCGTTTTTTACTATTTCTGGATCAGATTTCGTAGAAATGTTCGTAGGAGTTGGCGCATCGAGAGTCCGAGATATGTTTCAAGAAGCTAAGTCCCATTCTCCTTGCATAATCTTTATAGATGAAATAGATGCAGTGGGAAGACAAAGAGGTGCTGGTTTAGGAGGAGGTCATGACGAGAGAGAACAAACTCTAAATCAATTATTAGTTGAAATGGATGGTTTTGAAGATAATGCAGGAGTGATAGTTATTGCTGCAACCAATAGACCTGACGTACTCGATTCTGCTTTGTTAAGGCCAGGTAGATTTGATAGGCAAGTTGTTGTTCCACTTCCTGATGTTAGAGGTAGAGAGCAAATATTGAAAGTACATATGAGAAAAGTACCTCTAGATAAAAACGTTAAACCTTCCATTATAGCTAGGGGAACACCTGGCTTTTCAGGAGCAGATCTAGCTAATTTAGTTAACGAATCCGCTCTTTTAGCTGCAAGAGGAAATAAAAAATTTATCAATATGGATGATCTAGATAAAGCAAAAGATAAAATAATGATGGGAGCTGAAAGAAGATCTTTAGTGATGAGTGAAGATGAAAAGAATTTAACAGCCTATCATGAAGCTGGTCATGCCATAGTAGGCTTAAGCCTAGAAGAACACGATCCTGTCTACAAAGTTACAATCGTACCTAGAGGAAGGGCGCTAGGAGTAACCATGTTTCTACCTGAACAAGATAGATATAGTATGAGTAAGAAACGATTAATAGGGCAAATTACAAGTCTATTTGGTGGTAGGGTTGCAGAAGAGTTGATTTTTGGAAAAGATTCTGTGACAACCGGTGCATCTAACGATATCGAAAGAGCCACTGAAATAGCAAGAAACATGGTAACAAAATGGGGTTTATCAGAAAAACTGGGGCCTCTAGCTTACAGCGAAGAAGAAGGAGAAGTATTCTTAGGTAGGTCAGTCACTCAAACCAAACAAGTCTCAGATATTACGGCCAAAACAATAGATGAAGAAATTAGAAAAATAATTGATGAAACTTATAAACATGCCACTGAAATACTTAAAAAAAATATCAAACGTCTACATAAAATGTCTGAAGCTCTTATGAAATATGAAACAATAGAGCAATTACAGATTGAAGATATTATGAACGATAAGGAACCGAGACTCCCTGATGATTGGGAAAATAAAGATAATTCGAATGAAGACAATGATAAAACACCTAATATAGGTGATCATGCTACTCAGCACTAACTTTTTCTAGCTAAATTAAATAAAAATTTTACCTTAACTAGATTAATTAGACTTAATGACTATAATGTAGTCAATTTTCATAATTAACTAAGTAAAATAACATAAATCGAATGAAAGTATTTGGAACAGATGGAATAAGAGGCAAGGTTGGAGAACATCCAATGACGGTCACTTTTACTTCTGTATTTGCAAGTGCTATCTCTTCTGTGCTTGCACCAAAAGGTGGCACAGTCGTAATTGGCAAAGATACAAGAAGATCAGGGTATATGTTCGAATCTTCATTAGAATCAGCTTTTGTTGCTTCAGGTCTTGATGTAGTTTTGCTTGGTCCTCTTCCTTCACCAGCTATTGCAATCTACACCAAACAAACTGATGCAAATCTAGGAATTATTATAAGCGCCTCACACAATTCATTTGAATACAATGGAATAAAAATAATTAATTCAAATGGTGAAAAAATTGATACTCAATTGGAATACGAAATTGAAAAAAAACTTCTAGATGAGCCAATTACGCAAATATCTGAAAAGATAGGAAAAGCATCTAGATCTGCAAATTCTAGGGATATATATGAGTCATTTCTAACAAGTCTATTTAGTACTAAAAAACCATTGTCAAATATCAAGATAGTTCTAGATTGCTCTAATGGTGCAGGCTACAAAGTAGCACCTAGTATTCTTTCATCACTTGGTGCTGAAATTATACCAATAGCTTGTTCCCCTAATGGATTTAATATCAATATGAACTGTGGATCCACTAATCCCGAAACTATTAAGAATACAGTAAAAGCAGTAAATGCAGATTTAGGTATCGCCTTAGATGGAGATGCTGACAGGGTTTTACTAATTGATGAAAAAGGAAATTGTCTAGATGGAGATCAAATACTGTACATGCTAGCAATGATTAATAAAGAAAAAGAAAATTTTAACTCTAAGATTGTTGGAACCATACTTACTAACTCAGGTCTTGAGAGTTCTTTAAAAAAACACAACATACAACTATATCGATCTGATGTGGGTGATAAGCATGTTGTTGATATGATGAAAAAAACTGGATCATCCATTGGAGGAGAAACATCGGGACATATTATTAATTATGACTATTCGCCTACAGGTGATGGTCTTATGACAGCATTATTGATACTAAAATATATAGTAGACAATAATAAAAAGATCGAAGATCTTCTTTTAGGATTGTCTCTTCTTCCACAATTCAATAAAAATATAAACATAGAAAATAAAAAGATTAGTCAATCATTAATTGATGCAACAAATGATAAAGCTTCAGAAATGTTAGATGATGGTAGATTAATTATAAGGATGTCTGGAACAGAGCCGATTATTCGAGTGACAATAGAGTCTACAAATAAAGATTCATTTAAAACTATATTTAACTTCATTACACAAGAGCTTCATACCAATGAATAATATCTACATTGTTGCTAATTGGAAAATGAATGGTGACCAATCATTTAATGAACAATTGCTATTTTCAATCAAACAAAATATCAATAATAATGATTCTGCACGGATGATTATTTGTCCTTCAATGCCATACCTAGAATTAGTCAACAGGAATTTACCAAATTATATTGCTATTGGTGCTCAAAATATAAGCCAATATGATAATGGGGCATTTACAGGTGAAACATCAGGAAAAATGCTTGCAGATTTAAATATTGACTACGTGATTATTGGCCACTCTGAAAGAAGAGAATTATATAATGAAGACAATATAGACATTAGTGGTAAATTCACTAAAGCCATTGAGAATAATATAAAGCCAATACTATGTGTTGGAGAAACAATTGAACATCGTAATAGCGACAGCACATTTGACTATATTCATAAACAAATCGATAGCATTATAAAAAATAATACTTTAGAAGATCTAAAAGAGTTAATTATTGCCTATGAACCTATATGGGCTATTGGGACTGGGCAAACTGCTACACCAGAAATAGCAGAAGAAGTTCACTCTTTCATTAGAAATATGTTATTGAATATCGATTCAGATTTAGCTATTAATACACCAATTCTTTACGGAGGAAGTGTTAATAGTGAAAATGCTGATAAACTATTCAGAATGAAAAATATAGATGGAGCTTTAATTGGAGGAGCTTCATTAAAAGGTGATGAATTTTCAAAAATATACAACATAGCAGGAGAACTAACTAATGAATAATATTGATTCAATCTTACTCAGCTTTCATGTGATAGTTGCTATTCTTATTATCGTACTAATTTTAATGCAAAAAGGAAAAGGTGCAGACATGGGCTCTGCTTTTGGTGCAGGAGCTTCGGGCAGTGTCTTTGGTTCCAAAGGCTCAGCAAATTTTTTATCCAGAACAACAGCAGTCTTAGCAACACTTTTCTTTATAACCAGCTTAACACTTGCTTATTTCAACAAAGGGACTGTTGATAGTTCCAGTGTCTTAGATCAAATAGATGAAACTAGCATTAGTATTGATAGTGATGAAAAATCTCTACTCAATGCACCAATTATTCCAGAATAGTTTACATTAAGCCGATGTGGTGGAATCTGGTAGACACGCTGTCTTGAGGGGGCAGTAGCGAAAGCTGTGCCGGTTCGAGTCCGGCCATCGGCACTGATAATGTTTAAAAATAAACAAATATAAATGATATAAACAAGATATCCACATTCAGGTTGTTTAATAATGTTTTTAAAAGTATGTATCTAATGCTAAGTAATTGATTATATATATTTTATTTTTATAAAAAGCTGATACAATACCATTGCTTTCTGGGGATTAATTAAATAGGTTCTTTTGTAAAAAAAAATGCTCGAGAATTACCTACCAATATTAATATTTTTAGCAGTAGCTGCCACCTTAGGAATTCTATTGCTATGTCTCGGTTTTCTTCTTGGAAAAGGAGAAAAATCCGATGCAAAACTGTCCCCTTATGAATGTGGTTTTGAGGAATTCGAAAACGCTAGAATTCCTTTTGATGTTCGATATTACCTCGTTGCAATACTCTTCATAATCTTTGACCTAGAGATTGCTTTTTTATTTCCTTGGGCAATAGCTCTTAACTATATTGGCCCTAGCGGTCTTATCTCTATGGTTGTTTTTCTTAATGTTTTAGTCATTGGATTTATATACGAATGGAACAAAGGTGCACTTGAATGGGATTAAAACAAGATAAAAATTTAATTGTTGACCAAGGTCCAGGTTTTGTAATCACATCAATTGATAAACTTGTTAACTGGGCAAAATCAGGATCTGTTTGGCCTGTGACTTTTGGATTAGCATGTTGTGCTATTGAAATGATGCATTCAGGTGCATCAAGATATGATACTGATAGATTTGGTGTTGTTTACAGACCAAGCCCAAGACAATCTGATGTAATGATTGTAGCTGGTACTCTTGTCAATAAAATGGCTCCTGCTCTGAGAAAAGTTTACGATCAAATGCCCGAACCTAAGTGGGTAATATCAATGGGATCATGTGCAAATGGGGGTGGCTATTACCACCATTCATATTCAGTTGTCAGAGGCTGTGATCAAATTATACCAGTGGATATTTATGTGCCTGGATGCCCTCCCACAGCAGAAGCATTGATTAATGGAATAATTGAACTTAAGAACAAAATAAAAGAAGAAGAGACCATAGTCCGTGGATAATCATACTTTAATTAATTCCCTAAAAAATAAGCTTTCTGCTTACGATATCCAATACCATCATGTAAGAAATTCTGTCACCATTGAAATAAGTAAAAATGATCTTATCCCAATTTGCAAAATACTAAAATCAGAATCAACTCTTACATTTAATATGCTGATAGATATTTGTGCTGTAGATTATCTTACATATGGAGATGCAGATTGGAAAACACTAGATGCTACAAATACAGGTTTTTCAAGGGCTGTGAAAAAAACAATAATTCCTGATCCTGATGAAAATTATGATGAAAAAAGATTTGGCATTTTTTATCAGCTACTGTCCCTAGATCATAACATGAGATTGTCTATCTCAACATATACTGGCAGCACCAATCCACCAACCATAGACTCTATTCATGGAATATGGAACGCTTCTGATTGGTTTGAACGAGAAGCTTTTGACCTTATGGGTATCCAATTTAAAGGCCATCCTGATCTAAGAAGAATACTCACTGACTATGGATTTATTGGTCATCCATTTAGAAAAGATTTTCCAACCAATGGAAACTTAGAAGTAATGTATGATCAAGATTTAGAAAAAGTTGTTTACAAACCTGTATCCATAACAACCCGTCCTGGTGTCCCTAGAATAATACGAAAAAATAATGACATCGAATAATTTAAAACTTAACTTTGGACCACAACATCCAGCTGCTCATGGAGTCATGCGTTTGATCATGGAAATGGATGGAGAAGTTGTTGTTGGAATGGACCCACATATTGGTTTACTCCATCGAGGAACAGAAAAACTAGCAGAAACTAAACCGTTTAACCATTCCATTGGTTATATGGATCGCATGGATTATATCTCTATGATGTGTTGTGAACATCCATACATACTAGCCATAGAAAAACTACTGGATATCACACCACCAGTTAGATCTCAGTACATTAGGGTTATGTTTGATGAAATTACACGAATACTAAATCATTTGCTTTGGCTTGGTTGCCATGGACTTGATATTGGGGCCATGGCACTTTTTTTATATTGCTTTAGAGAACGCGAAGATCTTTTGGATTGCTACGAAGCTGTATCAGGTGCAAGAATGCATGCCACATACTATAGACCAGGTGGAGTTTATAGAGATTTACCAGATACTATGCCTAAATATAAATCTAATAAATATATCTCTGAAAAGAAGGTGCAAAAACTTAACTACAACAGAGATGGATCATTACTTGATTTTATTAAAGATTTCACAGATCGATTTCCAAGCCATATTGATGAATATGAAACATTACTAACGGACAACCGTATTTGGAAACAAAGGACTGTCGATATTGGGATTGTCAGCCCTGAAAGAGCCATAGAGTTAGGTTTTACTGGACCTATGCTTCGTGGTTCAGGTATCGCATGGGATCTGAGGAGAAAACAACCTTATGAAGTCTATAACGATATTGATTTTAAAATACCCGTTGGTGTTAATGGTGATTGTTATGATCGTTATTTAGTAAGAATCGAAGAAATGAGACAGTCTAACCACATTATTCAACAATGCATACAATGGCTTGAAGAGAATCCTGGTCCCATTATGATTGATAATAATAAATTAGCTCCCCCAAAAAGATCTGCAATGAAACATGATATGGAATCTTTGATTTATCACTTCAAACTCTTTACAGAGGGATACTCTGTACCAGAAGGTAATGTTTATAGTGCAATAGAACACCCAAAAGGTGAGTTTGGTGTTTTCTTGATGTCTGATGGAGCAAACAAACCATATCGTCTCAAAATTAGAGCTCCTAGCTTCTCTCATCTTGCTGCAATTAGTGAAATGTCTAAAGGACATATGCTGGCTGATGTTGTTTCAATTATAGGAACACTAGATGTAGTATTTGGAGAAATCGATCGATAAATAAAATGGAAAATACATTACCAAAAAATATTACTGAAACGATTGATCAATGGATGTCAAAGTTCCCACAAGGCAAGCAGAGATCAGCTATCATTGCTGCCCTTCATGCTGTTCAAAAACACAATGATGGCTTTTTAACCAATAACTTAATGGATCAAGTAGCTGAATATATTAATGTACCCAAAATGAATATCTATGAAGTTGCTACATTCTATTCAATGTTTCAAACACAACCTGTAGGTAGGCATGAAATAGCGGTCTGTAATAATATCTCTTGTATGCTCAGAGGTTCAAATGAAATTATTGACCATCTTGAAAAGAAATTAAACATCCGTATAGGTCAATCAACATCCGACGGTAATATTTTCCTAAAAAAAGAAGAAGAATGTCTTGCAGCATGCACTGGTGCACCAATGATGATGGTAGATCATGTCTATATAGAAAATCTGACAATAGAAAAAGTTGATCAAACATTAGAACGATTAAAAAAAATAAAATGACTGAAATAAATAAAGTAATATTTGCAAATCATGATGATGTAGATTCTGCATCAATAGAATGCTATATCAAAAATGGTGGTTATAGCGCTTGGAAGAAAATTGTTGCAACAGCTGAGCTTGCAAAAACTAGAGAATCGATCATCAATCAAGTCAAAGCTTCAGGACTAAGAGGGAGAGGAGGTGCCGGTTTTCCTACAGGACTTAAATGGAGTTTCATGCCTAATACTGGGAATCAACAATACATAGTCTGCAATTCTGATGAGAGTGAACCTGGTACTTGCCACGATAGAGAGATTTTACAACGTAACCCTCATGCCCTAATTGAAGGAATGGCAATTGCTGGCTTTGCTATTAATGCTACTGTTGGATATAACTATGTTAGAGGTGAATTCATAGAAGACTGCTACCCACAAATAGAAAAAGCTTTAAAAGAAGCATATGAATATGGTTTCTTGGGAAAAAATATACTCGACTCTGTTATTAGTTTTGATTTATACAACTACCTTGGAGCAGGTGCCTACATATGTGGTGAAGAAACTGCCTTGTTAGAATCTTTAGAAGGAAAACAAGGAAAGCCAAGGTTTAAACCTCCATTTCCAGCAAATTATGGATTATATGGAGCTCCAACAACTGTCAATAATACTCAAACCCTTGCTACAATTCCTAAAATTATGACTAATGGTCCAGAATGGTACTCATCAATGGGTACCAAGCAGTCACCAGGAACAATTATCTTTTCTGTTTCTGGACATATTAAAAAACCTGGTAATTATGAATTGCCTCTCGGTATTTCGTTTAGTGACTTAATTAAAATATCTGGAGGTATTATTGATGATAAAAATATCAAAGCTGTAATACCTGGAGGATCCTCAACAAAAGTATTGCCTGCAGATGTTATTTTGAAATGCAATATGGATTATGAATCACTGGAACAAGCTGGATCATCTCTTGGTACGGGTGCTGTTGTAGTTATGGCTGAGGGAACTTGTATGGTTGAAATACTTAAAAGGATTTCAAGATTCTATTATGCTGAAAGCTGTGGCCAATGCACGCCATGCAGAGAAGGAACTGGATGGCTATATCGAATACTAGATAGAATTACTAATGGACAAGGCAATGAAACGGATATAAATCTACTTTTGGATATAGCCAATAGAATTGAAGGAAATACTATTTGTGCTTTTGGTGATGCATCAGCTTGGCCAGTTCAAAGCTTTCTCCATCATTTTTTTGATGAATTTGAATACATGATTAAAAACAAAGGTAAATCTAAAGCGGCTTAATTATGACTGAAAAAAAAGTAAAAATTAATATCAATGGTGAAGATCATACTGTTCAACAAGGACGTATGTTGATTGAAATCACCGATGAATTAGATATATATATTCCACGCTTTTGCTATCACAAGAAATTATCAATTGCTGCCAATTGTAGAATGTGTCTCGTTGAGGAAAAAAATACAAAAAATGCTATACCAGCTTGTGCAACACCTGTAAATGATGGAATGATTATCAATACTAAATCGAATAATTCAAAAACAGCTCAACAAGCTACTATGGAGTTTTTACTTATTAACCACCCATTGGATTGTCCAATATGTGATCAAGGTGGGGAATGTGAATTACAAGATTTGGCCTACCTATATGGTAAAAATAAATCAAGATTTGATATTCAAAAACAAACCAAACCAAATGATAATCTTGGACCTTTGATTTCTACTGATATGTCTAGATGTATTATGTGTACAAGATGTGTTCGTTTTGGCACAGAAGTTGCTGGCCTTCCTGAAATTGGAACAATGGGTAGAGGTGAATCTTCTACAATAAGTACTTTTGTTGAGGCATCAATTGATCATGAGCTGTCAGCAAACATCATAGATCTTTGCCCTGTAGGTGCACTCAACAATAAACCGTATCGCTATACAGATAGAACATGGGAACTGGACCAAATAGAAAGTATATCGCCTCATGATTGTGCAGGAAGTAATGTTTATTTACATGTTAAAGATAATCTAATCAAGAGAGTAGTCCCTAAACTAAATGAAAATATAAATGAATCTTGGATTTCAGATAGAGATCGCTTCGGTTTTGCGGGAATCTATAGTGATGATAGAGTCAATAATTTCCTGGTCAGGAAAGACAATGCACTCACTTCTGTTGATCAACAAGAAGCAATCAAATGTTTCGTAGATAAACTGCAATCCATAAAAAATAAAAATACGATCTCAGCTCTAATTTCACCTGCATCGTCATTTGAAGAACAGCTATTGTTTTCTCACCTTATGCAAGAAAATAAAGTAAATAATATTGATCATCGTATCAATCAAATTGATTTTTCTGGTGATACTCTAGATCCACTTTTTCCATCACTTGATATCTCATTAAATGAAATAGAGACTATGGAATCAATACTTGTTATTGGTTCAACAATAAGAAAAGAAGCTCCAATAATAGCTCACTGGATCAAAAAAGCAGCAGATCGTAAATGCGAAACTCATTTTATTAATCATTCTCTCGATGAGTATCATTTTCCAATTGAGAATTATATTCTCAGTGAGAATTCGCTGATTGCAGAAAACACTGGTCTTATCCTAAAAGCAGCATTAAATCTAACCAATCATCAAATTCCAGATCATATATTAAATGAACTCAATAAACTCAATGAACCATCTCCTGCTCATATTAAAACTGCAAAATCATTAATTGAAAGGACATCATTAGTAATCTCCGGTTTGGTTTCTAAAAACAATAATCATTACTCTTTAATTAGGAGTTATATTGATATTTTATCCTCAATAACAGATTCCTCTAATGGTGAAGTTACAGTCTGTGCTAATACTCCTGGAGCATATATTAGTGGTTGTATACCTCATCGTTCCTCGTTTGGTCGTACTAAAGATATTGGCTTAAATGCATTACAAATTACAAATAACAACAATAAAATGCTCATACTTTACAATATCGAACCTGCTGATTGTTTATTTGGTAGTGAACTTTCTAATGCTATAGAGTCCGCTGAGACTGTAGTGGTATTTACTCCATTCATGAATGATATTTTCAAACAGCATGCGGATATTATAATACCTATTAAGACACCCTATGAGTCGTGTGGGAGTTTTATTAATATATCCGGATTATTGCAAAACTTTAATCATGGACTTAATGAAACGGATACTCTTCAGACTAATCAAGACATTCTTTTTGATGCTCTAGATGAAGCTAATGCTAAAGCATTACCATTTGAAAACATTATTAGCAAAACGCAGTTATTCATTGCAGAATCAAAATCGAATAAAAATAAAAATACAGAACTACCAACAATCAATCCAATTCTAGACCCTAAATCAACAAGAAATTATAGTCTTTACAATGTTGATTCAATGGTCAGAAGATCAAAACCGCTGCAACTTACTAGGGAATCTAAAATACAATCAGAAAAAAATAAATGGAAGAATTAATTACATCACTATTTAGTTCATTAACATTACAAGAGGTTGAACTAATCATTTCTATTGTAAGTATTATTATTGTCACAGCCTCACTCATTCTTTTTGTTGTATTTATGGTTTACTTTGAAAGAAAAATTATGGGTTATATGCATGCAAGAATTGGTCCCAATAGGGTAGGACCTAAAGGTATATTTCAATCCCTTGCTGATACGATTAAATTATTATTTAAAGAAATCATCATCCCTAAAAAAGCAGATAAATTTATGTTTTTGCTTGCGCCCTTACTACTACTGATTCCTGCAATAGCAGCATGGGCTGTAGTACCAATGAATCCAGAATTTCTGATTGCAGATATCAATGCAGGTTTACTGTATTTATTAGCTCTTACTTCTTTCGGTGTCTACGGTGTTATTCTTGCAGGCTGGGCATCAAATTCGAAATACGCATTCCTTGGCGCTATGCGAGCAGCAGCACAAATGGTTGCTTATGAAATAGCAATGGGTTTTGCTTTAGTCGGTGTTTTAATGGCGGGAGGTAGTTTGAAATTAGGAGAAATTGTTGCAGCCCAATCTGGAGGTGTTGAAAATTGGTTTTTTATACCACTTTTTCCATTATTTATTGTCTATTTTATATCAGGTGTTGCAGAAACAAACCGACATCCTTTTGATGTAGCTGAAGGAGAAGCTGAAATTGTTGCTGGTTTTCATGTTGAATATTCTGGTGCTGCTTTTGCAATATTTTTCCTTGCTGAATATATCAATATGGCCTTAATATCGATTCTCACTGCTATCTTTTTCTTAGGAGGATGGGAAAGTATTTTTTCTAATTTTTCAGTACTGGAAAAAACATTTTTTAATTTTTTAATTGAGCCCAGTATTTTTTGGCTATTAATTAAAACGTTATTTTTCTTATTCGTATTCATCTGGCTTAGGGCAACATTTCCTCGATACAGATACGACCAACTAATGACTTTAGGATGGAAAGTTTTAATACCAATAACAATAGTATGGATTGGTGTTGAATGCCTAATGTTTGTAATGCAAATAGGCCCCTGGAACTCTGTATGAAAATTAAACACCTTATTAAAACTCTGTCTATGATTGATTTAATCAAAGGATTTAATGTCACTTTAAAAGCACTTTTTAGAACAAAGGTAACCGTTCAATATCCAGAGGTAAAAACACCTTTGTCACCAAGATTTAGAGGAAAACTAGCACTCATGAGATATGACAATGGTGAAGAACGATGTATTGCATGTAAACTTTGTTCTGCGGTTTGTCCTGCTCAAGCAATAACTATTGAATCTGAAGAACGAAACGATGGTACTCGAAGAACTACAAAATATGAGATTGATGCTTTCAAATGTATTTACTGCGGTTTTTGTGAACAAGCATGTCCAGTGGATTCAATCGTTGAGACTAATATTTTTGAGTATCATATGACCGAAAACCACGAAAGAATACAAACTAAAGAAATGCTACTTGCCACTGGTGATCAATACAAAGAAGAAATATCTAAAAACAGAGCCAAGGATTCGAAATATACATAATGATTAAAGAGATAATATTTTACACTTTTTCTTCTATTTTGATCTGTGGGTCACTGGGTGTCGTACTTTTTAGAAATCCTGTATATTCAGCTATTTCATTAATACTGACTTTTATTACTAGTGCTTTTCTTTGGTTTCTATTGGAATCAGAATTTTTAGCTCTTATTTTAATTTTAGTTTATGTTGGAGCAGTCATGGTGCTATTTTTATTCGTCATCATGATGCTTAATATCAATAAACAAAAAAAGACCTCAAGATTCAATTCCATTGCTCCTTTATCGCTTCTCATTGGTCTTGTTATATTGCTTGAATTAATAACGCTTATTTGGCTTCAATCTACTCAATTTAAGGAAACTGAAGCCATAGTTTCTAATGCATTATCTGAGAACAATACTCTTGAACTCGGTAAGTTAATTTTTTCCCAATACATATACCCTTTTGAGATTGCTGGTTTTATTCTTTTATTAGGAATAATCATTTCTATTTCTTTAACACTAAGAACAAAAAAAGGTAAAAAAACACAAATTATTTCTAAGCAGGTTGATATTGATCCCAGTAAAAGAGTTCAACTAGTGGACCTAGAAAGAGGAAAAAAATAAATGATAACACTTCAATCTTATCTAACACTATCGGCTATTTTGTTTGCAATTGGAATTATTGGAATAATAATTAATAGAAAAAATATTATCATTATTCTAATGTGTACAGAACTAATTTTGTTGGCTGTAAATTTTAATTTTGTAGCATTTTCTTACTTCAACCAAGATTACACAGGACAAATATTTGTATTCTTTATCTTAACAGTTGCTGCTGCTGAAGCAGCCATAGGCTTAGCGATATTAGTTACTCTTTATCGCAATAACGAATCCATTGATGTTCAAAACCTAATTACCTTAAAAGAATAAATATGTATGAATTAAGTTTAATGGCTTTGTTAGCACCTTTATGTGGAGCGCTACTAGCAGCTTTTTTTGGTAAATCTTTAGGAAAATGGTTCACAAATACTGTCACGATCATAGGCATCCTAGTATCTCTGGCTTTATCAACTTTATTATTACAAATCTTAATCCATGATCCATCACAAGTGCTCAATCAATCTATTTACACCTGGATGACAATTGGTGAACTCAAATTTGAATTAGGCTTCTTAATTGATAACTTAACAGCAAGTATGATGTTTGTTGTAAGTTTTGTCTCTTTAATGGTTCATATTTACACCATTGGTTATATGAAAAATGATCCTGGTTATCATAGATTTTTTACTTATATTTCTTTGTTTACTTTTTCTATGCTTTCTTTATTAATGGCCAATAATTTTCTACAACTATTCTTTGGATGGGAAGCTGTTGGAGTAATGTCTTATCTCTTAATTGGTTTCTGGTACACAAAACCATCTGCAATCAAGGCAAACTTTAAAGCTTTTATCATCAACAGAGTAGGTGATTTTAGTCTCTTATTGGGTATTGCGTTATTGTTTGTAAATTTAGGGACACTCGATTATATATTGATATTTAATGAAGCAGAAACTTTATCTAATATTCCAATAACGAATTCTAGCTCTTCAAATATTTCAACCATAACTCTGTCTTGCTTACTTCTATTTGGAGGAGCAATGGGTAAATCAGCACAAATGCCATTGCATGTTTGGCTGCCAGACTCTATGGAAGGTCCTACGCCTATATCTGCATTAATACATGCAGCAACCATGGTAACAGCTGGTGTTTTTATGTTAGCGAGAATGTCGCCACTATTTGAATTATCAACCTCTGCTTTATCTTTTGTATTGATTATTGGTGCCACAACAGCATTATTTACAGGTTTTCTAGGCTTAGTACAAACTGATATTAAACGAGTAATCGCCTATTCAACATTGTCACAATTGGGATATATGATTGTTGCTGCAGGAGTATCTGCATATTCAGCAAGCCTCTTTCATTTAATGACTCATGCATTTTTTAAAGCCTTGTTATTTTTAACAGCAGGATCAGTAATAGTGGCACTGCATCACCAACAAGACATTAGAAAGATGGGAGGCCTCTACCGTTACCTACCATATACCTATATAACCTGTGTTATAGGAACACTTGCGTTAATTGGGTTTCCAGGTTTTTCAGGATTTTTCTCTAAAGATGCACTCATAGAAGCAGTCCATCACTCCAATATAATTGGTTCTAATTATGCATATGTTGCAGTTCTTATTGGAGTTTTTGTCACTGCCTTGTATTCGTTTAGATTACTTTTTATTGTCTTTCATGGCGAGGATAAATTTAAAGGGCAAGAAATCAAAGAACCTTCATTGTCGATAGTTGTGCCACTCATTTTATTAGCAATCCCATCAGTTTTAATTGCATGGCCAACAATTGGACCCATGGTTTTCGGTGATTTTTTTATCAACTCAATCACTCAACCTTCAGCTAATGATTTATTTGGATTTGAATTCACAACACCGATAAGTTTTTTAATTCATGCACTAGAAAGCCCTGTTGTATACATAGCTCTTCTAGGATTTATAACGGCATTGTACCTCTACATAATCAAACCTGAACTGACTCAAAAAATATCAAATTTCTTCAAACCCATTCACACCATTCTCTTAGAGAAGTATTATTTTGACTATCTCATTGAACAAGGTTTTGGACAATTATTTAAAAAGATTGGTAATGAATTCTGGAGAATTGGAGATATTAGAATCATTGATCATGGATTAGTTAATGGCATTGGCAGAAATATTCAAAAATTCTCCTCGGAATTGAGAAAAATACAATCAGGGTACATCTATCACTATGCTTTTATTATGATTCTTTCATTATCTCTATTTCTAGGATGGATCATTTATATTTCTATTGAGAAAACATAATGCTACTTAATACAATCATCATTATTCCTCTCTTTGCCTCCTTATTAATCGGTTTAATTGGGAATAAATACTCGAGCCTAAACTACTTGATAGCATTATTTACATCGTTGATCGTATTTCTACTATCACTTTATTTGCTTTATCTTTTTGACCCACTATCAACTAATTATCAGTTTCAAACGCAAATCAATTGGATTACTCAATTTAATATTCAATACCACATTGGAATTGATGGAATCTCATTGCCTTTAATACTGCTAACAACGTTCATTACTCCATTGGTTATAATGACCTCCAAAACCTCACCTAAAAAAGATTTGCATCAGTATTTAGCTTCTTTCCTTATTCTCGAATCACTCATGATTGGTGTTTTTTCATCATTAGATGCTTTCCTCTTTTATATATTTTGGGAAGCAATGCTCATTCCAATGTTTATTATCATTGGTGTTTGGGGAGGCAAGAATAGAATTTATGCCACCATAAAATTCTTCTTATACACTTTTTTAGGGTCAGTATTTATGTTATTAGCATTAATTTATTTGCATCTTAAAACTGGTAGCTATGCAATAAATGACTTTTATAATGCCAACCTCTCACTAAATGAACAAATAATTATATTTCTAGCATTTTTATTTGCTTTTGGAGTCAAAATTCCAATGTGGCCAGTTCACACATGGTTGCCTGATGCACATGTTGAAGCTCCAACCGGAGGATCAGTAATACTAGCTGCTATCCTCTTAAAGATGGGTGGTTATGGTTTTTTAAGATTTTCTCTTCCCATTGCAACTGAAGGCGCTGTTTACCTATCAGGCTTTATGATAGTACTGTCTTTAATCGCTATCATCTATATTGGTATGGTTGCTATAGCTCAGAATGATATGAAGAAATTAATTGCTTACTCATCTATTTCTCATATGGGCTTTGTGACTCTAGGGTGTTTCGTATATTTATATGCAAACACTAATGACCTTAATCTTGAAACTGCAAATCTTGCAATCAATGGTGCAATGGTTCAAATGATCTCTCATGGATTGATATCATCTGCACTGTTCTTATGCATTGGTGTCTTGTATGACCGTATGCATACAAGAAAAATATCAGACTATGGAGGTGTAATTACTGCAATGCCTAAATTTGGTGCATTGATAGTTTTCTTTGCCTTATCAAATGCTGCTTTACCGGGAACATCTGGTTTTGTGGGAGAATTTATTATTATATTAGCCTCATTCAAAATTAATGCTTGGTTTGCGATAATTGCCGCATCAACATTAGTTATAGGAGCATTCTATACTTTATGGATGATCAAAAGAGTAATTTTTGGAACTGTTGTCAATGAAAAAATTAATGCTCTCAAAGAAATTAATTTTATTGAATCCATGCCTTTATGTTTACTGGCAGCCTCAATATTGCTCATGGGTATATGGCCAAATCCTTTATTTGATTTAATGTCTAATAGCATTAACACCTTATCTGAAATTATTTTATCCAAAGCATTATGACTATAACTGAACTAAAATTTTTAGCTCCCGAAATAATTATTGCAATAGGAATTTGTATTCTGGTCCTAATCAAAAGTTTTCCTTCATTAAGAACAAACAGTCTACATTCAGTATTAGTAGGAGTTCTAACACCATTATTTGCTCTAGTATCGATAGCTTTTACTTTTAATGACCAATATGAATTGATCTTAAATGAACAAGTAATCATAGATACTCTAGGTTATGGGCTAAAAACTACAGCATATTGCATTGCAATATTGGTTGTATTAGCTACCAATGTTAATAAAAATAATAATCGTAGTGAGCTAATACTAATCGAACTT
The DNA here is from genome assembly GCA_029242945.1 of Gammaproteobacteria bacterium. Classification (GTDB taxonomy): domain Bacteria; phylum Pseudomonadota; class Gammaproteobacteria; order Steroidobacterales; family UBA11654; genus CACPJA01. The sequence goes on along the minus strand of JAQWSZ010000016.1, from coordinate 16,075 downwards.
TTTGCTTTATTAGGAGTCTCAATACTCTGCTCTGCATCAAACTTATTGATTATCTATCTTGGTCTTGAAACACTAGCATTATCTTTATATGGTCTTGTAGCCTCTAACCGAAAGTCAGTTAAATCATCAGAAGCTGCAATGAAGTTTTTTGTACTTGGATCTATTTCTTCTGGGTTATTTTTATATGGTGTCTCATTAATTTATGGATTATATGGAAGTATTAATGTTTCAGACTTTTCTAATCTTTCAATTGACAATTCAATAGAGTTGCAAATAGCTATTGGCTTTCTTATTTGTGGAATTATTTTTAAATTCGGTGCTTTCCCATTCCATAGTTGGGTTCCAGACTCCTATCAAGGATCTACTAATTCAGTAGCTCTTTTTATCTCAACAGTGCCCAAAATAGGTGCTTTTGCACTTTTATATAGATTATTGATTGAATCTTTTTATTCATTATCTTTTTTATGGTCTTCTTTATTATTAGTGCTGGGACTTTCCTCCATAGTCTTTGGAAACATAGTTGCATTGAGTCAAAACCAAATAAGAAGATTGTTTGGTTATTCCGCTATTGGACATATAGGATTCATACTAATAGGAATATCAGCCATTAATCAAACAGCCATTGAATCTTCTTTAATGTATCTATTTATATACATCATCATGACACTATCTGCCTTCATATCTTTAGAGTTATTGTCTTCTGATTCTAAATCAATCGATACAATAAATGACCTGAAAGGATTGAATAATAGTCACCCTTGGGTTGCTTTAATGTTACTGTTTACAATGTTTAGCATGATAGGAATACCACCTTTTATTGGCTTCTATGCTAAATGGATTATTCTTTCTACGCTTATAGATTCAGACATGATCTATACTGCAACAATTGCAATTATCATATCTGTAATAGCTGCATATTATTATTTAAAAATTGTCTGGTATATGTACTTCGAAAAATCAGATATACCCTTAATGAAAGATACCTCAAGTCTATTACAAAAATTAATACTATTTATAATTGGCACCTCATTACTATTATTGGGATTAATTCCCGAGATATTAATTTCAATGATTGATCGATTATTTCATCAAATATATTGATAGATTAGACAAAAACCATTAGTATCTTCTTCCAACAGATGCGGGGTGGAGCAGTCTGGCAGCTCGTCGGGCTCATAACCCGAAGGTCGCAGGTTCAAATCCTGCCCCCGCTACCAATTTTTGGTTAGGCCCCATCTGGGGTTTTTTTATTTGTAGGTGAAATGAATTATTTAGACAAAAATATAGAAGAAGAATTATTCACAAGCGTTGAGTCGCTCGGATATGAGTTAATGGATCTCGAATTTAATCCACAAAAGAATGGGCTTAAAATAACTGTTTTTATTGATCATGATAATGGAATAGATATTGATGATTGTGTTAATGCTACAAAAAAAATATCGCCTATTTTTGAGAATGACGAATCAGAAAAGAATTATATAATCGAAGTTTCATCACCAGGGTTAGATAGAAAGCTTATCAATAAAGAACATTTTGATAGGTTTATAGGGAAATCTATCAAAATTAAACTAAAAACAAAATTAAAAGATCGAAAAAATTTTAAAGGTCAGTTATTGAATAGAATTAAAGATACTATAACGATACAAGATCATGACAACAGAGAAATAAAAATTGATCTAAAACTAATTGATGTATGTAGAATTGTTCCAGTATTTAAATAAAAGGTAAATTACGATGGGTTTAGAAATAATTAGAGTAGTAGATACAGTATCTGAGACTAAAGACATGGATAGAGAAATTATATTTGAAGCTATAGAAAATGCTCTCGAAACTGCTACTAAGAAAAAATATGACTACAACCTTGATGTAAAGGTAAAAATCGATAGAAATACTGGCGACTATAATACCTATAGAAGATGGATGGTTTTTGCTGATGAATCTAGAGATTTAGAAGACCCAGATATAGAATTGAGAATGATAGATGCCATTGATATCAATAAAGCAGCACAACCAGGTGAATATGTGGAAGAAGAAATTGAATCTGTAGATTTTGATAGAATCGGAGCACAAATTGCTAAGCAAGTAATTGTTCAAAAAGTTAGAGAAGCTGAAAAACAAAAAGTAATAGAACAATATAAAGATAGAGTAGGGGAAGTAATCAGTGGCGTTGTCAAAAGAATGGATAGAAATGGCTTTTATATTGACATCGGTAATAATGCAGAAGCTTTTCTACCAAGAAAAGAAATGATTGCTAAAGAAGCTTTAAGACCTCAAGATAGAATTAAATCTATTCTTAAAGGAATTAATGATGACTTAAAAGGTCCCCCATTAATATTATCAAGAGTTATGCCCGAATTCTTAATAGAATTATTTAAGGTTGAAGTACCAGAAATTACTCAAAATCTCATCACTATTGAGGGAGCCTCGAGAGATCCAGGACTAAGAGCTAAAATAGCAGTTCATTCAGATGACAAAAAAATAGATGCAGTTGGTGCATGTGTAGGAATGAGAGGGTCTAGAGTACAATCAGTTTCAAATGAACTTAATGGCGAGAGAATTGATATTATCCTATGGTCTAATAATAATGCTCAATTTGTTGTCAATGCAATGTCACCTGCTAATGTGGTATCAATTATCGTTGACGAAGAAAAAAATAGTATGGATATCGCTGTTGAAGAGGCAAAACTATCACAAGCAATTGGTAGAGGTGGTCAAAATATTAGACTAGCTAGTGAGTTAACCGGATGGAAATTAAATGTCTTAAGTGAAACTGAAGCATTAGAAAAAGATGATGAGGAAATAAAAGATAACGCTAAGATCTTCGTGGAAAAACTATCAGTTGGGGAAGACGTTGCAACCTTATTAGCACAAGAAGGTTTCTCAACAATTGATCAAGTGGCTTATGTACCCGTTAATGAATTAGAAAAAATTGATGGTTTTGATGAAACGCTTGTTAATGAGTTAAGAGAAAGAGCTCAGGACCAACTTCTCGTAGAAGCAATTACAACTGAAGAAGACCTTGATGAAAATGGTCCATCAAAAAATTTAATAGAATTAGAATCTGTCACAGAAGCAATAGCTTACGCGCTAGCAAGAAATGGTATTAATGACAAAGATACACTTGCAGAACAATCAATAGATGACTTAATTGATATTGATGAAATTGATGAAACTCTTGCAGGAGAAATTATATTAGAAGCTAGAAAAGAATGGTTTGATAAAGGGGAAATAACCAGTAATCAACAAGAAGATTAAAATAAGGAATCATATATAATGTCAACAACCACTGTATCAAAACTATCACTAGCACTTAAAATATCCAGCGATAAACTAATTGGTCAACTAAAAGATGCAGGTATTGATGTAGACAATGAAGATTCAGTTATTTCAAATGATCAAAAACTACTACTTCTAAATCATCTAAGGGGAAGTCATGGCACATCTAAGCTAACGTCATCTCCAAAAAAACTAGTAGTCAATAGAAGATCTCAAAGTGAAATTAAACTTTCAGGTGGTTTTGGTACCTCAAGAACTGTTAATGTGGAAGTCAGAAAAAAACGAACTTATCTTAATAAAGATTCCTTAATGGAAGAAGCTAAAAAAGAAGCTTTAAAAGAAGACTTAAAGACTAAAGAGTTAGAACAAAAACGAAATGCACAAGAAAAACTAGATAAAATAAAAAAAGAAAAGGAAGAACAAGAAAAGCAAACCATTGAAGTTTCTGACAATACTTTAGAAAATAATAATCAACAACCAGTTATCGAAGAAACTCAAAAAGAACACTCTTCGAAAGGTAAAAACAAAAAAAGAAAAAAAACCAAACATTTTGAAAAAGATTCTTTTGGAATGGAAGAACTGCATGTTTCAGGTAAAATTAAAAAAAGAAAAAAACGCCAAGTTAGACGCACACTAAACATCACCTCATTGGATCAAGGCCAAGGATTTGAAAAACCAAGTACCCCGATAATCAAAGAAATTAAAATTCCTAAATTTATTTCTCCTCAAGAGATAGCACAGAAACTATCTATAAAAGTAGGAGAAGTAATAACTGTAATGATGAATCAAGGAATTATGTCGAGTGGGAATGATCCTTTAGATCAAGACACAGCCATACTGTTAGTTGAAGAAATTGGTCATAAAGCAATTATTATGGATGAAAGATCTACAGAGGATTCCTTATTTGATTCCCAAGTAAATACCAATGATTTGTTTGAAAGGCCACCAGTTGTCACGATTATGGGACATGTTGATCATGGTAAAACTTCTCTACTTGATTATATTAGAAAAACTAAAGTTACAGAATCAGAAGCAGGTGGGATAACACAACATATCGGTGCTTATTCAATAGATCATAATAATAAAGCAATAACTTTTTTAGATACCCCAGGTCACGCAGCATTTACACAAATGAGAGCAAGAGGAGCCAATGTAACTGATATTGTAATACTTGTAGTCGCAGCTGATGATGGTGTTAAACCTCAAACAATTGAAGCAATAGAGCATGCAAAATTAGCAAATGTGCCATTAATCGTAGCTATAAATAAAATTGATAAACCGGATGCTGACTTAGAAAAAGTTAAATCAGAACTTCTTTCAAATGAAATAATTCCAGAAGAACTTGGTGGTGAATACCTATTTGTTAATGTTTCTGCAATTAGTGGAGAAGGTGTCGATACATTACTCGAAACCATCCTTTTACAAGCTGAAGTCCTAGATTTAAAAGCGCCAAACGAAGGTAGATCTATTGGTACAGTTTTAGAATCAGGTATTGAGAGTGGTAAAGGTGCTGTAGCAACGATACTAATTAGAGAGGGAAAATTAAATAAGGGAGATTTAATTATTGTAGGAGAAGAGTTTGGAAAAGCTAGAATACTGATTAATGAAGAAAATAAAGACTTAGAATCTGTGGTGCCATCTATGCCAGTAAAAGTTTATGGACTATCTGCTGCTCCTAATTCAGGTGATGAAATGAGGGTAATAGATACTGAAAGACAAGCCAAGGATATAGCTATTCAAAGAAAACAAAACAACAGAACCAATACTCTTAATGAACAGCAAATTTTAAAAATGAAAAACTTCATGGAGAATCCAAATAGTGGAGAATTGAAATCCATACCTATAATGATTAAAGCTGATGTTCATGGAAGCTCAGAAGCAATAAAAGATTCACTTATAAAGCTATCTACAGAAGAAATTCATATAGATATTGTTTCTTCCGGAGTGGGAGGTATCAATGAATCGGATATAAACCTTGCTGAAGCCTCAGATGCATTCATTATTGGTTTTAATGTTAGAGCAGACACAACTGCAAAGAAATCCATTAAAAATTCATCTGTAGATATAAAGTATTACAGCATAATTTATGAAACTATAGATGATATTTCAAATATGATTAAAGGGTTATCTGCCCCAGTTATTAAAGAAGAAATTTGTGGAATAGCAGAAGTTAGAGATATTTTTGATTCCCCAAAGATTGGAAAAATTGCTGGTTGCTTAGTACTAGAAGGCACTGTTATCAAATCTAACCCTATTAGAGTTCTTAGAGATAATACTGTTATATTTGAAGGTGAATTAGAATCTCTAAGAAGATTTAAAGATGATGTTCAAGAAGTTAAGTCAGGCACGGAGTGTGGCATTGGAGTTAAAAACTATAACGATGTTAAAGCAGGTGATCAAATCGAGTGTTTTAGAAATATAGAAGTTAAATCATAAATGCCAAGTGATTTTTCAGCTAATAAGAGAATCGAGGTAAAGATACATCGAATTATTAGTGAGACAATAAGCCATAAAATAAAAGATAAAAGACTTAAGAATATTATTATCACTGAAGTAAATCTCACCAAAGATTTATCTTATGCAAGAATTTATTTTACTTCTCTTAATAATGAAAATTTGAAAAAAGAAAACACAGCTACCTTAGACAAAGCAATTGGCTTTCTAAGAAATGAAATCAGCAACAAACTTTCAATAAAAAAAGTTCCACAACTTAACTTTATCTTTGATACAAAAGAAGAGGACGCAAATCATATAAATAAATTAATTGATTCTGCAATTGAGAATGATAAAAAATAATATAAATGGGTTCTTCTTATTTGATAAACATTCACACATATCTTCTAACCAGGCATTGCAAAAAGTAAAGAAGTTATTTGGCGCTAAAAAAGCTGGACATACAGGTACTCTTGACCCATTAGCCACAGGTCTGCTCCCCATATGCTTTGGTGAAGCGACAAAGGTTTCCTCTTATCTCCTGCATTCATCCAAGACCTATCTTGTAACAGCAAAGCTAGGAGAACTAACTGATACTGGTGATACAGATGGTAAAATTATTGATTCTCAATCTATTTCTAAAATAAATCAGTCTGATTTTAAAAAATATTTGAATACATTATTAGGAGAATCCTATCAAAAACCTCCCATGTTTTCTGCAGTCAAAATTAATGGCAAACGACTCTATAAGCATGCGATCAAAGGAGAGGTTATTGAAAGAGATTGCAGAAAAATATTTATATATAAAATAACATTAAAAAGCTTAACTAATAATGAATTTCAGCTTGAAGTACAATGCAGTAAAGGTACTTATATTAGGGTATTGATAGAAGATATAGCAAAAAATATGTCTAATTTAGCTCATGTAAAAGAGTTAAGAAGAACCAGTATAGAGCTTCTTGAAAACTATAATATGTATAGCTATAGTCAAATGACCAGTATGTCAAAAAAAGAACTTTATAATTGCATTCATCCTTTAGATATCGTGTTTAAAAATATAACTAAAATTAAAATTAATTCAAATCAAACGATTAAATTTAATCACGGCCAAAGTATTAATATTGCAAGTCAAAAATTAGATATTGGTGAAACAATAATTATATACAATGAAAAAAATTACCTTCAAGGAATTGGGACATCACTATCTGAAAATATAATTAAGCCAACTAAAGTATTTAATTTGAATTAAATGTTAATTATGTTGTTGTTGAATTGAATAAACTATGTAGAATAGCGTCTGAATTAAATAAATAATAAATAAAATGTCTTTAGCAACTGATAAAAAGAAAGAAATTATTGAAAAACATAAAACATCCAGTGATGACACTGGCTCTGCTAATGTCCAAATAGCTTTACTGTCTGAACAAATTGATACACTAATGGGTCACTTTGAAAATCATAAAAAAGATCATCACTCAAGAAGAGGTCTTCTTATGATGGTCAATAAAAGAAGGAAGCTTCTTGATTATATGAAAAATAAAAATCTTACAGCTTATAAAAAACTTATATCAGATCTAGGCTTAAGAAAATAATAATAAAACGAACTGTATTCTTTAGTTCGAAGATTTGTAAGGAAAATAATTGTGAGTGAAATATCAAAAAAGATCTTATTAGGAGATCAAGAACTACTAATTGAAACAGGAAAAATTGCTAGGCAAGCCAATGGATCAGTAATGATTACATGCGATGGAACAACAATTCTAGCCACCGTAGCAGCTAGAAAAGAAGCCAATCCAAATCAAAGCTTCTTTCCATTATCTGTCAACTATCAAGAAAAAACATACGCCGCTGGTAAAATACCAGGTGGCTTCTTTAAAAGAGAAGGACGGCCTTCAGAAAAAGAAACGCTTATTTCTAGGCTAATTGATAGACCCTTAAGACCATCTTTTCCAAAAGGCTTTATGAATGAAGTGCAAGTTATCTTGACAGTAATGAGTCTTAATCCAGAAGTCCAAACCGATGTAATAGCTATGATTGGAGCATCTGCAGCGTTATCGATATCTGATCTTCCATTCAACGGACCAATCGGTGGTGCTCGAGTAGGGTATATCAATGGTAATTATGTTCTCAACCCAAGTCTATCCAGTATGGATGATTCCAAATTAAACTTAATGGTTGCAGGTACAAAAGATGCAATATTGATGGTCGAATCAGAAGCAAATGAACTATCTGAAGAAGTTATGCTAGGTGCTGTAATGTATGGACATGAGCAAATGCAAACAGTTATTGATGCAATACAAGAATTGAAAGATGAAGTTGGAAAAGAACAATGGCAAGTTGAAGAGATTACAAAAGATCCTTCTCTTGTAAAACTAGTTAATGATCTTGCATTTGATAAAATTACATCTGCATATCAAATTGCGGATAAAGTTGAAAGACAACAACAGCTCGAAGAAATTAGAACCCATATTGATAATGAAACTAGCGATGAAGATTCAGAATACGATGCATCTGATATCAAAGATGAAATTAAAGCAATAGAAAAATCAATAGTTAGAGACAGAATCTTAAATGGTGATCCAAGAATTGATGGACGAGACACGACTACAGTCAGAAATATAGATGTAGAAGTTGATGTCTTAGAAAGAACTCATGGTTCAGCTTTGTTCACCAGAGGTGAAACACAAGCAATTGTAGTAGCAACATTAGGAACAGAACGATATTCCCAAATTATTGATGCTCTCGAAGGTGAATATAAAGATAAATTTATGCTTCACTATAATTTTCCACCATATTCTGTTGGTGAAACAGGGTTTATAGGTTCTCCAAAAAGAAGAGAAATTGGCCATGGTAAATTAGCAAGAAGAGCTCTTGAAGCTGTATTACCTGATATGTCAACTTTCCCCTATACCATTCGTCTGGTTTCAGAAATAACAGAATCTAATGGCTCTAGCTCTATGGCAACTGTTTGTGGCTCAAGTCTTGCCTTAATGCATGCTGGTGTTCCAATTAAGGCTCCTGTAGCTGGAATTGCTATGGGATTAGTAAAAGATGGTGATAAATACCAAGTACTGACTGATATTCTTGGTGATGAAGATCATTTAGGAGATATGGATTTTAAAGTAGCTGGAACCACTGAAGGTATAACAGCATTACAAATGGATATAAAAATAGATGGAATAACAAAATCAATCATGGATGATGCTCTTGTCCATGCAAAAACAGCAAGACTTCATATCTTGGATAAAATGAATGAAGTAATTAACAAACCTTCTGATGAATACTCTAACTATGCTCCTTCCATAATTACGATTACTGTAGCAAAAGATAAAATTAGAGATGTAATTGGAAAAGGTGGAGCAACTATAAAATCTCTTACGGAGATAACGGGCGCTCAAATTGACATCAATGATGATGGTATTGTAACTATTGCTTCTGTTGATAAATCCTCTGGTGAATTAGCGAAAGAAAAAATTGAACTTTTAACAAAAGATGTAGAGTTAAATACCATCTATGAGGGTAGAGTAGCAAAAATTATGGACTTTGGAGCATTTGTAACAATCTTGCCTGGTAAGGATGGATTAGTTCATATCTCAGAAATATCGAATGAACGAGTCGAATCTGTTGATAAAGTCCTGAGTGAAGGCCAAATAGTGAAAGTCAAAGTTATTGAAATCGATAGACAAAAAAGAATAAGATTATCAATTAAAGCAATAGAAAACGAAAAAGAAGAAGAAACTACTACTGAAGAGAGCTAAAAGCTATCTTGCATCACTGTATTGCTTATCAGATATTTCTCTTCTTTCTTGAGCTTCTAAAGTTAAACTTGCTACAGGCCTAGCTTCTAGTCTTTTTAGGCCAATTTCTTCGCCTGTTTCATCACAATAACCATAGTTTCCTGATTTAATTTTATTGAGTGAAGTTTGAATTTTTCGTAATAATTTTCTCTCTCTATCACGAGTTCTGAGTTCTAAACCAAATTCTGATTCTTGTGATGCTCTATCATTTGGGTCTGCAAGATTATTGCTTTCTTTTTGCATATGATCCACTGTTTTACCTGCTTCATCTTCAAGTTGTGCTTTCCATGCATTTAAAATCTTTGTGAAATGATTTAATTGTCTTTTAGACATATATTTTTCTTTAGCTCTAGGCTTATAACTATCTATACCAAATTGTTGGATGAGAGAACCGTTAACATTGTTTATTTTTTTTGTTTTCATTATTTCAGTATTAAATTTATGAGACAAAAGGATTATACTGAGAATATAACTTTTGTGAAGTGTTTATGAACTAGGATTTATTAAGTTTAATTTATCAGTCCAGTTTTCATTTATATTAGTGCATTGCACTTCAGTATAAATTCCACCACGTACATTAAATTTAACCTTAACCTCTATGTAATTTGGAAGCATAATATTTACCAAATCATCACATATTTTATTTGTAATTGCTTCATGGAATGATCCAATATCGCGATAACTACCCATGTATAGTTTTAAAGATTTTAGTTCAATGCATAAATCTCTAGGTATATATTTAATGAATACAATAGCGAAGTCTGGTTGACCAGTTTTAGGGCAAAGACATGTAAACTCAGGGACTTCAATTTTTATCAGATAATCTTTATTGATATTCGGATTATCAAAAGATTCGAGAATATTTAATTGGTCATTCATTATTCTTAGGTTATTTAATGATTATATTGAATATTTTAATGTATATATCTTTGAATTACTCTAAAATAAAGTCTTATTCTATAAGTTTTTTTATGCGATTAAGTAAAATAAAACTCTCAGGCTTCAAAACTTTCGTTGAACCAACGACGCTTATGCTACCCTCAAATCTTGTAGGAATTGTTGGTCCCAATGGATGTGGCAAATCAAACGTAATAGATGCTGTCAGATGGGTCTTAGGTGAATCATCTGCTAAGTATTTAAGGGGAGAATCTATGTCTGATGTCATATTCAATGGTTCATCTTCTAGGAAACCTGTTAGCACTGCTTCAATAGAGCTCTTTTTTGATAATTCTGAAAAAAAACTTGGTGGTGAATACTCAAATTACAATGAAATATCAACTAGACGGGTAATTTCAAGAGATGGACAATCACAATATTTTTTAAATGGAACTAAATGCAGAAGAAAAGATATAACTAGCTTGTTTTTAGGCACAGGTCTTGGACCAAGAAGTTATGCAATTGTTCAACAAGAAATGATTTCAGGTCTTATTGAAGGAAAACCTGAAGAAATGAGATTATTTCTAGAAGAGGCAGCAGGGATTTCAAAATACAAACAAAAACGTAAAGAAACAGAATCACGCATTAAAAACACAAAAGAAAATCTAAATCGTTTAAACGATCTGAAAGATGAAATAGAGAAGCAAATTAAAAGGCTTAAAAAACAAGCCAATGAAGCTGACAGATATAAAACTTTAAAAAACAGAGAAAAACAAATCGCAGTTGAAATAATTCTTACAAGGATTAATATTTTAAAAGAACAAGCCGAATCCAATAAAACTGAATCTAAACAATATCAAAGTTCTTACGATAACAATCTAACCGTTCTTAGAAAGATTGAAGCAGATATTGAAGAAATAAGAATTAAAGATAGTCAAAATGCTACCTTATTTAATGATAAGCAAAAACAGCATTTTGAACTACAAGCTAATATAGCTAGGCATGAACAATCAATTGAATATGAAAAAGAACTTGAGTCACAAAAAACTACTAATGCTGAGGATTTAAAAAAAGAACTCATTAGACTAAACATTGAACTAGATGAAGATACAAAAAATATTGAAATCAATAAAACAGAACTAATAGCTGTTGATAAGAATAATCAAAATGCACAAAACATAGTCAATAAATTAAAAACAGAAATAGAAGATTTGGATCATGAGATCCTATTAGAGACTAAAAATAATGAAAATATTACACATCAATTGAATGATGCAAAAACATCAACAGAAACAGAAAATGTTAAAATTATGATGCTAACTAAGCAATTAACTAGCACAGAGAAACAAAAGATAACTATTGAAAACTTAAATGAAATAAAAAAATCATTCGCTGTATTAAAGAGTGAACTAATTAAGTCTAATAATATTATCCATGAAGACGTTTCAAAAGTTATAGAATCTAAAATTAGTGAGATAGACGATAAATTAATTCAATTAACCAATGAGTTCCAATCTATTGCTAATGAAATAAAAGCCAATGAAGATCAACTAAAAGTTTCAAAATATAAGCACAATGAATCAAAAGTGTTAATGAATGATCTTACTCTAAATAAAGAACATTCAGATAAAGAACGAAGCAATCAATCCAACAAAAGAAATACTCTAAAACAAAAGCTAAACTCACTTTTACCAAAATCTCAAACATTGGAGGTTCAAATAGAATCTAAAAAGTCTGTAATAAATGCACTTGAAATCGCAATTAATAGAATAGAAAATCAAATTATACAACTTAAAACAAAATCACTACAAATAACTAAAGAGCCCACAAAGAAAGATACAAATGAAGATGAAATAAGAAAAAATTTAGAAACATTACTGAACAATAGCTTAAGTTCTGAATCAGAACTGAATACTCTTAGAAAAAATAATGAAGCTAGTCAATCTCACCTTAGAAATCTTGAAATAGATAGAACAAATATTAATTCAAAAGTAAATCAATCAAGAGAAGACCTAGATCAATATAAATTAAAACAAAAAGAACTTGATGTAAGATCTGAATCTCTAACTGAACAACTCCAAAATACTAAATATTCAAAAGAAGATATTGAAAAACTATCTGAAAATATAAAAAATGAAAAAGACTTAAATATTGAACTTGAAAAAATATTAAACTCTATTGATCGACTAGGGCCAATTAATTTGGCTGCATCATCTGAATATGAAATTGAATCTGAGAGAAAAAATAAACTTGATTCTCAATTTGATGATCTCAATAGAGCATTAGAAACACTCGAAGGTGCGATCAAACAAATCGATGATGAATCTAGGGTTAGATTCAGTGAAACCTTTAATAAAGTAAACTCAGGATTACAAAAACACTTCCCTAAACTATTTGAAGGAGGTAAGGCTTACCTTGAACTCGAAAACAATGATGCGTTAGATGGAGGAGTCTTTGTTATGGCAAGACCGCCTGGTAAAAGGAATAGCAATATTCATCTTCTATCCGGTGGAGAGAAAGCACTAACTGCAGTAGCATTACTATTTTCAATCTTTGAATTAAATCCTGCACCATTTTGTTTACTCGATGAAGTTGATGCGCCATTAGATGATAACAATGTTGGCAGATTCTGCGAAATAGTAAAAGAAATGAGCAGCAATGTTCAGTTTGTAGTAATAACTCATAATAAAACAACAATGGAACTTACCAAACAACTGATAGGAGTCACTATGAGTGAACCTGGTGTTTCTAGATTAGTGTCTGTAGATCTTGATGAGGCAGTAGCATTGACAGAAGATATTAAACCCTCCTAATGGATATATCATGGATTATTATTAGCCTCTTATTTCTTTGCCTCATCATTTTCTTAACGGTTAGTAATAAACCAACCCAATTAAAAAAACATTCATTGAAAATGAACAGTGATTTTTCATTTTATGACAACAAAAAAGAAATTATATCAATTAGACTTTTTCTTGAGAATGAAAAAACAAACTTAGACTTCCTGATTAATGAATTTAAAAATAATAATATTCACTTAAATAAAAAAGGTGTATTTGAAAAAATAAATAATAACAAAGTAATGTTCACTATTGCTAATCTATATGAACCTGGTTATTTTAAAGATGCTCTCAATATTAAAGGCTTAACTTTTTTTTTCATCACATCAAACCCTATAGATAGTAAAAAAACACTGAGTATCATGTTTAGGCTTGCAAATAAAATAAACAGAAAGATTAATGGTAAAATTTATAGTGACCAGGGAAAAATACTTAATGAGATGAACTATCAAGAAATGCTTGGACAACACAATACTCAAAACTAAATACATAGCTATAAACGTGACAAACAATTAGAAAAAATAATAAATGACAAAAGAATTTATAAAAAATAATCCTACTCAAAATGAAATGCCATTTGCCATCGTAGATGGTGAATCTTTTACAGAGCTTCCAAAAGATTTATACATTCCACCAGTTGCACTCAAAGTTTTTTTAGACACCTTTGAAGGACCACTAGATTTATTACTTTATTTAATAAGAAAACAAAATCTAGATATTTTAGATATACCTATTGCAAAAATTACTGAACAGTATGTTGACTATATTAACTTAATGAATGACCTTGTCCTTGAGCTTGCAGGAGAATATCTTTTGATGGCAGCGATGCTGGCTGAAATTAAATCGAGGATGTTGTTACCTCTTTTCGAAGAAATTGAAGAAGAAGATGACCCTCGGGCAGAATTAGTAAGAAGGTTATTAGAATATGAAAGATTTAGATCAGTTAGTGAAAAAATTAATTCGCTAGGAAGAGTCGATAGAGATGTCTTTATATCAAACGTAAATTCTGACCATTTATCAAAACCAATAGAACTACCCAATATTGACTTAAAAGACTTAGTATTTTCTTTTCAAGATGTTCTAAAAAGAGCTGATATGTTCTCAACACTTCATTTTACTAAAGAACCTCTGTCTGTAAGAGAAAGAATGGCAACTGTTCTAGAAAAACTCAAAAATAAAGAATTTGTTGAATTTTTCTCTCTTTTTAACCTGGAAGAAGAAAAAATGGGGTTAGTTGTTACTTTCTTAGCTATATTGGAATTAATGAAAGAATCATTGATTGAAATTGTACAAACTAATCCATACGGTACAATTCATATAAAAGCATTATTAAGCGAAAACAAAGATTAATACGATGAATAAGACTGCACTCAAAAATATCATTGAAGGAATACTATTGTCATCGTTCGAGCCTATATCAGCAGATAAACTGTATAAAGTAATATCAAAAACTAACCAAACTACAAAAGCGGATATCCTAGATGCTGTTGAGGAGCTGAAAGAAGATTACTCTATTAAAGAAATTGAAATTGTTAGTGTTGCTAGCGGCTATAGAATTCAAGCAAAAAGCACATTAACAGATTATTTAAGTATTATCTTTTCAGAAAGAATACCCAGGTACTCAAGAGCTTTACTTGAAACACTATCCATTATAGCTTATAGACAGCCTGTTACTAGAGGTGATATAGAATCTATTCGAGGTGTTACAGTTAGTACAAGTATAATGAAAACACTTACTGATAGAAATTGGATTAGAATTATAGGTTATCGGGAAGTTCCTGGTAAGCCTGCTATGTTTGCCACGAGCCCAGAGTTTTTAGACTACTTTGGACTTGAATCTTTAAGCCAATTACCAGAACTACCAGAATCCAAAGAACCAAAAAACTTAGATTTAGCATTAGAAGAAACAACAGAAAATAACCATTCTCCAATACTTCCAGAAACAATTAACTAAGTTCTGATTAATAACTATAAAAATTAGATTACATAAATATCTTGCAGAAAAGGATTTTGGATCAAGAAGATCCATTGAAAAACTAATTACAAATAAAAAAATCAAGGTTAATGATCAAATAGCAATTTTAGGACAAAAAGTAATAATTGGTGACACTATAAAGATAGATCAGAAGACTATTATTGTTAATGCTTTGTCCAAAATTGATCATCAGCATCTAATATATAATAAACCTGAAGGGGAAATCTGCTCTAGATATGACCCAAAATCAAGAAAAACTACTTTTTCAGCACTACCAAAATTAGATAACCAAAGGTGGATATCAATTGGTAGATTGGATATTAATACTTCTGGCTTACTACTTTTTACAACGGACGGAACTATTGCTAATAATTGGATGCATCCATCCAATGGATATGAAAGAGAATATATGGTTCGAACCTTTGGTAGCTTTACAACCAATATTAGAAAATCAATGCTAGATGGGATTAGGTTAAATGATGGTATCGCTAAATTTAAGGACATATCTCAAATTAAAGACAGCAATAATAAATGGTTTAAAGTTACTGTTGAAGAAGGTAGAAATAGATTTATAAGAAGAATGTTTGAATACCATAAAATCAAAGTTAGCAGACTTATTAGAATACGTTATGGCGATATTAACCTTCCAAAAGATTTAAAGAAAGGTAGGTATAAAATAGTTTCAGGATTCTAATTACTGGCAATCTAAGCTTTCACCACAAATATTAATGCTTTCATCTGACATTAACCATAAATATCTTTCCATAATATCTTCAGGCTTTAAAAGATTTTTTGGGTTCTCTAATGGATAGGCAGCCTTCCTCATATTTGTTGCAACAGCACCTGGATTAATACAATTAAACCGAATGCTTTTATCA
>JAQWSZ010000010.1:0-31022 GCA_029242945.1 Gammaproteobacteria bacterium | reverse complement strand
TTCTCCATTATCTTGTAAACCAAAAAGAACTCCTGCATGTCTTAACTTCGTTTTATTTACATAATTATCAACGATTTCTTTTGGCAATCTATCGATAACTTTTTGAGTTGGATCATCATAAGGATGAGTATCCTCAAATATCTGTTTTATATTATTAAGCATAAAAAAGAATGCTTAGTAAGCTATGAATTATTTGTTAACTTAAGTGGATCTAGCAACACTGTTAATTCAGACTCATCTAAATCAGTCATTTCAACAGCAACATCAATAATTGTTCTTTTTTCCTGGTATGCTTTTTTGACTATTTTAGATCCCAATTCATAGCCAATAGTTGAATTCAATGCCGTTGCAAGAATAGGATTTTTACTAAGAACTGATTCAATAGCCTCATCATTGACTGAAAAATCTTTAATGGCTTTGTCGGCAAGAGCAATGCAAGAATTACTTAAAAGTGAAATAGACTGGATGAGGTTAAAACCTATCAATGGCAACATAACATTTAATTGGAAGTTTCCTGATTGTGCAGCGAATGCAATTGTTGTATCGTTTCCCATCACTTGTGCAGCAACCATGGTCACTGATTCAGGAATTACAGGGTTGACCTTTCCTGGCATAATGCTACTTCCTGGCTGTAGTGCTGGAAGTTTAATTTCTCCCAAACCCGCCAAAGGTCCACTATTCATCCATCTAAGATCATTCGATATTTTCGTTAAAATGACAGCTAAGGTTCTTGTTTTAGAAGACAGGTTCAATGATGTATCTTGAGAACTCATAGCTCTAAATGAATCACTATTAGGTGCAAAGTTCATGCCTGTTTTCTGATTAAGGATATGAGTTGCTCTTGAGGCCATTTCAGAGTGTGCATTCACTCCAGTGCCAACAGCTGTGCCACCTAGTGCAAGTTTTTGAATATGAGGCAATAGTTCTATCAATTGATCTTTTATATCTTTTATTTGACTGGCCCAAGCATTCAGCTCTTGTCCAAATGTTAGAGGCATAGCATCCATCAAATGTGTTCTTCCAGTTTTAACCACTAACGATAAACTTTCTGCTTTATCTTCTATAACTTTTTGTAAATGTTCTAAAGATTTCAGTAAATGATCATTGATCATCAAAGCTGCTGAAACACTTATTGCTGAGGGTATAACATCATTACTACTTTGGCCTAGATTTACATCATCATTGGGATGAATGTTAAGCTCATCTGTAGAACTTAAATTTGCAATCACCTCATTCATATTCATATTCGTACTGGTTCCGGATCCTGTTTGAAAAACATCAACGGGAAACTCATTAGAATATTCACCACCTGCAATTTTTGATGCAACCTCACCTATAGCTTTTGCTTTTTCTTTGGAGATTAAATCTAATTCGGCATTAGCGGAAGATATAGCCCACTTAAGTAATGCTAGAGAACGAATAAATCCAGAAGGCATTTTAATATGACTGATCTGGAAATTTTCAACAGCTCTTTGTGTTTGTGGGCCCCAGTGACACTCTTTAGGGACTTTAAGCTCACCCATACTGTCTTTTTCTATTCTATAATCTTTTTCTGACACATCATTCTCCGTTTATAATATATATGATAATACATAGAGAATAGCAGTCACAAAAGAAACTTTCGTGTATCATTCACTTTTGAAAGATGAGGTAGTTGCGATGAAAAAAAATCAACTGCAAGCAATATCGCCTATCGATGGTAGATATTCGGAAAAATGCGATCATTTAAGAGGGATTTTTAGTGAAGCCTCTCTTATGCACTATAGGGTAAAAACTGAGATCAAATGGCTACAATACTTAGCTAATAATGATCAACTAGAAGAAATAGCTCCTCTATCTTCAGAACTCCATAATCTCCTAGAGAACCTTGATAAGAATTTCAATATCGAGGATGCACTAGAAATTAAAGAAATTGAAAACACAATCAATCATGATGTCAAATCTATCGAATATTTTTTGCAAGCCCACATAAAAAAAACCAAGGGTGGCGCAGAGTATCTTCCTTTTATTCATTTTGGATGTACCTCTGAAGACATTAATAATATCTCCTATGCACTGATGATAAAAGAAGCAGTAAAAATAGAAAGAAAATCCTATGTTGAATTGGTGCAGGTACTGAGATCTCAAGCACATGAGTGGTCTGAATGCTCAATGCTATCAAGAACTCATGGACAATCAGCGTCACCAACAACCATGGGTAAGGAGTTTGCTAATGTTGTTTATAGACTTGAATCTCAGATAAATGCTTTAGATAAAATTGAATACAGAGCAAAAATGAATGGAGCTGTTGGAAATTTTAATGCTCATCAAATTGCCTATCCTGATATTGACTGGGTAAAACTGTCTGATAATTTTATAAAGTCTCTAGGGTTGACAAATAATCCATACACCACACAAATAGAACCGCATGATTGGATGGCTGAAACCTTCCATTCATTTGTAAGGATAAATAATATTCTTTTGGATCTTAGTAAAGACATTTGGCTCTATATTTCTATGGGATATTTTAAACAAATTAAAAAAGACGAAGAAGTTGGATCGTCAACAATGCCCCATAAAGTGAATCCAATTGATTTTGAAAATGCTGAGGGCAATATTGGCCTAGCTAATACATTATTTTCTCACTTAGCATCAAAACTACCGATTTCAAGACTGCAAAGAGATCTAACAGATTCAACCGCATTGAGAAATGTTGGCTCTTGTTTTGCCTATACAGCTATTGCACTGTCTTCTCTTGAAAAAGGCTTGTCTAAAATTAGAATTAATCAAAATAGAATGGATGAAGATTTATCCTTGAATTGGGAAGTTTTAGCAGAAGCTATACAAACAATACTTCGTAGAGAAAGAACAGCAGATGCCTATGAAAGTCTAAAAAAATTATCACGTGGTGAAAAATTAGACCAGGAGAAACTCATCGAATATGTCAAATCACTTGACCTTGATGATAGTGTAAAAAATGAATTGATGAACCTTACTCCAAAACAATACATTGGATTTGCAGCAATACTAGCGAAAAAAATCTAACGTGAATTCTAAGGCTCTGAATATATTTGAAACCTCCTGGGACCAATCATCATTAGAAATTAATCAAATAAGAGAGAAGGTATTCATAGAAGAGCAAAAAGTTCCTAGATCAATTGAAATGGATGGGCATGATAAAGATTGCCATCAATTTCTGGCAACCTACAAAAAACTTAATATAGGAACCGCCCGATTAAGAAAATATGGGAAAATTGAAAGAGTTTCAGTGATAAAAGAATTCAGAAGCCTAGGCATAGGTTCAAAAATAATGGAGATTATTATCAACAAGGCTAGAACTCTTGATACAAATGAAATATATCTCCACAGCCAAGAAGATTCCATACGATTTTATGAAAATATAGGTTTTAAGACTGTAGGTAATTATTTTTTTGAAGCTGAAATTAAACATATAAAAATGATTTATAAACAAACCTAGGTTATGAAAGATAAAGAATTAGTTATGGTTGGTATGTCTGGAGGAGTTGACTCAGCCGTTAGTGCAGCATTACTTCTGGAAAATGATTATAGAGTAGAAGGTTTGCATATGACTAATTGGAATGATGAAGAACCATATTGTACAGCATCTCAAGATCTACAAGATGCTAGAAATGCTTGTAAAGAATTAAACATAACAATGCATCATGTGAATTTCTCAAAAGAATATAAAGAAAAAGTTTTCCAAGATGCACTAAAAGAATTAAATGAAGGACTGACACCCAATCCAGATGTTTTATGTAATAAAGAGATAAAATTTGAAGATTTTGCAAAGTATGCTTGGCGATTAGGCGCAGATAAAATTGCTACAGGCCATTATGCACGTACTATAGAAAAAAAAGGCCTGACATATCTTCTTAAAGGTATTGATAACAATAAAGATCAAAGTTATTTTCTTCATGCAATCAATCCAGATATTCTACAATCAGTTATTTTTCCTCTTGGTGAATTAAACAAAGAACAAGTGAGGAATTATGCATTTAAAAAAGGATTACCAAATCATAATAAACCTGATAGTACTGGAATTTGTTTCATAGGAGAGAGGCCTTTTAAAGACTTTATTAAAACATTTCTACCCCCTAAACCTGGATGTATTGTTAATGAAAATGGAAAGGAAATGGGCACCCATGAGGGATTGATGTATTTTACAATAGGACAAAGAAAAGACCTTGGTATAGGAGGTATAAAGAATTTATCGGGTGAACCTTGGTATGTTGCTGAAAAAAGACAAGATTCAAATGAGTTAATGGTCGTACAAGGAAGAAACCATCCTAAATTATGGACAAATACATTATTTGCTAACTCTATGCATTGGTTAAATCCGGAAATGAAAAAACATTTACAAAAAGAAACTACTTTAGAATGCCAAGCAAAAACACGATATAGGCAAAAAGATGCTCATTGCATTATAAAAAAATATCAAGATGGACTAGAAATTAGATTTAAAGATTCACAATGGGCCATTACTTATGGTCAGTATCTAGTACTTTATCAAAAAGATTATTGCTTGGGTGGAGCAAAAATAATGCCTTTCCCAAAATAAAACCACTAAAGACAAATTTAACTTAATCAGATACAATCGTGCAGCAATAATTTACTAAAAAGGTAAGAATAAGAAATGTCACAAACAATGATCATCAATGGGTTGGAATATAATTACTTTGACTTGAAAGCTTTGGATGCATCAAAAGTTAATCGAATGCCCTACTCTCATAAGATTCTTCTTGAAAATGCTCTTAGACATGCAGAGCTGAATGATAATAATGATGTTGAAACTATACTCAATTGGGACCCAAATTCTAATTCTTCTGATGAGATATCGTTTACTCCCAGTCGAGTAATTCTTCAAGACTTCACAGGTGTTCCTGCTGTTGTTGATCTTGCTGCAATGCGAAATGCAGTGGATGAAATGGGTGGGGATGCAAGTGAAATTAATCCATTGTCTCCAGCAGAATTAGTAATAGATCACTCGGTTCAAGTAGATCACTATGGTGCAAAAGATTCATTAGCTAAAAATAATCAAGTTGAATTTGAAAGAAATCAAGAACGATATCAATTCTTAAGATGGGGGCAAGAATCGTTTAATAATTTTGAAGTGGTGCCACCAAATACTGGTATTGTTCATCAAGTGAATCTGGAGTATCTAGGACGTGTCATTTTTTCTAAAGAGGGTAATAATAAATTAATGGCTTTCCCAGATACTGTTGTCGGCACTGATTCACATACAACTATGATCAATGGTATTGGCTGTTTAGGTTGGGGCGTGGGAGGTATTGAGGCTGAAGCTGCTATGCTGGGTCAACCTATAAGTATGCTATTACCAGATGTCATTGGTATCCGTGTCAGTGGAACTCTAAAAGAGGGAGTCACAGCAACAGACTTAGTTCTAACCGTGACAGAAATAATGAGAAACCATGGTGTCGTCGGAAAATTTGTTGAATTCTTTGGAAATGGTTTAAATAATCTACCAGTTTCAGATCGTGCAACATTAAGCAATATGGCGCCAGAATTTGGAAGCACTTGTGCTATTTTTCCAATTGATAAGGAAACCATTCGTTATCTAAGATTAACTGGTAGAAATGAAAACCAAGTACAGTTGGTTGAGTCATATTCGAAAGCTCAAGGTCTTTGGAGAGAGGATCATGAACAAGAAGCAAATTACACTGATGTTATAGATTTAAATCTGGAAAATATAGAGCCTTGCCTTTCAGGACCTAAGAGACCACAAGATAGAATAAAATTATCTGATATCCCTACGGTAGTAGCAAAACAAATAGGCGATAAAGAGATAAATACTAACGAGTTATCGAATGGATCAGTATTGATTGCTGCAATAACCAGTTGCACGAATACATCAAACCCAGCGGTAATGATTGGTGCTGGATTATTAGCAAAAAATGCTCTTAAACTAGGACTTCAATCCAAACCTTGGGTAAAAACGAGCCTAGCTCCAGGGTCAAAAGTTGTAACGAAATATTTAGAAGAAACAAAACTACTTCAAGAATTAGAAGGATTAGGTTTCAATATTGTTGGTTATGGTTGTACGACATGCATTGGTAATTCAGGACCACTTAATCCTGATATCTCTGAAGCTATTATTTCAAAAAATCTCAATGCCTCCTCGGTATTATCTGGAAATAGAAATTTTGAAGGAAGAATTCATCCTCTTGTAAAACAGAACTTTCTAGCTTCACCACCCTTGGTGGTAGCTTATGCATTGGCTGGGACTATGATGATTAACTTTGAAAGTGAACCCTTGGGTGTATCTGATCAAGGAGAAGATGTCTTCTTAAGAGACTTATGGCCATCACAACATGAGATTCAAGAATTAATTGAAGAAACCATTAATCCTGCAATGTTTAACCAAGCATATACCGAATCACTAAAAGGCGATGAAGCTTGGCAAACATTATCGATACCCAGTGGTGAAATATATGAATGGGAAAGTGATTCTACTTATATAAAGAAACCTCCTTACTTCGATGGAATGGTTATGGATATCGCACCAATTAAAAATATTTCAGATGCTAGAGTCTTAGCTTTACTTGGCGATTCAGTGACAACGGATCATATCTCACCCGCTGGAAATATAGATATAGCCTCCCCTGCTGGAAAATACTTATTGAGTAAAGGAATAGAAAAACAATATTTTAACTCTTATGGTTCTAGAAGAGGAAACCATGAAGTGATGATGAGAGGTACTTTTGCCAATATTAGACTGAGAAATAAACTTGCTCCAGAAACTGAAGGTGGTTGGACAAAATTGTCAAAAGAAGATGATCCAATCTCCATCTTTGATGCAGCAGATAAATATAAAAGTGATGGCACTGACTTAATAGTCATTGCTGGCAAAGAATATGGAACAGGTTCATCCAGAGACTGGGCGGCTAAAGGCACTGGACTTTTAGGTGTTAAAGCTGTCATTGCTGAATCTTATGAAAGAATCCATAGGTCTAATTTAATTGGGATGGGCATTCTTCCTCTTGAGTTTATGAATGGGGAGAATGCTGAAACACACGGTATAGAGGGCTTTGAATCTTTCACAATAACTAATCTCTCTCTAGGATCTGATCAAGTTAATGTAGCGAAAACCTCTAACACTACTAGTGAAGAGTTCACTGTAAAAGTTAGAATAGATACGCCAAAAGAATGGGAATATTACCAAAATGGTGGAATTCTACATTACGTTATCAGAAAGATTGTAGCCTAAATTGATCTATTATAAATAATAAAAAGCTACTTATAGCAGATAAGGAAGATTCATTATTTCTATCCAGCTACTTCTTTCCAAACAAAATATTTTGTTGCTAGAAAAAAACTTAAAAGAACCCAAATAATTATTCCAAACATTGATGAATCAATAGTGAATAAACCACTACCATCAAGAGCAATATTTCTAAGACCAGTGACTACAACGCTCAATGGTAGAAGCTGAGCAACGGGTTGGATGATATCGGGTAAAGAGTTGATGGGAAAAAAAACACCCGATAAAATCAATTGTGGAAATGTAAATGATGTTACTAGAGGCCTGATTGCTTCTTGAGTTTTAGCAAAACTACCAAAACAAAATCCAAGACATAAGAAAATAAAGGTAGACAATATAATCATGCCGTAAAGTGAGAACAAGCTTCCTTCTATTCTGACCCCCAAAAGTAGAATAGCGAACAATAAAACAGCTGACAATTGAATCACAACAATCATCATTCGAGCAAGTACAATTGCAGTAATAAAATCTTTTGGCTGTATAGGCGTTACAAAAAGTCTTTTTAATATACCTCGACGTCTGTATTCGACTATATTAAATCCACTGCCCCCTAGACTCAAATTCATCAGCATAAATGCGAGTAATCCGGGTAATAAAAAATCGATATAGCGTTGGGGTCTTGCTTTGAAATCTTCAACTTTTAGACTGAACATAGGTTCGGTATTACTAAGCTCTCTCTCTACAGAAACTAAGCTCTTTTCTATTGTAGTTTTAATTTGATTAATTTGCCTTACTTGAGAAGCGTCTAAGAGTAATTTTAGTTCACTGGTTCCCTCTAAGTAATCAAAATTTTCAGGAACAACAATAATTGCCAACTGATCTCCTTCAAGAAGTTGGTTTTTTAGGTAAACTTCATCTCCTTCGGTAACTTCAAATAATGGGTCATTTTTAATAAGATCTATGAAGTTTTTAGAAGTAATGCTGGAAGCATTATCAACGACTCCAATATTAATACTCTCACTTCCACCTCCTGAAACCAAAAAAATACCAATAAATGCCAATGGAAAAAATATGTTGAATATCATTGATTGAACATCCCTTAAAAAGATTTTTAGAAAAACTTTTGATAAGTGTAGTTGTAAACTTGTAATCATCTTAATCCCTTAGATTATGTCCTGTTAGTGTCAGAAATACGTCTTCAATATTGCCCTGTAAAGGTAAATCTGAAGGTTCTGGTGCATATTGATTAATCAACTCTTGAGGTGTATCTTCTGCAATTATTTTTCCAGCATCCATAATTGCAATTCTATTGCATAAGTATTCAGCTTCCTCCATATTATGAGTCGTTAGAACAATAGTCATTCCTGAATGATTGAGATCCTTCACTAAATTCCAAAGATTACGTTTTGCTTGAGGATCCAAGCCTGTAGTTGGCTCATCTAAAAATAATATTTTTGGATTGTTCACTAGTGCACAAGCAATTGAAAAACGCTGTTTTTGTCCTCCAGATAACTGCTTTGGCTTTGCTTTTAGTTTTTCAGAAAGGCCCACCTTTTCTAGAAGATCTATACAATCCACATCTACACTATACAGCTTACCAAAAAGAACCAATAATTCGCTTAAATTTAGCTTATCAAAATACTCATTGGCCTGTAATTGAACTCCAATAATCTTTTTCACTTGATAAGGTTTTTTTTCAACATCTATACCATTAATCATTGCTGTGCCTGAATCTATATCTTTAAGGCCTTCTAGCATTTCCAGAGTGGTTGTTTTTCCTGCTCCATTGGGTCCGAGTATGCCATAGATTTCTTTGGCTAAAATATTAAAGGATATTCCATCAACAGCGTTGAATGATTCATTTTTATTTTCAGGTCTTAAATAAGATTTCTTAAGATCTTTTACTTCGATAATATTCATAAGATTAAATATCAGATTAATTAAGACTCAATTTTCTTACTGAGCTCTAGAGCTCTCTTATAATCAGGAGCTACCCTAAGAGAGTTTGTTAAATATTGCAATGCTTGTTGTTTATTTTTTGTGATGAAAGCAATGTTTGCAAGATGGAAATTAGCAATCGCAATTATGAATTTTTTATCACCCGCACTATTATCATGCTTATTGATTAATTCCAGGGCAATGGAAAGATTTTTATTGCCATTTTCTTTACTGCCACCAGCAAAAGATGGTCTAGTATAATCACCAATACCTTTAATCATATAGGCAAATGCATTCTTAGAGTCCATTACTAATGACTTATCAATCATTCTTCCTGACTGAGTTCCATGGCTAGCAGCTTTAAAAAGATTACTCTCAGCACTCAAACCATAGCACGCAGATAAAACAGCATACAAGTCAGCTTCTGACTTTGAACTAGTAAGTGCAGACTTACTATTAGTAATGCATAATTTACTGTACTTTTTTTTAATCTTTTTAGTTGAGATATCGGCAATCAAAAACTCATGAAATAACATGGATAATAAAAGTGATTTAGCCTCATTATTTTTTTTATATTCACTCGATATTAAATCATGTTCCCTGATCAGTTCTTCTCGATTTTCAACAAGATAATATTGCAGTGCACGATTGATAATCTCATCATTGTTTGTTTCAATTGGATCAGCCATTAAAGAACTGAGAGATAAACTAGATACAATCAATACAATTATTTTTATTAGTAATTTTTCCATATTCAGCCTCTGCATTGTAACGATAAATGACCAAGGATGTTAAGTTTATGACAATAGAATTCATTGATATTGGTGCAAACTTAACGCATGAAAGCTTCGATTACGATCTAGAAAAAGTTATTTCGAATGCAACACAAGCTGGTTTAAAGAAAATCATTATTACAGCTACATCCGTTAATGAAACAAAAAAAGCAATTGACTATACAGCACTCAATTCTTCTTTGTTATGGGCCACAGCAGGAGTACATCCTCATAATGCTAAAGATGCTAGTGATGACTTTATAGAAAAACTAGAAAATTTTTCATTAAATAATAAAGTTGTTGCTATCGGAGAATGTGGCCTAGATTACAATAGAAATTTCTCATCTCCTTCGATACAAAGAAGTATTTTTGAAAAACAAATCAAGCTTTCTCTAAGAACTGATTTACCTCTTTTTTTACATCAAAGAGATGCCCATGAAGATTTCATTACTATATTAAAAGAAAATACTACAAACAACATCAGTGGAGTAACGCATTGTTTTACTGGAAACAAGAATCAACTCAAGGATTATCTAGACTTAGGACTCTACATTGGTATTACAGGATGGGTTTGTGACCAAAGAAGGAATGAAGATTTATTAGAGTCTATTAAATACATACCTTTAAATAGGTTATTAATTGAAACAGATGCACCCTATTTGATGCCAAAACACTTAGAAAAAGAATTAAAATCTAGGAGAAACGAACCAAAATACATTCGTGAAATAGCTGAATTTATAAGCCATCATAAAGGTATTAAAATTGAATCTTTTGCAGACATAACAAAGAGTAATTCTGAAAAACTATTCGGACGATTACTTGATTAATTTTCAAAGGATAATATCCATTAATTTCTCGAGTTTTGGCTCAATTGAGATAAAGGATGAATCCAGTTTAAGTAGTTTCGATAGGCTATTTGGAATTTCTATTAATTCATCTATTATAGGTTCGACAATATTCTCAAATTTTGCTGGATGAGCTGTCGATACTATAGACCAGTGATTATTGTCTTTAATTTCATTTGAAAAACCTCTATAAACATTGAATGCAGTTGCTGTATGTGGGCAGCAAATAATTTGATGGTCTTTGTATTCTTTTTTAATTTGGTCTTTAATCTGCTGATCATTTACAGAATAGGCTTCTAGTGTTTGTGCGAGCGATTGTTTGTTATAAGAATGAAAAAATCGTTCCATGTTACTTGGGTTTCCTACATCCATAGCAGATGCCAAAGTTGGTATAGTGTTTCTTGGCTCCCAGACTGAAGTCTTAATAAAATCTACAATTGTTGTATTAGAATTAGTGGAAAAAACTATTTTGCCTATTGGGAAGCCCATTTTCTCTGCTATAAAGCAAGCAAAGGCATTACCAAGATTTCCTGTTGGGATTATAAAATTAGTTTTCTTTTTGTGAGTTTTAAAATATTGCAAGCTTGACCAAGCATAATATGTAGCTTGAGGAAGAAGCCTACCAATATTAATACTATTCGCTGAACAAAAATTTTGATCTTTATCAAAAACTGCCTTAACAAGTCGCTGACAATCATCAAACTCACCTTCCACTGCAATAGAGGTGACATTATCACCCCAACATGTGAGTTGATGTTGCTGTCTTGGAGACACTCTACCTTTAGGGAAAAGAACAACTACGTGAAATCCTGGCTGATTATGAAATGCAGAAGCAACAGCACCACCAGTATCACCAGAAGTAGCGACAAGTACTGTATTCAGTTTTAAATTACCAGATTCTTTATTAATTGCTTTCATGGCAGACGATAAAAACCTGGCTCCAAAATCTTTGAATGCAGCTGTGGGACCATGAAATAGTTCAAGTATGGATAATGGTTGCTGACCTGAATTTATCTGATTTTGAATCACATCAAAATTTAGGGCTTCATTTACGATATTTTCAAGATTATCTTTGATTATCGAATTAATAAAGAATGGAGATAAAAATTGAGTGGAGAATTGTTGATAATTATCTACTTCCTTGAAATCCTCTAAATTAATCTTAGGAATATTTGTAGGTATATACAACCCTCCATCGGGCGCTGTTCCACTAAATATTGCTTCTTCAATACTAACTTGTAGATTAGTTTTTGTGCTTACAAAATACATATCATTAATCATTTTTTAATAAGTGGATTAAATCGATCAATATGTTGTATCACCATCAATAAATCACTAAATATTCCAGCAGCAGTGACCTCAGTACCAGCTCCTGGACCTTTATGAACGAGTGGATAATTAGAATATCTTTCCGTCATATATTTGATAATATTTTCACTCCCCTTCAATTCTGCAAAGGGATGGTCAGTAGAGACTGATTCTAATTTAACACTCGCTTTCCCACTGGAATTTAATCTAGCAACATATCGAAGTACTTTTTGATCTTGTCTAGCTTTAGTTAATTTAAGATTCATTGCTTCATCATATTCGCTTAATTGATTCAAATAATCATTCACAGAAATATCTCTTAACTCTTCAGGAACTAGACTTTCCACTGAAACATCACTGATATCTATTGTAAGATTCATTTCTCGAGCTAATATTACAAGTTTTCTAGCAACATCCATTCCTGATAGGTCATCTCTTGGATCAGGTTCTGTAAATCCTTTATCTCTTGCATCAGCAACCATTTTCGAAAATTCTAACTTTCCATTATAATTGTTGAATAAATACGATAAAGTTCCTGAAAATACTCCTTCAATTTCATTGACTTTATCCCCTGTCATATTTAGGTCTTGTAAAGTTTTAATAAATGGTAACCCAGCACCTGCTGTTGTTTCATAATGAAAACTTTTTTTAGTAGATTTTGAGAAATGCATAATATCTTGATACAAATCTATAGGTCCACTAACACCTTTTTTATTAGCCGCTATAACATGAATATCTGAGACAAATGCATTTTTATATATATTTGGTATATCTTCCGAGGTAGTACAGTCAATTAAAACTTTAATTGCACCGTTGGATTGAGAAATATGTTTAATTAGATTCAAAATATTAGTTTCTTGCTCTGTATCTAGATTTTCCAAATCATTGGCTTCTATATGATTGTTTTTCAGAACCATATTGGTTGAATTGGATACTGCTATAATATTTAGTCGAATGTCTGAATCCAACTCTAAATATTTTCTTTGATTTTGAAGTTGTTTCAAGAATTCTTTACCGACATTGCCATATCCAACGATACCAATATTGACATCAATACTTTGATCAAAAAAGGCTTGATGCATTGAGTGAATAGCATTACTGACATCATTTGTTTTAACTACGGCCGAAATATTCTTCTCTGAAGAACCTTGAGCAATTGCCATAACATTGGTTCTTGAATCCAACATTGCTCTAAAAAATTTAGCAGCAATACCTTTGGTACCACTCATTCCTGAGCCAACAACTGCAATAATACTGCAATGATTTTGTATTTGGAGCTTTTGCAGGTTTCCATTTTGAAAATCAACTAAGAATTCTTCTCTAACTACACTCTCAATTCGTTTGGAATCTTTATCATTGATAGCAAAGCAAATTGAATGTTCTGAACTTGCTTGAGTAATTAGGACCACAGATATACCAGCATCGCTAAGACAAGAAAATAATCGCTTGGCGGTACCTGGGACACCAATCATACCTGCACCTTCTAAATTAATAAGAGATAAATCATCTATGGTTGTCATCCCTTTTACACTTTTATCGTCATTGTTTTCTAATAGGATTTTCGTTCCAATAGAATCGGGATTGAAAGTATTTTTAATATAAATTGGTATGCCCTTGTTCATCAATGGTGCCATTGTCTTAGGATGAATAACTTTAGCTCCAAAATAAGCTAATTCCATTGCTTCATCATAGGACATTTGCTTGATAATTTTAGCTCGTTGAATTTGATTGGGATCCCCTGTCATAATGCCATCAACATCTGTCCATATAGAAACTGACTTAGCCTCAGCTAATGAACCCATAATGGAAGCTGAGTAATCGCTCCCATTTCTTCCTAAATTTGTTGGTTGTTGACTATCATCAGATGCTAAAAAACCACCCATAATAAAAATTCCTGACTTATCCTGAGTTTTTTCATTAAATGCATCTAGAGATTTTTCCCAATTTACCATAGGTCCCATCTCACCATAAGATAGATTGATAATATCCAGTGGATTTAGAAAATGAACCTCTCTTTCCTGAGGATCCTTTGAAGACATACACAATAGGAGATTGAAAATAATATTCGATGACCATATTTCTCCAAAACCCAGTACTGGATTTTCTTCAGTTTTATTTGCTTCAAACTGACCAGCGTCAATTATTTTTTCTATTGTTTCTATATCTTTAGAGAAAGCAGATAATAATTCTTTCTTATTGTTAGAATCAATACTGATCTCTTCTATTGTTTTTTTAAAATGATTGGATATTGCATTACAATTCTCATCATTCTTATCTTTTGAAATCGCTAATAACTGGTTTGTTACGCCTGACATTGCAGAAACAACTACGATTAAATTTTCAGTTGTATTTTGATGTATTAAATCACAAACATGAAGGAGGCAGTCTGAATCAGCCAGACTGCTCCCACCAAACTTAAAAACATCTACATTTTTGTTCTTCATTCTAAATCTTACTCTATTTAAAAAAATTACTGCCTTCAAAAGCCGACCATGATAACCTTTTCCATTAAAATTAACACAATAAGATAATTAAACTAGAAGTCTCTGTATACTTACATAATACGTAAACTATTCAACGATAAATGAAAATAACATTAAAAGAATTTAATGAATGGCCCAATAAAGCAATCACTCTATTGGGTATGTCAGGCATTGGTAAAACAACATTAGCTAATAGACTGCCTAAATCTGAATGGTTTCATTACTCAGGAGACTACCGTATAGGAACCCAATATCTGAATGAACCAATACTAGACAATATTAAAGAAAGGGCTATGGAAATTAGCTTCTTGAGTGAATTACTGAGAACAGATTCAATCTATATTTCAACAAATATTACAGTGGATAATCTATACCCTATATCAACCTACTTAGGTAAAATCGGTGATCCAAGTAAAGGAGGATTGCCCCTAAAAGAGTTTCTAAAAAGACAAAAATTGCATAAAAAAGCAGAAATAAGAGCTATGGAAGATATTCCTGAGTTCATTGAGAAAGCAAATAGAATCTATGATTATAATCACTTCATCAATGATGCTGGAGGGAGTATTTGTGAGTTAATTGATACCCCTGCAATGGATACAATAATTGAACATACAGTGATTATATATATTCAGGATGATGAAAAATTTAGAGATGAACTTATCAAAAGAGCTAGTCTTCATCCAAAACCCATGTTTTATACTGAAGAGTTCTTAATTGAGAATCTAGAATTATACTCAAAAGAAAGTGGGTTGACTCATGAAACTATGGATCCAGATGATTTTGTTAAATGGGTTTTTCCTAAACTTTTAGACTATAGAAAAAATAAATATGAGTTTATCGCTAAAAACTATGGATATAAAGTTTCAGCATCTGAAATTGGAAAGGTGCAGAATGAAGAAGACTTTATGTCACTAATCTCACAAGCAATCTCAGATTAACTATGCAATCAATGCAAAAAAACTTCGTTACAGTTGCGAATAAAAAAATAGCCTATTATGAGAAAGGAAAAGGTAATCCTATTATCTTCTTACATGGAAACCCAACGTCATCGTATCTTTGGAGAAACATTACTCCACATATGTGTAATATGGGACGATGTATAAGTATTGATCTTATTGGCATGGGTAACTCTGATAAGTTAGATCAAAGCGATATTAATTCCTATAAATTTGAAGAACATTACCATTATCTCAACCAAACAATTAAATCATTAACCGACCAAAATAATATTACTTTTGTACTGCATGATTGGGGTTCAGCGCTTGGTTTTCATTGGAGCCATAAACATCCCAATTCAATAATGGGCATTGCCTACATGGAAGCTATAATTAACGAAATGACATGGGATGACTGGAATGAAAACAGTCGAAGTCTTTTTCAAGGTTTTAGATCAGAAGCTGGTGAGAGTTTAATATTGGATAAGAATTATTTTATAGAAAAAGTTTTACCTGGTTCAATTATTAGAGACTTGGATGAATCGGAAATGAATGAATATAGAAAACCTTTTTTAAATTCAGGGGAGGACAGAAGACCGACTCTTTCATGGCCCAGAGAAATACCCATGAATGGAAAACCTGAAAATGTTTGTAAACTAGTCAATGCTTATGCTGATTGGATGCAAATAAATGATATACCGAAACTTTTCATTAATGCAGAACCTGGAGTAATACTGACAGGTAGAATGAGAGATCTATGTCGAACATGGAAAAACCAAAAAGAAGTTTCTGTCAAAGGATTACATTTCATACAAGAAGATTCGCCTACGGAAATAGGAAACGCTTTGTCTTCATGGTATAAGGATATCTTCAAATCATAAATTAATTAGGATAAATCAAGATGAGTACAGATAAGCCTCTAAAAGGAATGAGAGTAATTGAAATGGGTCAATTAATTGCCGGACCTTTCACTGGAAGTGTTCTTGGATATTTTGGTGCTGAAGTGATAAAAATAGAACCAATAACAGGAGATCCTGTTCGATACTGGAGATTAACTGAAAATAATACTTCTTATTGGTGGCACAGTGTTTCTAGAAATAAAAAATCAGTGACATTGAACTTAAAAAGTGAAGAAGGAATTCAAATAGCAAAAGATCTCATTCTACAATCAGATGTTTTAATTGAAAATTTCAAACCAGGAACACTTGAAAAGTGGGGAATTGGGCCGGCAGAGTTAGAAAAAGAAAATCCAGGACTAATCACAGCAAGAATTTCAGGTTACGGTCAAACTGGACCAAGATCACATTTGCCTGGTTATGCATCAGTATGTGAAGGTTTTGGAGGATTTAGATACGTCAATGGATTTCCTGACAGACCTCCTGTTAGACCTAACTTGAGCATAGGAGATACATTGGCAGGTCTTCATGCTGCTATGGGCGTTATGCTTGCATACATTCAAAGAGAGAAAGATCCTAACAATAAAGGACAAGTGGTAGATACAGCTATTTATGAATCTGTCTTTAATCTGATGGAAGCCGTAGTCCCAGAATACTCTGGTTGTGGGGCAATAAGAGAACCTTCAGGATCAACAATTACTGGTATTGTTCCAACCAATACTTATATAACTTCTGATGATAAACATGTAATCATTGGCGGAAATGGTGACTCTATCTTCAAAAGATTAATGCTGGCTATTGAACAACCCGAAATGGCTGAAGATAAGAGGTTTGAAAATAACATGGGTAGAGTTGAGCATGAAAAAGAAATTGATTTAGCGATTGAGAAGTGGACTCGAGAGCACACATCGGAAGAAGTTCTTTCAATTATGGATGAAGTCTCTGTTCCAGCTGGACCAATATACAGCGTTGAAGATATGATGAAAGATGAACATTATATAGCCAGAGGGATGTTTGAAGAAATTGAAGCCAATGGAAGACCTCTAAAAATACCAGCCATGCTCCCTATTTTGACTGAGACGCCAGGTGGTACTGACTGGTCTGGTCCTGAACTAAGTCAACATACCAATGAAATATTATCGGAATTATTAGGTAAAGATTTGGAACAAATAAAAAAACTAAGTGACGATGGAGTTATTTAGCGAGATTTTCTTCTACGGATAAAGTAAATTATTAATACCAATATTAATAGTATTGAAAATGTATAGCTTAATGGAAAATTACCAGTCGCTATTTGCCCAAACTCTTCTTTATTAAGATTAACGAATTCATTCCTCCAAGCATCAACTACTAGTGATTCATCATTAATTACTTCAAAAGTTTTATCATAGGAATGTTCATTAAACGCTGATTCAACTAAAACTGAAGCAACATCAGCTCTGGGTATAAATCCTATAATTTTATCGCCTTGTGCAAACTTTATCCCAAGTTGTCCTGAATCGCCCACCAAGCCACCTGGGCGAACTATAGTATATTTAATTCCACTATTGCGAATATATTCTTCGCCCAATGACTTCCACTTCATGGTTTTACCTAAAACTAGATTCAATAAAACAGTACTGAAATTTTCAGCTCCACCTGCTCCAATTGATGACATATAAATAATATGCTTAACTCCAGTCTTTTTCGCAGCCTTAACAAAATTGATAGAGCCTTGATAAGAAACTGATTCAGGTGACTTTTCACCTCTTCTTTCCTCAGCACCAATAACAGATATTAAAATATCAACATTGTGTAAAGCATTGATTAGTGTATCTGGTTGCGTAACATCAGCTTTAACCCAGTCATAGTTTCCAGAGACTGATTCTTTTGCTGTTTCAATATTTCTTGATAAAGCTCTGATTCTAACTTCTCGATTTGATAGCTCTGTGAGAACATGACGTCCTGTTCTTCCTGTGGCTCCTAAAACTGCTACTAGAGGTTTGCCATTAATGGGCATAGTTGTTTCTGTTTCTACAGAATACAGAATGGCTCTAGGTTCTAACATCGTCTTATCAAGATCTAGACTTCTAGGGATTAACCTCTCAATGCATGGTCTGCTGAATTTTTGGCTATCAAAATTTAAACATTCACTGTCGTGTGAAAATCCTACTTGGGAAAATAATACTAGAGTCGTTATAGATAAAAGTTTTTTCAAATCCATAGCTTTCGTTCTCTTAGTTAATTATTGCTAACTATTCTAGCTTAAAGTTACATCGATTTAACATTTAAAACAGTAATTTATTAAAACTTCAGTGTGAGGTTGAGTATTAATATTTTTTTACTTACTATTAACATTATGAAGGCATTAAAAGGCAAAAATATTTTTTTAATTGTGGGACTTTTATTTCTTACAATCTCCTCTGTTCACCCTATCGATCATATTGGTTTAAATGATCAAAGCGAACAAATTGAATGTCAGCTTTGCAATAATGATGCTTTAAAACCACTTAAAACTAAATCTCTTGATAATCACTACTACCTTTCATCAATTTTAATCACTGAGATAAAAAATGAATTTATCTCAACTTTTTCTAAGAACTTTCAAACAAGGGCACCTCCAAAATTTTAGATTTAAAAAAACTATTTTTTTTAATCTAAGGAGGACTACATGAAACATAATTTATACCTGTTCGCTATTTTTAGCATTTTCATTATAAACAACACATTTGCAGAAGATATTGAAGAAATAACTGTGACTGGAAGTTATATCGGATCAAAATCTGAGAAAATCAGTGTTGAGGTTATTGATGAAACTGAATTCAACAACCTCAATATCTCAAGCATTGGTGAAATAAGTAAATATCTAGCAAGTTCGTCAGGGTCACACTTTCAATCCAATACTCTTGATGGAGTTGATCAAGGAATGTCTGCAATTACTCTAAGAGGTCTTGATCATGCCTCGACATTAGTTTTGCTCAATAACAAAAGACAGACATTTGCAGGTACTCCATCTCACGAAGGTGAAGGATATATTGATGTCAATATCATTCCAGAAATTGCTCTTAATAGGACTGAAATTCTTAAAGAAGGGGCCACTTCTCTTTATGGCAGTGATGCAGTTGCAGGAGTCATTAATTTCATTACCCATGATGAGTTTACTGGAACAAAAATAAATTTAGGTCATCAAGAAACATCAGGCTATGATCAATCTGATGAAACTCTGGGAATCATTTTTGGTAAAGAGTTTAAAAATTCAAACCTAGTATTAGCCATGAATTTTCTAAACAGAAGCCCTCTTTCATCATCTGACATACCTCGAATAGCTGAAAATGGATTAAGCACTCTAGGGAATACATTTAAAGTCAGTGAGGTTGATACGATTTTAGTAGGTGACTATGCGGGAGCATATACATCTGGTCAATGGGTTCCAGATCCAAATTGTGAACTAAATGGAGGGGTTTTAGTAGGTTCATTTTGCAAATTTCTCTACGGTACCAGATTCAATATTGTTAATGATGAAGATCATAAAAAATTCTACTTAAGTTTTAAGAAAAGCAATGAAAATTTAAGCTATAAAATCAAAGCAATTGCTGCCAATATTGATGTAAATGACAACCCGCAATCCCCCTCATATCCGGCGCTTTCTTTTATGTCTAGAAAGATACAGCCAGGACAAGGCGGAAGCCCTTTTAATGTTCCAGTCACCTGGTATGGCAGACCTTTAGGTTCTGCTTTCCCCTCTCCATTATCCCCTAAAAAAATTGACCAATATCATATTAGCGGTGTTGTTAATTTCAATATTAGTGACAACTCTGATCTAGAGTTATCAATCACTCACAGCAAACATGAGAATTTTCACAATAGACCAGATACCATCAATTCAAGAATGGAAAATGCAATCGTAGGCAGCGGCGGTTCAAACGGTAATCAAACATGGAATATCTTTGAACCATTATCCAACTCAGATGATCTTATCCAATATATAAAGGGTTCAGAACAAAGCTTAAGAACTGGGAAATTAACATCACTCGATGCAATCCTCAGAACTAGAATCAATGAAAATAATCTTGCCATTGGAATACAGTTAAATAATGAGTCTCTCGATGTTACATATAATGAGTTAGCAAGATCGGAATTTGACCAAACAGGCAATTTAATCAAAGGTGCCGATCTTTTATTTCTCGGTGGTGGTAAAAATATTTCATCAGATAGGGATAAAAAAGCTATTTTCATCGAAGTAGAGAAAATATTATCCAAAAGTTTTGATCTTCTCTTTGCGACCAGGTATGAAAAAGTAGAAAATAATTCATCTTTAGATCCAAAATTGTCACTAAATTTTAGACCCAATGATAATTTATTGTTAAGGGGTTCAGTCGGAACGTCATTCTCAACTCCGTCAATGGCTCAGTTATATAGTTCTGAAATTGCATTAGGTGGTGTAAGAGATGTTATCAATGGTGTTGAACAATCTAGCTCCCTTTTTGTGAGAGTTATTCAGGTAGGAAACCCCAATCTAAAACCAGCTACTTCCACCAATACAAATTTGGGATTGCTTTGGGAAATTAATGATGATGCTTCTCTATCAATAGATCTATGGAATATTCATTATAAAGACCGACTTGAACTCGAAGATGCTCAAGCAAAAATTATTGAGAACTCAAATAATCCTGATATTCAAAGGAATGAATACGGAGATATAACAGCAGTGAGCACAACATTCTTCAATGAAGAAAAAACAAAAGTTAAGGGTATAGACGTTAGTTTCGATTATAAGAAAACACTAGCCAATGGAATTCTTTTGGATTTAGGTATAAATGCCACCCACCTCTTTGAATTCCTAACACCAGAACATGAAGAAGAAGAGGAAGATCATGAAGGTGAGCATGAAGATCATATGGTTAATAGGGTTGGTAAATTTAATTATAATGCACACACTCATTCATTACCCCGACTAAGATTAAACACTTTTTTTGGCTTATCTCATAATGGAATTCGTTATTCTGTTAATGCCAGATATTTAGATGGTTATAAGAACCTAAGACCTTTACCCACAGCAGCTATCTCTAGTGGTTATGAAAATAAAGTGGATTCTTTCTTGGTATTTGACATTGGAGCAAGGAAAACTTTTGATATAGATAACAATATATTAGAACTAGGACTGCATCTAATGAATGCTTTTGATGAATCAGCACCATTGCTTTATGATGCTCCAGATTTTAGTTTTGATACTAGATTACATGACCCTCGAGGTCGTCTAATCAATCTATCATTGGAATATCAGTTCTAATACTACTTAAATGTTGGAAGAACTTCATTTGCAAAAATTTCAGTCTGCTTAACCATAGCTCTTAATCGTGCATCACGTGGTTCTGCGACTGGAGATCCTCCAAGTAGGTAGACATAATCCAATCCAAGCTCTATGAGTTCTCCCAATCGATCGATGCATTTTTGAGGTGGTCCCGCAATAGAAAACCAATCAATAAATTCATCATCAATCAATTCTAAATGCTCACCTTTTTCACTAGAATGATTTTTCATATCATAGTCAGACTGAAGCTTTGTAGTAATTTTCTTTTGCTTATCTGGCAAGTGATCTGTTGGTGCTTTTTTCATTGCTGTGAAATGTGCGACTAATCCTGTTAACATTCTTGCCATTGCTATAGCTTTCTTTTCATCAGGATCGCATATTAAATTAACGTAAGCACCTATTTTAAACTCCTCACGTTTTCTACCTGTTTGATTGATACGTTTCAGTGCAGTATTCATCGCCCAGGACATTCTCTCTGTAGCACTTCCGACAGCGAAAGTAACTCGTTCAGCTACATCACAGGCCATTTCGATGGTTTTTGGGCCTGTGCAAGCAATATCTATGGGTACAGGCTTTATAATAGCAGGATCAATCCATCTAATAGGTGATCTCATGGTACCAACATCTAAAGATTCACCTCGTAAATAACTTTGTACTGTTAATACATAATTCCTTAACTCTTCTGTGGTGGCCTGCCTTTTTCCAATGTGTGCTGCAGATGAATCCCCTCTTCCTATTCCACAAATTGCTCTTCCAGATGATTCCTCTTGCAATGAAGCCATTGCTGATGCTGTCACTGCAGCTTCTCGAGTAACAGGATGAGTGACCCCTGTTCCCATTTTAAGTGTAGATGTTGCATTGGCTATAAGTGATAACTGACCATAAGGGTCTGCTGAAAGATTCTGTGTATCTGGGCATAACACCATATCAAAGCCCATTTGCTCTATTAATAATGCCATCTCGGCTGAACATTGAGGAACTGGTTCCATCACTATGCCAATTTCTGTCATTGCAATATCCTTTAATTTATAGATGATTAACTGGTTAGCTTAACACTAGTTTTAATGGAAAACTTTCTCAATATTTTGAAATACACACTGCTTCATATAAGGTATAGCAAAAAGGATTAATAAACCTGTATGGAAAACTTACAAAAAGAAATAGAACAAATCTTTAAAGATACTGAAAAAATTTGGGACTCACAAAAATATGGTGATCTAGAAAATCTCTGGGACAAGGATGATCCTGATCCATTTTATTTAGCTGAAGAACAAGCTGATTGGAAAATTGGATGGAATGATTTAAGAAAGTATTGGGAACCTATACCAGGAAAAAGAATGATGGAGGCCATTCGAATGAGATTTTATAACATCAAAATAAAACCTCTATCAGATGAATACCTATTTGCTGTTGGTTGGGTAAGACATGATATGAAAATGAGAGGCCCAGTAAAAGCATGGGGCGGTGATGCAAGAATTAATGCACTGTTTAGAAAAAAAAAGGAAGGCTGGAAATTTATTGCCTATGCAGAAAGTCATAAAACGCCAGTCATTTATATGCAAGAACTGTATAACCAATGGCTAAAGATACCTTTAATTCATAAAATAACTAACCGTTTTCTTATGCAGTTATATGAAAGCAATATACATCCAAAATTTGAAGCTTTTCATAGAAGAATAATGGATGATGAAAAC
The DNA here is from genome assembly GCA_029242945.1 of Gammaproteobacteria bacterium. Lineage (GTDB taxonomy): Bacteria > Pseudomonadota > Gammaproteobacteria > Steroidobacterales > UBA11654 > CACPJA01. The sequence goes on along the minus strand of JAQWSZ010000010.1, from coordinate 7,641 downwards.
AAAGAATATAAGGTTAGTTTAAAAAGAAGATTAAGCTTCATTGGACCTATATTATACAATTTAGTCTCTAAGTTAACTGGTAAACAAGTTAAACCTAAAGCATATATTCCAGGTCTTATTCCTTGCCTGAATGGTAGAGGTTTTATGGAACAAGATCTGAATGATATTTCAAAATCTTTTGTTGAGGAATCATCAAAATTAGACGGAATTTCATTAGATGTTGGTTGTGCCTATGGAATTGCATCAATTGCAGCACTTAAAAGAGGAACAAAAATCTTGGCATCAGATATGGATCAAGCTCATTTGGATATTCTATTAAAAGAGACACCTGATGCACTAAAAGAAAATCTTACAACGAAAGAAGGCACATTACCCAATATAGATTTTAAGAATGAATCTTTTATAACCATTCATTGCTCTCGTTGTTTGCATTTTTTAACACCTGATGAATTAATTGATACGTTAAGAAATATGTATCAGTGGCTAAAACCTGGAGGAAAGATTTATTTAATTACAGATACATGTTTTTCCGGCCCTTGGAAAAACTATTTGCCAGAATTTGAAAAAAAATTAGAAGCTGGAGATCCATTTCCAGGTTTTATTGATAACGTTCTTGATTGCTTACCAATACCTAGATTACCTAAAGGGATGACACCACATATGAATTGTCTAGATCCAGATACTCTTGCGAGAGAATGTAAAACAGCTGGATTCGAGATACTCACTTCAAAGTATTTTGGACCTGCAAGAGCAAGTTCTGACTATGGAAAGGATCATGCAGGAATCATTGCTGTGAAATAAAATAATTTAATCTCTTTGATTATATTCTTCTACTGAATAAGTCTCTAAACTAAGTGCATGGAGTCTTTTTTTTAGAAATATTGACAGAATATCATAAACTTTTTGATGTCTTTTGATCGAGTTTAGACCTAAAAAATCATTCGATACAATGCATGCTTTGATGTGCATTAATCCTTCATTTGCAGCTTTATGGCCCTTATGTAAATGTCCTTGATCTTCAATCTTAATGTATTCAATCTCTAAAGATCTATTCAGTTCTTCTTCAATAGCTTTAATACTTTGATCCATATTTTTCTATTACATCCTCTAGATATATTCGACTATTAAGTTAAAATTATTACGACTCTCCTATTGTACTATTTAAGTTTGATATGAAAAAAATAAGTTTGAAAAATGTTCTCTCAGAAGATAAAGAAACTGGCTCAGCTGAATTAAAGAATCTTAGAGATGCAATGATAGAAGACTGCTACTTCTTACTTGTGGATCATGGTATTGATCATGCAGTGATAGATTCTGCTTATGATCAGTCTAAGTTATTTCATTCTATGAGTGAAGATGATCCAAAAAAACAGTTATCACATTATCGTAATTCTGAATCCAGCAGAGGTTGGTCACCATGTGGCGAAGAACCAGCCTATTCAGCTGGGACTAAAGCTACTTGTTCCGCATTTGATATGTGTTATGAAATTGAAGAAATAGATAAAGAATACTGGAACTATGGGCCTAATTTATGGCCTCCTAAAATGCCTCTCTTTAGACAAGCTGTTTATGATTATTTTCTAGAGTTCTCAAAAGTTGAAAAAAAATTGGTTACAGCTATTGAAAGAACTCTAGGTATAAAAAATGAATACATAAAATCAAAAATGACTGATAGGTCCCCTTCAACGATGAGAATGATCTATTATCCAGCTGTTGATGGAATACCAGAAGACAATCTTTTTGGTATCAGTGCTCATACAGATTATGAGGTATTCACACTTCTGACACAGTCTGAACACGGAGCTCAACTACAGAGTCGTTCCGGTGATTGGCGCAATGCTGATTGCAGTCGCTATGAAATAATTGTAATGCTTGGCGATATGCTAGAAGTACTAACAAATGGTCTTATAAAAGCCACTCCCCATAGGGTTCCACCTGTATCTTGGGAAAGATATTCTATCACAAGATTTTGTGCAATTGACGGGCATCATATTGTCGAACCGCTGAACATTTTTACAGAGGATAAAGGTCCTTTATATGAGCCAATATCGCAACAAAAAAATATTAAAGATGGTCTAGCTCAAGCCTCTGCAAACACGAAGGCAATGGAAATTAATCAATAAATAAATTAGGAAATGGTGCTATCCAAGCAATTTTGAGCACCATGCAGCAAATAATATAAATCGTCAGTACTGTTCCTATATTACCTCTTATCGCACCGGATATCATGCCATGCTTTGGATCACTAGAATTTCTATTTCGTCCATATCGAATAATATCAGGTGTAATACTTATAGCAGCCATGGCCCAAAATGCAAAATAGGCATTCCAAGCCCAAGGCGCATTATGTAGGCCTCCCCAGGATTCCATAAGCATTAAACCTGCTACTGGTATTATTATTGAGGTTGTCATTGTTATTGATAAAGCTAATTTTCTTAAAAAACCCCTGGCCCATATACCCACTTCTTTTGATTGATTAAAACGAATTTGCATCGCCCATATATTAGAAAAAAAAGTATGACCAAAGAAAAGAAATCCAGCGAACTCATGGATAATTAATAAAAACATGTAATTGATGCCTAAATCATTAACTCTTAATCCAAACAGTGGTAGAGCTGAAATAACAGTAATGACTAGATAGACGAAGTACCAAAAAAAACGATTGGGATCATCTTGTATTTGTTGTTTATCCATTTTCATCCTTTAAAATTTAATTTCAGGAGGAAGATTTGCAGTTCCCCAGACCTCAAACGGGACAATTTTACTAGCAAAAGGATCTGAAAATAACTGGTCTATCAACCAACTTTTTCTCATTAAATCCTGTGCAATAATATCATTCTCAGTATAAGGTTCATTGATTCTTTTTTCTACTGTATCAAAATAAGCATCAACAAATTCTTCAAACATACCTTTTATAAAATGATAACTCTGCTCGCCACTTTCTCTAAAAACTGGTGGACCATAAAAGCTTACTCCTGAACAAGAAGGCTTTCTTCTGAATGTTGCTATAGTTTCCTCAGTTCCTTTACAAACAAGTCGTCGATATAGATCAGGACTGGCTTGATTCTTTTCAAAAAATTCATCTGTAACTTTTTTCAAATAACTCATGTCTTCTTCTACTCTTGTTCCAGGCATCACATCCAGCCAACCACCAGTGACTATCGATCCATCTTCAAAAAATTGGAGGACAAGAGTGGCATGTAGCATACCCACTAAAGGTGTCTTGGGGTGAACATCTATAGAATAAAATCTTCCCCAAACTAATTTTCTTTTCTCTCCTCTACCCGGTGATGTTAATTTACCTTCTGAAATCATTCTGCCAATTTTTTCTATCTGATCCCCTCTTGAGACTCTTACATCAAAATCAGAATATTCTGTAATTGTTGTAAAATTTTGATTTGACTGAACGCCCTTATTAATAATATTTGATCTTGTAAAATATCGCTCATCTGAATTTTTAATAAAGTTCACCAAATCTTCTGCGATTATTTTATTTTTTACTGAAAGAGAATTAAGTCTTTCTGTTTGGTCTTTATAGGATTTAGTATCTAAAAAAGAACAACCCTGCAGTACAAGAATTAATAAAAAATATCTTATACTCTTCATAATCTTTATTAATTAAGATCCACGGCAAACTTCTTAAGATCCTCAATATCAATATAATCGAGTGCTCCAATATGTGTCGAGGTTAAAATAACTTTTGGTGCTGAATTAGCCTCAAGTGCTTCTTGCCACCTTGGTGCACATAAACACCATTGGTCACCAGGATTTAAACCAGTAAAACCAGCTGCAGGCATTGGTGTTGATAGGTCATTGCCTACTGAAGCACTAAAATCTAAGAAGTTTTTAGTAGCTAATATACATACAGTATGACTTCCATAATCTTCATTTGATGTATCACAACATCCATTTCTAAAAAATCCTGTCATAGGAGATTTACTGCACCCTTTAAGTGGTTCTCCAAAAATATTAACTGAATCATTCATAAAGTTTTTTTTCTTACGATAGTAAGACCATCTCCAATAGCTATCATACTTATCTCTACCCTATCATCTTGCAAAAGAAATTCATTAAGTTTTCTCAAGGCTATTGTGTCTTCATCCTGAAAAGAGTCATCAGCAACTGCACCATCCCAAAGAACATTATCGAATAAAATAATGCCATTTTTTCTTAGTAAATTTAGTGTAAGTTCATAATAATTGAGGTAGTTAGATTTATCAGCATCAATGAAAACAAAATCAATACAACCTTTTATAGATAGATCGTCCTGCATTGCCTCTAGGATTTCTCTCGCATCTCCAATTTTTAAATCAATCAAGTGTTGGATTTTTGCATCTCTCCAATATTTCTTAGCTACCTTAGTGCTAACCTCATCTCTATCGATTGTTATAATCTTACCTTCTTCCAAGGCTTGAGCACAAACCAACGTACTATAACCAGTATATGTACCAACTTCTATCAAATTTTTAGCTCCCATGATTTTTAATAATAAGGCCATAAATTGTCCTTGATCAGGAGCTATTTGCATTCTTGAATTGGGAAGAGTTGAAGTTGTTTTTCTGAGATCTCTTAAAACTTTTGATTCATTGAGAGAAACAGATAAAAGATAGTTGTATAAGTGTTGATTTAATTCAATTGTACTTTTAGACATATACGTTAACGATTGATTAAAATAAGTATTAAAAGAATAAAAAAGAATATTGATATCGTTGATGAAAAAATCCAGTATTTCTTAATATTTTTTTTCATATCGATTCAAATGGTGGGGCGTGAAGGATTTGAACCTTCGACCAATTGGTTAAAAGCCAACTGCTCTACCACTGAGCTAACGCCCCAAGTGAAAATTTAAAAAAAATGATAACCTAACCTTGCCAAATAAAACAGTCATTTAGACATATTCAATCTGATCAATCAGATTTAATTCTTCAAATGCCTTTAACCTTATTCTGCATGAATCACAAACACCGCATGATTTTGAGTGTTTACTGAGCTGATAACAAGAAACTGTTTTAGAAAAATCAACATTATTTTCTATGCCCTTTTTAATAATATCCATTTTATTCATATTCAATAATGGTGCCTCAATAGCAATTGAACTGCCCTCAACAGTTGCTTTTGTTGCGAGATTTACTAAGGCTTGCATTGCTTTTATATATTCAGGTCTACAGTCAGGATAGCCTGAGTAATCAATAGCATTTACTCCTGAATAAATACTACTAGCTTGAATAACTTCTGCCCAAGCAAGTGCTAATGAAAAAAAGATGGTATTTCTAGCTGGAACATAAGTGACTGGTATGCCTTGAGATTCATGCTCAGGAATATTTATATTCTTATCTGTTAACGCAGATCCGCCAAAGACTGTTAGATCTATTTCAATAATCTTATGTTCAACAACTTGAAAATGTTCTGCTATTAATTTTGCTTTTTCTATTTCTATGGAATGCTTTTGCCCATAATCCATAGTTAAAGCATAACAAGATAATTTTTTTCTTTTTGCGATAGAAAGAGCAGTGGCTGAATCCATCCCACCTGACAATAATACAATTGATTTTTCCATAATTTACCTTCCTGGTTCATTGCCCCATAAAATCTTATGAAGTTGCATCTGAAATCTAACCTTTAACCTATCTTTTAATATTAAATTAGCTAGATGACTGGCCTTTATACTATCGGAACAAGGAGAAAATAGGACACTTGATTTTTTATGAAGAGTGTATTTTTTTAAGATGGTTTTAGACCATTGGTAATCTTCATCACTGCATATAACAAATTTAAACTCATCCGTAGGTTTCATTAAAGAAATATTACTCCAGTTATTTTTAGAAACTTCGCCTGAATCTGGAGTTTTAATGTCCATCACAATTTTTACTCTAGGGTCTATACAATCAATGCAAATAGCACCACTCGTTTCAATACTTACATGATATTGAGAATCTGCAAGCCTCTTAAGAAAAGTCTTTGTGTTATTTTGAGCTAGAGGCTCTCCTCCTGTGACACAAATATTTTTATTTCCCAAATTTTTTACCTGTGTAAATATTTGATCAAAAGTTACTCTTTCACCACCTGTAAAAGCATAACTTGTATCACAATAGTGGCATCTAAGTGGACATCCAGTAAGTCTAATAAATGTTGTCGGCAAACCTACTTTTGATGATTCTCCCTGAATTGAAGAAAAAATCTCTGTAATTTTAAGAGTTTCTTTTAGATTCATTTATTTTATAGAATTAAGTTTTTCTTTAGCTAAGCGAGAAGCAGAGCTATCAGGATAGTTTCTAATTAATTCATTAAGAGTGTTTGTAGATTCCTTTATATCTCCCAATTCAAACTGAGTAAAACCGGTTTTTAGAATAGCTTCAAGTAATTTTTGAGAATTTGGATGCTCTGTTGTTATTCTTTCGAACTCTCTTAAAGCTCTATTATATTTCTTCTGAGAATAAAATGATTCTCCTAACCAATAAATTGCGTCATCAATAAATTCTGTATTGCCATATAAGTCTATAAAGCTAGATAAAGCTTCTTCTGCAGCAAGATACTCTCCAATCTTGATTAAATCGAAAGCTTTTTGATACTCAAATCGAATTTCTTCTATAGATATTACCTTTATTGTTTTTACATTTTCTTTACTTTCCTGCTTTGTAATTATTGCTTCCAAGGCAGCTATTTTCTTTTCAACAACTAATAACTTTGTACTTAATTCATCTATTTCTTTTTTATTTAATAAAATTTCACTATCAAACGATTCATCCTTGATTGGCTCATCTGATGTCACACAACCCGAAGTTAAAACAATGGATAAAAAAAATATGTAAATATTTTTTACATCTATGGAGTTCATTTCCATTGCACAAATCTAAACGCCGAAGCAGTGCATAATAACAATATAAAAAAAGGAATCCAGCCTAATAGTATGGGTTGTACTTTATATATTTGAGCACTTTCTATTAATGTATTTTGCAACATGAAATATGCAATGCCGATTAACATTCCAATAATAACCCTATACCCAATGCCTCTATTTCTTCGCATACCAAGAGATAATGGTAATGCCAACAAACAAATAAAAGGAATAACTAAAAGAGAAGCAATTCTAGAGTGAAATGTTGTTTGATATATTTTAGCATCAAGAGAGTTTTGCACTAAATACTTAATAAACTTATATAGTTCTAAAATATTGAGGTCTTCAGATTTCACTACCGTCAAGCTTATTAAGTCTCGGTCTAATTGAGTTTTATCAATCTTATATCTTAAAAATTCTGTACTAAGACCCGATTCATCAAAAATCGTTTCTTGTAAATTACTCAATATCCATTGATTATAATCATCAATAGTTGAAGAAGTGGCTTTCGATATTCTTTTAACTTCCGAAGAATCATTTAGCTCAAAAATAGTTACATTTCCAAAGCTTTGATTTTCATTCAAAAGATTAATGTTAATTATTTTGTTTTGCTCTTTTAACCAGATGCCTTGACCATTCCCCAATGATGTATAGTTATATTTACTCTTAGTTCTCAACTGATCTGCTAAGCGTTCCATTGGAGGGGAAAAATACTCTCCTACCAATGTGGATAAAAAGCAAAGAATAAACCCAGAGATAAGAACTGAGAACCCTAACCTTCGCATCGTCATTCCAGAGGAAAGTAA
>JAQWSZ010000045.1:0-3006 GCA_029242945.1 Gammaproteobacteria bacterium | reverse complement strand
ACTATTACTTGATCGCCTTTTTTTATCTTTTTCAATTCAATAATTCCTATATAACTTCTGGAGCAAGTGAGATGATCTTTAGCTGTTTCTTTGCTCTTAGCTCTCTAGTAACAGGTCCAAAAACTCTTGTTCCAATTGGCTCTAATTTATTATCTAGAAGTACTGCTGCATTTCCGTCAAATCTTATAACTGAACCATCTGATCTTCTAACACCATGTTTCGTTCTAACAACCAAAGCGTCATAAACCTCACCTTTCTTAACCTTGCCTCTAGGAATAGCATCTTTGACTGTAACCTTAATAATATCCCCTATCCTGGCATACCTCTTTTTTGAGCCTCCAAGAACTTTTATGCAAAGCACTTTCCTAGCACCACTGTTATCTGCAATACTGAGCATTGTTTCAGTTTGAATCATCGTTTACTCCGCTCTTTTGGTCTCTAAAATCTGATCTAGAATCCATGCTTTATTCTTTGAAATAGGCTTAGATTCTCTAATGCTGACTTTATCGCCAACACTAGAAGCATTTTCTTCATCATGGATCATAATCTTCGTCGTTTTGTATATGTACTTATTGTATAGAGGATGCTTCAATCTTCTTTGTACAGAAACTGTTGCCGACTTATCCATTGCATTACTAACAACAACGCCTGTTGTTCTTCTTGTATTTTTTTGATTATCAATTGTCATTTGCTTGTTCACTCAAAACTGTTTTTAATCTTGCTATATCCTTTCTTATTCTCTTAAAATGACTTGAGTTTGTAACCTGGCCAGTAACAAACTGAAGCCTTAACTTCATTTGTTCCTCCAAGAGATCATCAAGCATCTTCCCTAGATCCTTCGCTCCCTTGCCTCTTATGTCTTTAATATTAATCATATGATCTGCCTACTTACGAACTTGGTGCCAACGGGTAATTTTGCTGCAGCAAGTTTAAATGCTTCCTGGGCCAAACTTTCCTCTACGCCACTCATTTCATACAAGACTCTACCAGGCTGAATTTGTGCAACCCAATATTCAACATTACCTTTCCCTTTGCCCTGTCTTACCTCAAGAGGTTTTTTAGTAATTGGCTTGTCTGGGAATATTCTTATCCAAATCTTACCGCCTCTTTTTATATGTCTAGTCATTGCCCTTCTGGCAGCCTCGATTTGTCTTGCTGTAATTCTTCCTCGGCCAGTTGCCTTTAAGCCATATTCACCAAATGAAACAGTGCTTCCTCTAGAAGCAAGGCCTCGATTTTTGCCTTTCATTTGTTTTCTGTACTTTGTTCTCTTTGGTTGCAACATTTACTTTTCCTAATCTAATTTACTTCGCATCATCGTCTTGGAAAATCCAAACTTTAACGCCAATAATCCCATATGTAGTGAGAGCCTCAGAAACACCATAATCTATATTCGCTTTTAGTGTATGTAGCGGAACCCTGCCTTCCTGATACCATTCTGTTCTGGCGATTTCTGCGCCATTGAGCCTACCAGAAATTTTTACCTTTATTCCATTTGCTCCCAATCTCATTGTATTTGTAACGGCCCTCTTCATTGCTCTTCTATAAAGCACTCTTCTTTCTAGTTGCTGAGTAATCGATGAAGCAACAAGCTTTGCATCTAACTCAGGCTTCTTAATTTCTTTTATATTTAGTAGGACATTATTGATTGTTGTATCCATCAATCCAGCCACCTCTCTTCTAAGTCCCTCAATTCCCTCGCCTTTCTTACCGATAACAATCCCGGGCCTAGCTGAAAATATAGTCACGGTGACATTATTATCTGAGCTTCTCTCTATGTGAATATTACTGACAGCTGCATCTTTAAGTTTTTTGTTCAAAAGTTCTCTGATTAGAAAATCTTGATGAACATTTTTTGAGAATTTTATTGATGAGTCTGAGAACCAGTTAGAAGACCACTTCTTGCTGATACCTAATCTTATGCCAATTGGATGTACTTTTTGCCCCATATTACTCGTCCGATAATTGAATTGTGATGTGACTATTTCTTTTGAGAATTCTTGTTCCTCTGCCTCTTGCTCTTGCTCTGAACCTTTTAAGGGTAGGAGCTTCATCAACAAATGCCTGCGATACTTTTAGATCATCAATATCTAGGCCTAGGTTGTTTTCTGCATTGGCAACAGCTGAATCTAGAACTTTCGAAACAATCTTTGCTGCTTTTTGAGGAAGAAACTTTACTAGCCTCATTGCAGCTAAAACATCAGAACCCCTGATCATATCAACGATCAATCTCGTCTTTTGAGGAGAAATTCTTGCATACTTTAATGTTGAAGTTACTTTCATTTTCTTAGCTATTACTTAGTTTTACGATCACCTGAATGACCACGGAATGTTCTTGTTGGAGCAAATTCACCTAATTTATGGCCAACCATATTTTCAGAAATCAATATTGGTACATGTTCTCTACCATTGTGAATAGAGATAGTCATACCCACCATTTCAGGAATCACCATCGATCTTCTTGACCAAGTTTTGATTCTAGCTCTTCCGCCTTCTGCCGCAGCTTTTTGGACTTTATCCATTAGATGCAAGTCTACAAAAGGTCCTTTTTTTATTGATCTAGGCATATTACTTTCTCTTCTTCCTTCTTCTGACAATGAACTTATCTGTTACTTTATTAGATCTAGTTTTATATCCTTTAGTTGGAACGCCCCATGGTGATACAGGGTCTCTACCTCCGGATGTTTTTCCCTCACCTCCACCATGCGGATGATCGACTGGGTTCATTACAACACCCCTTACTGTAGGCCTTACTCCTCTCCATCTGCTTGCACCTGCCTTGCCAAGTTTTCGGAGGTTATGCTCTTGATGGCCTACCTCTCCTATAGTCGCCCTGCAAGTAATTAGTACTTTACGAACTTCTCCTGATTTCAAGCGAAGAGTAGCGTAATTACCTTCTTTTGCTAAAACCTGAACACTTGCTCCAGCTGATCTTGCTATTTGAGCTCCTTTTCCAGGCTTCATTTCAATGCAGTGAATAATTGTTCCAACAGGAATATTATTAAG
>JAQWSZ010000030.1:0-13270 GCA_029242945.1 Gammaproteobacteria bacterium | reverse complement strand
ACCACATCATCAGGTATCCACCATTTAGCAATTTTACCTTCATACCAAGCTAGAATTTCCTCTTTTGAGGATTCCTCGCCCTCTTTAAGTTGTACCAATAAGAGTGGCCGCTCTGTCCACTGTGGGTGATAAACTCCAATTACTGCAGATTCTGCTACTTTAGGGTGGTCTGTTGCTGTGTTTTCCAAATCAATTGAACTAATCCATTCACCGCCAGATTTGATCACATCCTTGGTTCGATCAGTTATTGCCATAAAGCCCAATTTATCAATAGTAGCTACATCACCAGTTTCAAACCATCCATCCTCTTCAAGAGTGGTTCCAGGTTCAGCTTTATAGTAATCACTTAATACCCAAGGTCCTTTGACTTTGAGACTACCAAACGCAACCCCATCCCACGGGAGTTCATTGTTTTCATCATCAGTAATTTTCATCTCAACACCATAGACTCCTCGCCCTGCTTTTAATTTAGCTTCTAAAAGCTCTTCTCCTTCTAAATGCTCCATACCAGGCTTAAACATATTCACCGTTCCCAATGGACTCATTTCAGTCATTCCCCAAGCAACATGAACATCGACGTCATATTTATCCTTCATTTCTGTAATAACTGATGATGGACAAGCAGCACCACCAACATAAAGACGCTTGAGAGTGGGCACTGATTTACCTGTTTCATTTAAATAGGCAAGCAAATTTAACCACACTGTAGGCACCCCCATAGAAACGGTTATGCCTTCTGCTTCAATTAAATGTTGAAGCGTTTCCCCATCTCCCATCTTTGCTCCTGGAAGCACAATTTTAGTACCGGTCATTGGACCAACATAAATTGAACCCCAAGCGTTCACATGGAACATAGGAACGATAGGTAGAATACAATCGCTTGCAGTTACACCAAAGACATCAGGCATTGCTTGAGCGTATGTGTGCAAAATAGTAGAACGATGATGATAGAGTACACCTTTTGGGTTACCAGTTGTGCCAGATGTATAGCACATAGAACAGGGTGTTTTTTCATCTAATTCGGGCCAATCAAACTCACTTGATTCTTGCGCTAAAAGGGTTTCATAACATAGTAGCCCAGGAAGTGTGGATTCTGGCATCTGCTCCTCTGACGTAAGCACAATAAAATTTTTAGTGGTTGTTAGTTGATCTTGAATATTTTCTAAAATAGGCACAAACATAGGATCACAAAAAATAACTTGATCTTCTGCATGATTAATAATGTAGACCAGCTGTTCAGGGAATAGCCTTGGGTTAACGGTATGACACACTGCACCTGAACAAGAAATAGCATAATACAGCTCAAAATGTCGATGGTCATTCCAAGCTAGAGTTCCTACATGGTCACCAAGAGAAATACCTAAAGAATTTAGAGCATTAGCTAATTTCCTAGTTCTAGTAAATGCCTCACTATAGGTGTACCTAAAGCTTGGGTTATCAGAGGAAACAGAAACAATCTCTCGTGTGGGAAAGTTTCTTTCAGCATGCTCCATTAATGAAGTAATAGTAAGGGGTGTATCCATCATTAAGTTATTCATTGCAATTTGCCTTTTATTAATAGTTTCATAGTATTTAACCTCCTATGTAATACATTTCTACTTTCTCTTTACTTGGATCATTTTTTTTAGCCAATCGAAGCTCGCTATAACGATTTTGTCGTTTGTTCCAGATCTCTTTAATTTGAGATTCAATTTTATCATCATTCATACCTTCCTCAAGCCAAGCTCTGAGATCAACGCCTTTTGAAGCAAATAAGCAATTATAAAGTTTGCCATCAGATGAGAGTCTTGCCCTTGTGCAATCACTGCAGAAAGGCTTGGTGACAGAGGAAATAAAACCGATCTCACCTTGCCCATCATCAAATTGATACCTTGATGCAACCTCACCTTGATAGCTCTCATTAACTGGCGATATAGGCCATTGTTCAGAAATCATCTTAATGATTTCTTTACTGGCTAGAGTTTCCTCTTGTTGCCAATGATTAATGTTTCCGACATCCATATACTCAATGAATCTTAAAATAATAGATTTTGATCTAAAATATTCAACCATTTTTAAAATATTTCTATCATTCACACCTTTTTTAATAACTGCATTAACTTTAATGTTTTTAAAGCCAGCCATAACTGCTTCATCAATACCTTTCAAAACTCTCTCCAAAGAACCTCTCCCGCCCGTCATTAATTTAAATTCATCAGGATCAATTGAATCTAAACTGACAGTAATACGATTTAATCCAGCAGCTTTAAGCTCGTAAGCATATTTTGATAAAAGAACTCCATTGGTCGTAATAGCAATGTCTTCAACACCATCAATTCTACTGAGGTCACCAATTAAATCAGTGAGATTTACTCTCAATAAAGGCTCTCCTCCGGTGACTCTAATTTTTTGAACTCCTAGTTTCACAAAAATTCTAGTTAGTCGATTTAATTGTTCAAAATTAAGACGTTCCTTGGAAGCTAAAAATTTAAAAGCAGAATTGTATTTCTCTTCAGGCATACAATATGTGCACCTGAAATTACATCGATCCATTACAGATATTCTAAGATCTTTTAATGGTCTTCCTAAGCTATCTCGAATGGGAGTAATATATGAAATATTCTTTTGTTTCATAAAACTATTATAAACTTAAAGTGTAGCAAGAATAGTAGCTGGATCCTTAAATTCATAATTATGCTCTTTTGCAACGGCTTCAATGGTAAGCTCGCCATTACAAATAGACAAACCTTCTCTCAACCCTTCGTCTCTGTTTAATGCTTCCTTGAATCCAAGATTAGCTAATGCCTTTACGTAAGGTAATGTTGCACTATTTAAAGCATATGCAGAAGTTAGTGGAACTGCACCTGGCATGTTCGCAACACAATAATGAAGCACACCTTCTTCTATATAAGTAGGATTGGAATGTGTTGTTGCATGACTGGTTTCAGCACAGCCCCCTTGGTCAATAGCGACATCAACGAAGACTGAACCTTTTTTCATTCTTGACAGTAATCCTCTGGTCACAATTTTTGGTGCCGAAGCACCTGGAATAAGGACTGCACCTATTAATAAATCTGCCGCACTAATAAATACTTCATTATTATCTTCATTTGCAAGGACAGCATTCAAGTCATCGCCAAACACTGTTTCCAGATAATCAAGACGCTCTGCTGATGTGTCTAAAACAGTAACATTAGCCTTCATTCCAATCGCAATCTCGATGGAATTATATCCTACGACACCGCCACCAATAATAACCACATTCGCAGGATTCACGCCAGTAACTCCGCCAATAAGAACTCCAGAACCTCCTTTGGCTTTTTCTAAGCAGCTTGCTCCAGCTTGGACAGCCATTCTACCAGCAACCTCGCTCATGGGAGTTAACAATGGATAGGAACCATCTTTACCTTTAACTGATTCATAAGCAATGGCTCTTGAACCAGAATTAAGAAGAGCTGTAATTTGTTGTGGATCTGGAGCTAAATGCAGATAAGTGAATAAAATCTGATCTTTATTCAATAAAGCACATTCATCCAATTGTGGTTCTTTAACCTTGACGATCATGTCAGCTTTTTCAAATACCTCTTCACGTGTATCAACAATAATTGCACCGTTGTTTTGATACTCTTCATTGGTTTTACCAATGCCAAGTCCTGCATCAGATAAAATCATAACTTCATGTCCATCTTCAGTGAGAGCTTTGACGCTCTCTGGTGTTAATCCAATTCTGTATTCATCGGATTTAATCTCTTTAGGTACACCTATTAACATTATTTTCTCCTATTCAATAACTGGCATGGAAAGATCCAATCTGTTCTCTTCTTCTAAATCTGGCCATCTCGTTGTTACGGTTTTTATTCTGGTATAAAATCTTATGCCTTCTTCTCCATAAATATTGGAATCGCCATAAATAGAATCTTTCCAGCCCCCAAAACTATAAAAAGATAATGGAACTGGAATTGCTATATTAATACCAACCATTCCTACTTCTACACGATTAACAAATTCTCTCGCATAAGACCCTTTTGAAGTAAAGAGTGCAACACCATTACCGAATTGATGATCATTGGCTAAAGCAATACCCTCTTCAAAATCTTTCACTCTCACTAAAACTAAAACCGGACCAAATATCTCTTCCAAATATATATTCATATCGGTTTTTACATGATCAAAAAAAGTAGGTCCAAGAAAAAAGCCAGGGTTTTCAGAAGCAATAGGATGGGATCGACCATCGATTACTAATTCAGCATTTGAGCTAACTCCATCTTCAATGTATTGCAAAACTTTTTGTTTGTGTTCAGCAGTAATCAGGGGTCCCATATCATTTTTATCTTCATCTCCTGGCCCAATACTAAGAGCATTTGCTTTTGAAACTAATAAATCTCTTAATTGATCGGCAATAGTATCCACCGCAACAACGACTGAGATAGCCATACATCTTTCACCCGCTGAGCCATAAGCAGCACCGATAATGGCATTTGCTGTTTGTTCCATATCGGCATCAGGCAAAACAATCGCATGATTTTTAGCACCGCCCAGGGCTTGAACTCTCTTACCATTAGCAGAGGCCTTACTGTGAACATATTGAGCCACAGGTGTTGAGCCAACAAAACTAAATGTTTTAATTTCTCTGTGATCCAAAATAGCATCAACCATTTCTTTATCCCCATGTACTATATTGAAAACACCATTGGGCAGCCCTGCTTCTTTCATAAGCTCAGCTAATTTCATCGCACAAGATGGATCTTTCTCTGATGGCTTGAGTATAAAAGTATTGCCACACATAATTGCAATTGGAAACATCCACATTGGAACCATTGCTGGAAAATTAAAAGGTGTAACGCCAGCACAGATCCCGATAGGCTGTCTAGTACTATAGCAATCAACTCCTGTGCCTACTTGTTCACTGAACTCTCCTTTTAAAAGATGTGGTATGCCGCAAGCAAAATCAACAACCTCGATGCCTCTTTGTAATGAACCGGCTGCGTCAGAAAGAACTTTCCCATGCTCCAAATTGATTAATTGAGTTAATAGCTCACGATTTTCTTCAAGCAATTGCTTATAACGAAACATAATTTGTGTTCGCTTGCTAAGTGATGACTTAGACCATGTAAGAAAAGCTTTGCCAGCAGAATCAACTGCTTTTTCTAAATCCTGAGCATTGCCCATGGGTAATTCAGCAATGACTTGGCCCGTTGCTGGGTTAAAAATCTCGCCTCTTCGATTCGAAGCTGAAGATTGATGAGTGCCATGAATCCAATGATTGATAGTTTTCATAATGAATAAAACTCAGTCAAGTAGATCAAGGGATTCTTTAACTGTTCTCACAACAGTTCTAATTTGATCTTCGTTTGCAATCAAAGGAGGACATAAAGCTATATTATCTCCAGTTGTCCTAATCAGAACTCCTTTTGAAAAACATTCTCTAAAAACACTCATAGCTCTTGCTGTGGGTTTACCGTCAATCGGTTGCAATTCTATTGCTCCAAGCATGCCATAATTTCTAATGTCAATAACATGGGGAGATCCTTTAATAGTTTGAAGCTCTTCTTCCAATACTGGTGCTAGATTATTAGCATTATCAAATAATCCTTCCTCCTCATAAACATTCAAAGCTGCTAATCCAGCTGCAGCAGCCAATGGATGTCCTGAATAGGTATACCCATGAAAAAATTCGATCGCATCATCAGGACCTTCCATAAATGCTTGGTAAATATCTTCTTTAACTAGAACTCCACCCATAGGTACCATCCCACTAGTCATTCCCTTAGCAATAGTCATTAAATCAGGACTTACATTAAATGCCTCTGCTCCAAAACTATGTCCAGTTCTACCAAAACCTGTAATCACTTCATCTAGAATCATTAGTATTCCATGTTTATCACAAATTTCTCTGATTCTATTAAGATAACCAACTGGTGGCAATAGAACGCCAGCTGAACCAGCTATGGGCTCCATGATAACAGCGGCAACTGTTGATGGATCATGGAGCATCAAGATTTCTTCCAATTCTTCCGCCAAGTGTCCACCCCAATGAGGTTGGCCTTTTGAGAATGCATTTTTTTCTAAGTTATGAGTATGTTTCAAATGATCAACGCCCGGAAGCATGGCTCCAAACATTTTTCTATTAGGTGACATCCCACCCACTGAGATACCTCCAAAGCCAACACCATGATAACCTTTTTCCCTTCCTATAAACCTAGTTCTATGACCTTCACCATTAACACGATGATAGGCTAATGCCATTTTCAATGCTGTATCAACTGCTTCAGAACCTGAGTTTGTAAAGAAAACTTTGCTCATTCCTTCAGGAGCCATATCAGTTAATTTTTCAGCCATTTTGAAAACAGTTGGATGTCCTAACTGAAAAGCTGTTGCATAATCAAGTGTTGCAGCTTGTTTTTGAACTGCTTCTACAATTTTAGGGTGACAATGACCAGCATTGCAACACCATAAACCTGAAATACCATCTAAAATCTTTTCATCATCATAAGAGGTATAAAACATACCACTAGCCTGTTTAAACATTCTAGGATTCTTTTTAAAATATCGGTTGCCAGTAAAAGGCATCCAATAGGCTTCTAAATTGGGTAATGGACTAGTCATAGCTATCATTCCTGTAATAATTTAATTATTTATCACACCATAAACCTTTTTATAAATTTAACAATATTTAAATTGATTTTTCATAAATAATTGTTTTTAATGGTATTTTATAATTTTTGTTTAATATATTTAACAGTTTAACATGCCAGAAAAAGATATTGACATCGGAAATCGTCTTAAAATACTTAGGGATGAAAGAAATATTTCTCAACGACAATTGGCTAAAAAATCAAATGTAAGCAATGCTGCTATTTCATTGATAGAAAACAATAAAACGAACCCTTCTCTAGGTATGCTGAAGAAAATCTTAGATGCAGTACCTATTTCAATTAGTGATTTTTTTGCAATGGATATATTAGAAGAAAACAAAGTGGTATTTAGAAAGGATGAATTAGTAGAAATAGGCAGTGGTCTTATTTCTTATTTACAAGTAGGCCAAAACCTAAAAAATAATCAGCCTCAGATGATTCTCGAACGATATAAGCCTGGTGCTGATACTGGAAAAAATATGCTTACTCATGAATCGGAAGAAAGTGGCTTAATACTAGAAGGACGTATGGAACTAACAGTTGGTGATCAAACCTACTTTCTTGGTGTTGGAGATGCCTATCTTTTTAATAGCAGTATCCCTCATCGATTCAAAAATACTGGGGGAATTGATTGCGTAATAGTATCTGCTTGTACTCCTCCAAGCTTTTAGTCAATTAAAAGAATGGATAACATAAGAAATCTAAAATATTATAGTGATATTAATGATTGAAACTTATGCCAAAAGAAACAGAAAAAGAATTTAAAGCAGTAAACATAGCAATTCTAACGATCTCAGATCGAAGAGAGATAGAAGATGATGATTCAGGAGACCTATTGATCAATAGAGTTAATGATGCAAATCATAACTTGATTGATCGTCAAATCTGTAAAGATAACTGCTATCAAATAAGAGCCATTGTATCGCGATGGATTCTGCAAGAAGATGTTCACGTTATTATTACTACAGGAGGTACTGGTATTACAGGTCATGATGGAACTCCAGAGGCCATCCTACCTCTTCTGGATAAAACTATTGATGGTTTTGGTGAGATGTTCAGGTCACTTTCTTATCAACATATTAAAACATCAACATTACAATCCCGAGCTTTTGCAGGGGTTGCTAATGGGACATTTACATTTTGTCTGCCAGGTTCTCCAGGAGCTTGCAAAGATGGGTGGGATCTTCTTATCTCAGAACAATTGGATCATCGTACAAAACCCTGCAACTTAGTTGAATTAATGCCTAGACTTAAAGAATAGAGTTAAAAGAAATGAATCAGTCGCCTCTAGAGATTTACATGTTTCCTTGTTTGTCTGATAATTACGGCTTCCTAATTCATGATAATGAAAAAAAACTGACTGCAACAATAGATACACCAGAAGTATCAGCCATTGAGAAAGCATTAGATATCAATGGATGGGAGCTGACTCATATTCTAAATACGCACCATCATTATGATCATGCTGGTGGCAATATTGAACTAAAAAATAAAACAGATTGCCAAGTTATAGGTCCAAAAATGGATCAAGAAAGAATCCCTGGTATAGATAAAAAAGTAAGTCATGAAGAGGTTTTTTACTTTGGAAACCATAAAGTAATTAGTTATCACACACCAGGACATACAACAGGTCATATTGTCTATCATTTTGAAAATGAAAAAATAGCCTTTGTAGGCGATACAATATTTGCTATGGGCTGTGGTCGCTTATTTGAAGGCACAGCTGAACAAATGTGGAATTCACTAAATATTATTACCAATTGGCCAGATGAAACAAAACTCTATTGTGCTCATGAATACACAAAAAATAATGCGGAATTTGCAATTACTATAGATCCGATTAATAGAGAATTAATTGAGAGAATAAATGAAGTAAATATAAAAAGAATGAAAAATATTCCAACCGTACCAACTAATGTAGGAATAGAAAAGTTAACAAATCCATTTGTCAGAGCCAATGATTCTAAGATAAAGCAAAATCTAGATATGACTGACCAATCAAACGTATCAGTATTTGCAGAGATAAGAAAAAGAAAAGATAATTTTTAAAGCTATTCATTGCTTCAAGAAAAACAAATTAATTAAACTTACCCCATAACTCGCTATGGACTAGCGAATTGAATTATAATAAAGATTAAGCGCCCGTAGCTCAGCTGGATAGAGCGTGTGGCTACGAACCACAAGGTCGGGAGTTCGAATCTCTCCGGGCGCGCCATTGAGATTATTATGGAAATATATAGAGAATTTAGAATTGAAGCAGCACATTTACTACCTAATGTGCCTGATGGACATAAATGTGGAAAACTCCATGGCCACTCTTTCTTAATTAGAATCTATATCGAAGGTGAACCAGATTCACAGACAGGTTGGATCATTGATTTTGCAGATATTGTTCAAGCGTTCGAACCCATAAGACAAATTCTAGATCATTCTTATTTGAATGAAATAGAGGGCCTAGAAAACCCAACCAGTGAAAATTTAGCCATATGGATATGGCAGAAAATGCTCAATACTCCAATTCAATTATCAAAAGTTGAAATCAAAGAGACTTGTAATAGTGGTTGTATATATACAGGGACACATTAAAGAAAGACTAATATTTATTTAGTTGGAGCTATTTTATTAACATACATAGCGAAAAAACAGACAACAATATTGCAGACACCAATAAAAATAAAAGGAGCCGATGGACCAATAGAATCGAATATTCTTCCACCCACCCCAGTTGATATTAGAATACCTAAAGCGCCTGCCAAATTAAAAACACCAACTACAGCACCACGTTTTATAGTAGGTGCTTCTTGACCTAGCAGTGTTGTTGCTGCAAAAAAAGCACATTGTTGCCCTATGCCCAATAAAATAAACAAAGGCCTGTATACATCATCCAAAACATCATCAATAAAAAACATTGAGAGATAACCTGCAGCTGCTATAGCCATGCAAAAAGAAACGGCCACTATTCGATCGATCTTGTCAATTGCATAACCAATAATAGGAGAGGAAATAAGTGCTGCTGTTGAAGAAGTTACAAACAAAAGCCTTGCTGCAGATGTAGCTTCGGAAGTTGTCATACCAGCATCAACTCCTGCTGTTACTCCCCATAACACTAGAAATGTTCCAAGGATAACAAGATCACTTCTAGCTACGAAAGCCGCTGCATAAGCTAAAAGTATTCGTGGATTCCGACCTTCAGCTAGACCAGATTTGATCTGTTCCATATAAGGAATCTTCTTCTGTTCTTCGGTAGGAGTACCTTTTTTTAAACCAAAAGCAACTACAATTGATGTAATCAAACAAGTGCCTGCTACAACCCACATGGCATACTTTCCTGCTGTAATTTGATCATATCCCATTTCAGCAAAATTCTTTGGCATTCTTGCAAAGACCAGTGAAACAATAATAACGCCAGTGGCATTCAGAATGCCTGTTACGGCAATCATTTTCCCTCTTGTGTGATTTTGAGGATAATCAGCAGTCACGGTTCCTAACATCCCTGTTGCACATCCCATTCCAATTGCATAGATCACTCTATAAAGCGTTAATTCTCCAATGCCGGTGGCTAATGGATAGAGAAAATAAGAGAGCCCCATTGCAAACATGCCAAAGGAATAAACTGGCCTCCTGCCAATTTTATCGGCAAGTAAACCAACTGGTAAAAAGACACATAGTAATGCAATTTCTGCAACGACCTGCAAATTACCAACAATAGTTCCTATTTGATTTCGTTCATAGGCTAAGTTTTCTATTAATACATAGTTAGTAGCATAGGAAATAAAAGTTAAAAGACCTATTGTGGTTAAAGCTCCATAGCAGATAGAAAAGAAATTAGTTTTCGTTACTCCTTCTACAAGATCAATTTTAAATT
This sequence comes from Gammaproteobacteria bacterium, assembly GCA_029242945.1. GTDB lineage: Bacteria > Pseudomonadota > Gammaproteobacteria > Steroidobacterales > UBA11654 > CACPJA01. The sequence continues at coordinate 2,791 of JAQWSZ010000030.1, read as the reverse complement.
TATTTTTTGGTAAGAAATTTAAAGTAACAAACGATTGACTCATGCTATACCCCTTGTCTTGATATGCTTAATATTAATTAAGAAATCATATACTATTTATTTATTGATAAATAATACTATCATTCTCTATGAATGTTGAAACAACTATTAAGAAAATTATTACTTCTATTTTCGATTCATTCGAAACAGGTGATATTGCTACCCTCGAGAGTCATATGCATAAAAATGTAAGCATCTGGGATATTTTTACACCTGAGTTAATTACAGGTGAAAAAAATGTACATGATTTTCATCATAAAGATCAGAGACAAAAAATAAAACGAGGTAAATTAACACTAGATATTGAAGAACCTTTAGTATCCATTCAAAAAAATTCTTGCTTAGCACTTTATTACCTTGATTTTTCTTATCAAGAACCTAACGCTCTCTCAGGACGAGTAAGAATAACTGATGTTTTTATTCAAGATAACAATACTTGGAAAATTATTCATCATCACGAAGGAATAGTTCCAGATACATTAAATAATCCAAAATAAATTATGAAATATTACATGATTAACATAGTCAAAATTATTAGCCTACTAGCTGCTATATGGCTCATAACACTATTTAGTTTTAGACTAATGAATAGTGATAAAGTTGCAGTCGTTGTTACTGATTGGGGTCAACCAGAAGGTTTCTCTGAAAGCTATTACCAAGGTATTGCGCAACGGAGTCGTATTGGAATCCAGGCCTTAAGAAAAAATCAAGAGTGCACAGAAAACTTTGTAGGTGAATACCCTTACCGTTCATCAATGGGCAGCTATCCACACGTTAGTTCCTTTTTAACTGAAGGGTTTGAAGAATATTATGATAATTCCGGTATGTATCGATTTGATAAAAACAAAGACCTCTATATAAACGTCTTAGATGAAACTGTCACACTCACAAGAATGGATGCAGAACAATATGAAAAAATAAAAGTAACGGGTTCAGGTGATGGTTATGGGAGAAGAAATATTTTAACAGTAGACCCAAGAAATGGTGCTGATCCACTTCCCGATTATTATAAAATATTTGCTCCCAATGGTGTTCAAGATGTGAGGGAACAAGACGTTGTTTTTTATAGAAGGATTAATAAATTATTAGGGGCAGATAAACAGACAACTGGAATGCATCCAATGACTAATTTTATGGAAGACTTCCTCACAGATTTTATGGATAACTATTTTGGCAATCGAGTCAAAATAAGATTTGGTATGTATGAAAAAAATTCTGGTTACTCTGCAAGACATGATGATGTGGCCTGGGCTATGGCTAAATGGGGAGGCTTCAAGAACATGCTTCTAACTCGAGAAACCACAGATCATAATTTCTATGCAAATCATTTTATGACAAGAAATAAAGTTGCCTATAAGTTGTGCAATTCTGGGTTAAAGAATCATGTTGATTTAAAACAGATCAGACAGGTTGGAAGAACACCTGAATACAATCTTATGTTGATCCATAACATGGAGCGTTATTTAGAAAACTATTCTGATGGAGAAGAAATTTCTCTCATTTATGCAACTTATGGATTGCCTTGGCCTGGAAGAGATCCCCAAGGTCCTCTGGGAGCACCTCACCCGTGGATCAAAGAGGTTTATCATGAAAATGCATTTAATAATTATCTCAGTTTTAAGCGGTATGTTGAGGCTTACTATGATGAGAAGAGTGGTGGCCGTTGGAATATCAATTTCAATCGATCGGATGGATTAGGTAGTCAAGATAGTCGAACAAATAGTCTGTATGGTTATTCAAGATTTCCAAGTACAATTTTTGGCCATCCCGATGATGATCTTCGTTTTGAAACAATTCGAGATCAACTGGAACAGGCAATTAAAGTTGACGGCAAGAAGAATATAATCATTGTTCCTTCGCATTGGTATTATAACGGTCAAGATACTTCATTAAAAATCAGAGAACTCAATAGCTTGCCTCTGAATACAATAGAAGAAATGAATCAGGGTATATTTGATATTTCATGGTGTGAAAAATATGAAAATGATGGCTCATTAATACAAATATTAGATCAAAAACACAATTGCCCCAATGACTATACAAAAGTTACTTTAATGGAAACATTCGATGAAGTGAGAGAAGAATTTAATATTGGATATGCTCAAAGAATTAGAGGTGGTATTGAACAATTTGGTCTGCTTCCAGATTTAGGTATTGAGATACTAACTTCGGGTCCTATTTCCTATATAGATGGTGGGGTAATTGAGGTTAAAAATGGTGATTTAAAAGGTGCAAAACTACTTGTAAGAAAAGATCCCAACCCAGGAGCACCAGAATCTTATACATATGAATTGAGCTATAGACATGAAAATTCAAGAGACCCTAATACCAATTCTACAGCTATTAGGCCGTTTAATGAATTCAAAACGTATGATGATCATTTAATCAGTGCATGGTTTGATTTCAACGCAATGATAGGAACTCAAAAGAAAAGTCAGCCACAAAAAGATATGCCCAAATTAGTCAATGCCATTTCAGACTCTATTTATTTTGGTCCATATAGAACATTATTCAATTCACCAGCTACTATTTCTATACCAATTGATATCACTGCTATTGAGAACTCCAATGACATACAAGCTTACATCTTCAATGATCTCTCACAATCATTTGATCCAATATTTACTCCACCAGGAGGTGGTGAAATTACAATTGATTTTGATACTAAAACTGCAAGCTTCGATACTCAAGTTCTTGGTATTTTTACTATAGGTATTAAATAATAAAGAACGCTTGAATTAAAGACTATCTA